>NZ_JBWKQA010000003.1:0-732771 GCF_059418525.1 Telluria sp. GW821-FHT07G12 | reverse complement strand
CGAAGAACGGAATCGAACAGCTGGCGAAAAGCGTCGTGATCGCGAAAACGCCCATGTCGATTCTTCGAAAAGCTCGAGTGATCCGGAACCTTATCCCTTAGTCCTAGTCTGCAGAACCAACGGTACGCCAGGTTCATGCCAACTTCTTCGCATAACCGACGCTCCGATCGAATCCCGTAACAGTAGCCAATGATCAGCATCCGTGCCAGCAGTTCTGGATCGATTGACGGTCGCCCAGTATGACTATAAGAGTCGGCTAGGCACAGCCGAAATTCGCTTAAGTCGAGATACCGATCTACCGCTCTCAGCAGATGGTCTTCGGGAACGTATTCGTCTAGACTGATCATGACGAACAGCTCCCGCTTCGTTGCCTGATGTCCCATCATCACGGCCTCCGTCTTCGCGCTTTACCTAGATAACGGTAGGCGTTGACAGAGCTGGCATCAAGGGGAGTTTTTCAACGGAATAGACCCGAAGCAGACGTAGCCGGTAGGGGATTAATCCTCAAGGCCCGCATGTCGCGGAAGCGCATCTACGTCAATCAAGGCCTCTTCTACCTTCACTTTGTCCCATGATGGTACGGGGCAATCAGGTTCTTGTGTACAAAGCTAGCGTGGTCTTCGGGCGGCAATGCAAGTCAGAGCTGTAAGCCGCGCCGTAGCAGCGCGGCCTATACGCTATGATCCGGTCGAAAAACTGGAAAAACATGGCCGAGCTTGATATTGCCCACCGCGAAGCATTGTTCGGCGACAGCAGCCCCGCCCTGCTGAAACATTGGTCGCTTCAGGCTGTCTCGATCGGGCGCGCCCGGGCCAGGTTTGCAATGAGCTCATCGCGGGTCTGGCGCTCCTGCTTCCAGGCCGGCTGGCCAGGACGGTTACGCCACGATTCGCTCAGGGGACTGTGATCGACGCAGTCGAAACCGAACTGGTCGTACAGGCGCGTTACCCACGCAACCGCTTCCGGATAATTGCTGGAACTCGCCAGGGCCAGCCGCTCAGGCGATCCGGCAGGCCTGCCCCAGGTGAGGATGCGTGGCGCCTGGATATGTGTAAATGCCTTGACTACTTTGGACGCGGGCAGTTGCTCCTGGCGCAGTTCATGCTCGGTCTTCTGACCCGAATCAATGACCGCATAGTGGCCATCGCGCCATGCCATGTAGTTGTTCGTATCGAGCACGATCTTGCCTGCCAGAGCATCTGAGGGCATGTTGTTCACCAATTGAAGGGGAACCGCGATAACCACCACATCGCCTGCCCTCGCTGCTTCTTCGGCAGTAGCGGCGCGCGCCGCCGGTCCGAGCTCGTCGACGAGTTCCTTGAGGGTTTCAGGCCCGCGCGAGTTGGCAATGACCACCCGGTAGCCGTTCGCAATGGCTGCGCGTGCGAGATGGCTTCCGACTTCGCCCGCTCCAATAATGCCGATAGTTTCAGTTGTCATGTTGGCTTGGTATCGCGCTGGCCAGGTTCCGACACAAGCAAGCGAATTCATACCGATCGTTATGAAAAATGCAGATTAACGAGTCATGACGTCCTTGTCAACAGGGCCGATCGGTGCGTAGCACGCCCTCAGGTCGGCCAAGCCATCAGCGCCTGGTCCACGATGCCATCGAGCCTGGCGCGGTCGAAACCCGCCTTGGCTTGCACCGCCATACCATGCAGTACGGTCATCACGAATCCCGCCAGCCTCGCGCAATCGGCTGTCGCGGGCAAGTCGCCCACTTCCTTGGCGCGTTCCAGGCGAGCGCGAAGCGACGCTTCACCGTCCGCACGCGCCTCGACCAAGGCGTGCTGGATGGGTTCGACATCATCCGACCCGACCAGGGCGCCATGAATACCCAAGCAGCCGCGGCGATCCTCGAAACGCGTATGCAGTTCAGCTGCTCCCCGCAACATCGATTCGACGACCTGCCGGGATGTTGGCTGCTCCAGTGCCTTGGGAAAGAAGTCGAGAAAGCGCTCGTAGTAACGCGCGAGCGCAAGGCGAAACAAGGCCTCTTTATTACCGAATGCGGAATATAAGGCAGGGCGTTCGACACCCGTCGCCTGCGTCAAATCGGTGTATGAAGCGCCCTCGTACCCCTTGCGCCAGAAGACGCACAAGGCCGCATCGAGCGCCTGGTCCACGTCGAATTCACGGTGACGTCCCATCAGTGATCTCGCTGAAAATTTTTCATAATGATCGATATTAATCCAGTTGACGGGAACGTGTCCAACCTGGTCCCGCCGTACCCACTGTGCCTTTGGGCGTCATTGCATTCGCAGAACTCGGTACTTGACACCCTCGAACATTTATCATAACGTTCGTTACGCTACTGGTCGTTATGAAATAAGCCAAGATCTGGCCCGACGCATCCAGTGCATTACCAAAGGAGTTTCTTGTGTCGAAATCATTATCTGGCAAGGTCGTTCTCATCACCGGCGGTTCGCGCGGTCTTGGCGCCGCCACCGCTGAAGCGTTCGCCGCGCACGGCGCCGACGTGGCGATCAGCTACGCCGCTTCCCCCGACAAGGCGGCCGAGGTTGTCGAAAGAATCAAGGCCAAGGGCGTGCGGGCCATCGCCATCAAGAGCGATCAGGCCCAGCCAGGGTCCGGCCGTCCCTTGATCGACGCCGTGTTCGCGGAATTCGGCAGGCTCGACATCTTGGTGAACAATGCCGGCATTGCCATCCAGGGACAACGGGTCGACGATCCGGCACTGGACGAAGAGAAATACGACCGCCAGTGGCAAGTCAACGTCATGGGTTCGATCGCCAACACCCGTGCCGCGGCCGCGCGCATGAGCGACGGCGGGCGCATCATCTTCATCGGCTCCCTGCTCGGCGCTTACGTGCCTTTCCAAGGGGTTGCCGACTACGCCGGCACCAAGACCGCTCTGGCCGGTTACGCCAGGGGCATTGCACGTGACCTGGGGCCGCGCAACATCACCGTCAACGTGTTGCAGCCGGGCGCGATGCCCACCGACATGAACAAGGAAGTCGCAGGCGAACTGCCTGACATGGAAAGCTTCCTGGACATGCATCCGATCCGCCGCTTCGCCACCCTGGAAGAAGTTTCCGAGATGGTGTGCTTTCTGGCCGGACCGCATGCCGGCTATATCACCGGCGAGACCATCAACATGGCCGGCGGTCTTGGCATTTGAATCCCTATCGCAAGCTGAACAAGGAGAACGAACATGAACAAGCAATTCGGAGCAAAATCGACCGCCGACGAGGTCCTCGCCGGCATTGATCTCAAGGGCAAGAACTACCTGGTCACCGGCGCCGCGTCCGGCATCGGGTTCGAAACCGCAGCGGCGCTGCTGGGCCACGGGGCCCACGTGGTGGCCGCGGTCCGGAACAAAGTTCAGGCCCGGGCCGCCATGGCACCGCTGCTGGAGCTGGCCCAACGCGCCGGCGGCAGCCTGGCCTTGGTCGAACTCGACTTGGCCTCTCTGCAGAGCGTGCGGGCAGCCGCGAACACCCTGCTATCCGACGGTCGCCCCTTCGACGCCGTTATCGCCAATGCCGGCATCATGGGAACGCCATTCGGTCTTACCGTGGATGGCTTCGAAACGCAGTTCGGTACCAATCACATGGGTCATTTCGCCCTGGTGACCTGGATCGAGCCGCTGCTCGTGGAGAACAGCCGCCTGGTCGTGCTGTCTTCTCAGGCGCACCGGGTCGCGGACGTCGACCTGGACGACCCCAACTTCGACAAGCAGCCCTACGAACCCTTCGTCGCCTACGGACGCTCGAAGACCGCCAACGCTCTTTTCGCGGTCGAGTTCGATCGCCGCTTCCGCCATCGCGGCGTCCGCGCAGCATCCGTCATGCCAGGCAACAGCTTGACTGACCTCGTGCGCAACTTCCCGCAAGAACAACTGCAAGCGCTCTTCGAAACCGTCGGCAAAGCGCGCGCCGATGCAGGTTTGCCGCCAGGCGAGCTCAAAGAGAAAGCGCAAGCCGCGGCAACCTCGGTCTGGGCTGCAGTGGTGGCCGACAAGGATGCCATCGGGGGACGCTATCTGGAAGACTGTGCGGTTGCGCCGGTCAATGACAGCCCGGTCCCGTTTGCCGACGGCGCACGTTCTTATGCCCTCGACGCCGGGAAGGCCAGGCAGCTATGGGATCTGAGTGAGCGCCTGCTCGAGGCGGCACTTTCGAAGCCGGCGCCAAGGGCGGCATGAGCGCCGGCTGTCCCGGTTCTTCGTCGGGTTGCCGGAAGTGACCGGGCTGGATCAGCCTGGCTGCACTGGCGCCGCGTCTTCTATCCAGTTTCGATTGAGAGGTAAATATGTCTACAACGGATTTGCGCGCATTTTACGACCGCTACATCGCGGCGCTCAACGCCAGGGATTTCGACGTCATGGGCGAGTTCATCCATGACACGGTAACCTTGAACGGCAAGCCGGCAACACGGGAAGATATTCTGGCCGTGCAACGCGAGGAGGCAGGCGCGGTACCGGACCTGCATTGGGAACTGACCAAGCTCATCATCGATGGCAAGCGCATCGGGGCACAGTTGATCAACACCGGGACCCCGACGGGAAAATTTGTCGGTGTCGAACCCAGCGGTGCGTCCTTTGAGGTCGTCGAGTATGCGGTGTACGAGGTACGCGATGGACGGTTTGCCCATATGGCGGCGATCCACGACGCCGAAGCTGTCAAGCTTCAGCTCGGCAGCTGAGCGGCCAGCGACGCGCCCCTGAACGCCTTTACCGCCTGTCGCGAAGGGGGTTCCCACCTCGCGCGTGTTGCTGCCGGGGCCATCGTCATACGAGGATGGCCTCCGGCGGATCGGCATTCCGGCTCTCAAGCACCCGGAAAAACAATACCAGTTACCATACCAGAAAGCTCCTTATAGAACAGTCACTTATTCTCAAATTAGCTTTCAACCGGTCTGTTTCCACGAGCCATTTTGCAATACCAATTAAATACCTGTTGACAAGCTTATCAGCCCCTCCTATAGTGCCCTGACTTTCCCGGCACAACGGACAACCATGATCGACTTTCTCATCGGCGTCGACGGCGGCGGCACCGGCACACGCGTGCGCCTGGCGCACCGCGACGGCACTGAACTCGCCCAGGGCACGAGCGGCCCCTCCGGCCTCGGCCTGGGCATCGCCCGCGCCTGGGACGCCGTCCAGCATGCCGTCGCCGCGGCCTTCGCGGCAGCCGGCACCGAACAGCCATCGCCCGCACGCATCGCCATCGGCCTCGGCCTGGCGGGCGTGCACAACAAGCAGTGGGCAGCCGAATTCGTGGCCGCCAATCCCGGCTACGCAGCGATCCGCCTCGAGACCGACGCTTTCACCACCCTGATGGGCGCGCACGGCGGCGCGGCCGGCGCCATCGTTGCCATCGGCACCGGCAGCGTCGGCGAAGTGCTGCGCGAAGACGGCAGCCGCCATGAAGTCGGCGGCTGGGGCTTCCCGGCCGGCGATGAAGCCAGCGGCGGCTGGATCGGCCTGCGCGCCATCGGCCACATCGAGCAGGTGCTGGACGGCCGCCGCGAGCGCAGCGCTTTCGCCGACAGCATCATCGAGGCATGCGGCGCGATCGGCAGCAATAAGCGCGATGCAATCCAGGTCTGGCTCGGCAAGGCCACCCAGACCGCCTACGCCAGTCTGGCCCCGCTGGTGCTGCGCCACGCCGACGATCCGGTGGCGCGCGCCATCCTGCTCGACGCCGGCAGCGAAGTCGCCTGCATCGCCAATGCCCTCGACCCGGACGGCAAGCTGCCGCTGGCCCTGTGCGGCGGCCTGGGCGCCGCCCTGCGCGACTTCCTGCCCTCCGGCCTGCTGGCGCGCACCACGCCGCCGCAGGGCGATTCCGCGGCCGGCGCACTGCGCATGATCGACCTCCACATCAAGGACCGCCAATGAAAGGCAATATCCTCACTCCCAACGGCTGGATCCGCGGCGAAGTCCGCCTGGCCGGCGGCGAACCGAACACCATCGCCGCGATCGACGGCCAGGCCTGCGAGCCCGCGGACAACGGCGACGACTACATCCTGCCCGGCTTCATCGACCTGCACGTGCACGGCGGCGCCGGCCGCGACATGATGGAAGGCGGCGACGCCCCGCACGTGATCGCGCGCCTGCACGCCAGGCACGGCACCACTAGCCTGCTGGCCACCACCATGACCGCGCCTGTCGAAGACATCGAGCGCGCGCTGGACGCCATCGGCGGCGCCTGCAAGGAACGCGGCAGGAACGAAGCCCGCATCCTTGGCGTGCACCTTGAGGGCCCCTACATCAACCCAGGCAAGCTGGGCGCCCAGCCGCCCTTCCCGCGCGAAGCCTCGATGGATGAGGTGAAGCGCTTCAATGCCCAGGCGCCGATGCGGTCGATTACCGTGGCGCCCGAGATCGACGGCCACCTGGGCCTGCTGCGGCAGATGGCCGATGCCGGCATCCGCGTGCAGATCGGCCATACCACCGGCTCCTACGAAGACGGCGTCAAGGCCCTCGAACACGGCGCCACCAGCTTCACCCACCTGTTCAATGCCATGCCCGGCCTGCACCACCGCGAGCCCGGCATGGCCGGCGCCGCGCTGGCGCATGCACAGTACGCCGAGATCATCCCCGACCTGCTGCACGTGCATCCGGGTGCGATCCGGGCCGCGCTGCGCAGCATCCCGAAGCTCTACTGCGTGACCGATTCGACCGCCGCCGCCGGCATGCCGGACGGCGAGTACATGCTGGGGCGTCAGGTAGTACATAAGTGCATGGGCGGCGTGCGCCTGGCCGACGGCACCCTTGCCGGCAGCACGCTGACCATGGACCAGGCGCTGCGCAACCTCGTCTCGATCGGCCTGAGCATCGAAGACGCCTCGCGCCGCGTGTCCACGAATGCCGCCGATTATCTGGGCGAAAGCCGCCGCGGGCGCCTGGCGCCAGGCTGCTTTGCCGACCTGGTCGTCCTCGACCGCAACCTATGCATTAAAGCCGTCTATATCGAAGGAGAATTGTGTGAGCTCTGAACCCACCTCGCTGATGCTGGAAGAAGCCAGGTCCGCCGCCCATTGCGTCGCCCTGCAACTGTCGAACGACGTCGAGCGCTACGCGGACCTCGGCCGCCAACTGCGTGCGGCCAGCTTCAACAACGTGGTGACGGTGGCGCGCGGCAGCTCGGACCACGCCTCCAGCTACTTCGCCTATCTGACCATGGCGCGCCTGGGCCGCCTGGTGACATCGCTGCCGATGTCGCTGGTGACCTTGTACAAATCGCCGCTGCAGACCCAGGGCACGCTGGCGGTGTCGATCTCGCAGTCCGGCCAGAGCCCGGACGTGGTCGAGCCGATCCGCTACTTCCGCGACGGCGGCGCCACCACCGTCGCGCTGGTCAACGACATCGACTCCCCACTGGCGCAAGCCGCGGAATGGGCGATGCCGCTGCACGCGGGTAAAGAGAAGTCGGTGGCCGCCACCAAGAGCTTCATCACCAGCCTGACCGCAGGCGCACGCCTGGTGGCCGAATGGCAGGGCGACAACGAACTGAAAGACGGCCTGCGCGCCCTGCCCGACGCGCTGCAGCGCGCCACGGAAACCGATTGGTCGAAGGCAGTCGAAGTCCTGGCCCCAAGCCGCAACATCATGGTGGTTGGGCGCGGCATCAGCTTCCCGGTGGCGCTGGAATCGGCGCTGAAATTCAAGGAGACCTCGGCCCTGCAGGCGGAAGCATTCTCCGGCGCCGAGATCAAGCACGGCCCGATGGCCCTGATCGAGGAAGGCTATCCGCTGCTGATCTTCGCAACCCGCGGCCCGGCCCAGGCCGGCCTGGTGGCGCTGGCCGAAGAGATGCGCGGCCGCGGCGCGCGCGTGCTGCTGGCGGCGCCGCAGGATGTGCCGGGCCGCGATCTCGACCTGCCGGTGGCGTCCACGCCGGACCTCGATCCGATCGTCGCGATCCAGGCCTTCTACGTGATGGCGGCGCACCTCTCGAAGGCGCGCGGCATGAACCCTGACCAGCCGCGCCACCTGAGCAAAGTCACCAAGACGAATTAAGACATGAACGATTACAGGAAACTCGCCGGCCAGCTGATCATGATCCGGCTGTTCGGCACCGAGCTGGATGCGGACACCGCCGCCTTCATCCGCGCGAACGAGATCCGCGGCGCCTGCCTGTTCCGCCAGAACATGACGGACGCAGTCCAGCTGACCCGCTTCAACACGGGCCTGCGCGAAGCCATGGGCGAGAACGCCCTGATCGCGCTCGACCAGGAAGGCGGCGCCGTGGTGCGCTCGCTGTGGGTGCCGCCGCCGCCGTCGGCGATGGCGCTGGGCGCCGCCGACGACACGCAGCTGGCGAAGCAAGTCGGCGGCGCCGTGGCGCGCGCCGTGAAGTCCATGGGCTTCAACTGGAACTTCGCGCCGGTGCTGGACCTGAACAACAACCCGCGCAATCCCGTGATCGCCGAGCGCTCCTTCGGCGCCGATCCGCAGCGCGCCGCCGAGCTGGCGATGGCCTGGATGGACGGCAGCGATGCCGAAGGCGTGGCCTGCTGCGTCAAGCACTTCCCCGGCCACGGCGACACCCACGTCGACTCGCACCGCGACCTGCCGCAAGTGGACAAGGACCTGGCGGAGCTGGAGCGCTTCGAGTTCGCGCCCTTCCGCGCCGCCGCCCCGCACGCGCCTGCCGTGATGACCGCCCACATCGTCTACCCTGCCCTCGATCCGCACAACCCGGCGACGATGTCGCGCGCCATCCTGACCGACCTGCTGCGCGATAAGATGGGCTACCAGGGCGTGATCATCACCGACGGCATGGACATGCACGCCATCGCGAAGCGCTACGGCGCCGGCGAGGCGGCCGTCAACGCGCTGGTCGCCGGCGCCGACATGGTGATGGCGATCGGCAGCCGCGAGACCCAGGAAGCGACGCTGGGCGCGATTGCCGCGGCGATCGAAGACGGCACCCTGCCGCTGGCATCGGTGCAGCGGCGCCTGGACCGCCTCGACAAGCTGGCGCAGGCGCATCCGGCCGGCAGCGTGCCTTATTCCCCCGAAGCCGAAGCCGAGGACCGCGCCCTGATGGCGCGCGCTTGGCGCCGCGCTCTCACCGCGCGCGGTAATCCGCAGCGTCCCGCGCCCGGCAGCAAGGTAAGGCTGGTGGCGCGCCAGGACGTGGTCAGCGACGGCGTCTCGGAAGCCGGCGTGCCGGCGGCGAACATCGCGGCCTCACTGGGCAAACTCTACGACATTGAACTGGTGACCTTTGCCGACCCCGAAGCCTTCGACTGGAACGCGCTGCCGCAGGACGGCCGCTTCACCATGCTGGCCTCGACTTCGCGCCGCCGCTACGGCCCGCACGCCCGCGACACCTGGAAGCCCGACCTCCACATCGCCCTGTGGAATCCCTACCAGGCGCTGGACTTCGGCGCCCCGGCACTGATGACCTATGGCTTTGCGCCGCCGGCATTGGAAGCGGTGAATGCCTGGCTGAGCGGACAGATCGAAGCCGAGGGCAAGTGCCCCGTTCCCGGCTTTTAATTTCCGCTACGCACTGCGGTAACGCATTGTAACGACGCGTTTGCCGCAGCCCCGGCTGCGGCACAATTGTCCGGCCCCACACTGCAGTTTGTGGGAGAATGCACGCTTTGTCTGAGTTAATCAAAGAGAAGGATTATTCATGTCCCAATTCCGCTTTGCCCGCCTTGCCCTGATGCTGGCCGCTATCGGCCTGAACGCTGCACCGGCTCTCATGCACAGCGCCTCCGCGCAAGACAAGGCTGCCCCGGCCGATGCCGCGGCTCAACCGAAGCCGGACACGGTTCGCCCCGATTTGTTCAAGCTGCTCGACTCGGCACAAATCAAGCCGCTGATGGACGCGAAGAATTACACCGAAGTCCAGAACCGCATCACCCAGGCCGAAGCTTTCCCGAACAAGACGCCATATGAAGAATATGTGCTGAACCGTATCAAGCTGTCGCACGCATCCGCCACCAACAACGACCAGGCCTCGATCGCCGCGCTGGAAGCCATCCTGGCCTCGGGCAAGCTGCCGGCAACCGACAAGCCGCAGTTCACCCAGGCCCTGGCCGGCATGTACTACAACGCCAAGAACTATCCGAAAGCAATCGAGTGGTTCAAGCGCTTCCAGGCTGAAAACCCGAGCTCGGACGCGGCGAACGCACCGCTGGTCCGCGCCTATTACCTGAGCAACGACTTCCCGAACGCAATGAAGCTGCTGCGTCCGCAACTGGAAGCCGCTGAAAAGGCCGGCAAGACCCCGTCGTCGGAAGACCTGCGCCTGTACGCCTCGGCCGCCAACAAGGTCAAGGACGATGCCGCCTATCTGTTCGGCATCGAGCAGATGATGACCTACTATCCGAACGACGATGTCTGGATGGACGCGATCTACCGCGGCGTCGTGCGCAAGCCGGGCTTCCAGGAAACGAACTACCCCGACGTCCTGCGTCTCGAATTCGCCGCCGTCAAAGTGCTGACCCCGGAGATGTACACCGAGCTGGCCGAACTGGCCCTGAAGGACGGCTTCCCGACCGAAGCCAAGAAGGTCATGGACGCCGGCTTTGCCGCGGGCGTTCTGGGCACCGGCGGCGCGGCCGCCCAGCACCGCCAGCTGCGCGACCGCGCCACCAAGGAAGCCGCCAACGACGCCAAGAACATCGCCTCGGGCGAAGCTGGCGCCGCCAAGGCCAAGACCGGCGCCGGCCTGGTCAACCTGGGCTGGGCTTACGTGACGATGGACCAGTTCGACAAGGGCATCCCCTTCATCGAGCAGGGTATCGCCAAGGGCGGCCTGAAGGTGCCTGACGAAGCCAAGGTACGCCTGGGCATGGCCTACCTGCGCGCCGGCCAGAAGGACAAGGCGATTGCCGCCTTCCAGTCCGTGAAAGCGGGCGGCGGCCTGTCCGACATCGCCAAATACGGCATCGTTCTGGCAAACCACCCGAACCCGGGCGGCAGCAACGCGAAGTAAGCGCTTCGCCGGCGTGAATCGCTGAAAGGCGGTGCGGTCCCTGCGGCCGCACCGCCTTTTTCATTCCTGTGTTAGCTGGCGTACCGGCCCCACGATGCTGCCGCTCCATAATCGGAACGGAACATCATCACTAAGGCCGGTCATGACCACCGTACGCAAGGGCCAGGCGCCCGCCAAGCTCAACCGCGACGAATTCCGCCTGCGCTTCTCGCGCAACTTCTTCGATCCGCTCTACGAAAACGTCGGCCACGAATTGGCGGCCGTCGAGGAAATCGCCTGGCAAGCCTATGTCGGCTCACACAAGGCGCCGGTGACGGTCAAGGCGGGGCCGGGCTTTGCCGACCCCGACTACGATCTCTCGGCCGAGTGGAAGGAAGCGCACGACCGCCTGCTGGCCGCCGAGGCGAAGCAGAAGGACCGCAACACGCTCAGCCGCATCCTGCTGATCAATGGCGCCGCACGCAACGACGGCAGCTGCCCCAGCGAGATTTCCAAGACCTGGCGCCTGACCAAGATGTGCGAGGAGATCCTGCTGGCCGAAGGCTTCGACACCGACGTGCTCGACCTGTCACGCATCATTTCCGACTTCGACCGCCACATCCACCCCTGCAAAGCCTGCGTCTCGACCGCCATGCCGCTGTGTCACTGGCCGTGCAGCTGCTACCCGAATCACTCGCTGCACCAGAACAACGACTGGATGAACGAGATTTACGAGAAGTGGGTGGCGGCGCACGGCGTCATCATCCTCACGCCGGTCTACTGGTACCAGTCGCCGTCCGTGCTGAAGCTGATGATCGACCGCCTGGTCTGCGCCGACGGCGGCAACCCCGACCCCAGCTCGACCCACGGCAAGGAAGCCGAGGAAGCCAAGGCGCTCGAAAAGGACTGGGATTATCCGAAGCACCTGGCCGGCCGCGCCTATGGCCTGGTGGTGCACGGCGACGTCGCCGGCATCGAGGGGCACCGCCGGTCCCTGTCCGACTGGCTGGACTGGATGGGATTGATCTCGGCCAGCCCGACCTCCCAGCTCGACCGTTACGTCGGCTATTACGAACCCTATGCCGACAGCCACGAGACCCTGGACAAGGACACGGCGTTCCAGGAAGAGGTGCGCAACGTCGCGCGCTCGGTGGGCGCCGCCGTGCGCGACATCCGCTCGGGCAAGCTGGTGCAAGCCAACCGGGGACTGGGGAATCCGCGGCCCAAATAGCGGGGTCTGAGGCGGTCCGTTTTTGGTATTATCAACGGATTCACATAGATTACTCCGCCGCATGTCCTCTCTGTCGCAGTTGATGCACCACCTCTCCGCCACCAGCAACCTGCCGCTGTACCAGCAGCTGCAGCGCGCCCTGCGCGAAGCGATCGACCGCGGCGTCTACGGCCCGGCCGAAGCCCTGCCGGCCGAGCGCCAGCTGGCGTCCGAGCTGGACATCTCGCGGATCACGGTGAGAAAGGCGATCGACGGACTGGTGGAAGAAGGCCTGCTGGTGCGCCGCCCGGGCTCGGGCAACTTCATCAACACGCGCATCGAAAAGAACTTCGCCAAGCTGACCTCCTTCTCGGAGGACATGCGCTCGCGCGGACGCACGCCGCGCAGCGTCTGGCTCAAGCGTTCGGAGGGATTGGTGACGCCGGAAGAAGCGATGCGCCTGAACCTGTCGCCGGGCGCCGCGGTGTACCGCTTCAACCGCATCCGCTACGCCGACGACATGCCGATGTGCCTGGAATACGCGACCATCGTCGCCTCCGCCCTGCCCTCGCTGGATGCCGTCGACACCTCGATGTACGAAGCCCTGGAAGCGGCCGGCAAGCGCCCGGTGCGCGCACTGCAGCGGCTGTCGGCGCTGCTGCTCAATGCCGAGCAGGCCAGGCTGCTGCAGTCGAAGGAAGGCGATGCCGGGCTGTGCGTGGAGCGGCTGGGCTTCCTGCCGGATGGGCAGGCGGTGGAGTTTTGCCGGTCTTACTTCCGCGGCGACATGTATGATTTCGTCGCGGAGTTGAGCGCCACGTAATCTGCGTGGGCACCGGGTGCCCACCCTACGGCCAACGATTACATCGCCGTGAGACCGCCATCGATCGCCAGCTGGTGCCCGGTAACGAAAGACGCCTGCTCAGAGCACAGCCACAGCGCCGCGCTCGCCACTTCCGCCGGCTCGGCGATGCGCCCCATCGGATGCGCAGCCTTCAGCTTCTTGTCGCGGCCCGGCTCGCGTTCCAGCATGCGGGCCAACATCGGGGTCTTCACGGCGCCCGGGCACAGGCTGTTCACGCGGATGCCCGATTTCGCGTATTCCACCGCCGCGGTCTTGGTCAGGCCGACCACGGCATGCTTGGAAGCCGCGTAAATGGCGCGGTTCGGCGCCGCCACCAGGCCACCGGCATCGGCCACGTTGCAGATCGTGCCGCCGCCTTCCTGCTTGAGCATCTGGCGCAGCTGGCTCTTCATGCACAGCCAGACGCCCTTGACGTTGACGTTCATGATGCGGTCGAACTGATCGTCCTCGCCCTCGGCCAGCGGCAGCGATTCTTCCTCGGTGCCGGCGCCGTTGACGGCGACGTCGATGCGGCCGTAATGCGAGACCGCCTTGTCCACCAGGGCTTCGACCTCGGCGACGACAGTTACATTTGTTTTAACGAACAGCGCCTTGCCGCCCGCTTCGACGATCAGCGCAGCCGTCATGTGGCCGCCGTCGACGGAATTGTCGGCCACGACGACGCAGGCGCCCGCGCGTCCGAATGCCAGCGCCATCGCGCGCCCGATGCCGCTCGCGGCGCCCGTCACCAGCACAACCTTGCCGGCATATGAAATCCCGCTCGGCGGTTGTTTGGTCATGCCCTTCATGATGCTTCCTTTGCAATAACTCGACGCAATGTTTGCTGCCTGCTAGAAACACTTCCAGCAAGCAACATCATAGCGCCAGCACCGGGCATTGACCAAGTTTCTCAGCCGTTTTCTTGAAATACTGAACGGCTGAGTGTTGCATTCATGCGTTTTTCAGCGGGCCGGCTTGGCCTTGGCCTGGTCGCCCGCCATCACGACCGACAGCTTGGCCGGGTCGACGGCCTTGCGGAAGGCCGCGTTCAGCTGCGGCAGCGTGACCGCCATCATGCGCTTCTCGAAATCGGCCGACCATTCGTAGGTCTTGTCGCGGTACAGGTAGGAGGTCCAGCCGGCCGCCAGCGTGCCGTCGTCGGCGCGGTTCTGTACCCTCTGTTGCATGAGACCGGATTTGGCAGCGGCGAGTTCCGCAGCAGTAAAACCATCCTTGAGCGCACGCGCCAGCTCCTCGCGCACCGCGACGTCGACCTTGGCCAGGTTCTGCGGCGCGGCGATGGCGCTGATCCCGAACATGCCGGCGCGGTCCCATTCGCCCGCCGACAGCTGGGTGCCGCCGCCATAGGACAGGCCCTCTTTCTGGCGGATGCGGTCCAGCAGGCGCGACTTCAAGCCGCCGCCACCGCCGAAGATGTAATCCGCCAGCATCAGCGCCGGATAGTCGGGATCGTCGACGTTCAAGTCGAGATTCATACGCGCGGTGTAGAACCCGTTCTCCTTATCGGGCGTGTTCAAGGTCTGGTGTATAGGCTTGATGTCGCCGTTCTTGCGCAGCACCGGCGCGACGTGCATGGGCGCCTTCCACTGGCCGAACAGCTGGTCGACCAAGAGCACGATCTCCTTGGGGTCGAAGTCGCCGACGATGGCAAGCTCGGCCGGATTGGAGCCGTAGAAGTCGCGGTGGAAGGCCTTGACCTGGTCCAGGCTCGCACCCTTGATGTCGGCGATGTCTTCGTCCAGCGTGGTTTCGTGGCGAATGTCGCCCTTCGGATAGATGTCGAAGTGCTCGGCTAGCGCGCGCGAGGCCAGGTTCTGCGGTTCGGCGCGGCTGGCTTCCAGGGCCACCAGCGACTGCTGGCGCAGCTGCTCGAATTCGGCCGCCGGGAAGCTTGGCTCCTTCAGCACGTGGGCGGCCAGCTTCAGCGCCGCGGCCAGGTTCTCGCGCGTGGTCTGGAAGTGGGTCAGGCCGCCGGCCACCTTCAGCTTCTCGAAGGCGTCGGCCAGCTGCACGCGGTCGTATTGCGTGGTGCCGCGCATCAGCATCGCGGCGGTCAGGCCCGGCACCGCGCCCTTGCCGAACAGGTTCTGCTCGTCACCGAAGTGCTGGCGCAGGTCCACCGTGACGGTCTGGCCGCGGTTCTTCTTCGGCAGCAGGGCCAGCTTGACGCCGCCCGCCGTGGTCAGGGTGGTGCGCTTCATGATGTTGGCCTGGCTGGGCTCGAAATCCTCCGCGCTCAGGTTCGAGGCTTGCGGCTTGAAGTCCTTTAGCAGACTCTCCACGCTGGGCGCCGGCGGCACCACGGCGCGCTGCGGATCGTCGTCGGGCAGGAAGCTGCCGGTGACGCGGTTGTCGCGCTTGAAGTAGCGGCTGGACGCTTGCGCCACCTGCTCCGCCGTGATCTTCTCGACCTTGTCGCGGCCGACGAAGAACAGGCGCCAGTCGCCCAGCGCGATGGTCTCCGACAAGGCCACGCCCACCTGCTGCGGATCGTTCAGGCTGCGCTCGATGCTGTTCAGGTAGCTGCGCTTGGTGCGCTCCATTTCGTCTGCGCTTGGCGGATGCTGGGCGAAGCTCTCCACCGCCTCCGTCAGCGCGGCGCGCACCGGCTCCAGCGGCTCGCCCTTCTTGACCACGGCGCCGAAGAATTGCAGGCCGGGCGCATAGCCGGTCTGGGCGAAGGAGAACACCTGGCTGGCCTTGCCGCTGTCGACCAGCAGCTTGTGCAGGCGGCCGGTCGGCACGTCGCCGAGGATGCTCGAGGAGAAGCTCAGGATATCGCTGTCGTCGTGCAGGCCGGACGGCACTTTGTAGGCCACCGCGACGATCTGGACGTCGCCTTGGCGCCGCACCGTGAAGCTGCGCTCGCCGTCCTGGGTCGGCTCGACGGTCCAGAACTCGGGCAGCGTGCGCTTGGGCTTCGGGATCGCGCCGAACAGCTTGCTGATCGAGCGCAGGGTCTGGTTCGGATCGAACTTGCCGGCCACCAGCAGCACGGCGTTATCCGGCTGGTAATAGGTGTGATAGAAATCCTGCAGGTTCTTGATGCGGACGTTTTCGATGTCGCTCTTGTTGCCGATGGTCGAGCGGCCGTAGGCGTGCCAGTCGTAGGCGACGCTCTGCATGCGCTTCATCAGCACCGAGCCCGGCGAATTCTCGCCGCTCTCGTATTCGTTGCGTACGACCGTCATCTCGGAATCGAGGTCCTTCTTGGCAATGAAGGAATGGGTCATGCGGTCGGCTTCCATCTCCAGCGCCCACTGCAGGTTTTCCGGCGATGCCTGGAACACCTCGTAATAGTTCGTACGGTCCAGCGAGGTGGTGCCGTTGAACTGCATGCCGCGGCTTGAAAACTGGGCCGGGATGTCGCGGTGCTTCGGCGCGCCCTTGAACATCAGGTGTTCGAGCAGGTGGGCCATGCCGGTCTCGCCGTAGTTCTCGTGGCGCGAGCCGACCAGGTAAGTGACGTTGACGGTCACCGTCGGGCGCGAGGAATCCGGGAACAGCAGCACCTTGAGGCCGTTCGGCAGGCGGTATTCGGTGATGCCCTCGGCCGACGGCCCCTGCACTACCCCTGCCGGGAGCGAGCTCGGCGCCCGCTGGGCCCAGGCCGGGCCGGCGCTGGTCATGGCCAGGCCGGTGACGATCATGGTTGCGGCTGCGCCGCGCTGCAGGAAGCTCGTGCTCATGTCACCTCGATGTGATTGGTTGCCACGCAGACAATGCGTGGCCGCACAGCATGGTAACAGAGCCGGGCTTAGGCCTGGCTTACCGGGTTTTCCCTGGTCCAGCCTCCATTGTCGGTTAGTTGCAATTTTCAGGAGCCGAGGCGGCGGTGCCGCACACTACTGCCGGGCCCGCTTTTCGCGCTGCTGCTGGTAGGGACTGATGCGCGACAGTTCTTCCATCTCTTCGGCCAGGAAGGTCAGCAGGTCGTCGGCGCTGACGATGCCGGCCAGCGCCCCGCTGTCGGACACGACCGGAACGCGCCGGATGCCGCGCAGGCGCATGCGCTCGATGGTAGCGTAGACGTCGTCGTGCTCGCCTGCCGTGAGCAGGTCGTCGGTCATGATGTCGCCCACTTGCAGGCCGAGCGGATCGAGGCCCAGGGCAATGACGGACACGACGATGTCGCGGTCGGTGACGATGCCGACGGGAATGCGCTCGCCGTCCGGCTCCTCGACCACGACGAGGTCGCCGACATGGTGCTTGCGCATGAGGAGGGCTGCGCCCTGCACGCTTTCGTCGCGCGAGCAGCAGATGGTGTCTGTGGTGCTGAGCTTGCCGACTTCCATGGTCGCCTCCCCATCGTCAGGCAATCACGCTAACGCTGGAAAGCAAAACGGCTTTGAGGTGAATCAAAGCCGCTATGGGGAAATCAGACGGTAGGCTTCTGCTCGCCGGGCGGCGGCACGTAGCAGGCATCGACGACCTGCAGGTCGTTGTCCTTGGCGAAATTCACCACGAAGTGGTAAGCCAGCGGTTCGACGCTCTTGAGCGCATTGTTGACCACGACTGCCTTGACGCCGTTCACCACGGTCGGGTGCACGTAGGGCGAAAACTGGATGTGGGCATTGCGGCCACCGCTGCCGGGCGGCCGGAAGCACGACATGACCCCGCACAGACGCTCGGCCCAGTCACTCGGACGGAATTGCCTGCCCTTGCTTGTCACGCCGAGAATGATGAACTCGTCGGCGCGTTCTTTCGCGGTTTGCGGTAACTCGGCCATAGTGCTGCTTACTGAAACATGGAGCGTGGATGAGAACAACCCCGGTATTATATCTTATAGAAGACCTGGGACGAAGCTTTACAGAGCGCACGACAATCGTCCATGGCGGCGTTGCACGGTCTCGCCGTACTAGCGTACTGTCTTCGACCGTGCGCCTTGCCCTGAACGATTGTCGGGCGCTCTCGGGGCTCGTCCGTCTCCGGGGGAAAGTTCAACCAAGCAATACCGCGCCGGAAAGCAGGAGCAGGAGCAGCATCCATAATAACAGCGCGCGCCAGACCAGGCCGACGGTGCTCTGGAGTGCGCGCACGTTCGGCTCCTCGCCCGGCAACACATCCGCTTCGCTGTCGGAAAGGTCGACGGTGGCGGCATCCATCGTCACGATGCGCGGCGCGGTTTCGATCGGCGAACCGAGACGCACGCCCATGGCGCCGCCGCCGGCTGCCAGGATGATGCCCTTTGCCTCGTCGGCCCAGCGGCCGGCAAAGTTGCGCCAGGCGTAGATCGCGTCCTCGAAATTGCCGACCACCGCGAAGGCGATGGCCGTCAGGCGCACCGGGATCCAGTCGATCCAGTAGAAGGCGCGTGCGGCGAACTGGCCGAAGGCTTCGTTGCGCATGTGATCGGGCTCGTTCCAGGCGCGCGCCAGGTATTCGGATACGCGGTACATCACGGCGCAGGCCGGCCCCAGCGGCATCAGGAACCAGAAGAACACGCCGAACACGTTGCGGTGCGTGGTGATGAGGGATTTCTCGACGGCCAGGCGGGCGATCTCGGTGCCATCCATGCCGACCGTGTCGACCTTGGTCCACTCGGCCAGCAAGGTGCGCGCGGTGGCTTCGTCGCCGGCGTTCAGGGCGAACTGGATCGAGGTGAAGTAATGGCTGTAGTGGCGGAAGCCCAAGGTCAGGTAGACGATCAGGATGTTCCAGGCAAAGGCCGCGAACACCCAGCCGTAGTACATCAGCACCCAGTAGATGGCGGCCGTCGGGATCATCAGGCTGCCCATCATCAGGAACCAGCCGAGACGGCCATGGCTCACCTGGCCGGCGTTGAACCAGGCTTCGATGCGCATGGCGTAGCGCTTGATCTCGGCGTAGATCTGGTTATCCGCGCGCAGGGGTTTCAGCTGCTCGATGAGCAGCGCGCACAGGATGGAAAAGAAAGTCATTACGGTCCCTTATTGATGCCAACTTATTGTTGCTTTACTTCATTGCCCGCTACGATAGCGCAGTAGGCCGAATCAATCAAATACAGGACCGTGGAATTTTCAGGCGCGCAGCAGATGGAAGAGGTTGCGCAGCATGCCCGCCGTCGCGCCCCAGATGAAGAAACGCTCGTAGGGCATGGCGTAGAAGCTGCGCCGCCCTGCCCCTTCCGGCAGCTCGAAGGACATGCGCTGGTGGTTCATGCCGTTCATCAGGAAGGCCAGCGGGACTTCGAAGATCTCGGCGACCTCGTTCGATTCGGCGATGAGCTCGAACGGCGGCGTGACCAGCCCGACCACCGGCGTCACCAGGTAGGCGGAGGCGGTCAGATGATCGGGCAGCACGCCGATGATCTCGACGTGGCGGCGCGCCAGGCCGATTTCTTCCTCGGTTTCGCGCAGGGCGGTCTCGATCGACGAGGAATCCAGCTCTTCGGCGCTGCCGCCGGGAAAGCTGATCTGGCCGGCATGATTGTTCAGGTGGGCGGTGCGCTGGGTCAGCAGCACGGTCAGGCCCTCGGGGCGCTCGACAATGGGCACCAGCACGGCGGCGCGGCGCAGCTTGGGAAAGCGCTCGCGCAGGTCTTCCGGCAGCTCGGGTTCCCAGGCGCGGGGACGCGCCAGGCGCTCGCGCAGCCAGGCCGCCTGCAGGCGCTCGGGCGGCAGCGCGGCTTCGCCGGCAATCGCGTCGATGGGGAGACGCTGGGGATCGAGATGCAGTTTTGCCAAAGGAGGCTCCGGAAAAAGAAAAAGGCATCCGTTCGGATGCCTTTTCCATGCTACTGGCGCAATTACTGAGCGGCAGCGGCGGTCTTGCGGGTCGGCAGTTTCTCTTTGATACGTGCCGATTTGCCCGAACGCTCACGCAGGTAGTACAGCTTCGCACGGCGCACATCACCACGACGCTTCACTTCGATCGAAGCGATCAGCGGCGAGTACAGCTGGAAGGTACGCTCAACGCCTTCGCCCGACGAGATCTTACGAACGATGAAGTTCGAGTTCAGGCCGCGATTACGACGCGAGATGACCACGCCTTCGTATGCCTGGGCGCGCTTGCGGTTGCCTTCGACGACGTTGACGCTGACGACAACGGTGTCGCCCGGTGCGAAATCAGGGATGTTGCGGCCGAGGCGCGCAATCTCTTCTTGCTCGAGTTGCTGGATCAGATCCATTTTTATGACTCCAATGACCATCTTGCTGGCGCTGTACTATTGCCCAGTAGAGGATGGGATTAAAACATACGGGGTGTTACGCCCGTCTTCACGCCAACATGGCGCAAATCCTTAATCGGCAGTTTTGTCCAGCTCTGCCAGAAACTTCTCATCGGCCCTGGTCAGCTGACCGGCGCTGCGCGCCTTGTCCAGCAGATCGGGCCGTTTCTTCGCGGTCGCTTCCAGCTGCTGCTTTCGGCGCCACTTCATGATCTCTGCGTGGTTGCCGCCCATCAGCACGGGCGGCACAGCCACGCCTTCGTAGACTTCCGGACGCGTGTAATGCGGCGAATCCAGCAGGCCGTTGACGAAGCTGTCTTCGACCGCCGAGGCTTCGTCGCCCAGCGCACCGGGCAGGTTCCTCACCACGGCATCCATCAGCGCCATCGCCGGCAGTTCGCCGCCGGACAGCACGAAGTCGCCGAGGGAAATCTCCTCGTCGACACAGCGGTCCAGCAGACGCTGGTCGACCGCTTCGTAGCGGCCGCACAGCAGCACCAGGCCGGGCTCGTCCTTCAGCGCCATCACGCGTTCATGCGTCAGCGGCTTGCCTTGCGGCGACATGAACACCACGCGCGGCGCCGGCAAACCCATGTCGATCTGACGCTGCCTGGCGGCGGCAATCGTCGCTTCGAGCGGCTTCGCCAGCATCACCATGCCGGGGCCGCCGCCATACGGGCGATCGTCCACGGTGCGGTGGCGGTCCTGGGTGAAATCGCGCGGATTCCAGATCGACAGCTTCCACAGGCCCTGCTCGTGCGCGCGGCGCGTCACGCCCGACTGCGTCAGTGCGGCGAACATTTCTGGAAACAGGCTCACGACGTCGAACTGCATCGCGTTAAAAGTCCAGGCCCCAGTCCAGGGTAATCAGTTTTGCCTTGAGGTCGACGGTCTTGACGAACTGGTCCACGAACGGCACCAGGCGCTCCTCGAGCTTCGCATCGGGTGCGTCGGCAGCGGGAACGGGCACGATGCGCAGGATCGATTGCGGACCGTTGCTCATCATGTCGGCGACCTTGCCGAGGGCTTCGCCCTGCAGGTTCACGGCATCCAGTCCGATCAGGTCGGACCAGTAGTATTCATCTTCCGGCAGTGCCGGAAATTCCGCCCGCGACACCTGCACCGTTGCGCCCTTGAGCGCCTCGGCGACATCGCGATCGGTGACATCGACCAGGGTGGCAGTGACATCGCCACTATGGTACTTCGCGCTGCGCACCTTGACGGGACGCAGCGCCGGCTTGTCGAGCCACCAGGTTTTCACGTTCAGCAGCGCATCGGCATCTGCCGAGTAAGGCGAGATACGGATGCCGCCCCGGAGCCCGTAGGCGCCGGTGATGTGTCCGACCTGTACCAGGTCGTCAGGAATTGCTGCTGAATCGGTCAAACCAGTAAAACTTTCGCTTGTAGCTTGTATTAAGCAGCGACTTTCTGACCGGCGACCAGGCGAGCAACGGTCGGCGACAGTTGTGCGCCAACGCCTTGCCAGTAGGCCAGACGGTCAGCGGTGATGTTCAGGCCAACTTCCTTGCCCGATGCCATCGGGTTGTAGAAGCCGATGCGCTCGATGAAACGGCCATCGCGACGGTTGCGCGAATCGGTTGCAACGATGTTGTAGAACGGGCGCTTCTTGGCACCACCACGAGCTAAACGAATAACGACCATAATATTTCCAAAAAATTGTGCTGGACGGAGAAAGCCGACGATTATAGCGCGCCGCGCCGTGCCTCAGCAAGCATTTGTCAAAAAACCAAAAACCCGGCGCGCAGACCGGCCGAATCCAGCATTATCGCCTATTTTTCCTAACAACGCCACAGTGGCGGCCGTTCCTCACCTTAGGAATGCCGTCGAAAACCACGAAAAATGCTGTCTTGCCGGCCGTTTTGGCACATACTTTCGTCTTTCCTTTTCACAACAACAGGCCAAGCCTGGTCGTCGATGTCGAACCACAAGAACAAGACTCTCGCCACCGCCCTCGCCTTCGTCCTCGGCGGCCTCGGCGTCCACCGCTTCTACCTCAGGGGCAGCGTCGATCGGCTCGGCCTGCTGCACGTCTGCAGCCTGCCGGTGGCCGGCATGATCTACGGCCTCGGACACGCGCCGAATCCCTTCTGGACGCTGCTGCCCATTTTCATTTCCTCCATCGTCGGCTTCATCGAGGCGCTGGTCATCGGCCTGACGCCCGACGAGAAATGGGATGCGAAGTTCAACCCGGCGTCCGGGCGCAAGTCGCACTCGCACTGGATCCTGGCGGTGCTGCTGGTGCTGACCATGCTGGTCGGCGCGACCAGCGTCATTGCGATGCTGTCGCGCCTGTTCGACCTGCTTTATACGGGCGGCGCCTACGGTTGAATTACAGCCTCGCCAGTGCTTACAGCCTCACCGTGGCTTACAGCCCCGGTGTCCAGCGATACTTCGGCAGCACGGTCGGCGGATTCGGCCCGGTCAGGATCACGATTTCGCGGTAGGCCGTGAGCTCCAGCGCCTTGGGGTCGCCGGTATAGCGCGTCAGCTTGCCGTTCTCGATCAGGTAGTAGCGGAAAGGCCCGCTCAGCCCGGCCACGTTCGTGCTGGTGAAAGGCTGGCGCCATAGCGAGAAGTACTGGCTCAGCATGAATTTCTTCGGCACGTCGGTTTCGATGTGGACGATGCCCGAGGCGTCGTGCGTGTGCAGCTCGTAGGCGCAGCCGCTGCGGCCGACCGCGTCAGGCATCGCCAGCCGGGTTGCGTTGCGGTAGATCGAGAGCAGCGTGTGGATGTGGTAGTCCTCGTTCTTGAGGCAGTTGACGCCGTCGACCGGTTGGCCGGTGCCAACCCAGGCGGGCCAGTTCTGGACGCTGTTGCTGATGGTAAGACCGAAGTCCGAGAAGCTGTCCGCCAGCTTGACGGTGATCTCGTCCGGCGGCGCCGGGTCGGTCGGCGGCGGATTGGTGGGCGTGGTCGGTCCGGTCGGCGGCGTCGGCTGCGCCGGGGGAGAAGGCGGTGTCGGTGCGGTCGGCGTCTGCGGATCGGGGGTGGGCGTATAGGACGAATCGTTACCGCCGCCGCAGGCGGCAAGCGCGGACAGGGCCGCCAGGGTCATCGTCATCTGCAGCACGCGTCTCGGCTTCATGAAAGTCATGCTCGCTCCTCAGGTGAATGCGGATGAGCTGATTCTATGCGGGCCGGGTCAGCCGGAAGTTTAAGAAAGCTCAAGTGTGGAGTGATACGCGCCAGGCGGTCTGCGGAGCACAACAATTTGCCGATCCGCGCTGCCTGGGCAGGCGTAGCGCCGGGTGGAGCGGCGCCCGCCTGGCGGCCCGCAGGGACCGCGGCACCGCGATCAGTAATGACCCTTGTCGTGGTCCTTCTCGTGATCGTCCTTGCAGATCTTCTTGCTGGCATCGACGATATCGTCGAGCAGGTGGTCCAGCTTGCGCACCGCCACGCCCAGGCGCTCCAGGGCCGCCTTCAGGAAGCCCTTGTACTCGTCGCGCTCCTTCTTGTACTTCCCGGCCGCGGCCTTCCACTCGTCGCGCTCCTTCTTGTACTCGTCGCGCTCCTTCCGGTACTCGTCCCGCTCCTTTTTGTAATCGTCGCGCTCCTTTTTGACCTTCCAGCACTTGTCGTGCTCATGGCACTTGCCGCCATCGTGGTCATGATCGTGGTCGTGATCGTGGCAGTGGTCGTGATCGCGGTCATCCTCATATGCCTCGGTACCCATGATGTTTCTCCTCATCGAGCCGACTCAGATTGGTTGGAGGGCCGTGCGGCTCATGCGCGGCTTGAGTACAAGTTAGTTCCGTCTAGATGAGTCCGCTTTGTGCCAAGCTAAATCTCTATGCACATGGCATAAGGGAAATTATTCGAGAGGACAAGAAAAAAGCGGCCCGCAGGCCGCTTTCAGGATGACGTTGTACGCGAATCAGAACTGCTCGATCTCGAGCGCCAGCACGCCGGCGCTGCCGTCGACGATCGCGTGGCGCAGGCCGGTGGCGCCGGACAGCACGTGGTCGGCGAAGAAGCGGGCCGTCCCGATCTTGGCGCGGTAGAAGGCGGCATCGCCCTCGCCCGCATCCAGCTTCTGCTGCGCGACCAGGGCCGCGCGCGCCATCTGCCAGCCGCCCAGCACGATGCCGGCCAGCTTCAGGTAGAGCACGCTGCCAGCGAACACGGCGCGCGGATCCGATTTGGTGTTGGCAACAACGAAGTCGACCACCTGCTCCAGTGCAGTACTGCCGGCCGCCAGCTGCTCACGGATCGCGGCGAAGTCGGCGCCCTGCTTCTCGGCCAGTTGGGCTTCGGTGGCGCGGACCTGGGCGATGATGGACTTCGCCACCGCGCCGCCATCACGCACCGTCTTGCGGCCCACCAGGTCATTGGCCTGGATCGCGGTCGTGCCTTCGTAGATGGTCAGGATCTTGGCATCGCGGTAGTGCTGGGCCGCGCCGGTCTCTTCGATGAAGCCCATGCCGCCGTGCACCTGCACGCCGTCGCGCGCGACGTTCTCGGACATCTCGGTCGACCAGCCCTTGATCACCGGGACCAGGTATTCGTAGACCGCCAGATTGGCCTTGCGGGTGGCTTCGTCCGGGTGGCTGTGGGCCAGGTCGCTGTAGGCTGCGCCGACGTAGGCCAGCGCGCGGGCCGCTTCGGTCTGCGAGCGCATCGACATCAGCATGCGGCGCACGTCCGGGTGGTTGATGATGGCGACCGGGCCGCTCGAACCTTCGACGGCGCGCGACTGCACGCGGTCCTTCGCGAAGGCGACCGCCTGCTGGTAGGCGTGTTCGGCCAGGCCGACGCCCTGCATGCCGACGCCAAAGCGGGCCGCGTTCATCATGATGAACATGTACTCGAGGCCGCGGTTCTCTTCGCCCACCAGGGTGCCGATGGCGCCGCCGTTGTCGCCGAACTGCAGGACCGCGGTCGGGCTGGCCTTGATACCCAGCTTGTGCTCGATCGAGACGCAGTGGGCGTCGTTGCGCTCGCCCAGCGAACCGTCCGCATTGACCATGAACTTCGGCACGATGAACAGCGAGATCCCCTTCACGCCCGGAGGCGCGTCCGGCGTGCGCGCCAGGACCAGGTGGATGATGTTCTCGGCCATGTCGTGCTCGCCGTAGGTGATAAAGATCTTGGTGCCGAAGATCTTGTAGGTGCCGTCGCCCTGCGGCACGGCGCGGGTGCGCACGGCGGCCAGGTCGGAACCGGCCTGCGGCTCGGTCAGGTTCATGGTGCCGGTCCACTTGCCCGAGATGAGCGGCTCGATGAAGCGCGCCTTCTGCTCTTCGGTGCCGGCAGTCAGCAGGGCCTCGATGGCGCCGTCGGTCAGCAGCGCGACCAGCGCGAACGCCAGGTTGGCGCCGTGCAGCATCTCCACGCAGGGCGTGGCGACGAGCTTGGGCAGGCCCTGGCCGCCGAATTCGGCCGGGTGCTGCACACCCTGCCAGCCGGCTTCGGCAAAGCCGCGGAAGGCTTCCTTGAAGCCTTTCGAGGTGGTGACCTGGCCGTCGTGCCAGAAGCTCGGCTCCTTGTCGCCGGAGTGGTTCAGCGGGGCGACCACGCCGCCGCAGAATTTCGCGCTCTCTTCCAGCACCGCTTCGACGGTGTCCGGGGTCGCGTCTTCGCAGCCGGGGAGCTGGTTGATCTCGGCCAGGTTGGCCAGTTCGTTCACGACGAACAGCATGTCTTTCAGGGGGGCGTTGTAGCTCACCGTGGTCTCCTAGTTCTTTCGTTTACGTATACGTCAAACGCCGGTCGCAAAAAAGGCGGGAACCCATGCGACCTCTCGGTTCAGTATGGATTCCCGCCTCCGCGGGATGACGGCTTAAGGTTTAGCCCAGTTCTTTGACCAGCGCCGGCACGACCTCGAACAGGTCGCCGACGATGCCGTAGTCGGCCACCGAGAAGATCGGCGCTTCCGGATCCTTGTTGATGGCGACGATGGTCTTCGAGTCCTTCATGCCGGCCAGGTGCTGGATGGCGCCCGAGATACCGACCGCGATGTACAGCTGCGGGGCGACGATCTTGCCGGTCTGGCCGACCTGCCAGTCGTTCGGCACGTAGCCGGCGTCGACGGCTGCGCGCGATGCGCCCATGGCGGCGCCCAGCTTGTCGGCCAGCGGTTCCAGCAGCTTGAAGTTGTCGCCCGAGCCCATGCCGCGGCCGCCGGAGACGACGATCTTGGCGCCGGTCAGTTCCGGACGGTCCGACTTGGCCAGCTCGCGGCCGACGAAGCTCGACTTGCCCGAATCGGCAACCGCCGACACGGATTCGACGGCAGCGGAACCGCCTTCGGCTGCGGCGGCATCGAAGCCGGTGCTGCGCACGGTGATGACCTTGACCTTGTCGCCCGACTGCACGATGGCGATGGCGTTACCGGCGTAGATCGGACGCTCGAAGGTGTCCGGGGCGTCGACCTTGGTGATTTCCGAGATCTGGGCCACGTCCAGCTTGGCGGCGACGCGCGGCAGGATGTTTTTGCCGTAAGCGGTAGCCGGGGCCAGGATGTGCGAGTAGGCGCCTGCGACCGCCAGGATCTGCTCGGCGACGTTCTCGGCCAGGCCGTCGGCGAAGTGCGGCGCGTCGGCGACCAGCACTTTCGAGACGCCTGCGATCTTCGCAGCCTGCTCGGCGACGGCGCCGCAGCCCGAGCCGGCGACCAGCACGTGGACATCGCCGCCGCACTGGGCGGCCGCGGTCACGGTGTTCAGGGTGGCGCCCTTCAGCGAGGCGTTGTCGTGTTCTGCAATAACGAGTGCGACCATGATTTTCTTATCCTAAATTAGATGACTTTGGCTTCGGTGCGCAGCTTGGCCACGAGGGTCGCCACGTCCGGGACCTTGATGCCGGCCGAGCGCTTGGCCGGCTCCGACACTTTCAGGGTCTTCAGGCGCGGGGTCACGTCGACGCCCAGGTCTTCCGGCTTGATGGTCTCGAGCGGCTTCTTCTTGGCCTTCATGATGTTCGGCAGCGTCACGTAGCGCGGCTCGTTCAGGCGCAGGTCGGTGGTGACGATGGCCGGCAGGGTCAGGGCCACGGTTTCCAAGCCGCCGTCCACTTCGCGGGTCACGGTTACTTTACCGTCTTCCAGCACGACCTTGGAGGCGAAGGTCGCCTGCGGCCAGCCCAGCAGCGCAGCCAGCATCTGGCCGGTCTGGTTCGAGTCGTCGTCGATCGCCTGCTTGCCCAGGATGATCAGCTGCGGCTGCTCCTTGTCGGCCAGCGCCTTCAGCACCTTGGCCACGCCCAGCGGCTCGATCTCGGCGCCGGTCTCGACCAGGATGCCGCGGTCGGCACCGATCGCCATACCGGTACGCAGGGTTTCCTGGGCCTGGGTCACGCCGCAGGTCACGGCCACGATCTCGGTGACCTTGCCGGCTTCCTTCAGGCGGGTCGCCTCTTCCAGTGCGATCTCGTCGAACGGGTTCATCGACATTTTGACGTTGGCGATATCGACGCCGCTGCCGTCGGACTTGACGCGGACCTTGACGTTGTAGTCGACCACGCGTTTGACGGGTACCAGGACTTTCATAGTGGGCCTTTGGAAAATGGAATGAGGACTAAAGCGAAAAATGATCCGAATTATAAGAGCAAAACTGCTTAGACACAGAATTAAAGCACGATCGTGCGTTTTTTGCTTAGAAGGAATCCACTAATTCTGCTGAAACCTTGATTAATCAGTGAGAGAAAACGCGGGGCTGCTGCTCCCTGCCCCGTTGTCAGGTGTGCGTTCTTACTTGCGGCGCAGCCAGAAGGTGAACTCGCCGTTGATGTGGGTGTGCGCCAGCAGCGCGTTGCCGGTCTGCTTGGCGAAGGCCTGGAAATCGCGCACGGAACCGGTGTCGGTCGCAACGATGCGCAGCACTTCGCCGCTGCTCAGTTCGGCGAGGGCTTTCTTGGCCTTCAGGATAGGCAGCGGGCAGTTCAAGCCTCGCGCATCGAGGTCTTTCTGGACCTCGATAGTGCCGGTGTCGAGTATGGTTTCGCTCATCGATATGCCTGCGTAAGTTGGGCAGATTCCCGCATAGTACTCCAATTGCGGGATTATGACGCACCGCACCAAAAGACGCATAGTGTCGTTGCACTTTAACAACAACTATTATAGTTCATGGAACATCCGGAAAACAGGCGCTTTACATTTCGCCGATCAGGTTGGCGGCTGCCGGTTCTCGCCTTTGACCCATATGAAAGCGCACACGGCCGCGAGCGCCGCCGTGACGGCGCACACCACCATCGCCCTGTGGAAAGGCGCCAGCAGCGCGCGGCCCTGCACGCTCAGGACCACGCCGAGCAAGGCGGTGGCGATCAGGCCGCCGCCGCGCGCCACCGCGCTGTTGAAGCCGGAGGCGATGCCGGTATGGCTGGGGTCCACCGAGGACAGCACGGCCGTCGTCAGCGGCGCCGCCACGCAGGCCATGCCCAGCGAGATCACCACCATGGCCGGCAATACCGTCGCCACATAGGAACCCGAGCCGATGCGCGTGCCGAGCAGGAAGCCGCAGGCGACGATGACAGCGCCGATCGCCAGCGGCAGGCGCGAACCGTGGCTGCCGGCGAACTTTCCCATCAGCGGCGAGCCGAGCGCCAGTACGATCGGAAACGGCAGCAGAGCGGCGCCGGCCTCCTTGGCCGAGTAATGCAGCGTCTGGATCATCACGTAGGGCACCAGCAGCATCAGCGCGCCCAGCGCCCCGTACAGCAGGAAGGTCATCAGGTTCAGGCCCGAAAAGCTGCTCGACCCGAACAGCTTCAGCGGCAGCATCGCGCGTTCGCCCGCGCGGTGCTCGATCCACAGGAACACCAGCAGGATCAGTACGCCGGCTGCCAGCGCAATGCCGGCCGCCGGCGTCAGCTGCTTTTCGGCGGAGGCGTCGGCCAGGCCCCAGGTTACGCAGCCGAGACCGAGGCTAGCCAGCAGCGCGCCCAGCGGATCGAGCGCGACTGGCTTGTCGCTGGTCTTCACGTGGACGAAGCGCCAGGCCATGAAGATCGCCAGCGCTGCGATCGGCAGGTTGATGTAGAAGATCGCGCGCCAGCCGACCGAGTCGATCAGCCAGCCGCCCAGCAGCGGGCCGACCGCACCCGCCGCCGCGCCGGCCGCGGCCCAGATGCCGATTGCCCGTCCGCGCGCCTTGTCTTCGAAGGTGGCGCCCAGGATCGCCAGGCTGTTCGGCAGCAACAGGGCCGCGCCGACGCCCTGCAGGGCACGGCCTCCAACCAATATCCACAGATTGAAGGCGAATGCGCACAGCAGGGAAGCCAGGCCGAAGATCGTGATGCCCGTCATCAGGATGCGCCTGCGGCCATAGCGGTCGCCCATCGCGCCGCCCAGCAGCAGCAGGGAACTGAGCGGCAGCAGGTAGCCGCTGACGACCCAGGACAGGTCTGCGCCGGTCCCGGCCAGGTCCTTGCCGATCGCCGAGAGGCCGACATTGACCACCGAGCCGTCGATGAAGGCCAGGCTGCTCGACAGGATGGATGTGGCCAGCACCAGGTTCGGATGGGCAGCGGGCGCGCCGTCGGACTTGGCGTCGGACTTGCCTTCGGCGAGGGCACGGTCGCAATGCGGGGGCAGGCTGCTCATGCGTCTCCTGGGCGGCGATGTCGGGATTGGCGGCCATCGTGCCGCCGCCGGCCGCTGCCGTCTGTTCGCGGGCGTACCGAGCCCTTACATCCTCACGAAGACCAGACTGGACACTATGTTGGGCCGCTCCAGGCGCACGGTGAGGGTCTTGCCGTCCGGGCTCAGGCTCCAGTCCTCGCTGCTGCGGCCGTGCACCGTGCCGCCGGCCAGGCCGAATTCGCGCACGATGTCGATGTGCAGCCGGTCCCCATCGATCATGCGGGCCTTCATGGTGGTCGGCGCCTGCTGCGGGCCTTCGGGCGTGCGCACCTCGGTCAGGGCCGTGGTCGGCGTGCCGTCAAAGCGGTAGACGAAACGGTTCCGCAGCGGTTCCGGCCTTGCGCCTTCGATGGCGACGTCGACGGTGAGCCGATCGCCCGCCTGCGCGTTGCTGAGGCGGTGCGAGCTGACCTGGCTGTAATACGGCGGCAGGTTGCTGCTGCGGCTGCGGTCGAGTGACCAGTTGCCGCTGAAGTCGGCGGACGAGGCAGGGGCGCAGGCGAGCAGCGCCGCGCCCAGCAGGGACAGGCGTTTCATGGTGGGTCTCCCAGGGAAAGGTGATGGATGAGGAGTGGCGCGCTCTCTCCTGTATTCCCCTGGCTTCGCCTAAAAGTTCCAACCATAAACGCGTCGTCCCCGCGGAAGCGGGGACCCATACAAAGCCGGTCGAAGTGGCTCAGCATGGGTCCCCGCCTGCGCGGGGACGACGGTCTTCAGGCTAACTTACGGCTTAAACGCGCTCGCCCACCCAGCCCGGCACGCCAGCCAGCGCCTGCGGCAGCGCAGCAGCGTCGGTGCCGCCGGCCTGGGCCATGTCCGGGCGGCCGCCGCCCTTGCCGCCCACCTGCTGGGCGACAAAGTTGACCAGCTCGCCGGCCTTGACCTTGCCGGTGGCGTCCTTGGTGACGCCGGCGATCAGGCTGACCTTGCCGTCGGCCACCGAAGCCAGCACGATGGCGGCGGTCTTCAGCTTGTCCTTCAGCTTGTCCATGGTCTCGCGCAGCGCGTTGACGTCGGCGCCTTCCATGGTCGCGGCCAGCACCTTGACGCCGTTGACGTCGACGGCCTGGCCGGCCAGCTCGTCGCCCTGGCCCGCGGCCAGCTTCGACTTCAGCGCGTTGACTTCCTTCTCCAGCGCCTTGACCTGGTCCTGCACCTGGACTATGCGCGACGGCAGTTCGTCCGGGCCGGTCTTCAGGGCGCTAGCGGCTTCCTGCAGCTTGCGGTTGGTCGCCTGCACCCATGCCAGCGCGCCCTCGCCCGTCACCGCTTCGACGCGGCGGATGCCGGCTGCGACGCCGCCTTCCGAGACGATCTTGAAGAGACCGATGTCGCCGGTGCGGGTGACGTGCACGCCGCCGCACAGCTCTTTCGAGGAACCGATGTCCAGCACGCGCACGGTGTCGCCGTACTTCTCGCCGAACAGGGCCATCGCGCCGTGCTTGATGGCGTCGTCCATCGACATGTGCTGGGCCTGGGTCGGGTGGTTCTGCAGGATCTCGGCGTTGACGATCTGCTCGACGCGCGCGATTTCCTCAGCGCTCAGCGGTGCGTTGTGGGCGAAGTCGAAGCGGGTCTTGTCCGGATCGACCAGCGAGCCTTTCTGCTGGACGTGGGAGCCGAGCACTTCGCGCAGCGCCTTGTGCATCAGGTGGGTGGCCGAGTGGTTGCGGATGGTGCGCGCGCGCTTGGCTTCGTCCACTTGCGCGTCGACCGTGTCGCCCACTTTCAGCGAGCCCGATTGCAGCACGCCGTGGTGGCCGAACACGTCGGCCTGGATCTTCAGGGTGTCCTCGACTTCGAACACGCCGTTGCTCGCCTTGATCAGGCCCTTGTCGCCCACCTGGCCGCCGGATTCGGCGTAGAACGGGGTGGTGTCCAGCACCACGATGCCGTCCTGGCCGGCCTTCAGCTCCTGCACCGACACGCCGTCGGCGTACAGCGCCAGCACGTGGGTGTTGTGGACCAGCGAGTCATAGCCGACGAACTTGTTCTTCTCGCCCGAGTACTCGACGTTGGCGGCCATCTTGAACTTGCCGGCGGCACGCGCGGTCTTCTTCTGCTGTTCCATGGCGGCGGCGAAGCCTGCCTCGTCCAGCGTGACGTTGCGCTCGCGGCAGATGTCGGCGGTCAGGTCCAGCGGGAAGCCGTAGGTGTCGTACAGGGTGAAGGCGGTGGCGCCGTCGAGTTTTTGCGGATCCTTGGCCAGCTGGGCTTCCAGGATCTTCATGCCGTTTTCCAGGGTCTCGCCGAAACGCTCTTCCTCGGCCTTCAGCACCTGCATCACGCGCGCTTTCGCTTCGCGCAGTTCCGGATAGGCGTCGCCCATCTCGATGTCGAGGTCTTCGACCAGCTTGTAGAAGAAGGGCTTGGTCTGGCCCAGCTTGTGGCCGTGGCGCAGCGCGCGGCGGATGATGCGGCGCAGGACGTAGCCGTGGCCTTCGCTGCTCGGGATGATGCCGTCGACGATCAGGAAGCTCGATGCGCGGATGTGGTCGGCGATCACGCGCAGCGACTTCGACTCGAGGTCGGTCGTGCCGGTTTCGCGGGCGGCTGCCTTGATCAGGGCCTGGAACAGGTCGATCTCGTAGTTCGAGTGGACGTGCTGCAGCACCGCGGCCAGGCGCTCGAGGCCCATGCCGGTGTCGATCGAGGGCTTCGGCAGCGGGGTCAGGACGCCGGATTCATCGCGGTTGAACTGCATGAACACCAGGTTCCAGATCTCGATGAAGCGGTCGCCGTCTTCTTCCGGCGAGCCCGGAGGACCGCCCCAGATGTCGGCGCCGTGGTCGTAGAAGATCTCGGTGCAGGGGCCGCAGGGACCGGTGTCGGCCATCTGCCAGAAGTTGTCGGAGGCGTAACGCGCGCCCTTGTTGTCGCCGATGCGGATGATGCGCTCTTTCGGCACGCCGATCTCGTTGGCCCAGATATCGTAGGCTTCGTCGTCTTCGAAGTAGACGGTGATGGTCAGCTTTTCGGCCGGCAGGTTGTAGACCTTGGTCAGCAGCTCCCAGGCGAAGTTGATGGCGTCGCGCTTGAAGTAGTCGCCGAAGCTGAAGTTACCCAGCATTTCGAAGAAGGTGTGGTGACGCGCGGTGTAGCCGACGTTTTCCAGGTCGTTGTGCTTGCCGCCGGCGCGCACGCAGCGCTGCACGGTGGTGGCGCGCTTGTACGGCCGCGTATCCAGGCCCAGGAACACGTCCTTGAACTGCACCATGCCGCTGTTGGTCAACAACATCGTCGGGTCGTTGCCCGGCACGAGCGGGCTCGAGCGGACAATGGTATGACCTTTGGACTCGAAGAATTTGAGGAACTTTTCGCGTATTTCGGTGGATTTCATGTCGTAGGGGCGTGTGAGGGCAGCATGCTATATAAAAAAATGATTATAGCGTAGCTGTTGGAAGGAATTGCGGGTGGTGTTTGGAGCTATTGCACTAATTGCAACAGCGCGTGGGCACGGGGTGCCCACCCTACCTTTTGCCGTAGGGTGGGCACCCCGTGCCCACGCTTTACCTTACCGGAGAAGCGCCAGGACAGCGTTCGGCTGCCCGTTCGCCTGCGTCAGCATCGCCGACGCCGCCTGCTGCAGGATCTGCGAGCGCGTCAGCTTGACGGTGGTGTCGGCATAGTCGACGTCCTGGATGCGGCTTTGCGAAGCCGCCAGGTTCACCGACGAGGTCTGGTTGTTCTGGGCCGCCATGTCGAGCCGGTTGCTGGCCGCGCCCACCACGACCCGCTGCTTGTCGACGAAGTCGATCGCCTGGTCGATGTGCAGCAGCGCCACCGCGGTTTTCTTCATGTCCAGGTCCGCCAGCCCGAGGGCCTGCGAATTCATGGCCGAGAATTCGAGGTTGATCAGGTCGTCCTTGGTCGTGCCGGCGCCGACCTGGATCTGCAAGCGGTTGACGCCGGCGCCGGCGCCCTTGTCCAGGCCGTCGAAGTCGAACTTGAAGCTCTGCAGCGGCTTGTCGGCCGAGGTATAGCCGACGTCGGACACCACGTCCGTGGGGTTGCGCGACGGGCCGCCATCGGCGTCCAGGCCGCCGATGGCGCCGGTGTCCGCGTTGGTCAGGTTCATCTTGGTGTTGATGAAGGTCGCGCCGTTGGCCTGGAAATCGGTCATGAAGGCGCTGGCGCTGGCGATCGTGCCGTTGGTGACGGCGTTCAGCGCCGTATCCAGGTTCGCGCTCTGATTCTCGTGCAGATAGGTCATCAGGCCTTTCATGCCGCCGTCGACGCCCGCCTCCTTCAGCTTGTCGTGCAGGTAGCGCGAGGCCACGTAGGCGCCTTCGTAACTGGGACTGGACGCGGCAGCGCCGCTGACCACGGCGGCCACGCTGCCGCCGGCGATCGCACTCGCCACGCGCTGATCCGCGCCCTGGATCAGCTCCGCCGTGCCTTCCACGAACCAGGTCGGCAACGAGGCCATGTTCATCGAGCGGTCCATGACGGCGTGCACCATTTCGTGGGCGATGACGCGGTCGTTGAAATAGCCGGAGGAGACGCCGCCGTCAGCCGTGTCGCCGATACCGAAGTCCGCCATGTCGAGGTTCAGGCTGAGGTTCTTGACCTTGCCGTTGGATTCCGTGCTGCCCGACACCGAGGCCAGCACGTTCCACTGGCCGTCGGTGGTATTGAGGTTCAGCTTCAGCGCGGCGCCATCGCCCTCGATGCCGTAGTATTTCTTGATCATTTCCTCGGCATTGCCCAGCCAGCCGGTCTTCAGGCCGTCGATCACCTTGCGCACCTTGCTGTCGCCGCCGATGCTGCTGGTGTCCTGCGAGAACAGGGTCATGCCGTTGAACTGGGTCGACTTGCCGACGTCGGAAATCTGGGCCAGGATCTGGGTCGCCTCCTGCTGCAGGGCGCCGCGGTCGGTGTCGGACATGCCGCCGTCGCCGGACTGCACGGCCAGCTCGCGCAGGCGCTGCAGGCCGTCGCCGATATTCGCCATGGCGCTGTCGGCCACCTGCAGCATCGAGGTGCCGTCGTTGATGTTGCGCATGACCTGGCTCATGCCGCGCAGCTGCGAAGACATGCGCGCCGAAATTGCCTGCCCGGCGGGGTCGTCGCTGGCGCTGTCAATGCGGGCGCCGGACGTCATCTTCGCGATTGCCTTCGTGGCCGCGGCCGTATGCTCGGCAAGCTGGCGCTGCGCCTGCAGCGACAAGGAATTGTTATTGATCGACAGGGTCATGGTCGTCGTGGGAGCCGATTGGGCAGTAATCAGTCCTTAACGACAAGTCCTTACAATTCTGAAGGGCAAGATGGCATTTATTTAACGCGGGTGGCGAAATCCGGGCTTATCAAGTCGATGCGGTCGGTGCAAAAGGCGTCCACACCCCAGTCCAGCAGTTCGCGGGCGCGCGCCGGCTCGTTGACGGTGTAGCAGAACAGGCCGAACCCGGCCGCCTTGACCTCCTGCGCCTGCTGCGGCGTCAGGTGGCGGTGGTTGACGTGGATGGCGACGGCGTCCACCTCGCGCGCGCGGCGCTCCCAGTCGGGCGGCAGTTCGCTCATCAAAAAGGCGCGCGGCAGCTGCGGCGCCACGTCGCGCGCCGCCTCCAGTGCCTGCTGGCTGAACGAGGACAGCAGCGGCGCCCGCTCCGGTCGGCCCGGGGCAGATCCCTCCCCCAGCTCGTCGGCGAACATGGCGGCGGCGATCCGCGCCACCGCCCCGCCGGTCTCGATCTCATGGCCCGGCGCCGGCTTGAGCTCGATGTTCATCCACACGCCATGCGCCTTGCAGAACTGCGCGAACTCGACGAACAGCGGCACGGTCTCGCCCTCGTACTCGCGGCCGAACCAGCCGCCGGCGTCCATGCCGGCCAGCTCCAGCGCATCGTAGTCGACAACGTGGCCGGAACCGGCCACGGTGCGGCCCAGGAAGGGATCGTGCATCACGACCGGCACGCCGTCGCGCGCCAGCATCACGTCGTATTCGATGGCGCGAAAGCCCGCGCGCATGCCGCGCAGCAGGCCGGCCATGGTGTTTTCCGGCGCCAGGGTGCCGCCGCCGCGATGGGCCAGGACTTTCGGATAGCGCCACATTTTCCCTCTCCTATGCGCGTGTCGACAGCCAGACAAAGCATGCCATGTTCACGGCCACCGTGAACCAGAACATCTGGCGGAAGGGCTGCTTGACCGTCTTGTGGCGGAGCCATTGCTGGGCCAGAACGGCGCCCGGCCAGCCGCCCAGCAGGCCCAGCATCAGCAGCGTGCTCTCCGGCGTGCGCCGCTCGCCCTTGCGCGCCGCCGATTTATCCAGCGCATAGCCGCAGAAGCAGACCAGGCTCATCGCCAGGTAGGCGGCGCCGACCAGCGGAGTCAGATGCCAGGCGATGGTGGCGCCGGCGTAGACGAGCGCAAACAGGAAGATGGGCAGGAAGGGCGTCATGGCGGCAGCTTACGCGCTGCCGAACGGCGTGTCCATCGGGCAAGCGCGTATCCGCACTGTCCGTTAATGAACGTACGGAGCGATTCCACCGAAGCGCCTACCCTCCCCCTTCGACTGTCCCAATACCGGAGAAAATCATGGGTTTTGATCTAGGCAACCTGCTGCAGAACTACCTGGGCGGCGGCGCCAACGCCAACCAGGCACAGGCCAGCGACGACTTCGACCGCGTGGCGCAGCAAGCCCCGCGCGAGGAACTGGCGCGCGGCGTCACCCAGGCGCTGCGATCCGACCAGACGCCGCCCTTCCCGCAGATGGTCGGCCAGCTGTTCGGCCACAGCGACCCCAACCAGCGCGCCGGCATGCTGAACCAGCTGATCGCCAGCCTCGGCCCGCAACTGCTGTCCGGCGTGGCCGGCGGTGCGCTCGGCAATCTCCTCGGCGGCGGCCAGAACCGCGTGACGCCGGAACAGGCGTCCCAGCTCTCGCCGGATCAGGTGCAGGACATCGCCGCCCATGCGGAACAGCAGAATCCGGGCATCGTCGACCAGATGGGCAATTTCTACTCGGACCATCCGACCCTGGTGAAAGCCCTGGGCGGCGCCGCACTGGCAATCGCACTGGGCCACATGGCGCAAGGCATGCAACGTCATTAACGTAAAAAGGAGAACGATATGGGTATCCTCGGCGACATCTTCCACAAAATCTTCCCTGGCCACCATCCGGCCAACACGCAGGCACAGACCGGCGGCACGCCAGCCCCTGCACCCGCGGCACCGCAAGCCGCACCGGCCCCGGCGCCCGCAGCAGGCACGAGCGGCACGGCCGGCGCCGCGCCGGCCGCCACCCTGAACCAGCAGGTGGACGTCGAGGAGATCCTGACCAATATGCAGAAATCCTCGGGCCAGCAGCTGAACTGGCGCACCTCGATCGTCGACCTGCTGAAACTGCTGAACCTGGACAGCAGCCTGCAGGCGCGCAAGGACCTGGCCGCCGAGCTGCACTACACCGGCGATACCAACGACTCGGCCAGCATGAACATCTGGCTGCACAAGCAAGTCATGACCAAGCTGGCGCAGAACGGCGGCAAGGTGCCGGCCGACCTGCAAGACTGATCTACCACCCATGGCCGGCTCGCCCGATGCGAACCGGCCCTTCCGCACCCATGATGCTTTCGACAAATCAACAGTCCAGCACCAGGAATCTATCCGAACAATCCAGGAAGCTGCTGGCCATCCGCGATGACGTTTTTGCCGAATGGGAAAAGCGTGTGCGCAGCCTGATCCAGGGTGCGGACGAGGTCAGCCATCCGGTGCTGCTGGATACCTTGCCTCTGTTTTACGGGAACATCGCGGAAGCGCTGAGTCCCGGCTTCGATCGCGAAAACGCCGCCAGCGATTCGAGCGCCGCGACCGGCCATGGCAGCGAACGCGCCCGCACCACCGAATACGAGGCGGTCGAAATCGTCTACGAATACCAGTTGCTGCGCGACGTCCTGCTGGAAGTCGCGCAGGCCAACGGCATCCGCTTCACCGGCGAGGAACTGCGCGTCATCGGCTCTTCCTTCGACCAGGCGATCCGCGATGCCGTCGAAGAATTCACTGCCCTGCAGCGGGCCTTCCGCGAACGGGTCGCGGCCTCGCTCACGCACGACATGCGCAGCCCGCTGTCGGTCATCATTTCGGGAGCGGAACTGCTGCTGGCGACCAACCCGGGCAAGGCGGAAAAGATCGCCCAGAAAATTCTCGACAACGGCCTGCGCCTCGAGCGCATGTTCCAGGAACAGCTCGACGCCCTCAGCCAGACGACCGCACACAGCGCGCCGCTGGACCTGGCGGCCATGGATGCGCTGGCGCTGGCGCGGAAGGTCGCCGAACACGTCAAGGACACGACCTCGGCCGATTGCGAGGTCAGCGGCGAATCCGTGGTCGGCTGGTGGAACGAGAGCGCCATGCGGCGCGCCCTTGAAAACCTGACCCTGAACGCGGCCAAGTACGGCGACGGCAAGCTGGTCAGCGTGAACGTGGCCCAGACCCACGGCCGCGTGATCATCTCGGTGCACAACTGCGGCAATCCGATCCCGGACGAGCGGCGCAAGGACATCTTCGAATACCTGAACCGCGGCGAACAGTCGGACAAGACCGGCTGGGGCATCGGTCTGCCCTTCGTGCAGGAAGTCGCCAAGCGGCACGGCGGCACCGTGGTGCTCGACAGCTCGGAGCAGGCCGGCACCACCTTCACCCTCGACATTCCGATCGACGGGCGCGAATTCAACTGACCCGGTCAATCCGCCAGGCTGACGTTGGCCGGCGTGCCGCAGGAAAAGCAGAAGCGCATCAGCGCGTTCTTGCGCACCGTGCACACCGGGCAGCGGTCGAACAGCTGGAAGCCGCAGTGCGGGCAATGCGCCAGGGTCTCGTCCTTGTAGTCGGTGGGCCGCTCGCAGGACGGGCACAGGTTCTTGGCGATGCGTCCCATCACAAGGTCGTAGCGCATCCCGGTCTTGCGCTGCGGCTCGGGCAGCGCCTCGATTGCCTTCTGCCGCGCCAGGTAGGCCTGCAGCCAGCGGATCGCATAGCGTCCGCAGACCACCGTCAGCAGGATGCCGACCAGATAGCGCACATAGCCGCCGTAGCTGGGCAGGTAGGGAACCAGCTCGACGAAGAAGGCGAACAGCGCAAAGAAGATGAAGCCCCAGGCGAAGGGCCAGTAGGTATCGTTGCGCTTGTGCTTGAACAGCCAGCCGGCCACCAGCAGCAGCGGCAGGGTCAGCGCCAGGCGGTACAGGAAGACCTGCAGTTCGGCGCGCCGCGCGGCGCGTTGGGCCTGATCCTGGGCCGGCACCAGTAGCGCCATATGCTCCTGGCGCGCCTTTTCCGCAGCCTGCTCCGCATCGAGCCGGGCCTGCTGCTGCGCCTCCACCGCGGCCAGCGCCGTGCGTTCGTCCTGCGCCAGGCGGTCGAGCGCGCGGGTGCGTGCTATCAGCTCGGCATCCTGCTCCGGCCGCACGGTAGCGTGGCGGGTCGCGATCCAGTTCTCGAAGGTGGCGCGGGCGCTGCGCGTGTTGGCCTGCGCGGCCTGATGCTTTTGCTGAGCCTGTTCGAGGGCGCGCTCGGCTTCGTCCTTCGCCTGGGCCGCGCGCTTGATCTCGGCCTTGTATTGCGCGGCGGCGTCGGGGTCGATCAGGGCCTGGGCGGTGGGGACAGGGTCGAGCCCGTCCATGTTCTCGATCACCTTGCCGCCCAGGCCGATCAGGAAGCCGGCAAACAGGAAGGCGACCAGCCACAGCGCGCGATGCATCCAGGTTTCGGTCAGGCGCAGGCCTTTGTTCATGGTAGTTCTCCGTCAAGTGGCAACCGTCGCAGATTGCCATTGAAGGAGAACGAAGGCCAGCCCCGGATCCGCAGCTGCCGCCGCGCGCTACCCGGGGTAGCGAATGGTGCTACCCGTGGAAGGAGCCAGCTTAGAAGTAACTGAGCCCCAGCGCCTTGCGCACCTCATCCATGGTCTGCGCCGCCACTTCGCGCGCCTTGAACGTGCCTTCCTTCAGGATCTGCATGACCTGGCCCTTGTCCTTGGCCAGCTCTTCGCGGCGCGCGCGGATCGGCGCCAGCATCTCCTGCAGGATGCCTTCCAGGCGCTTCTTGACGATGGAGTCGCCCAGGCCGCCGCGCACGTAGTGGGCCTTCATTTCGGCCAGGCCTTCCTTGTCGGTGTCGAAGGCGTCCAGGTAGAGGAAGGCGACGTTGCCTTCCAAGTGGCCGGGGTCGGACACCTTCAGGTGCAGCGGGTCGGTGTAGACCTGCTTGACGGCGGCGCGGATCTCGTCGGCGCTGGCGCCCAGGTTGATGGTGTTGCCCAGCGACTTGCTCATCTTGGCGCGGCCGTCGATGCCCGGCAGGCGGCCCACTTCGGGCACGATCGCCTTGCACTCGACCAGAATGTCCTTGCCGTTGCCGTAGGTGCGGTTGAACTTGCGGACGATCTCGTTAGCCTGCTCGATCATCGGGATCTGGTCTTCACCCACCGGCACGATGCCGGCCTTGAAGGCGGTGATGTCGGCGGCCTGGCTCGCCGGGTAGGTCAGGAAGCCGGCCGGGATGTCGCGCTCGAAGCCGCGCTGGACGATTTCCGCTTTCACGGTCGGGTTGCGCTCGAGGCGCGCGACGGTCACCAGGTTCAGGTAATAGAAGGTCAGCTCGGCCAGTTCCGGGATCTGCGACTGGATCAGGATGGTCGACTTGACCGGATCGATCCCTACGGCAAGGTAATCGAGCGCCACCTCGATCACGTTCCGGTGTACCTTACCTATGTCATCCATGTTGTCCGTGAGCGCCTGTGCGTCCGCGAGCATGATGAACTGGCGATATTGATCCTGGTAAGTGACGCGATTGCGCAGGCTGCCGACGAAGTGGCCGAGGTGCAGCGGTCCGGTAGGACGGTCGCCAGTCAGGATGACGGCGTTGTTGGCCGAAGCGGTAGTGACAGGGGTTTGCAGACTCATCGGGGATCCTTTTTATCCTTGCCCCGATCCTGCCGCGCCAACAAAAACGCCACCTTGAATCGAGGCGGCGTTTAGTGATTCACATTCAACTCTCTGGCCGCGCGCTATCAGCGGCGCCACCAGGAAACGAGAACGGAATGTGTATTCGAAAAATTCATGGATGGCATGGTTGCAGGTTGCCGCATCGCTGTCAACCGTCAATGCGCGCCGACGATCCCAGACATATGGACTGGCAGGGACCGCCATGAATTTTTTGTTGCAATAAAATTAACTAGATTGGTGAAATATGAATTCTACGAAGAGCACGAACAGCCACGATCAACATCCGCTCCAGCTCTGGGGCGGTCTCGAATGCACCGTCAACCGCGTCCGCGACGACTACTTCCACCAGCTCGACCGCAACGGCCACGCCACCCGCCCGGCCGACATCGAGCGTTTCGCCTCGCTCGGCATCCGCGCGATCCGCTATCCCATCATCTGGGAGCGCACCGCGCCGGATGGCGTCGACAAAGCCGACTGGTCCTGGCCGGACGAGCGCCTGAACGCCCTGCGCGAAGCCGGCGTCACGCCGATCGCCGGCCTGGTGCACCACGGCAGCGGCCCGCGCCATACGAGCCTGGTCGACCCGGCCTTCGCCGAACAGCTGGCGGAATACGCCGGCGCGGTGGCTGCGCGCTACCCCTGGCTGGAATACTACACCCCGGTCAACGAACCCTGCACCACCGCCCGTTTCGCCGGCCTGTACGGCGTCTGGTACCCGCACGGGCGCGACGACCGCACCTTCATCGAAGCCCTGCTGATCCAGTGCCGCGCGGTGGTGCTGTCCATGCGCGCGATCCGCGCCGTCAACCCGAACGCCAAGCTGGTGCAGACGGACGACCTCGGCAAGACCTACAGCACGCCGGAACTGGCCCACGTGGCCGAGTTCTACAATGAACGCCGCTGGCTGGCCTGGGACCTGCTGTGCGGCATGATTGGTCCCGAGCATCCGCTGTGGGGCTATCTGACCAAGACCGGCATCGCCGAAGAAGAATTCCTGTGGTTCCGCGACAACCCCTGCCCGCCCGACCTCATCGGCGTGAACTACTACGTGACCAGCGAGCGCTGGCTCGACCATCGCCCGGACCGCTACCCGCCGCATCACCGCGGCACGGCCGACGGCATCCCCTGCGCCGACATCGAAGCCTCGCGCGCGCTGGCCACGCCCACCGCCGGCATCGCGCCGCTGCTGTCCGAAGTCTGGGACCGCTACCGCATCCCGCTGGCCATCACCGAAGCCCACATCGACGCCAATCGCGAAGACCAGCTGCGCTGGCTGCTGGAGATCTGGGAAGCGGCCAAGGAATCGCGCAACAACGGCGTCGACCTGCGCGCCGTGACCGTGTGGTCGCTGCTCGGCTCCTTCGACTGGAACAGCCTCGTCACGCAGAACCGCGGCTACTACGAACCCGGCCCCTTCGACGTGCGCTCGCCCGAACCGCGCCCGACCGCGCTGGCGCGCATGATGCGCGAGCTGTCGCTAGGTGCCCCGCTGTCGCACCCGGTGCTGCGCGGCCAGGGCTGGTGGCGCCGTCCGGGCCGCTTCCTGTGCCCGCCGGTGGCGACCCCGGCCGCCCTCACCTCGATTACCGCCGACGGCCATACGCTGGTCGGCACCGGCAGCCGGCCGATCCTGATCACCGGCGCCAGCGGCACCCTGGGCCGCGCCTTCGCGCGCCTGTGCCGCAAGCGCAACCTGGCCTACCGGCTGCTGTCGCGCCAGGACATGGACATCACCGACGCCGACTCGGTCGAGAGCGCGCTGGCCCATCACCAGCCGTGGGCAGTGATCAACACCGCCGGCTACGTGCGCGTGGACGATGCCGAGAACGAGGTCGAGCGCTGCATGCGCGAAAACGCGATCGGCCCGGCCATCCTCGCCGCCGCCTGCGCCCGCCACGGTATTCATCTCACCACCTTCTCCAGCGACCTGGTGTTCGACGGCGCGCGCGATACGCCTTACGTCGAGAGCAGCGCCGTGTCGCCGCTGAACGTGTACGGGCGCAGCAAGGTGGAAGCCGAGCAGCGCGTGCTGGACAAGCATCCCGGCGCGCTGGTGGTGCGCACCTCGGCCTTCTTCGGTCCCTGGGACAAGCACAACTTCGTCACCCTCGCCCTGCAGGCCTTCGAGCGCGGCGAGCCCTTCACCGCCGCCAGCGACATGGTGGTCTCGCCGACCTATGTGCCGGACCTGGTGCACGCCTGCCTGGACCTGGCCATCGACGGCGAGGCCGGCATCTGGCACCTGTCGAATGCCGGCGGCGTCAGCTGGGCCGAGCTGGCCTTGAAGGCGGCAGAAGCAGCCGGCATCGACGCCAGCCGCCTGGAAGCGAAGCCGGCCTCGCACTGCGGCTTCGTCGCCGCGCGTCCCGGCTATACGGCGATGACGTCCGAGCGCGGCATCCTGCTGCCGGCGCTGGACAACGCCCTGGCCCGCTACCTCGAGCTGCGCAACCAGGAAGATCCGGAGATGGAGGAGCTGATCCGCGCGATGGAAACCCGCCAGCCCGTGGCCGGCGAGCAGCGCCAGATGGAAGAAGCGGCGCCGGAGGCTTTCCAGGCGCGGAGTTCCTGAGGCCGCTCGGCTAGCGGGCGTCGCCGTCGCGCGCCAGGGGCAGGCGCAGGCTGAAGCTGCTGCCCTTGCCCAGGCCTTCGCTGCGGGCGGCGAGGCTGCCGCCATGCATCTCGACCAGCCCCTTCGCAATGGACAGGCCCAGCCCGAGGCCGCCCTGGGAACGGTCGATGGTGGTCGGGCCCTGGACCAGGGAATCGAAAATCGTCGGCAAGACCTCGGCGTCGATGCCGACGCCGGTGTCATGCACTTCGATCACCGCCATGCCATCCTCGATCGTGTTACGCACGGTAATGGCGCCGCCCTCCGGCGTGTACTTGATCGCATTCACCAGCAGGTTGTCGATCACCTGTTCCAGGCGGGTGCGGTCGCCCAGCACCCAGGCCTGCACGGTCTGTACCTCCCAACGGTGGCGCTTGGCCTCGGCCATGCTGCGCGAATCGCAGCAGAATTGCAGCAGCGTGCCGATGTCGAGCTGCTCCTTGTTCAGCGTCACCTTGCCGGACATCACCCGCCGCACGTCGAGCAGGTCTTCGACCATCCGCGTCAGGTGGCGCAACTGGCGCAGCGCGATTTCCCACGCCTTGTCGCGCCTGGCTGGCGCCATGTGCGGCAGGCGGATCACGGCGACCGCGCCGCTGATCGCGGCCAGCGGATTGCGCAGCTCGTGGCTGAGCATGGAGAGGAAGTTGTCCTTCGCCTCGCTTTGCGCTTCCGCCTGCCTGCGGGCGGCGCGCTCGCTGTCCAGCAGCCGTTCGCGCTCGTGCTCCAGCGCCTCGCGCGCGGCGCTCTCACGGGACAAGGCGACGCTGGTGCGGTGCAGCTCGCCCAGCAGCACGTCCGCTTCCTTCAGCTGCGAACGCGTGACCGGCGTCACCTCGCCCCGCGCAAGCGCATGGGCGGCGAGGGTCGCATTCTCGAGCGACTTGTCGATCCGGCGCCCGAAGAACACTGCGATGCCGACCGCGCCGCCGAGCACCACCAGCAGCGCCATGGCCGCGGACCAAGCGGTCAAGCGCGATGCCGATTCGATCTCCTCGACCGGCACGCCGATCGCCACCGTCCAGCCGGTTAGCGCGGAACGCACGAAGACGTCGTAGACCTCGATGCCTTCGCGCGTCGAGTGCCGCAACAGGCCGCTCTGCTGGTGCCGCAAGGCCTCGCGCAGTTCCGGGCGCACCTGCGTGCCGACGAAACGCTCCGCATTCCAGTTGCGCGCAATCGTGATGCCATTGGCGTCGGACACCCCGACGATCCAGCCTGCCGGGATGGCGCTGCGCTGGAAGACCTTGTTGAAATATTGCGGGTCGAAGATCTGGGTGACCACGTATTTCTTCCCGGCCGACAAAGGCAGCGGCACGTTCACCGACACCACGCCGCGTTTCGAACTCGCGCCGATGAAGTAGCCGCCCACTTTGGTTTTCTGGCTGTCGTAGATCTCTGCCGCCCATTTTCCGGATTTCCTGGCGAGCGGCGTCCCATAGGGCACGAAGGTGTTCATCAGCCCGTTGCCCTCGTAATCGGCAATCAGGGTCCAGCTTAGCGGCGATTTCCTGGTGGCCGACAGCAGCCGGTGCAGGCGCCCGAAATTATCGGTCGCGATGTCCTGCGAATTCGCGATATTGTTGATGGACGATTCGGCGATGGCGATTTCGCTGTCGATCAACAGCGAGGTCGAATGCGCCACTTCCGCGATGCTGTGCAGGCGTGCTTCGCGCTCGAAGCGCAGCAGCATCGACAGGCCGAGCATGGACAGGCAGGCGACCGGGACAATGATCGCCACCAGCATCAGGAGAAGATAAGTGCGTGTCTTCATCAAATTTTCTTTTATCAAGAAGGCAACGCAGTCAAAAACTGCTGAAAATGAGCAAACTCACCATGTTAGCACTATTGCACGCCGCATGTTGCATCTCGGCCATTAGCCAGCGATATACAATGGCGCGCATTGTCTTAGTTGAAAGGCCGTAATCCGTGCAAGAGCAACACGCCTTCCCCTTTCTGCGGGAAATCCTGCTGTTCCTCAGCCTCGCCGGCATCCTGATCCCGACCCTGCAGCGCCTGCGCATCAACCAGGTGCTTGGCTTTCTGGCTGTAGGCGCCCTGTTCGGGCCCTTCGGCCTGGGCCGCCTGGCCCAGGACCAGCCCTGGCTGGCCTGGTTCACCTTCCCGAACAACGAGAACGTAGGCATGCTGGCCGAGCTCGGCGTGCTCTTCCTGATGTTCATGATCGGCCTGGAACTGTCGGCGGCGCGCCTGTGGGCCATGCGGCGCTGGGTGTTCGGGGCCGGCAGCGCGCAGGTGCTGCTGTGCGCCTTGCTGCTCGGCGGCGCCGTCTGGATGCTGCTGGGGCAGTCCATGGAAGCCTCGCTGGTGCTGGGCCTGGTGCTGTCGCTCTCCTCCACTGCCGTGGTGATGCAGCTGCTGAGCGAACGCCATACCACCGGCACCCCGCTGGGCCAGGCCGCGTTCGCGCTGCTGATGCTGCAGGACCTGGCGGTGGTGCCGATCCTGATCCTGATCGGCGCGCTCGGCGGCGGCGGCGGCAAGGACAACGTGGCGGTGATCGCCCTGCTGGCCATGGCCAAGGCGGCACTGGCCATCGCCCTCATCTACCTGATCGGTGGGCGCGTGGTCCACCCGCTGTTCCGCGCCTTCGCCCGGCACCGCCAGCCGGACGTGTTCATGGCGCTGATCCTGTTGAGCACCTTCGGCATTGCCGGCCTGTCCGCCATGGCCGGGCTGTCGATGGCGCTGGGCGCATTGATTGCCGGCCTGCTGCTGGCCGAGACCGAGTTCAAGCACGAGGTCGAGCTGATGGTCGAGCCCTTCAAGGGCCTGCTCATGGGCCTGTTCTTCATGACGGTCGGGATGGGCATGGACGCGCTGCAGATCCTCCAGGCGCCGCTGTGGCTGGCCTGCGCGGTGGCCCTGCTGGTGCTGATCAAGGCGGCCGTGATCGCGCCCGTCATGCGCATCGGCGGCCTGGCCTGGGGCCGCGCCGTCGAGGGCGCCCTGCTGCTGGGCCAGGGCGGCGAATTCGCCTTCATCGTGATCGGCTATGCCATCAGCTCGAAGCTGCTCGAGCCGAACCTGGGCGGGCGCGTGATGCTGGCGGTGGGGCTGTCGCTGTTCCTGACGCCGCTGCTGGCGCGCATCGGCCGCGGTATCGGCGAGCGTGCCGACAACCATGTGCGCGAACACGAGGCGCAGAAAATGGGCGCCGGCCTGGAGTCGTCACGCGGACGCGTGATCATTGCCGGTTTCGGGCGCGTCGGCCAGCAGCTGGCCAAGCTCCTCGACGCCCAGGGCATACCGTATATCGCCTTCGAAAACGACGCCAAGCTGGCGTCGAAAATGCACGCGATCGGCGCGCCGGTCTACTTCGGGAATGCCTCGCGCACCGAACTGCTGCGCCAGGTCCACGCCGAGGAGGCGCCGGCGATCGTCCTGACCATGGACCACCCGGCTGCGGCGCTGCACGCGGTGCGCGGCATCCGGCGCGAATTCCCCGAAGTCCGCCTGTTCGCACGCTCGCGCGACGAGGCGCATGCGCGCGCGCTGAAGCTGGCCGGCGCCAGCGTGGTGGTGCCGGAGACGCTCGAAGCCAGCCTGCAGCTTTCGGCCTTCGTGCTGGAAGCCATGGGCCTGGACGAGCGCGTGGTCGACGGCATCGTCGACCGCGAGCGCGACCTGTTCGCGCAGGCGCTCGAAGCGCCGGGTTCGCACAGCTCGAAACGCGGCGAGCCGCACGTATAATCTGCGCCGACGACAAACACCGATTGAGGACAAGATGGCAGCTGAGACGAACGCCCTGCCGGGCGCATTGAGCCACATCCGCGTGCTGGATCTTTCGCGCGTGCTGGCCGGCCCCTGGTGCTCGCAGAACCTGGCCGACCTCGGCGCCGACGTGATCAAGATCGAGCGCCCGGACAGCGGCGACGATACCCGCGCCTGGGGCCCGCCCTACGCGCCGGATGCCGAAGGCAAGCCCACCGGCGAAGCGGCCTACTATCTGTCGGCGAACCGCGGCAAGCGCTCGGTGACGGTCGATATCGCCAGCCCTGACGGCCAGGCCCTGCTGCGCGAACTGGCAAAGCATTGCGACGTCGTGCTGGAGAACTTCAAGGTCGGCCAGCTGAAGCGCTATGGCCTGGACTACGAATCGCTGAAAGCGGTCAAGCCGGACATCGTCTACTGCTCGATCACCGGCTTCGGCCAGGACGGCCCGTATGCGCACCGCGCCGGCTACGACTTCCTGATCCAGGGCATGGGCGGCCTGATGTCCGTGACCGGTGAGCGCGACGAGCTGCCGGGCGGCGGTCCGCAAAAGGCCGGCGTGGCCCTGACCGACCTGATGACCGGCATGTACGCGACCATCGCCGTGCTGGCCGCGCTGACCCACCGCGACCGCAGCGGCGAAGGCCAGTACATCGACATGTCCCTGCTCGACACCCAGGTGGCGATGCTGGCGAATGTCGGCAGCAACTACCTGAACAGCGGCAAGCGCCCCAAGCGCTGGGGCAATGCCCACGCCAACATCGTGCCCTATCAGACCTTCGCCTGCGCGGACGGCCACATCATCGTCGCCGCCGGCAACGACGGCCAGTACCAGAAGTTCGTGGAAGCCGGCGGCCGGCCCGAGCTGGCGCGCGACGAGCGTTTCGCGACCAATCCGCAGCGCGTCAAGAACCGCGATGTGCTGGTGCCGCTGCTGGCCGGGATGGTGAGCGAGCGTGGACGCGACGAGTGGATCGCGATGCTGGAGGCGGTGGGCGTGCCCTGCGGCCCGATCAACAACCTGGACGAGGTGTTCGCCAACGAGCAGGTGAAGGCGCGCGGCATCGAGATCGCCCTGCCCCATCCGACCGCCGGTGAAGTGAAACTGGTGCGCAGCCCGATGCGGATGTCGGCGACGCCTGCCACCAGTGACAAGGCGCCGCCGCTGCTCGGCCAGCATACCGAAGAGGTGCTGGCCGAGATCCTGGGCAAGAGCGGCGAGGAGATTGCCGCTCTTAAGGAGAAGAAAGTTCTTTAATCAGTGAAGCTGGTGCTTCAGGTTGGACAGCTCGGCGTGCACCTTGCTCACTGCCGACTCCAGCTGCGGTGACATCTGGGCCGACGAGCGGCTGATCCGCTTGGCTTCGTCGCCCATCGATTCCAGGTTGTCGACGGCCTGGACCATGCGCTGCTGGTCATTCGACTGCATTACTTGCTGGACCTGCTGGGATTCACGGGCCATTTTTTCGATGCAATCCTTCAGGTCATCCGGGGCGTCGCCCGACCGGCAGGCTTGCTCGGCTTCCTTGATGGTTTGCTGAATGTGGGTAAAGCGCTGCTGGATTTCGTTTGCTTGCAACATGACGTGCTCCTTGCAGTGATTGAAGACAGGAGCTGCATGGTAGCCCCGTTGACAGCCTCGCGGCGCACGGACGGCACGGATGAGCATCGAGAATATGACGAATTTGAGCATCAGACTGCTGCAAAACCCTGTTTTTAAACGAATATCTAACGAATTCGATGCTGCCATTCAGATCTCGAAGTTCGTTTGCAAAAACTTGTAGACGACCGGTCTAATTGTGTTTATGATCGAATCATGCAAAAAACGATGACAACCGAGTCCTCCGATGTCCGCGACAATATTCTCGCGGTGGGACAACGCATCATGTCGGGCAAGGGATTCTCGGCGGTGGGCCTTAACGAAATCCTGACGGCAGCCGGTGTGCCGAAGGGGTCTTTCTATTACTACTTCGCGTCCAAGGACGCGTTTGGCGTCGCCCTGCTCGAGAAATACTTCACGGACTACCTGGCCGAGCTTGACGCCACTTTGCAGCACACGGACATGACGATGGCCGAAGGCCTGGTTCGCTACTTCGACAGGTGGCGCATGAACCAGTTGCCCTCCGATTGCCATGGAAAATGTCTGGTGGTCAAACTTGGGGCGGAAGTGGCGGATCTGTCGGAGCCCATGCGCCTGGCGCTCAAGCAAGGTACTGCCGGCATCGTGGCTCGCCTGGCAAATGCGATTGAACGCGGGACGGCCGAAGGCTCTCTAAGCGTGGACGATCAGCCAGGTTCCGTTGCAGAAAGCTTGTACCAGCTCTGGCTGGGCGCCAGCGTCATGGCAAAGATCACACGCGATGCATTGCCCTTCAATGCGGCGATGCGTACAACGAAGGAACTGCTGCACCTGTCCCGCTGAGCGGGACTTTCCAAACGCTTCAAGTGGAGCGTTTTTTTTGACTTTACTTGTAGACGACTGGTCTACTAATCACACGAAGGAGTCGCACCATGAATATTCTGATCGTTCTTACCTCCCACGACACCCTCGGCACGACTGGCCGCAAGACCGGGTTCTGGCTTGAAGAGCTGGCAGCACCGTATTACGCCTTCAAGGACGCGGGTGCGACCGTCGTACTGGCTTCGCCGTCCGGCGGCCAGCCGCCGCTCGACCCGAAGAGCAATGAGCCGGCTTTCCAGACCGAACTGACGCGGCGCTTCGAAGCCGACGCCGCTGCGAATGCCCAGCTCGCCAATACCCTGCGTCTCGACAGCGTGACCCAGGAGGACTTCGATGCGGTGTTCTATCCGGGTGGCCACGGTCCGCTGTGGGACCTGGCTGAAGATGCCAACTCGATCGCTTTGATCGAATCCTTCATTGCAGCGAACAAACCTGTGGCGCTGGTGTGCCACGCCCCCGGTGTGCTGCGCCATGTGAAGGCCAGCGATGGCTCGCCGCTGGTCAAGGGCAAGCAGCTTACCGGCTTTACGAATACCGAAGAAGCCGCCGTCGAACTGACCGACATCGTGCCCTTCCTGGTGGAGGACGAGCTCAAAGCGAAGGGCGCCATCTTCAAGCGTGGCGACGACTGGGCTTCCTATGTGGTCGTCGATGGCCTCCTGATTACCGGACAGAATCCGGCTTCGTCGGCCGCCGCTGCCGGCACCCTGGTGCAAGAGCTTGCCGGTGCGGCCAACTAAGGCGAAAGGAGCCTCATCATGAGCCACGATTCTGCCCTGCCCCTGACGATCTACGATTGGTTCGACGGGCCGTATCCGGCGCGCGTGCGGATCGCAATCGCCGAGAAAAACCTGCAATCGCAAGTCCGCTTCGAGTCGGTCAATCTCTGGACAGGCGAGCACAAGGAGCCGGCTTTCCTTGCGAAAAACTACTCCGGTACTTTGCCCGTGCTCGAACTTGCGGACGGAACCTTGATCGCCGAGTGCACGGCGATCACCGAGTACCTAGACAACATGTACGGCCCGCCGACACTCACCGGCACGACGCCGCTTGAAAAAGGCGTCATACACATGATGAGCCGGCGCGCCGAGCTGGAATTGCTGGACGCGATCAGCGTGTATTTTCACCATGCCACGCCCGGGCTCGGGCCGAAGGTCGAGCTGTACCAGAATGCGGATTGGGGTTTGCGCCAGCGCGACCGGGCCGTGCGGGCGATGGCTTATTTCGATGGACTGCTGAAAACACAGCCGTATATTGCGGGCACGGCGTTTTCGATGGCCGACATCACAGTCATTGGCGCGTTCATTTTCGCCGCCATCGTCAAGCTGGAGGTGCCGGCACAATACGCTTCGCTGCACGCCTGGCACAGGCGGATGCAGGAGCGGCCGAGCGTCAAGGCATGGCAGGAGATGGTCCTGGCGACAGCGAGCACGGCAGCGCTTTGACCGAGCCGCGACATGCGCTACGATAGCTCTCGCACAAAAGGACGGGAGCAGGCTTGATCGATCGACGGGACATGTTGGTACTGGCGCTGGGCGCCATGAGCGGGGGCAGCATCGGTGCACGCGAGAGCAGGCTGCTGCCTCTGCATATCGTGACGACGCACCTGCCGCCCCTGGTCATGGCGCCCGGCGGCAAGCGCGCAGGCGCCTTGCGCGAACTCGTCGATACGCTCTGCCACCGCCTCGATCTGGCGCCGGACGTCGCCTTCATGCCCTGGCGGCGCGCCCTGTATCTGGCGACGACGATGCAGCACACCGCCATTTTCCCCCTGACCCGGCTGGCGGAGCGGGAAGCGCAGTTTCGCTGGCTGGCGCCGCTGTATGAAGAAAATTATATTTTCATGGCGCCGCAGGGCGGCGGCTTCGATGTGCAGCACCCGCAGGAAATGAGGGGAAAGCGCATCGCCTTGCTGCGCGGCGCCGCGCAGTCCGCCATCCTGGCCGAACTGGGCTTCCGGCACCTGGTGGAAGGTTCGTCCGTCGATGAAATCCACCGCTTCCTGCTGGCCGGCATGGCCGACGCCGTCTTCGGCGAGCGCGCCATCATCCACAGCTCGCTTCGCATGCGCGGCGAAGAAAAGAACTTCCGTCTCGGCCCACCGGTGCGCTCGACCAGCGCCTGGCTGGCGGGCTCACTCGATATCGGCGAGGCCGAAGCGCGGCGCTATCGCGCGGCGATGGCGGAGCTGGTCGCCGACGGCACCCAGGAAAAGATTTTCAGAAAATACGGTCTGGCCTGAAAAGCCAGGCGGCATGGTCATGGGATACTCACCCAGCCTTGGCCGGCTCCAGCGGCGCCAGCCCACGCAAGCGCAGCGCCACCGCCATCGCCGCCAGCAGCACCGCCCCCAGCATGCTGACCACCCCCGCCCAGCCCGCCCAGGCCCAGACGATGCCCGACACCCAGCCCACCACGCTGGAACCCAGGTAGTAGAAGAACAGGTACAGGGCCGACGCCAGCGCCTGGGGCGGCCGCGCACGCCGGCCGACCCAGCTGCTGCACACCGAGTGCGAGGCGAAGAAGCCGAAGGTGAACAGGCCCATGCCGGCGACGATCAGCAACACCATGTCGGACAGGGTCAGCAGCAGCCCGCCCAGCATCACCAGCATCACCATCCACAGCACGTTGCGCCGGCCCAGGCGGTCGGCCAGCTTGCCGGCCCAGACCGAGCTGAAGATGCCCAGTAGGTAGAGGATGGACAGCGCCCCCACCGCGCTCTGGCGCAGGCCGAAGGATGGGGCCAGCAGGCGGTAGCCGATGTAGTTGTACATGCTGACGAACACGCCCATCAACAGGAAGGACAGCGAGAACAGCCAGGGCAACCCGGCATCCCTCACGTGTTTTGCGGTGCCGGTGAACAGCGCGCGCCAGCCGCCCTGCCCGCCGCGGAAGTTGCGCGAGGCAGGCAGGCTGCGGTTGAATTCCCAGGCCGCGTACAGGCCCATTGCGCCCATCGCGCCGACCGCGATGCGCCAGTCGTAGAAGTCGCTGATCACGGAGGCCAGCACCCGCCCGGTCATGCCGCCGAAGGCGCTGCCGCCGATGTACAGGCCCATCGAGTGGCCCAGCGAGGGCCCGGCGATTTCTTCGCTCAGGTAGGCCATGGCCAGCGCCGGCATCCCGCCCAGCAGCAGGCCGAGCAGCGCGCGCAGCAGGAGCAGCTGGCCGTAACCCTGGGCGAAAGCCGCCAGCAGGGTCAGGACGCCACCGCAGAACATCGAGCCGGCCATCAGCGGCTTCCTGCCGTAGCGCTCGGACAGCACGCTCGAGGCCAGCAGCGAGACCGCCAGCGTGCCGGTGGCGACGGACAAAGCCAGGCTGCTTTGCGCGGGGGTCAGCTGGAAGTCGTGGGCCAGCAGCGGCATCAGCGGCTGCACGCAGTACAGGAGGGCGAAGGTGGAGAAACCGCCGAAGACCATGGCGCGGTTGATGCGCCTGAATTCGGGGCTGCCGGCGGCGATGGGGATGTGGGACATGCGGCTATCTTAGCCGTAAATGGGCTACGGGCTGTCCATACAGGCGTGGGCTCGGGGAGCCCACGTTCACAATTACGGGTATTCCGCGTCCAGCTCCGAACCGGCAAAGTTTTCCAGCTCGACGAACAGCTGCTTCATCGGCGCGGCGCCGGCGATGTCGCGCAGGATGTCGCTGTTGCGGTAGATGGCGATGCGCTCGGCGATGACCGCGTGGTGCGGCGCCGGGATGTTCTCCAGCAGCTTCGCCCAGCCGGCCTCGAAGTCCGGTTTGCGCTTGCGCACCGTCTTGACGAGGGTCTCGAACTCCTTGTGGTTGGTGCGTGCGACGATCCGCCCTGCCCCTTCGATGCCGAACACGATCGCCAGCGCGATCACGCCCTCGGCGTTCAGGTCCGGATCCTGGACCGGTCCGTCGAAGTGATGGCGCCGCAGCCACTGGGCTGCGCGCACGATCGCCTGCACCGCCTGGCGCTGCTTGAGCTGCGCCAGGTAGCGCTCGTAGCCCGACCAGGTCTCGCCCGGGTCGGCGGTGCAGATGTCGACGAACAGTTCCTTCAGGCGGCGCTGGGAATACACCGGGTCGGTGTCGTACTCGCCCACCAGGCTGTCCTCGGGCAGCGCGGACAGTTCGCGGATCAGGCGGAAGCCCTGCTGGAACACGAGTTCCGCCCCTTCCGAGATCAGGAGCGCGGCCGCGGCCTTGTCGCCGACTTCGTCGTCGGTTTCGTCTTCGAGCAGGTATTCCAGGCCCAGCGACATGCCGCCGACGGTCAGGAGCTGCGCGCGCTGGATGCCTTCGGCGGTGCGGTCGTTGGTGAACTTCTCGGCCACCATGGCGGTGATGCCGGCCAGCTCGTCGGCCACACCGGCGGCCTCCTCCGGGCTCGCGATTTGCGCCAGGTGGCGGATCGCGCGGATCAGGCGCGGCAGCTTCTCGATGACGATTGCCGGGAGCATGCTTGCAGTGGCGCCGTTCACGAGAAGATGTCCGTGCCCATGCTGCGGCGGCTGCTGCGCTTGGGCGCGCTGCGCACCGACGGCACCTGCTTGCGCAGGCGGTACAGCAGTTCGCGGGTCGTACGGTGCGGGAACTCGGACTCTTCGTCCTCGTCGTCCGGCAGCTCGACGTCGGCCAGGTCGGCGGTGTTGCGGAATTCCGGGAACAGCTCCAGCAGCGAACGCTCCCAGCCGTCTTCGCTGGCCTTGGCCAGGTCGATCGCCAGCGGCACGATGTCGCTGTCGGAGGTCGTCTGGCCGGTCACGTAGCGGCCCTTGCTGCCGATTTCGCCCGCGACTTCGAGGATCTCTTTCGGCGCCAGCGACCAGACGATCGCGAACGCGGTCGCGCCCCAGTCGGAGCTCGAGGCTTCGCTGAGCAGCTCGTGGCGGCGGTCTTCGTCGTCGGTGGCGTAGACCACGCCGTGCATGTGGTTGAACAGGTTCTCGGCGATACGCTCGGGATCGTCCTCGATCATGTCGTCCGGCCAGGTCGCGGCCAGGTAGGCCAGGCTCTCGGCCCAGGCCTTGGGCGGCACCAGCAGGGTCGCGACCGAGGTCTTGGCGCCGTCGAAGCCGGCCAGGTGCAGCGCGGTCACCTGCGGCGGCAGGGTGGACAGCACTTCGGCCACGGCATAGTCGCCGTGCTCGTCGGCGGCCTTGGACAGGGCTTCCTCGGCGTGCTGCAGGGAGCCGGCCAGCACCAGCTCATTGACTTGCCTGGTCAGCGCCGGCAGATTGGATTTGGTTTCGTCGCTCATTCGCGATCACCTCCGTCCTGGTCGAAGATCTGCATGAAGTCGTCGCCGGCCGCGGTTTCGTCCAGCTCGTCGTCGTCACCTTCGTCGCCGCGCGCCAGCTGGTCGAGCGACTGGTCGTCGTCTTCCCAGCGCGCCTGGTTCTTGTACAGGAAGGCGGTAACGATGGCCTGGCGCGCCAGCTCCGGATGGTTTTCGCAGATGGCGGCGTACATGGCCTTGCCTTCATCGTCGCCGTCGCAGTTGGCCATGCCGAAGACTTTGGATGGGTCGTCGCTTTCATAGTCGATGGCTTCGCGGACCAGGCCTTTCGGGTCCGTGAAGCGGATGCGGTCGACCAGGGCGAAGGCCATCATGTTGACATCGTCGAGGCCGTCGCCGTTGCCGTACTCCGACACCAGGGCCTGCACCATCATGTCGTAGTTCTTGCGGTTGGGCGGATCGCCGAGCGTGCCTTCGATCTGGCCTTCCAGTTCGCGCGACTGGAAAGCGAATTCCGGATGTACTTTTTTCATGGTTGCTTCAATCTCTGTCTGTTAATGCCGCACTCTGGGCGGGAGGTTCACGCCGGCAGCTCATTGCGGCAAATTTACGCCATTCAGCGCGAAGACCGAGCGCCACAATTCGAAGGCCTCGCCTTCGGCATCGAGGACGATACGGTGGTTGACGCTCTGGTTATATTCGGCGCGTTTGGCCGGGTCGGACAGCACTTCATAGGCCTTGGTGACGGCCTTGAAGCGCGCCTCCGCACCCGGCGCCTGGTTGCGGTCCGGGTGGTAGCGCATCGCGAGCGAACGGTAGACTTTCTTGATTTCGTCATCCGTCGCATTCGGCGCGACGCCGAGGATCGCGTATAAATTTTCCACTTGGAAGTCTCCGGCAGGTGCCCGAAAAAAACAATAATCCGCGATTATGCTATAGAAAACGCTATCTTGACAGGCGGGCCAGCTTTGCCGGCTGCGGCAGCGGCAGGGCTAGGTGCCGGCCGGCGGCGTCGCGGCTCAGCGCGAACGGCAGCCCTGCCAGGGCCAGCAGATAAGCGGTGACGAGGTCGCGGTGGGTGGCAGGCGTGTGCATGGTTGGCCTTGTGGTGGGAGACAATATCCCCAAGTATGCCCAGAGGCCTCCCTTGCAAACCGTGCGCTTGACCACATAGCTACGGTAAAATGCCTGTCATCTAACCCATCCAGACACGTTTTCAATGAGCATTGATAAGAACTCCGCGGCGGCGGCTGCGCCCGCGCCGTCGTCGAATTTTGTTCGCGCGATCGTCGAATCCGACCTCGCGGCAGGCACCCACAAGCGTGAAGGCATGCCTTCGGTCATCACCCGCTTCCCGCCGGAGCCGAACGGCTACCTGCACGTGGGCCACGCAAAATCGATCTGCCTGAACTTCGGCCTGGCGCGCGACTACCAGGGCCGCTGCAACCTGCGCTTCGACGACACCAATCCGGAGAAGGAAGACCAGGAATACGTCGACACCATCAAGGACAGCGTCAAGTGGCTGGGCTTTTCTTGGGAGCAAGGCGGTCAGGAACACCTGCACTACGCCAGCGACTACTTCGACAAGCTGTACGAGATGGCCGAGTACCTGATCAAGGAAGGCAAGGCCTACGTGGACAGCCAGAGCGCCGAGGACATGTCGCGCAACCGCGGCAACTTCGGCACGCCGGGCACCAACTCGCCCTTCCGCAACCGCCCGGTCGAGGAATCGCTGCAGATCTTCCGCGACATGAAGGCCGGCAAGTACAAGGACGGCGAGCACATCCTGCGCGCCAAGATGAGCGAAGACGCGATGGCCTCGCCCATCATGACCAACCGCGATCCGGCCCTGTACCGCATCCGCCACGCGCATCACCACCGTACCGGCGACAAGTGGTGCATCTACCCGATGTACGACTACACGCACCCGATCTCGGATGCGCTGGAGAACATCACCCACTCGCTGTGCACGCTCGAGTTCCAGGACCACCGCCCCTTCTACGATTGGCTGGTCGAGACCCTGGCCGACGGCGGCTTCTTCCAGCGCCCGGTGCCGCGCCAGTACGAATTCTCGCGCCTGAATCTGACCTATGTGGTGATGTCCAAGCGCAAGCTTCGCGCGCTGGTGGACGACAAGATCGTCACCGGCTGGGACGACCCGCGCATGCCGACCATTGTCGGCCTGCGCCGCCGCGGCTACACGCCGGAATCGATCCAGCTGTTCGCCGAGCGCATCGGCGTGTCGAAAGCCGACGGCTGGATCGACATGAGCACGCTGGAAGGCGCGCTGCGCGACGACCTCGACCCGAAGGCGCCGCGCGCGATTGCCGTGCTGCGTCCGCTGAAGCTCATCGTCGACAACTTCCCGGAAGGTGAAGTCGTCGAGTGCAGCGCCCCGGTCCACCCGCACCATCCGGAGATGGGCCAGCGCGCCTTCCCGTTCACGAAAGAGCTGTGGATCGAGCAGGAAGACTTCATGGAAGTCCCGACCAAGGGCTACCACCGCTTCACCCCGCCGACAGCGGACAAGCCGGGTGCGCGCGTCCGCCTGAAGTACGGCTTCGTGGTCGAGTGCACGGGCTTCGACAAGGATGCGGACGGTAATGTAACCGCGGTCCACGTGAACTATTTCGAGGATTCGAAATCGGGCACACCGGGCGCCGACAACTACAAGGTCAAGGGCAACATCACCTGGGTCAGCGCCTCGCACGCGCTCGAGGCTGAAGTGCGCCTGTACGACCGCCTGTTCCTGGATCCGAACCCGGACGCAGGCGGCAAGGACTTCAAGGAAGTGCTGAACCCGAACGCGCTGGAAACCGTCACCGCCTACCTGGAGCCGGGCCTGAAATCTGCCGAACCGGAGCAGCGCTTCCAGTTCGAGCGCCATGGCTACTTCGTGGCGGACAGTGTCGATTCGCAGCCGGGCAAGCCGGTGTTCAACCGCGTGACCACGCTGAAGGACAGCTGGGGCAAGTAAGCCTGCCGCCAGCTTGCTTGAGACCTTCGACGAAGCCCGGTTTGCGAACCGGGCTTTTTTCATCGCGGCCGTATGCGGAAACGCAAACCCGAATTTGAACACCAAGACACAAAGTTGACGAAAATCAACTAGCCCGCCAGTGTGCGAAAGGATTTACAACCCTCCAAACTGATAGGCTGGCAAGCGCCCCTGAATTCCGTAATTTTAGGAAACGCGGTCTACGGCAGTGCTTGCCGGGACGTTGCCAGGGAGTCTAGTCATGAGGGTACTGGGAGACAGGTTCTCGGTCACCAAGTTTTCGTTCTGGAGCGGGATACTGCTGTCTTCGTTGATAGGCGGCCTGCTGTACGAGGTCACCCAGCGTTCGATCGAAAGCGACGCCGAGGAACGCTTCGCCAACCACGCCAGGCAAGCCCAGGGCATCATCAGCGTGCGCCTCAAGTCGTACAGCGACCTCCTGCGCAACGCGGGCAGCATGCTGGGAAGCGCCGACAATGTCGACTACCGCCAGTTCCACGACTATGTGCAGCGGCTGCACCTGGACAGCCATTATCCGGCGGTCGAGACCCTCAACTATGGCGTCTACATCAGCGAGGCCCAGCGCCCCGCTTTCGAAGCCAGGCTGACCAAGGTGATGAGCGACCTGATGGGCCGTCCGATGCAGGGCCTCATCAAGCCGCCAGGCATACGCGGGCACTACCTGGCGACGCTGTTCATCGAACCCGTGCCGTCGACGACGGAGCACTACGGGATCGACCTGATGGCCAACCAGTGGGTGGCCGGGCAGATCCTGGCCTCGCGCGACTCCGGCCGGATGCAGGCGTCGGGCACGCCGATTGCCGCACTGTCGGGCCCGAACAATATCTTCCTGGGCATCCGCATGCCGATCTACCGGCATGGCGCGCCGCTCGACACGCTGGAGCAGCGCCGGGCCTACTACCAGGGCTCGATCGGCATCGCCTTCAGCGTGCCCAAACTGCTGCAGGGCGTGCTCGACGAAACGCCGGTGCCCGGCATGCGAATGACCCTGTTCGACACCGGTCCCCGCGCCGACGCCACGAAGGACGCGGCGCGCTCCAGTCCCCGGATCCTGTTCGACAGCAAGGGGAGCCATGGCAATCCGACGCCCCCGCTCGACAACGACGATGACGCCTTCTCCATCACCCTGCCGCTGGACTTCATCGGCCGGCCCTGGAAGACCACCTACAGCGTACGCAAGTCGGCCTTGTACACCGGGCTCGATACCTACTCGCCGAAGTTCATGATGGGCTTCGGCTTCATTGGCTCGGTCTTGCTGTACGCGCTGCTGTACACGCTGGCGTCGTCGCGGCGGGCGGCATTGAGCATCGCACAGGAAATGACCAGGGAACTCAGGGAGAGCCAGCACAAGCTGCAGTTGTCGCACCATAAGCTGCGGCGCCTGGCCGATCACGCGTACCAGATCAAGGAACTCGAACGCAAGCGGATCGCCCGTGAAATCCACGACGACCTGGGCCAGAACCTGCTCGCGCTACGGATCGAGGCCGAGATGCTCGCCGAGCGTACCAAAGCCAGACACCCGCACCTGCACAAGCGCGCCTACACGACCCTCCAGCAGATCGATACCACGATCAAGAGCGTACGCCAGATCATCAACGATTTGCGCCCGACCGTGCTGGACCTCGGCTTGTCCGCCGCAGTCGAATGGCAGGTCAAGCAGTTCGAGCGGCGCACGGGCATCGCCTGCTCCCTGCGCGACGACCACCAGGAAATCGCACTCAGCGACCACTGCGCGACGGCAGTCTTCCGCATCCTCCAGGAATCGCTGACGAATATCGTGCGGCATGCGCACGCCACCGAGGTCACGGTCGATCTGAAAGTGCAGGACAACCTGTTGACCCTGAAGATATACGACAACGGCTGCGGCCTGCCGCCCGGCGGGCGCAACAAACACGGCTCGTTCGGCCTGGTCGGGATCGAGGAACGTGTCCACATTCTTGGTGGCAGTTGCACCATCTACAGCGGTGCGGAAGGCGGTACGGTGGTCCACGTTTCGGTACCGGTCAACCATGTACAGGACACGGCAGCGGTGCCCCTGGAGGATCCAATGCCAAGCCCAATTGTTGTCTAACCGGACTTTTACTGCAGTTAGTCAATAAGAATATTCTGGTTGCACGCTTTCAAAACTATTCTTTTGTCTGTAGGTCAGTTTCGCAACGTTTAGGAATCATCTCGGCAAGACTTGCGCCGGCACAAGCGCTCCCAGTTTTCACTCTACTACATTGAATTCCTGCAACGCAGCTCAATGACAACAATCCAATTTGCTGGCTGACAGCAGAAAGAGAGGACGCACCCATTCAGCACGTCGACAACCACAACTAGGGACTGCAATTCCATAAAATCATTCGAAAAATGAGGACGACCATGAATGCGAACGACCAATTCAAAGCAGTAATGGAACTCGATCTGGAACCGATCAAGGTAAAGCTCATGCATGTCGAATCTGGTGAAGGCTGGAGCCTGGAACAGGCCAATGCCGTCGAAAAGGAATACCGCCGTTTCCTTTGCCTCATGAAAAAATACCCGCATGAGGATACCGCTCCGCTGGTGGACGTCGACACCTTCTGGCATTACCACATTCTCGACACCATGAAATACGCGGCCGACTGCGAACAGGTATTCGGCTACTTCCTGCATCACTATCCCTACGTCGGCATGGGCGGCGAAGCCGATGAGCAGGTGCGCATCGACAGCGGCGAACGGATGCGCGAGCTGTATGAGGCGACTTTCGGCGATGCCTATCCGGCACTGCGCGCGGACGTCGCAGGCCAGGCTGCCGCCTACTGCGGCGCAGCGGTAAAGGCCGACAGCGCGTATTGCGGCGCTGCCGTGAAGGCGCAAACGGCCTACTGCGGCGCTGCCGTGAAGGCAAGCGCTTACTGTGGTGCGGCCGTGAAGGCGCAGACTGCCTACTGCGGTGCTGCCGTGAAGGCCGCAACGGCCTATTGCGGCGGCGCCGTTAAAGCGCAGACGGCGTATTGTGGCGCGGCCATCAAGGCACGAACCGCCTACTGCGGAATCGCCGGCAGGGCCGACGCCGCTTACTATGGCGCAGCGGTGAAGGCCTCGACCGCCTACTGCGGCGCGGCGATCACTGCGGCCGGCGCCCGCGAGGCCGAAGCGGCGCTCGCAGCCTGACGCCAGCGCCGGCAGGCGCCAGCCAAGTCCGTCCCCTCACCGGGACGGACTTTTTTATTGGCCGTTCAAGCCATGCCCATGCCCGCATCCGCGTCCGGACGCACCATCAGCTCACGCAGTTCGCGAATGCTGAAATCGGACTCCTCGTGCATGCGCAGCAGGATGGTGGCGCCGATCGGCAGCGTGTTGTGGCGGATCTTGCTGATCACCGGCGGCGCGACTTCCAGCAGGCGCGACAGCGCGGCGTCGTTTTTCAGCTTGAGTTTGTTGATGATGGCGTCGAGAACCCGGTTGGGGTCGTAGACGCCACCCTCCGGTATCCTTCTGATGGGCATGGTCTTCCTTCGAAAATGACAATCCGTGGGATATTCTTCACTTCCCTCATGGGATCGTGAAAAATAAGCTAGTTTTGGGGTATATGTAGTATTTATATGGCTGCGGAGCAGCAACCCCGAATGATACACGGACCTCTTATCTTTTGCTTAAGAGCGCCTGAAAAACCTCCCTGGCCGCGTTGCACCGTCTCGCCGTACTAGCGTACTGTCTTCGACGATGCGCCTTGCCAGGAAGGTTTTGTCAGGCGCTCTACGACCGCCTTATTTCGCCATTTTCGCCACCGCTTCCTCCACCCGCGGATGGCGCAGACCGGTCCGCAGCTCGTGCTTGATGCGGCCATTGTCGAGCCGGCGCGACTCCGACATGAAGGACAGCAGCATCGGTGACACCGCCTGTTCCAGCTCGGCGCGCGCCAGGCGCGGCGGGCGCGGCAATCCGAAGGCATCGGCCACCATGTCGAAGTAGTCCCCCATCTTCATGTGCGTATCGTCGCTGGCGTTGTAGGCGCGGCCGGGACGCGCGCGGAACAGCGCCAGCAGCGCCAGCCGGGCCAGGTCGTCGGCGTGGATGTGGTTGGTGTAAACGTCGTCCTGCGGCGCCAGCGCCGGCGTGCCCTGGCGCAGGCGCTCGAGCGGGAGGCGTTCCCTGGCATAGATGCCGGGCGCGCGCAGGATCGCCACCTTGCCGCCGGTGCCGACGGCCCAGGCGCGCAGCACCTGCTCGGCGTCGACGCGGCGCTGCGCACGGGCATTCTTCGGCGCGCGCGGCGCGGTCTCGGCAATCAGGGCGCCGTCGCGGTCGCCGTAGACGCCCGATGTGCTGATATAAACGACATGGGTCCCCTCGGGTAGAATGGCGGTCAAATTTCGTGTGCGCATGTCCAGCGCGCCCTGCCGCGGCGGCGGCGCCAGGTGCACCACCCACGGCGCGAGCCGCGCCAGGCGCTTCAGCGTTGCCGGCCGGTCGAGGTCGGCCACGATGGGAATCGCGCCCGCCGCCCGCAGCTCCGCGCAGCGCGCTGGCTGGCTGGTGACGGCGAACACGCGAAAACGCTCCACGACCAGCGGCAACAGGCGCATGCCGACATCGCCGCAGCCCACGATCAGCAGGCGTGGCTTATTGAACCTGACATTATTTAAAGTATTCATTCCGAGGATTGTATGACGTTCCAGATCACTGTCCAGCCCAGCGGCCACCACTACGATTGCGAGCAGGACGAAACCGTGCTCGCAGCGGCGATCCGCTCGGGCATCGGACTGCCGTACGGCTGCAAGAACGGCGCCTGCGGCTCTTGCAAGGGCAAGGTCGTCGAAGGCAGGATCCACCACAAGCCGCACCAGCCGCGCGCCCTGTCCGAGCAGGAAAAGCTGCAGGGCTACGCGCTGATGTGCTGCGCCGTGCCCGAGGGCGACGTGACGATCGAGGCGCGCGAAGTGGGCGGCAGCACCGATTACCCGGTGCGCAAGATGCCGACCCGCGTGACCGGCATCCGCCGTGCCGCGCCCGACGTCGCCATCCTCAGCCTGCAGCTGCCGGCCAACGAAGCCCTCGCCTACCGCGCCGGCCAGTACGTCGAATTCCTGCTGAAGGACGGCAAGCGCCGCGCCTATTCGATCGCCAACGCGCCCTCCTTCAGCGGCCCGCTGGAACTGCACATCCGCCACCTGCCGGGCGGCGTGTTCACCGACCACGTGTTCTCGACCATGAAGGAGCGCGACATCCTGCGCTTCGAAGGTCCGCTCGGCACCTTCTTCCTGCGCGAGGAATCGAACAAGCCGATCGTCCTGCTGGCCTCGGGCACCGGCTTCGCGCCGGTCAAGGCCCTGGTCGAGCACATGCTGCACCTGAAATCCGAACGCCCGGTCCACCTGTACTGGGGCGGCCGCCGCCCGCAGGACCTGTACATGCACGAGCTGTGCGAACAGTGGGCACGCGAGCTGCCGCACTTCCGTTATGTGCCGGTGATCTCGGATGCGCTTCCCGAAGATGCGTGGACCGGACGCAGCGGCTACGTGCACGCCGCCGTGATGCAGGATATCCCCGACCTGTCGGGCTACCAGGTGTATGCTTGCGGTGCGCCGATCATGGTCGATTCGGCCAGAGCCGACTACGTGGCGCAATGCGGCTTGCCGGCCGAGGAATTCTACGCGGACGCGTTCACGACGGAGGCCGACCTGGCGCAGTCCTGATTGCTTTCTCAAATCGATGAAAGGGTTCATCCATGCGTAATTCGCTTCGTTCCGCCCTCGCTTTTTCTGCAATCTCGGCCGCTCTGCTGGCCGGCGCCTGGCCCGTCCAGGCCGCCGAGCAGGCCGCCGCCAGCTACCAGGCCGCTGTGTCCAGCCCGATCCGCGGCGCCGAGGACCACAAGGACGACGCCAAGCGCAAGCCGGCCGAGTTCCTGGCCTTCGCGCAGGTCAAGCCGGGCATGAAGGCGCTCGACGTCGCGTCCGGCGGCGGCGCCACCGCAGCCCTGCTGACCGCGGCGGTGGGACCGAAGGGCGAAGTGTGGGCGCAGAACGCGAAGCCGAACCCGAAGCTGCAGGAGCGCGTGGGCAATGCGACCCTGCCCAACCTGCACGCGGTGGTGGCCGACTTCAACGATCCGGTCCCGAAAGGCACGCCGCCGCTCGACCTCATCACCATCAACATGTCCTACCACGACATCGCCAACACGCCTGCCGACCGCGCGGCGATGAACAAGCGCCTGTACGAAGCGCTGAAGCCGGGCGGCACGCTCGTCATCGTCGACAACGCGGCCAAGAAGGGCGCCGGCCTGTCCGCCACCAAGACCCTGCACCGCATCGACGAAGAGACGCTGGTCGAGGAAGTCACCAAGGCCGGCTTCAAGGTCGATGGCCGCAGCGACTACCTGCACGTGGCCGACGATCCGCGCGAGCAGCCCTTCTTCAAGATGGATAAGCCGGACGATAAATTCGCCGTCCGCTTCAAAAAATAATTCCGCACATCGGGCACAATAGGTGCTGGTATCCCTGCCGGCACCCTCTTTCCATCTCATGTCACTGAATTCCCCCACGGGCGGCCTGGCCGTCCTGCGCAACCGTAACCTCTCCTTCTACCTTTCTGCCCGCTTCCTGGGCACCCTGGCCGTCCAGATGCAAAGCGTGGCGGTCGGCTGGCAGGTCTACCAGATCACCCAGAGCCTGTTCGACCTCGGCCTGATCGGCTTGGCCCAGTTCGCGCCCTTCCTGGCGCTGATCCTGTGGGCCGGCCACATTGCCGATACCCACAATCGCCGCACCATCATCCTGCTGTGCATGTGCACCCAGCTGCTGTGCAGCCTGCTGCTGGTGGGCTTCACGCTGTCCGGCAGCCACGTCGTGTGGCCGGTGTTCGCGATCCTGGTCCTGTACGGCAGCGCGCGCGCCTTCATGATGCCGGCCTCGCAGGCCGTGCTGCGCAACCTGGTGCCGCTCCAGGATTTTTCGCAGGCGGTGGCGCTCAGCTCGTCGACCTTCCACGTGGCCGTGATCGCCGGTCCGGTGCTGGGCGGCCTGCTCTACGTGTTCGGGCCGAACGTGGTGTACACCGTGTCGAGCGTGCTGCTGGCGCTGTCGGTGCTGCTGATGGCGGCTACCCGCAGCGCGCCGCAGGTCATGAACAAGGCGCCGGTCAGCTGGCACACGTTGCTGGAAGGCCTGCGCTTCGTGTGGTCGCGCCCGATCGTGCTGGGCGCGATCTCGCTCGACCTGTTCGCCGTGCTGTTCGGCGGCGCCACCGCCCTGCTGCCCGCCTACGCGCACGACGTGCTGGCGGCCGGCCCGACCGGCCTGGGCCTGCTGCGTACCGCCCCCGGCGCCGGCGCGGCGCTGTGCTCGATCCTGCTGGCCTTCTTCCCGATCCGCCGCAAGGTCGGGGCCTGGATGTTCGGTGGCGTCGCCCTGTTCGGCCTGGCCACCGTGACGATGGGCCTGACCAGCAGCTTCGCCATCGCGCTGGGGGCCCTGTTCCTGCTGGGCGCCGGCGACATGGTCAGCGTCTACGTGCGCCACCTGCTGGTGCAGTACGAGACCCCGGACGAGATCCGCGGCCGCGTCAGCGCGGTGAACTCGGTCTTCATCGGCGCCTCGAATGAACTGGGCGAGTTCGAATCGGGTCTGACCGCCAGCTGGTTCGGCCTGGTGCGGGCGATCGTGTTCGGCGGCGTGGCCACCCTGGTGGTCACCGGCACCTGGATGAAGATCTTCCCGGTGCTCTCAACCATGGACCGATTCCCGCACCACGAGGCGGAAGAAGCCGCACGAAAGGCGGGATGATGGAAGAGATCGAGCACAGGCAGGACAAGGAAAAGGGGCGGCGTCTGCTGCACCGTTTCATCCGCAGCCGCCCGCACTTGACGCTGGCGATCGCGTTCGGCGCGGTGGTCGGCGTGGCCTGGCCGGACTCCCATCCCTGGCTGCGGCGCGCCCTGATCGGATGGGATGCCGGGGTCTGGATTTATCTGCTCGGCATGGCCTGGCTGATGATGCGCGCCGATCACCGCAAGGTGCGCGAAATCGCCGGCCGGCAGGACGAAAACGCCGGCCTGGTGCTGTCAACCCTGATCGTCGGCGCGATGCTGAGCCTGTACGCCATCGTCTCGGAACTGACCCGCATGGACCACCTGCCGCCCGACCAGGTCGCAATGCGCTATGCCTTCACGGCGCTGACCGTGATCGGCTCCTGGCTGCTGGTCGGGGTGCTGTTCTGCTTCCACTACGCCCACCTGTACTACCGCTCGCCGCAGGGCCGGCTGCCGCTGCGCTTTCCCGACGAAGACCTGGGGCCCGGACGCCTGGAGCCGAACTACTGGGACTTCCTCTACTTCTCCTTCACCATCGCGGTGGCGGTCCAGACCTCGGATGTGACGGTGATGTCGCGCAGCATGCGCAAGCTGGTGCTGGGGCAGTCGGTGCTGGCTTTCTTCTTCAACCTGGCCATTCTCGGCCTGTCGATCAATATCGCCGCAAGCCTGGTGAACTCCTGAGCGCTTTCATCTGAACGCGGTGAATTTGTCGGACGGTGTAAGATCGTTTCAACAGTGTCAACTATTGGAGCGATTTATGGAAATCAACGTTAATACCGACAACACCATCGACCGCCACCAGGGCCTCGACGAGCGCGTCCGCGAATCCGTCGAATCGAGCGTCAGCCGTTTCGAGCAGGTCCGCCGCGTGGACGTCCACCTGAGCAACCAGAACGGCCAGAAACACGCCGACGGCGACAATTACTGCATGATGGAAGCCCGCGTGGCAGGCTACGAGCCGGTGGTCGTGCATGCCCACGCCGAAAACCTGCACCTGTCGATCTCGGCCGCGTCCGGCAAGCTCAAGCGCGCACTGGACAGCGCCCTGGGCCGCCTCAACGACAAGGCGAAGCGCGAACCCCTGCCGATGCCCGAGGAAGTCGACGCCTTGTCCGACAAGAGCTTGACCGATAATCAGTAAGTCTCAAGCATTTCCCTCAGCCTGCGCAAGTAGCGCAGGCCTTCGAGGGCGCGGCTGCCGTACCAGGACATCATCTCCCCATCGACCAGCAGCACCGGAATCCCGATCTGCTTTTCCAGCGCGTCGGCATGTTCCTCCGTGAAGCGGTAGGGCTCGGTCGATAGCAGCACCGCATCGAGGCCATCCACCAGGGCTTGCGACCATTCGAAGCGCGGATAACGCTCGCCTTTCCCGATGTGCGGCACCTGCCAGCCCAGTTCGGCCAGCATGCTGGCGATATAGGTCTCGTTCGACACCGTCATCCACGGATCCTGCCAGATGCAGTACAGGACCGTGCGCGGCGGCCCCGACGGCAGCTTTTTCAAGGCCGCGTACTCTTTTTCGAATTCGTCGCACCAGCGCTCAGCGGCCGCTTCGACGCCAAAGATCCCGCCCATCAGGCGCGCCAGGTCCAGGTTGTCGCGTGGCGCATTCGGGTGCGTGACCACCACGTGCGGCACGAATTCGGCCAGCTTGTCCACGGTCGGCTTCTCGTTCTCGTCGATGTTGACCACCACGTGGGTCGGCGCCAGCTTGCGGATCTTCTCGATGTTGACGTCCTTGGTGCCGCCCACCTTGGGGATGCCGGCGACGAGCTCCTTCGGGTGGATGCAGAAGCCGGTGCGCCCGACCACGCGATCTGCCAGGCCCAGTTCGCACAGCAGTTCGGTAATCGAAGGCACCAGGCAGACGATGCGGGCCTCCGGGGCCGGCGCGTGGCGCTGCCCGAGGGCGTCGGTGAAAGTAGTCGGTGAATTCATAGGCAGTATTGAAACACTGTTGTTTATCGGACGCCAAGTCTCGTTTGGAAGTTGCAATGCGGTATGATTTCGAGCTCGTCAATATTCATCATCTACCTGGGGTTGCATTGAAGATCATCGGCGCCTTCGGCGCGTCCCGCTACACCATCCGCGACCTGGAGCTGTTCCGCGACGCCGACACCCCGGCCGTGGCGGCACTGCTGGCCGCCTGCCCGGTGGTGAAAGTGGCGAAGGGCGAACCGGTCGAGGACGGCCTGCGGGCCCGCCTCTATGTCGTGCTGTCCGGCTCGCTCGGCGTGCAGCCGGCGACGGCCGCCGGCGAAGGCGAGGTCCAGCGCGTCCTGCCCGGCGAGAGCGTGGGCGAGCAGTCGGTGCTGGACGATGCCGCCAACCTCGACGCCATCACGGCGCTCGACGACAGCGAGCTGCTGGTGATCGAGCCGGCCCTGGTCTGGCGCCTGATCGACGAAGGCAACGGCGTCGCCCGCAACCTGCTGCGCCTGCTGTCCTTCCGCATCCGCGCCGCCAACGCCCTGCTGCGGCGGCGCCAGAAGCTGGGCGAGTTCTACCGCCAGCTGTCGATGAACGACAGCCTTACCGGGCTCTACAACCGCGCCTGGCTGAACGACATGCTGCCCAAGCTGGTGGCGCGTAGCCGCATGGACGGCACGCCGCTGTCGCTGGTGATGATCGACCTCGACCACTTCAAGCGCTTCAACGACACCCACGGCCACATGGCCGGCGACACGGCCCTGGCCACCGCGGCCGCCGTGATCCGCGCGGCCCTGCGCCCGTCCGACTTTGCGGTGCGCTACGGCGGCGAGGAACTGATGGCGATCCTGCCGAACACCAACCGCACGCTGGCCGTGATGGTGGCCGAGCGCCTGTGCGGGCGCCTGCGCGAGGCGGTCGTGTTCGACGACATGCGCATCGCCCTGCCCCACCTGACGGGCTCTTTCGGCGTGGCCAGCCTGGTCGGGGACCAGGACGAGCGCAGCCTGGTCGAGGCCGCCGATGCGGCTTTGTACCGCGCCAAGGAAGCCGGGCGGGACCGCATCCATACCTGAAGGTTCCCGGCCATCGCTTGCGGCCGGGCTGGGCATGCTTGGACCGGCACGTTAGAATGGCCCATCGTAATTCTTGAGCAGCCCCTCCGTGAGCAACCATACCTTCCTCTGGCACGACTACGAAACCTTCGGCGCGGTGCCGCGGCGCGATCGCCCGGCCCAGTTCGCCGCGATCCGCACGGACGCCGAGCTGAACGAGATCGGCGAGCCGGTGATGATCTACTGCCAGCCGGCGCCCGACTACCTGCCGGATCCGCAGGCCTGCCTGATCACCGGCATCACGCCCCAGCACTGCCTGGAGCACGGCGTGCCGGAGCACGAGTTCGCCAAGCGGGTGTGCGAAGCCTTCAGCGAGCCGGGCACGGTCGGGGTCGGCTACAACACGATACGCTTCGACGACGAAGTCACCCGCTTCCTCTTCTGGCGCAACATGATCGACCCGTATGCGCGCGAATGGCAGAACGGGTGCGGCCGCTGGGACTTGCTGGACGTGGTGCGCATGACCTATGCGCTGCGCCCGGACGGCATCAGCTGGCCGATGAAGGAAGACGGCAAGCCCAGCTTCCGCCTGGAGGACCTGACCCGCGCCAACGGCCTGGTGCACGAGGCCGCGCACGATGCGCTGTCCGACGTGCGCGCGACCATCGCGATGGCGCGCCTGATCCGCAGCAAGCAGCCGAAGCTGTTCGACTTCTGCCTCGAGCTGCGCCGCAAGGACAAGGTCGCCAGCGAAATGGGCCTGCACCTCGAGCGCAGCCAGCGCAAGCCCTTCCTGCACGTGTCCGGCATGTTCCCCGCCGAGCGCGGCTGCCTGGGCCTGGTCTACCCCCTGGCCTCGCACCCGACCAACAAGAACGAGGTGCTGGTCTGGGACTGCCGCCACAACCCGTCCGAGCTGTTCGCCTTGAGCGTGGACACCATCCGCGAGCGTCTGTTCACGCGCGCCGCCGAGATGCCGGAAGGCGTATCCCGCCTGCCGATCAAGAGCGTGCACCTGAACAAATCGCCGATGCTGGTCGGGAACCTGCGCACCCTGGACCCGAAGCTGGCGGCGAAATGGCAGCTGGACATCGAGCAGTGCATGGCGCATGCGCGCATCGCGGCCGATGGGCCGGACATGAGCGCGATCTGGCAGAAGGTGTTCCAGCGCGAAGCCTCCGGCGCCGGGAACGACGTCGACGAAGACCTGTACAACGGCTTCGTCTCGCAGGGCGACCGGCGCCAGCTGGAATCGCTGCGGGCCGAACACCCGACCCGTCTGGTGGACCGGCAGCCGAGCTTCGAGGACGAACGCTTGTCGGAGATTTTGTTCCGCTACCGCTGCCGCAACTTCCCGCACACCTTGCAAGAGCAGGAAATGGAAACCTGGGAAGCGCACCGCGCGGCGCGCCTGTTCGAAGGCGCCGGCGGGGCGAGGACGATCGACCAGCTGTTTGCCGAGATCGATGCGCTGTCGGAGACGGCGGATGAGCGGGCCGAACAGATCCTGGGGGCTTTGTACGACTACGCCGAGTCCATTGCGCCGCAGCGGTATTGATGGTGAACGTGGGCACTGGGTGCCCACGTGCACATTACGCGGTGACTACCCGCGATACTGGTTGATCGCGTCGCGCGTCTCCATCGCCACCCGGCGCGCCGCGGCGGCGAAATCTTCGCCCCCCTGCGGCTGCGCATAAATGATCGCCCGCGAGGAATTGATCATCATCCCGGCGCCATTCGCCGTGCGGCCCGACTTCACGGTCGCCTCGACGTCGCCGCCCTGGGCGCCGACGCCCGGCACCAGCAGCGGCATGTCGCCGACAATGGTGCGGACTTCGGCCAGCTCCTGCGGGAAGGTGGCGCCGACCACCAGTGCGCACTGGCCATTCTTGTTCCACTTGTCCGCCACCAGCTGGGCCACGTGCTGGTACAGCGGGCGCCCGCCGGCGTCGAGGAACTGCAGGTCGGAGCCGCCCGCGTTCGAGGTGCGGCACAGCACGATCACGCCGCGGTCCGCCCACTCCATATAGGGTTCCACCGAGTCGAAGCCCATGTAGGGGTTCACGGTAACGGCGTCCGCGCCGTAGCGGTCGAAGGCCTCGCGTGCATACTGGCGCGCGGTGGCGCCGATGTCGCCACGCTTGGCATCGAGAATTAGGGGGATGTGCGGATAGCGGTCCTTCAGATAGCGGCACACGGTTTCCAGCTGGTCTTCCGCGCCCAGCGCCGCGAAATACGCGATCTGCGGCTTGAAGGAACAGGCCAGGTCGGCGGTCGCATCGATGATGGCCTTGCAGAATTCGGCGATGCCTTCCGGGTGATCGCGCAGGTGCGCGGGGAAGCGCTCGATGTCCGGGTCGAGTCCCACGCACAGCAGGGAATCGTTGCTGCGCCAGGCGGCGTTCAGCTTGTCGATGAAGTTCATGGCAGGCCCTCTCGTCTCTTGTTGCAAACCCTCTATTGTAACTCGCCACGCCAGCGACCGGCCGCCCCGTGCTTCGGCCGGACGCCGCCGTTCGGCCAATTCAGGTATATTTTTAGTTATTCGACAACTCGCGATGGACTTCATTATGAAGAAATCTTCGACGCCTTCCCTGTTCACGCGCTGGGCTGCCATGCTGCTGTCCGCGCTGCTGGCGAGCGCCCTGCTGTCCGGCTGCGGCTATAACCAGTTCCAGGCCAAGGACGAGGCGACCAAGGCCGCCTGGGGCGAAGTGGTCAACCAGTACCAGCGCCGCGCCGACCTGATCCCGAACCTGGTCAACACCGTCAAGGGCTATGCCAGCCACGAGCGCGAAACCCTGGAAGCCGTCACCCGTGCGCGCGCCGCCGCCACCAGCTTCCAGATCACGCCGGAAGTGCTGAACAATCCGGAAGCCTTCCAGAAGTTCCAGCAGGTGCAGGGCGAGCTGTCGAGTGCGCTGTCGCGCCTGATGGCGGTGTCCGAGAATTATCCCAACCTGAAAGCCGACACCCAGTTCCGCGACCTGCAGTCGCAGCTGGAAGGCACCGAGAACCGCATCACCGTGGCGCGCCAGCGCTACATCACCGCGGTCCAGGACTACAACGTGCTGGCGCGCAGCTTCCCGACCAACCTGACGGCCAAGATGTTCGGCTATGCGCCCAAGCCTTCGTTCACGGTGGAGAACGAGCGCTCGATCTCGACGGCGCCCAAGGTCGACTTCGGCAAATAAGCGGACGCCCCGACGATGAAACCGCTGCTGCGCCTGCTCTGGATCCTTGCGCTTGCCCTGCTCTGCACCGGGCAGGCATCGGCGCAGCTGAAAACCGTGCCCGCATACACGGCGCGCGTTACCGACCAGGCCGGCATGCTGACCCCGGAGCAGCGCCAGAAACTGGAACGCGTGCTGGCCGACTACGAGACCCAGACCGGCAGCCAGATCGCCGTGCTGCTGGTGAAGTCCACCGAGCCCGAGGTCATCGAGCAGTACAGCATCCGCGTGGCCGAGGCCTGGAAGCTGGGCCGCAAGGGCGTCGACGACGGCGTGCTGCTGCTGGTCGCGCGCGACAATCCGTCCTCGCTGCGGCGCCTGCGCATCGAGGCCGGGCGCGGCGTGCAGGGCGTGCTGACCGATGCCCAGTCGAAGCGCATCCTGCAGGACACGATCGCCCCGCATTTCCGCCAGAACGATTACTACGGCGGCCTGGTCGCCGGGGTCGGCGCGATTTCCGCCCTCCTCAACCAGGAAAAATTCCCCGCGCCCCAGGCCCAGCCTGGCCAGGCGCACCAGCAGCCCCAGGAAGAGGACGGCGGTCCGGGCATCGTGATGAGCATCTTCCTGATCGTCATCGGCCTGACGGTGCTGCGCTCGATCTTCAGCCCGCGCCGCTCGCGGCTGTCGCAGCCTGGCATCGGCCGGCGCTTCGACAATGGCTGGAACAGCGGCGCCACCGGCTTCATCCTCGGCAGCATCCTCGGCAACATGAACAACCGCTCCCGTGGTGGCGGCGGCTTTTCGGGCGGCGGCGGCTTTTCGGATGGCGGCGGCTTTTCCGGCGGCGGAGGCGGCAGCTTCGACGGCGGCGGCGCCTCGGGAGACTGGTAATGGACTCGGCACAGCACACTCCCGGCCGCTTCAAGCGCAGCCTGCGTCACCTGCTCAGCACCAGGACCGAAGCCGCGCGCCTGTTCCCGCCGGCCACCCTGGAAGCCATCGCCGAAGCGATCACGGCCGGCGAACAGACCCACCGCGGCGAGGTCCGCCTGATCGTCGAAAAATCCCTGCCGCTGTCGGCGGTGTGGGATGCGATGAGCAACCGCCAGCGCGCGCTGGCCCTGTTTGCCGACTACGGGATCTGGGATACCGAGGAGCACAGCGGCGTCCTCATCTACGTCAACCTGGCCGACCGCAAGGTCGACATCGTGGCCGACCGCGGCATCAACCGCCGCATCGAGCCCGCCACCTGGCAGGCGATCTGCAACACGATGACGGCGGGCTTTGCCCAGGGACGCTTCCACGAGGCCACGCTCGAGGCCATCAACCAGGTCAATGCGCTGCTGCGCCAGCACTTCCCGTCGAATGGCGCCAGGCAGAACGAGCTGCCGGACAAGCCGCTGATGCTATAGCGCGTGCTCTGGCCGGTACAATGGCGTTCTTTTACGCCATCCAGGAAACCCGCCATGAAACTTGCCCAGAAAGTCGCCATCGTTACCGGAGCCAGCCGCGGAATCGGCTATGCCTGCGCCGAGCGCCTGGTGCGCGAAGGCGCGCGCGTGATGCTGGTTGACGTGCGTCCGGAAGGCGCGGCCGCCGCCGAAGCGCTGGGCGACAACGCCCGCTTCGTCGTCGCCGACGTCAGCCAGAAATCGGACGTCGACGCCATGCTGGCCGCAACCTTGAGCGCCTTCGGCCAGGTCGACATCCTGATCAACAACGCCGGCGTTACCCACGCCGCAAGCTTCCTCGAGCTGACAGAGGAAGACTTCGACCGCGTCCTGCGCATCAACCTGAAGTCGATGTTCCTGTGCAGCCAGGCGGTGGCGCGCGAAATGGTCAAACGCACTGACACGGACAAGCGCGGCTGCATCATCAACATGTCGAGCGTGAACGCCGAGCTCACCATCCCGAACCAGATTCCCTACGTGGTCTCGAAGGGCGGCGTGAACCAGCTGACCCGCGTGGCCGCGATTGCCCTGGCCGAGCACGGCATCCGCGTCAACGCGATCGGCCCAGGCACCATCCTGACCGAGCTGGCCAAAAATGCGGTGATGGGCAGCCCGGAGGCGCGCCATACCATCCTGTCGCGCACCCCGCTGGGCCGCTGCGGCGAGCCGGAAGAGATCGCCGGCATCGCTGCCTTCCTGGCCAGCGACGACGCTTCCTACATGACCGGCCAGACCCTGTACGCGGACGGCGGCCGGATGGCGCTGAACTACACGGTGCCGGTGAGAGAGCAGGCCGAATAAGGGAGCGCAGTGATTATCACTGTGGCGAATGTCTGCTATCCGAATTCAAAATTGGACATATATATCGCGCCGCAACATAATCTCACCTGTCTCCACTATTCTCCTCCAAGAAAATAGTTTGAAGCCCGCCTCCAAGCGGGCTTTTTTTTTACCCGCATCGCCGATAGACCAGTCTCAGCCGCGATCGTTCGCGATGAACTCTGCGTTCGCTTGAGGCGTGTCATGTCCGGGTCACATTCCACTCCTATACTGAGTTCATCTGCATACACGCAACCGATATGCGTGATCGTAGAAAGGCGTGCCGCCACGCGGTGCGCCGCACCGAATTCTGCGTCTCTTGGCCCTATCTTGGGTTGTGCCCGTCCTCCGTTGGCGGGCATTTTTTTTTACCCAAGGACTTGATCGGATCGAGGATTTCGCTATGATGAATCGCGCGCTTGCGTTTTTTCAAGGAGCCATTCCTATGAATTTACCTGAAACGATGTCGCCAACCCAGCAGCACCACGCCCCACCATCGCGCCGCCGACAGCACATCGCCGATGACTACCTGGTCCTCAGCGAATTGAATCCGCGCATGGTCATCGACCACCTCGACGATGAAGAGCAGCCTCTTCACGTACTGACTTTCGGCAGCGTCCGTGAAATCTGCCCGAAGTGCAGGACACACCAGCTCAAGCTCGTGTTGCGACAGCAGACCGTACGCATCGCCCATCTTTTCTGCGCCGACTGCGAAAGCTGTTACGACGCCCATTACCCCAACGGGACGCCCGCGCTCACGATCTGACCGCGCGCCCGCCCTTGGCCGACGTTCCGCACCACGGTGCGCCGGTGCAGGGGCAAACACCCAACCGTTTCAAGCTCCAGGCATGCGTCATGGTAAGGTGTACGTTTTACCGATCACCTGCCATGACCGCCATGCTGTCCCAGTTGCTGATGCACCCCCGCCTGCGTGTTGCCTGCATTACCTGCGCCGTCCTCATCTACCTCACGATCGTCATAGCAGGCAATATTCCAGGGGCACGCGCGGACATCGGCCACTTCGCGCCCGGCGTCGTGCTGCATTCCATCGCCTATGCCGTGCTCGCCTGCCTGTGCTTCCTGGGCAGCACCGGGAGCCCGGCCGCGCGCGCCGTCAAGGCGGTGCTGGCGGTCGCCCTGATGGGCGCCGGCGACGAATTCATCCAGAGCTTCTTCCCCTACCGCGGCGCTGACGTGCGCGACTGGGCCGTGGACTGCACGGCGGCGGTCCTGGCCGTGCTGGCGCTGTGCGCCGTGCTGCCGAAAGCGCCGCTCGAAGCCAGACGCTGAGTCCAGCGCCCTCCTGAATTCCCCAAGCTCGCCGCGTCCTTGACGTGGCTCATGCTCAACCCGAGTCAGCTGGAACGTCGCTTCCAAACGCGCCTCTTACCCGAGTGGCACGCGGCATCGTCACGCACATACCTGACATATTTATCCCATCAGAAGGAGTTGATCATGAAGCTAAAACACCAGAGCGTGCTCCTGACAGGCTTGCTGGCGCTGGTTTTCGGACTGACCGCGTGTAAATCCATGCAGGGCGACAAAGGCAGCATGGAAAGCGGCAGCTCCACCAGCAGCGGCGGCAGCGGCGGCATGTCCGGCACCGGCGCCGGCACCGGCAGCAGCGGATCGGCCGGCTGGGGCGGCGGCACCGGCAGTTCGGGCAGCTCGGGCAGCTCGGGCACGTCCGGCAGTTCCACCGGCTCGGGTTACGACCAGTCCGGCTCGGGCACCGGCTCTTCCGCCACCGGCACCTCGGGCAGCTCCGGCAGCAGCGGCAGCAGCGGCAGCTCGGGCACCTCCGGCAGTTCCGGTACGTCGCAGGAAAGCGGCAGCGGCACGGGCACCAGCACCACCGGCACCAGCGGCGGCACGGCCAGCTCCATGGGCTCGTCCGGCGCAGGCGCCTCCACGGCGGCCAGCTCGAGCCCGAATTCCACGGTCCTGGCGGTCGAAGTCGTACCGCGCACGGCGAGTGGCGTTGCCGGCGCAGGCTCGGTCGGCGCGGCGGCAGTGGGCGGCAGCGGCGCCACCGGCACCACCGGCAGCTCCTCGAGCGAGCGCGTCTACCGCATCACACTGCGCATGGACGATGGCAGCACCCAGGTGATCACCCAGGAGACCACGCCGGATTTCCGCAGCGGAGACCGGGTCAACCTGGCCGGCGGGGCGATCCAGCACTAATCAGTACACTCTTTCCACCAGATAGCCCCGCTGTGCAAGCAGCTGGGGCAACCCATTGGCGCCGAGCAGGTGCAGCAAGCCGACCCCAACGAAGGTCACGCTGTCCTCGCGCATCAAACGCTCGATCTGGCTCGCCATGTCGGGATTGCGCCGCCCCAGCAGCACGCGGCGCGTGAATTCCGCCACCACACCCGGGCCTATGGTGCTTTACTGCAGCACAACATCAAGGGCGCGCGCATCGCCCGAGGACCAGGCTTCGATCACGGCCTGGGCGGTGCGCAGCGCGCGCCCGTTCCCCAGCCCGTCCAGCACCTCTTCCAGGTAGCGCGCCGCGTCAAGCTCGCCCATGGTGTCGTACAGGGCCAGCTGGTATTCGGCGCTCTCGAGCTGGGCCACCTTCAGCCCATGCCGCCGCGCCTGACTCAAGAGCGCCTGCTCGACGCCCTCGCTGCGGTGGTAGCCCTTGCCTTCCAGCTCCATGCTCAATAGCAGGTTGGCGACCAGCCAGGGTTTATAGCCGGCCATGCCGGCCATGCCGATGCCGCGCGCGTGCAGTGCGTCCGTCAGCGCACGCAGGGTGGCCGGCGGCAGGTGGCGGCGGATATCGTCACCGGGCGCATAGCGGCCGTGCAGGACCAGTGCGCGCTGGTAAGCGGTGTTGGCACGCGTGTCCAGTTCGACGACGATGCGGTTGGCGCCCATCAGCGCCCGCTCCACCTCGGGCGGCAAGGGATAGAAGCCGCGCATGCCCACGTGCGCGGTGCCGAACAGATAGGTCACGCGGCCGCCGTGGCTGACGCGGAACAGGCCGCCCTGGTGCGGGGCCGCCACCGGACGTGGGTTGTCCACCACCGATCCATAGGGCAGGTATTCCGCCGAGGTGGAGTTCCCTGCCCGCGCGCCGGCGCAGGCCAGCATTGCCGGCAGCATCGCCAGCAACAGCGCGGCGCAGTCGACCGCCGCCCGGCGGCGCCAGGCGGACGGCAGCATCGCTTACTCCGCGCCGACTTTCTGGGCGCGGCTGCGCTTGGCCAGCACGGCCTCCGCGCCGCGCTTGCCGGCCAGCAGGGCGTGATCGGAGTTGTAGTACTCCCACTCGCTGTAGCGGCCGACCAGGGTGATGTCGAACTGCTTCAGCCAGGCCTTGCAGGTCTCGACATTGCGCGCGCGCTGGTGGTCGTACAGCACATAGGCGTAGGGCAGGTCGACCTGGTTCGCGGCCAGGATGCGGTCGCCGTCCAGGATCATGCCGACCCGGCGGCAATCCTCGATCGCGCGTGCGATGAGCTCGTCGCCGTCGAGCGGCAGCGGCTTGGTGGGCGAATACGAGATCTCGCAGGTGAAGCCGAAGCCGCCCGGCGGATTGCATTGCGGCGAAGCGTTCCCCTGTACGAAGATGCGGTGGAAGATCGTGTCTTCCGGATAGTAGATCCAGTGCTTGTCGGTAGCGACACGGTCGATGCCGATATTCACGCAGCGGATGGACACATGACGCAGCCCCCTCGCCGCCTGCCTGACCTCTGCCGGCGCTTCCTCGCCGATCGCCTTGATCAGCTCGGGCAGCGGCATGGTCGAGATCAAATCGTCGTAGCGGAAGCGGCGGCCGTCGGCCAGGGCGACGATGTGCTCGCGCGGCAGCACCCGCACGACTTCGGCGCCCAGCTCGACCTTGCCCTTGATGTGCGGCAGGAAGCCGTTCATCAAGGCCTGGAAGCCGCCCTTGCGCGGATAGCCGAAGCGCGCGTTCGGCCCGACCGGCTTGGGCGCCGGCTCCAGGGCGCCCTGGACGATCTCTTCCAGATTCGGCAGCGGCACCCGCCCGCCCAGCCACGAGGTTTCCATCTCGGACGGCGGCACGGTCCAGAGCTTGCGATTGTAGGGGATGGCGAAGTGCTTCGCGATGCCCTTGCCCCAGACCTTGTAGATGAACTGCTCGAAATTCTTGACCTCGCCCCTGACGGAACGGTCGGTATTGCACACGTCGGTGGTGCCGTCGGCGCAGCAGTCCTCGACCTCCGCGGCGCCGAAGGCCTGCGCATCGTTGGTTCCGTAGCGAGCTTCGATCGCCCCCATCACGCATTCGGTGATGACCTTCGGCGGCAAGCCATACAGCGCGCCCTGGAAGGGGTAGCGGGTGAATACCCCCTTGCTGTACACCCAGGCTTCGCGGTTCTGCCAGTGCACGTTATCGCCCAGCAGCAGCTCGTACATCTTCAGCACATAGGGGTCGTTCGAGAACATGATGTGGCCGGCGTAATCGAAGGTGAAGCCCTTGTCCTCGATCGAGCGGCACCAGCCGCCCACGCTCTCGTTGCGCTCCAGTAGCAGCGCATCCGGTCCCAGATGGTAGGCGGCCGACAGCCCGGTCGGGCCGCCGCCGACGATCACGGCGCCGACGTGGCGCGCACCCTGCCCACGCAGCGCATTGAGCTTCTGTACGGCGCCGGCGGGCTGCGCCACCGGCTGCGCGGTGGCATGCGCACTGGCGGCGCGCTGCGCGGCGGTGCCCTCGCTGCGGGCGGGCGTCGATTCCAGCAGCTCGTGCATGTGCTTCGCCGTGTTGTCCCAGGAGGTGGCGGCGACCACGGCCTTCATGGCTGCGACCATGTGTGCGCGCTGCTCCGGGCTGATGGCCAGCGCCGCTTCGCAGGCAGCGACGAATTCGCGCGCGCCGGTGGTGATGGCGACCACATGGCCGTAGGGGTTGGCGACATCGGCGATCGGCGTGCTCACGATCGGCAGCTGGGCCGCCATGTATTCGAGTACCTTGGTCGGGCTGATGAATTTGGTCGCTTCGTTGATCGCGAAGGGCATCAGGCAGACGTCCCAGCCGGCCAGCAGGTCGGGCAAGGCGGTGTATGGCTGCTGGCCGAGGTAATGGATGTTGGCGCGGCGCGGCAGGCGCTCGGGGTCGATCTTGACCACCGGGCCGGCCAGCACGATCTGCCATTCCGGATGGGCGTCGGCGAGTTCGCCAACCAGCTCCGGGTCGAAGCGCTCGTCCAGCACGCCATAGAAGCCGAGGCGCGGATGGGGAATGTCGGCCTGCTGCGGATGGACGCGGGTGCGGTCGAGGGCCTGCTGGAAGTGCAGCATGTCGACGCTGCTGGAAAAGCAGTGCACGTTCGGATGCCGGTGTTTTTTCGCTTCATACAGGCTGGGGCCGCCGGCGAACACCAGGTCGGCGATGTTCAGCAGCGCGCTCTCGCGCTGCAGCAGCTGTTTCGGCGGATTCTTGAAGGACGCCAGTTCGTCCATGCAGTCGTAGACCACCAGCGAGGGCTGCAGCGACTGCAGCAAAGGCAAGGCCATGGGCGTGTAGAACCAGGCGATGACCCGCTCACCCGGTGGTGCCAGCTGCGCGATCATGGGCTGCAGCAGGTGCAGCTGGTCGTCATGGAAGCCGATGGCATGGATCGGGGTGTGCGCGCGGCACACGGTCACGTTCGGGGCGGGATTCGACCGCTGCATGAACGGCGCGCCGTCATCGTGCTCCGGTTCCTCGACGAACAGGACCGGATAATGCTGCGCCAGCCGTGACAGCAGGTGCTGCGGCCGCTGAAATACGAAATCCCAGCGCAGATGGCTGAAAACGACGATCGTAGTCATGACATGAGCTCCTTCAGCGCCCGCGAGGTGCGGCGGGCGGTCGGTTGATTGAAAAATTCGGCATTACGGACCGACCGCCTGCGCTGCGAAGAGCGCGTCAGACAGCTGGACCTTCGCCCTCCTTCTCGACGTCCTGCGGTTGTCGCGGGACGTTGCGTGTTGCGGCGCTGATCACCTCGAATGGCAGCTTGGGCGTGCGGTCGGCATTGAGCAGGCCGTTGGCTTCCTGGAAGGTGTCGGCGAACTGGGTGTAGCAGAAGCCGCTGAACATGAAGGTCTCGTTGACCACTTTCAGCAGCCTTTCGTACAGCGCGTGATAACTCTCGGCCGTGTGGGCACGGGTATAGCCCCAGGTGCCGTCCTCGGGGGTCGCGTTCGGATCGAAGGCGATGCCGCCGAATTCGGTCAGCACGATGGGCTGGCCGCGGTGCGGGAAGCCGTCCAGCGTCAGGATGCGTCCGCCGGGACGTCTTTGATCGAACAGGGTGCGCACGGGGTCGGACACCTCGTAGCGCGCCTTGATCTTTTCAGGGTCGCTGTCGTAGTCATGAATGCCCAGGATGTCGGTGGCCGAGGCTTCCCAGCCGTCGTTGCCGATTACCGGGCGGGTGGCGTCGAGGGTACGCGTCAGGTGGTAGAGCGCCTCGACCGCATTGCGATGTGCCTGCGTCAGTGTCAGGTTCGGCACGCCCCAGGATTCGTTGAAGGGCACCCAGACGATGATGCAGGGGTGGCTGTAATCGCGCTCGATCGCCTCGGTCCACTCCTTGACGATGCGCTTGATCGCATGCGGGCTGAAACGGTAGGCCGAAGGCATCTCTTCCCACACCAGCAGGCCGAGTTTATCGGCCCAGTACAGGTAGCGCGGGTCTTCGATCTTCTGGTGCTTGCGCACGCCGTTGAAGCCCATTAGCTTGGCCAGTTCGACGTCGCGCTTGAGGTGCTCGTCGCTGGGCGCCGTCATGAAGGATTCGTTCCAGTAGCCCTGGTCCAGCACCAGGCGCAGCGGATACGGGCGGCCGTTCAGCAGCAGGCGGTCGCGGTTGATGTGGAAGGAGCGCAGCGCGGTATAGGACTTGATGTGGTCGACCACCTTGTCGCCGCAGCGCAGGATCACCTCGGCGTCCAGCAGGGTCGGACGCTCGGGGCTCCACAGCAACTCGTTGCGGGAGTCGTCGATGCCGGGGTCGGACAGCGCGATCTTGCGGTTCGCTTCGCCCTGCAGCAGCTTGTAGTTGTCGTCCGCGAGCAGTTGCTCGCCGTGCCAGATCTTGACCTCGACGAACATGTTCTCCTGGATGTCGCCGCCGGCGAACACTTCGCAGCCGATCTCGAAGGTCTCGAAGATCGGGGTCCAGCGCAGCGAACGGATGAAGGTGCGCGAGACCTGCTCGACCCACACGGTCTGCCAGATGCCGGTGGTGCGCGGATACCAGATCGAGTGCGGCTCCAGCAGCCAGTCCTGCTTGCCGCGCGGCTTGGCGAGATCCGCCGGGTCGTCCTCGACGAACACGGTCACGACCTGCTTGCCGTCGGCCTTCAGGGCCTCGGTGATGTCGGCCGAAAACGGCGTATGGCCGCCCTCGTGCTCGGCCACCAGCTGGCCGTTGACCCACACCTTGGCCGAGTAATCGACCGCGCCGAAGTGCAGGATCACGCGCCGCTCGGACGGCTGCAGTTCGAAGTCGCGCTCGTACCAGCAGAAGCGGTGGAAGCCGGTGTCCTGGATGCCGGACATCTCCGTTTCGGGACAGAAGGGCACGTTGATTTCATGGGTCCAGCCGGTCACGCCTTGCGGCATTCTGCAGCTCACCTCGTCGTCGAAGCGGAAGCGCCACTTGCCGTTCAGGTTGATCCAATTGTCGCGTACCAGCTGCGGGCGGGGGTACTCAAACTGGCTCATTGTTTTCCTTTCCTTGGGCGGGAACCGGGATCAGAATGCGTCCCTTGCGTCCCTCTTTGTTGTAATTGGAGAGTGCGGTTTCTGCTGCCTGCCGGGCCTGGCCGGCACGGCACAGCGCCACACAGGCGCCGCCGAAGCCGGCGCCTGTCAGGCGTGCGCCGAGCACGCCGGGCGCGGCCTGCAGGGCGGCCACCAGCTTGTCTAGCTCGGGTATCGATACTTCATAGTCGTCGCGCAGGCTGTCGTGCGAGGCGTTCATCAGCTCGCCGAAACGCTCGGCCGAGACGCCCTTCGCCGCTTCCAGCACGCGCAGGTCTTCCAGCACCACGTGGCGCGCGCGCCGGCGCAGCGTGTCCGGCAACTGCTCGACCGCCTGCGGATCGGTGACGTCGCGCAGCGCCTTCACGCCCAGCTTGCGCGAGGCTTCCTCGCACTCGGCGCGGCGCTCGTTGTACTTGCTGGCGGCCAGGGTGCGCGGCACGCCGGAATCGATCACGATCAGCTCGGTCCCGGCGGGCATTTCGACCAGCCGGTGCTCGAGCGAACGGGCGTCGATGAACAGCATGTGCTTTTCGTCGCACAGGCTGGACGCCATCTGGTCCATGATCCCGCAGTTGACGTGGGCGTAGTCGATCTCGGCGCGCTGGGCGATCTGCGCCAGCTTGACGTCGTCGAGCAGAGGTTCCAACTGATCGCGCAGCAGCTGGCGCAGCGCGCGCAGGGTCGCCACTTCCAGCGCCGCCGACGAGGACAGGCCGGAGCCGACCGGCAGGTTGGTCGTGACGAACACGCGCAGCGGCGGAATCTCGACGCCCAGCGCCTCGACCAGGCGGATGCAGCCTTCGATGTAGCTGCCGAAGCCCTGCGGCGCGCTGCCGCCCTTGGCGGCGAAGGTGACGTTGCCGTCCAGGGTGCCCGAGTACAGGTGGTGCTGGTCGTCCTGGCTGCGCGCCAGCGCCACGGTGGTGCCCTGCGGGGTCGCCACCGGCAGCATGAAGCCGTCGTTGTAATCGGTATGTTCGCCCAGCAGGTTGACCCGGCCGGGCGCCTGTGCGCACGCCTCCGGGGCGCCGCCGAAGAAGGTTTCTGCACTAGTCATGTCGACTCCAGCCAAAGCGGCCGTACGCGGCCGCCGATGTTCGCCGCCGGCCACGTCGGGTCCAGCGTCAGGTTCTCCAGCCCGGCGCCGCCGAGCAGGAAGGTGTCTTCGATGCCGATGCCGTCGAAGCCGGGGTTGAAGGCGAAGGCCATGCCGGTCTCGAGCCCGGTGGCGGTACTCGGGCTGGCGGCCAGCTCGCAGGCCTGGTAGCCGGCGATACCGCCCTGGCGCCGCTCGCGGATCGCGTCCGGCTGGTTGGCGTGGCGGTAGGCGGCGTCGAAGGCGTGGTAGACGGCCGCCAGCGACTGCCCGGGGCGCACCGCGTCGAGGCCGGTGGCCTCGAGCCGCAGCAGCTCCTGCTGGGTCTCGGGCGCCGCGCCGAAGCTCACCGAGCGCGACAGCCTGGCCACCAGCCCATGCCGGCGCGCGCAGCAGGCCAGCGTGGCGCGTGCGCCGAGGGCCTCGTGCGAGGGCGTCGGCCGGCGCCAGCGCGCGGCGCGGCGCTCTCCCGCTGCCAGCATCAGGGCCGGCTGGATCCCGCGCCGCAGCAGGGCGCGTGCGCCCTCCCCGGCCAGCTGGTATTCGGTCCAGTCCGGGCGCGCGGCGCGCAGCGCTTCGCCGATCGCCTCGGCGGCGGCGCGTCCCAGCGTGCGGTAGCGTTCCTGCTCTTCAGGGCCCAGCACCATGCGGCGCAGCTTGAGGCTGGCCGGCAGCGGCAGCTCGCCATTGTGCGGGCGGTCGGACAGCACCGCGCGTCCGGCGGCCGCGCCCAGCGCATAGGTTTCGTGCAGTTCGGTGTCGGTCCAGGGCGCGATGTGATAGGTGAAGCCCGGCGGCACTTCTTCCTGCCGCAGGCGCTCGGCCTCGACCTCGTCGGTGAGGACGCAGGCTTCGTCCGCGGTCACCAGCAGCTCGGCGCTGCCGGTCTCGCAGCCGCCCGGCGCCAGCACCTGGCCGCCGGCGGTCGCCCAGGCGAACCAATCCTCGCCGCGCAGGCGGATCGCGCCGGCCCCAAGCTGGGCCAGCGCTTCGCGCAGCAGGGCCAGCTTGGCCGCGGCCTCCGCACCGCGCAATGCCAGCGGGTCGGCCGTGACGCTCATGCGTGGTCCTCCAGCGTGACTTCGACCTGCTGCAGCTCGTAGGCCGTGGTCTCGGGCAGCACGTCCATCGCGAACATGCCGGCCGCCAGCTCGGTGCCGGCCAGGTACTTGAGGCGGTCTCGGGTGCGGTACGGCGGGTAGAACTGGCAGTGCAGCTGCGTTTCCGGATGCTCGGCGCCGTCGGTGGGCGCCTGGTACCAGGCCATCAGGTAAGGGAAAGGACGGTCCCACAGGTTGTCGTACTTCAGCAGCACGGTCTTGAGGGCGCGCGCCAGGCTCTCGCGCTGCGGCGGGGTCAGGGCCGCGAAATCCTTGCAGGGCCCGGTCGGCATCACCCACACTTCGTAGGGGTAGCGCGCGCAGGGCGGGACGAAGGCGATCGCGTATTCGTCGTGGTAGAGCACGCGCTTGCCGTCGGCAGCCTCGTCGCGCGCCATGTCGCACAGCAGGCTCGAGCCGTGCTGCAGGTAGTACTCGCGCTCCTGCGCCAGCTGGCGCGCCGGCACGCTCGGCACGAAGGGATAGCTGTAGATCTGGCCGTGCGGATGGTGCAGGGTCACGCCGACCTCGGCGCCGCGGTTCTCGAAGGGCAGCACGTACTGGATATGGTGCTTGCCGCCAATGCGCGTGGTGCGGTCGCCCCACACCTGCAGCAGCAGCTCGATGCGCGACAGCGGCAGCCGGCTCAGTGCGGCCTGCGGATCCTGGGTGAACACCACCACCTCGCAATGGCCGTTGGCGGGCGCGGTCGGCACCGTCAGCGTAGGCGGGTCGTGCGAGTCCAGCGCCAGCGAAGGGAAGCGGTTGTCGAACACCGCGATCTCGTAATCGCCTGCCGGCATCTCGGTCGGGTGCTGCGGATCGACGGTCGGCGCCAGCGGGTTGTACTGCGGCGGCGGCTGGTAGGTCCGGTTCTGGCGGAACGCCGCATAGGTCACCCACTCGCCGCGCAGCGGATGCCAGCGCAGGTGCGGATTCGCATTTTGCGGGTCGGGAAATGGGCTTGGCGCAACGAGGCCGGCCGGAATCGGCTGGTTACTGTAGAGGGTAAGTGGACGTCCGTCTGGTTTTACGAGTTCTTGGATGTGCATGGCGATTGAATAGGTCCGCATATCGTGTCGGTGAGCGATCCTATCATGGCGTTTTCGACACAGTTTCCAAGTGTCAGCGAGAGCTTTTCCAGGTATCAACAAGCTCATGCGGAGTCGTCAAAGCAGCGACAGGCCCGCTTGCCTGTCCTCCTAGGGAGAGCCTGAAACAGGGGTCAATTTTCCCTATGAAGCAAGGGCTCTTGTAGGCCCAAACCTACAGAACGATTAGAAAACTTCGCAGGTTTTGGCGAGACTTCGACCTACACATCGAAACGCGGGATCGAAGCGGACGGCGGGGGGTTGGAAGGGTCCCGCGCATCAGGCCGCGGGACCGGGAACGGCAGAGCGGATTACTGCGCGAGCTCGGCCAGGACGGCCGTGTACATCTCGAGGTTCAGCAGCAGTTGCTTGAGGGTGATGAACTCATGTTCCGAATGGCCGGTATAGACCGTGTGCGGCATCGCCGGGCCGAAGCTGACGGCATGCGGGAACAGGCGCGAATTGGTGCCGCCGCCGACCGCCACCGGCTTCGGATCCTTCACGCCGGTGAAGTAAGCGAACACCTTCATCAGCACCGGCAGCTGCGGCGCGTCCTGCTGGATCCACGGGTCGCTGAGCTCGACCTTGACGTCCGCCAGCTGCACGGCCTGGTGCGCGCCCTGCCATTGCGCCAGCGCGGCATTGATCTCGTTGCTCAGCTGCTGCGCGGTCTTGCCCTGCGGACGGCGGATGTTGATGGCCAGTTCGCCGCCCGTCTCTTTCTGGCGGATGACGGTGGGCGCGAAGGTCATCGGGCCCATGAAGTTGTCGCGGTAGGCGATGTTGCCGAACCTCTCGCCGAGGTAGCCGGTGCCGACCATCTCGTTGAGGAAGTTGACCATCGCGCCGGCCGAGGTGTCGGGCCAGGTGCGCACGGCCAGCGCATCGGCCAGCATGCTGATCGCGTTCAGGCCGTCTTCCGGCTTGGAGGAATGCGCGGACACGCCCTTGGCATTGACCATCAGGTCATTGCCCTTGCGCTCGAAGGTGTAGCGCATGCCGGTCTGCTTCGCAGCGCGCTGTTTGATCTGGGCTTCGAGGGCCGGGCTGGCATTCGCGACCAGGGCTTGCGCATCCTCGGGGATCTGGCTGCCGAAGAAACCGCCGCCGAACTGCGCGACGGCCGGCTCGCCCGCCGGCACATCGACGCCTGCCTTCGGGAAGCTGACGGCCACGGTGCCGTAGCCCTTCTCCGCCGTCACCGCCGGGTACTCGGCGTCGAGGGTGATGTTCACCTGCGGCAGCGGGTGCGTCTTGACGAAAGCGACCAGCGGCTCCCAGTCCGATTCCTCGGCCATGTAGACGTAGAGCTCGATGCGCTTCGACAGCGGCACCTGCACATCCTTCAGCGACTTCATCGCGTACAGGGCGGTGGCGATCGGTCCCTTGTCGTCCTCGGCGCCGCGCGCCAGCAGCTTGCCCGGCTCGCTCGACCGATCGAGTTCGAAGGGCGACTTCTTCCACTTGCCAGGGTCGACAGGCTGCACGTCGCCGTGTGCGATCATGCCGACCTTTTCCTGGGCCTCCTGGGGGCCCAGGCCGATCACGAGCACGTGGCCGTAGTCGGCGAAATCGAGGCCGAGGCGCGCGGCCTCGTCCTTCATGAATTTCTTGAAACCGAGGTGCTGGGGATTGCGCTCGAAGGGCACATCCTTGTCGGCCACCGTGTTGTAGCTGACCAGCTTGGCCAGGGTGTCGACCACGTCGTCGCGGTAAGCGGTGACGGCATGTTTGGCGGCCTTGACCGCGGCCTCGCCGGGCACGGCCGATGCGGCCGGGGCGGCGCTGGTGGCGCCGGCGATCAGCGCCAGCAGCAGGCCGGCAATGGTGATTCTTGTTTTCATGTGCAGCTTGTCTCCTTATTGCAAAAGCGCAAGGAGCATAGCACGGGGTCCCACCCGCCGCACGACGGCGCAATCGGGTATCGTGGAGGGCAAGCGAACAACACGAAAAAGGAAAGGCATGAGCTACAAGACCGTCCAGCGCCTGCATCCGGCCACGCGCGACGACATCGGCGACCTGATCACGCAGCGCCCGGTGCCGGGACCGCATATCGAGCAGGTGGATCCCTTCCTGTTCCTGAACCACCACGGGCCGCAGGTCTACCCGCCGCACAACCGCGGCCTGCCCTTCGGCCCGCATCCGCACCGCGGCTTCGAGACCGTCACCTTCATCCTCGACGGCCTGCTGGCCCACCGCGACAGCGCCGGCCACGAAAGCGTGATCGGGCCGGGCGGCGTGCAATGGATGACGGCGGGGCGCGGCATCGTGCACGCCGAGGTGTCGCCGCGCGAATTCATGCAGGCCGGCGGCCCGCTCGAAATCCTGCAGCTGTGGGTGAACCTGCCGCCCGCGCTGAAGATGACGGCGCCGCGCTACATCGGCCTGCAGCGCGACCAGATCCCGGTCATCGAATCCGCGGACGGCAAGGTGCGAATGCAGCTGGTGTCGGGCGAATACGGCGGCGTGACCGGCCCCATCGAATCGCTGACGGGCGTGTTCATGAGCACGGTGGAGATGAAGGCCGGCGGCCTGCTCTACCTCGACAAGCTGCTGGAGCGGAATGTGTTCCTGTACGTGGTGCGCGGCGTGATCAACATTGCGCCGGATACCATCAGCGCCTTCCACCTGGCCGAACTCGATACCGTTGCCGACGAGCTGGAGATCCGCGCCGAGCAGGATTGCGTGCTGCTGCTCGGACACGCCGAACCGATCCGCGAACCGGTGGTGTCGCACGGCCCCTTCGTCATGAACACGCGCCAGGAAATCAACCAGGCGATCCTGGACTACCAGACGGGACGCTTCGGCGCGCCCATCTGAGGGAATAATTCGCCGGCCCGGTCCCAGCGGCCAGGCCGGCCGTCGTTCTTTACTTTCTCGGGATCTCAGTCAGGGTCACTTTGCTGGCGAAGGCTTCTTCGTCGAGCTCGACCCGGGCGCCGGTCTTCGCGGCCACGAATTCGGTGGGCGACAGGGGAAGCAATTGTTCGCGCTTGCCGCTCATTTCCATGAAGACCTTGTTTTGGTGGTGGGTCAGCCTCAGCATGCGTCCATCGTCCAGCCTGAACGAGCCGCCGATGTCCTCGGCCTGGCCGGGAGACAGGCGGAATACCGGGCTGGGGTCGCCCTGCACGAACACGGTGTTGCCGTCGGCGCTGACGGAGACCGGCGCGGCGGGCTCCGCCAGGGCCAGGGTCGAGACGGCGGCGGCGCCGATGAAGGCCAGGACTTGTTTGATACGCATGATTGCTCCCATTCACTTTTCGATATAAATAACGGACCAGTTGCGCTTGAACAAAACAATCGTCTACTACGCTTGAGGCCCACCGTTTTTCATATCGCCGCATCCCAAAATGTGCGGCGAGTGATGCAAGTGTAGGCAGGCTTCCTGCAAGCGTCAGCGGGCATCCGCCGAAGCGTCGAAAACGCGGGATGAAACGTCGAAAAGGGGCGTCGGATTGCTGGCGATGCATACAAAAAAAGGCGTGCACCGCCGCCCGGCACGATCCGCTAGACTAGGCGGATGCACCCAGTCCCGCTCGTCGCCACCTCGCGTGGCTATCCCGATACCGGCTATCCGGTCGAGAACATCCACTTCGGTTCGATTGCCGTGGTCGAAGCCGCCGGCCGCCTGCTGTATTCGAGCGGCGACCCCGACGCGATGGTCTTCACGCGCTCGGCCCTGAAGCCCTTCCAGGCCCTGCCCTTCGTGCTGGCCGACGGCCCGGCACGCTATGGCCTCACGCTCGACGAACTGGCGCTGCTGTGCGCCAGCCACTCGGGCGAGGAAAAGCACCTGGCGGGCGTCGAATCCATCCTCGGCAAGATCGGCCTGGACGAGCACCAGCTCGAATGCGGCTGCGCGACCCCGCTGTACTACGACGCGGTCGGCCTGCCGCCGCCGGCCGGGCGGCGCTGGCGCACCGTGCACCACAACTGCTCGGGCAAGCACAGCGGCTTCCTGGCCTGGTGCCGCCTGCACGACGCGCCGATCCAGGGCTATGTCGACCCGCAGCACCCGCTGCAGCGGGCCATCCGCAGCACCCTGGCCGAGGCCGTGCAGATGGGCGAAGACCAGCTGCCGACCGGGATCGACGGCTGCTCGGCGCCCAACTACGCGATGCCGCTTGCGCGCCTGGCCCACTTGTATGCGCGGCTGGCGCAAGGCAGCCGCGACGCCCGCCTGGGCAGCGCGCTGGGCGACCTGTTCGATGCGATGACGAAGCGGCCCGACATGGTGTCCGGCGAAGCGCGCACCGACCTCGCCTGGATGACCGCCGGCCAGGGCGACTGGGTGGCAAAGATCGGCGCCGACGCGGTGCAGGCGATCGGCATCCGCTCGGCCGGCCTGGGGATAGCGATCAAGGTCGCCGACGGCGCCGTGCGCGCCCTGCATCCGGCCACCTTCAGCGTGCTCGAACAACTCGGCCTGCTGGACGCCCACCGCCGCGAACTCCTCGAACCCTGGCGCGCCCCCGCCATCCGCAACGCCCGCGGCAACGTCGCCGGCGAAGTGCGCGCCGTCTTCACGCTCAAGCCCGAACTGTCCCCGATTTAAGCAAACGCAAACCGGGGTCAGACTCCGTTTTTTGGAAATGTCCGCCAAATAAATTCGGGGTCAGAGCACTTTTTCTCTTTAATTCGGGGTCAGAGCACTTTTTTGAGAAATAGCTCAGGCGCATAAATTGACCGCTGCGCTTTGGCAGCGCTGTGGGCGCATGCAGCGGGAAGGCCTGCACTGGCAAGCATTGAAAGTGTTCTCAGAACATTGATACAAAAAGTGCTCTGACCCCGAATTTTCGGCAAAAAGTGCTCTGACCCCGAATTTATGGGTCAGGCCACCTCGAGCTTCAGGCGCTGGGCCAGCAGGTCCAGCACCTGGGCGTCGTCCCAGTAGGCCGAGTGCGACAGCGGGTTCCAGCTTTTCAGGATCCAGGTCACGGCGCCCTGCCCGGCGTTGATCGGGCGGTCGTCGACTAGCGCCGCGTAGCCCGGCGACAGCGGCTGCAGCGGCCAGCCCAGCGCGTCGTCCGGGTCGTACAGGTTAATCCACTCGAAGCGCGCGGTGGGCCGGGCGATCGGCTTGATGTCCATCTGCTTGTGCGCGGCGCAGAAGATCGGGATGTTGCAGCCGGTGGTGACGAAGGCCGCGCAGGTAGCGCCGGCCAGGAAGCGCTTCTCCGGCTCGGTCAGCCGCTCGCCCAGCGCGCGCAGGGCCCAGGCGTCGATGTCCTTCCAGATCCCGGCCCCGACATGGCCGCCGGACAGCGCCTTCTGCGCATCGTAGATATAGCTCGACAGCACCTGGCCGCCCAGCGACTGCGCCAGGAACACGATGCTGGTCGACGGGTCGTGCCGCGCCACGCCCAGCAGCTGGCGCGCGATCGCTTCCTGCGCCAGTTCATACACCGAGCCGTCGATCTCCTTGCGGTTCTCCAGCCCGGCGGCGTCGCCGAAGCCGAACAGCAGGAAGCGGCGCAGCTCGGCATAGCGCAGGTGGGTGGTCTCGCCCACCCTGGCCCACACCGTCTCCTGGTTGGGTTTCAGGATGTCCTGGTAATAGACCGAGCGGAAATCGACCTGCGCCGCCAGCGCACCCAGCCGTCCCGCCACCGCGTGGAACAGCTTCTCGGCGTACTCGCGCGGCGTTTCCCCCATCCCGTGGACAGTCAGCAGTGCGGTCTGTGACATGGCGGCCTCCTTTTCGGCGATCACGAGCCCATTGACTCGACGTTAAGACAATTCTGACACGACCGCATGCCAGGCCTCGCTCTTTACAACTCAAGTTGCATAACATAAAATCGATAGATTCCTATCGATTCGATGCCTAACGATGAGTGATCTACCTGAATCCCCGCTCGGCGAGCGCTTCTCCGCCGCCGTGCACAGCACCGCGCGCGGCTGGCGCCTCCTGATCGACAAGCAACTGAAGCACCTGGGTATCGGCCAGGCCGGCTGGATGACCATCGCCATGGTCGCCAAGTCGAACGAGCCGATGTCGCAGCGCGCCCTGGCCGACCTGGTCGGCGTCGAAGGCCCGTCGATGGTGTCGATGCTGGACCGCCTCGAACGCGAAGGCCTGGTCACACGCGCAGCCTCACCCACCGACCGCCGTGTCAAGCTGGTGCACCTGACCGAGGCCGGCACCACCCTCTACCAGCAGGTGCGCGAGCAGGCGCAAGCCGTGCGCACCGCCCTGCTCGGCGATATCGACCCGGCCCAGCTCAAAGCCGCCACCGAACTGCTGGAGCTGCTGCGCACCCGCATCGAGGAGCAGCTGTGAGCGCAGCCTCGGCAAATCCGCCGATCAACCGCACCATGATCACGGTGTCGATCATGCTGGCGACCATCATCCAGGCGCTGGACGGCACCATCGCCAACGTCGCCCTGCCGCACATGCAGGGCGCGCTGTCGGCCTCGCAGGACCAGATCACCTGGGTGCTGACTTCCTTCATCGTCGCCGCCGCCATCGCCACACCGCTGAACGGCTGGCTGGTCGACCGCTTCGGCCTGAAGAAGGTATTCCTGTTCTCGGTGGCCGGCTTCACCATCGCCTCGGCCTTGTGCGGACTCTCGATGAACCTGACCGAGATCGTCATCTCGCGCATGCTGCAGGGCGTGTTCGGCGCGGCCCTGGTGCCGCTGTCGCAGTCAGTCCTGCTCGACATCAATCCGAAAGAGAAGCACGGCTCGGCGATGGCGGTTTGGGGCATGGGCGTGATGATCGGCCCCATCCTCGGCCCCACGCTGGGCGGCTGGCTGACCGACAGCTACAGCTGGCGCTGGGTCTTCTTCATCAACCTGCCGATCGGCGCGGTGGCCTTCTACGGCATCTGGCGCTACATCCACCCGACCGCCGCCGCGCGCCGCGTGCGCTTCGACATGTTCGGCTTCCTCACGCTGTCGATCGCCATCGGCGCGCTGCAGATGCTGCTCGACCGCGGCGAACAGAACGACTGGTTCGCGTCGATGGAGACCTGGATCGAGCTGGTGCTGATGCTGCTGTCCGCCTCCTACTTCATCGGCCACACATTGACGCGCCCTGCCGGCCAGTCCTTCGTCGACTTCCGCCTGCTCAAGAACAGCAACTACGTCACCGGCCTGCTGCTGATCTTCATCGTCGGCATGGTGCTGTTCGCGACCCGCGCGCTGATGCCGACCATGCTGCAGGGCCTGATGGGCTATCCGGCGGCGCTGGCCGGCCTGGTGACGGCGCCTTCCGGCCTGGGCACGATGGCGGCGATGCTGGTTGTCGGCAAGCTGACCGGCAAGGTCGACTTCCGCCTGCTGCTGGGCGCCGGCTTTGCCATCACCGCTTTCTCGCTGTGGCAGATGACCCAGTACACGCTGGTGCTGTCGACCGGCGACATCGTGTGGCCCGGCGTGATCCAGGGCGTGGGCCTGGGCCTGGTGTTCGTGCCGCTGTCGGCCGCCACCTTTGCGACCCTGTCGCCGCAGATGCGGGCGGAAGGTACGGCCTTGTACAGCCTGGTCCGCAACATCGGCTCCTCGATCGGCATCGCGATGGTGCAGGCCCTGCTGGTCCGCAACACGCAGATCGCGCACGCTTCGCTGACGACCCAGATCACCAGCGCCAACCCGGCCCTGAACGATCCGTCCAGCGTCTACAACATGGGCAGCCAGCTGGGCGCGGCGATGATCAACAACGAAGTCACGCGCCAGGCCTCGATGATCGCCTACGTCGACGACTACTGGCTGATGATGCTGCTCACCGCGGCCGTGATTCCGCTGCTGATCCTGATCCGCCCGCCGAAAGCATCGTCCGGCCCGGCGCCGGTCGAAGCGGCGCACCTCGATTAATTTGGAAAGCCAGAACAAGTGCGACACTCATCCATCTATAAAAACGCAGCGATCGCCAGCGCCGTGCTGGCGCTGCTGGCCGGCTGCATCAGCGTGCCGGCCGATACCGCGAAGCCGGCAAACATCGACCTGGCCGCGCGCGCCCAGCACGCACCGGGCATCGTCCTGCCCGCCGATGCCTGGCCGGCCGAACAATGGTGGCAGACCTACGGCGACCCGCAGCTGAACGCCCTGGTGGCGCGCGCCCTCAAGGACAACCCAAGTTTGGCCGTGGTGCAGGCCCGCGTGGCCGGCGCCCAGGCCATCGTGAGCGCCGAACGCGCCGACGAAGGCGCCAGGGTGGGCCTGGCCACCGGCCTGAATCGCCAGCGCTATTCCTCGAACGGCTTCTTCCCGCCCCCGATCGGCGGCGCCTGGTTCAACGACGCCAACGTGCAGCTGCGCGCGTCCTATGACGTCGACTGGTGGGGCAAGCACCGCTCGCTGGTCGCCGCAGCGCTGGGCGAAGAGAATGCACGCAAGGCCGAAGCCGCGCAGGCCGCCCAGGCGATCGCCGCCAGCGTCGCCCAGAGCTACTTCCGCCTGCAGATGATGTGGGCGCGCCAGGACAACGTGCAGGCGATCGCCGCCGTGCAGCGCGAGATCCTGGCCGGCCGCAAGTCCCGCATCGCCCACGGCCTTGCCACCGACGAGCAGCTGCGCAGCGCGGAGCTGGACCTCGGCGTGCTGGAAGAACAGTCGGCGCGCCTGAGCACCCAGGCGCTGCGCGAACGCGAAGCGCTGCGCGCCCTGATCGGCGGCGATGCGCAGGCCTTGACCGACCTCGCCCGCTTCAAGCCGGCGCCCGCCGCGAACGCGCTGCCGCGCGAACTCGGCATGGAATTGCTGGCGCGCCGTCCGGACCTGCAGGCCGCGCGCTGGCGCGTCGAGGCCCAGCTCGGCCGCGTGGCCGCCAGCGAAGCCGCCTTCCGTCCCGACATCAACCTGGTCGGCGCGCTTGGCCTGGACGCAGTCTCGCTCGGCAAGCTGCTGCGCTGGCCCAGCCGCACGCCGCTGCTCGGCGCCACCCTCGACCTGCCGCTGTTCGACAGCGGCCGCCTGAAAGCCTCGCTGGGCGTGGCCCGCAGCAATCGCGACGAGCTGGTGGCCGAGTACAACGACGCCGTGCTGGCCGCCGTGCGCGACGTGGCCCAGGAAGGCGCGACCCTGCAGGGCCTCGAACAGGAAGCGCAGACGCACCAGGCGGCGCTCGACGCCAGCCGCAAGCTGGTCGCCAGCGCCGAGGCGCGCATGAAGCGCGGCCTGCTGGAACGCGCCGGCGTGCTGCAGGCGAAGATGACTTTATTGCGCCAGCAGGACACCGACCTGCAGCTGACGGATGCGCGCCTGCAGACCCAGGCGGCGCTGGCGAAGGCGCTCGGCGGCGGCTATCGCGCTAATTAATTAATAATCCAGAACCCAAGACCATGAGCACCGATACCAATCAAGTCCCGAACAAAGGCAAGCGCCGCGTCGTCCTGGCCGGCATCACCGTCGCCTTCCTCGCCGCCGGCGCGGCCTATGCCGCCTACTACATGCTGGTCGCCTCCAAGCGCGTCGAAACCGACAACGCCTACGTGGGCGGCAACCTCGTCAACGTGTCCTCGCAGGTGACCGGCAGCGTGGTCGAGATCCGCGCCGACGAGACCCAGCTGGTGCAAGCCGGCGCCGAGATCGTCCGCCTCGACCCGTCAGACGCCGAGGTGGCGCTGGCCCAGGCCGAAGCCCGCCTGGGCACGGCCGTGCGCCAGCAGCGCGAGCGCTATTCCAACGTCGAGCAGCTGAACGCCGTGGTCGACCAGCGCCGCGTGGCCCTGAAATCGGCCCAGGAAGACCTGGCGCGCCGCGCGCCGCTGGCGGCCGACAACGTCGTCTCCGGCGAAGACGTGGCGCACGCGCGCCGCGCCGTCGACGATGCGAAAGCCGCGCTGGACGTGGCGCTGAAGCAGGCGGCGGCGGCCCGCGTGGCGGTGGCCGGCGTGGCGCCGGCCCAGCACCCGAACGTGCTGGCGGCGAAAGCGGATTATTTGTCGGCCTGGCTGGCGGCGCGCCGCAACGCCATCGTGGCGCCGGTGAGCGGTTATGTGGCCAAGCGCAGCGTGCAGGTGGGCAGCCGCATCGCGCCGGGCGCGCCGCTGCTGTCGATCGTGCCGCTGGACCAGCTGTGGATCGACGCCAATTTCAAGGAATCGGAACTGCGCGACATCCGCGTCGGCCAGCCGGCCACGATCGAGGCCGACATCTACGGCAGCAAGGTGGTCTATCACGGCAAGGTGGTCGGCTTAGCGGCCGGCACCGGCAGCGCCTTCTCGCTGCTGCCGGCGCAGAACGCGAGCGGCAACTGGATCAAGGTGGTGCAGCGCGTGCCGGTGCGGATCTCGCTCGATCCGAAGGAACTGGCCCAGCATCCGCTGCGCGTGGGCCTCTCGGCCACGGTCGACATCGACATCGCCAACCAGGGCGGCGGCGCACTGGGCGCCGTGGCGACGCCGGCGCCGACCTATGCGACCAATGTGCTGAGCCAGCCGCTGCAGCAGGCGCAGTCGGCGACGGATGCGATCGTGGCAAAAAATATGGCCAACTAAAAACCGTCATTCCCGCGAAAGCGGGAATCCATAATGAGCATCGGAACTCGGAAAACACGCTTGAACGCCGGTGCCACCAGCTTCGGTAGCTCAGCATGGGTTCCCGCCTGCGCGGGAACGACGTGCAAGCGCTAACGACTACGGCAGCGGCACCGGCGTCAGCACCCGCCCACTCCTGAAGTAACTCCGCAAGTTATCCAGCATCAGCTGCGCCATCGCCGCCCGTGTCTCCTGGGTGGCGCTGGCGATGTGCGGCGTCAAGAGCACGTTCTCCAGCCCGAAAAAGCGCGCATCGATGTCCGGCTCCCTGTCGAAGACGTCGAGCGCCGCGCCGGCGATGCGGCCGTCCGCCAGCGCAGCCAGCAGCGCCTCCTCGTCGACCAGCGAGCCGCGCGCCACATTCACGAGAATACCCCGCGGCCCGAGCGCCGCCAGCACCCGCGCATCGATCATGCGCGCGGTCTCGCGGCCGCCCGGCGCCGCCACGATCAGGATGTCGACGCCGCGCGCCAGCGCCAGAAGGTCGGGCTCGAAGCGCCAGGCGAGCTGCTGGTCGCTGCGGCCGTGGTAGGCCAGCGCCACGCCGAAGGGCTCCAGGCGGCGCGCGATGTCCTTGCCGATGCGGCCCAGGCCGACGATGCCGACCTGCTTGCCGGCCAGGCTGGCGGTCAAAGGAAAGCTGGCGCCGGGCCAGCGCCCTTCGCGCACGTAGCGGTCGGCCTGCGGCAGCTTGCGCAGCAGGGACAGCAATGAACCGATGCACAGCTCGGCCACCGCGGCGTTCAGCACGTCCGGCGTGTTCGACACCGCGATGCCGCGCCGCGCCGCCAGTGCCAGCGGAATCAGGTCGTAGCCGACGCCATTGGTGGCGATGATCTCCAGCTTCGGCAATCGCTCGACCAGCGCGGCCGGCACTTCCAGGTTGCTGCGCGTGACGATGGCGCGGATGTCCCCGGCGCGAGAAGGATCGCGCTCGAAGTCCTGGACATCGATGCGTTCGAACTCGGCATCGATCTGCGACTGCACCTCGGGCGGGAAGCTGCCGATCTGCAGCAACCCGGGCCGCAAGCCCGTCATTGGCCGCCGACGGTCAGTTCGAAGGTGGTGACGCCATCGACGCCGCCGCGCACATGGTCGCCCGGATTCAGGGCGTCGACGCCGGCCGGCGTGCCGGTGAAGATCAGGTCCCCCGGCGCCAGGGTCACGAAGCGCGACAGGTAGGCGATCACGTCGGGCACAGGCCAGATCATCTCGTTCAGGTTGCCCTCCTGCTTCAGCTGGCCGTTCACCTCGAGCCAGATGCGCGCTTCTTTCGGATGGTCGGTGCAGGACACCGGCTGCAGCGGGCTGCAGGGCGCCGAGGCGTCGAAGCCCTTGGCCATGTCCCACGGCCGGCCATCTTTCTTGGCGACGGCCTGCAGGTCGCGCCGCGTCAGGTCCAGGCCGACCGCATAGCCCCACACCAGGTCCAGCGCCTGTTCGGGCGCAATGTTGGCGCCGCCGCCTTTCAGGGCCACCACCAGCTCGACCTCATGGTGCAGGTCCTTGGTGGCTGGCGGATAAGGCAGCGTGCCGCTGGCCGGCACCACCGCGTCGGCGGGCTTGGAGAAGAAGAACGGCGGTTCGCGGTCGGGGTCCGCGCCCATTTCGCGCGCGTGCGCCGCGTAGTTGCGGCCGACGCAGTAGACGCGGCGCAGCGGGAAGGTCTGGTCGGAGCCTGCGATGGCAAGCGCGGGGGTGTCGGGCGGGGTGATGACGAAGCCAGTCATGCTGATCCTTGTAAAGACAATGTCCGGACGCGCCTGCGGGAGGCGCGTCGGACAGCCTAACATAATCGGCGCCGGCGGGTTGGCAGCTTAGAACTCTTCCCAATCGCTTTCGACCGCCGCAGCTTTGGCCGGACGCCCGGCCGCCGCAGGCTTGACGGGAGCCGCACGCCTCACTGGCGCCGGACGTGCCGGCGGCAGTGCCACGCGGGCCGCCGCCGGGGTCGCAGGAGCAGCCGGCACATGGGCCGATCCCTGCTCCAGCTTGAACACTGCCACCGCCGCCGACAGACGCGCGGCCTGGTCCTGCATCGATTGCGAGGCCGCTGCGGCCTGCTCCACCAGCGCCGCATTCTGCTGGGTCACAGTGTCCATCTGGGTAATGGCTTCGTTGATCTGCTCGATGCCGGCGCTCTGCTCCTGGCTGGCCGAGGAGATCTCGTTGAGGATGTCGGTCACGCGGCGCACACTGTCGACGATCTCGCCCATGGTGCTGCCGGCTTCCCGCACCAGGCGGCTGCCGGTGCCGACCTTTTCGCTGGAGTCGTCGATGAGAAGCTTGATCTCCTTGGCGGCGGCTGCCGAACGCTGCGCCAGGTTGCGCACCTCGCCCGCCACCACCGCGAAGCCGCGGCCCTGCTCGCCGGCGCGCGCCGCTTCCACGGCCGCGTTCAGCGCCAGGATATTCGTCTGGAAAGCGATGCCGTCGATGACCGAGATGATGTCCGTGATCTTGCCGGAGGCTTCGTGGATCTGTTCCATGGTGGCGACCACCTCGTGGATCACCTGGCCGCCGCGGGCGGCGACGCCGGATGCCGCCGCGGCCATGGTGTTGGCCTGGCGCGCATTGTCGGCATTCTGCTTGACGGTGGAGGTCAGCTCTTCCATCGAGGACGCCGTCTCTTCCAGCGAGCCGGCCTGCTGCTCGGTGCGGCTCGACAGGTCCTGGTTGCCGGCCGCGACTTCGCTGGACGCGGTGCCGATCGCCTCGGTGCCGCTGCGCACGGTGGTCACCGTCTTCACCAGGTTGTCGTTCATGGTCTTGAGGGCTTGCAGCAGCTGGCCCATCTCGTCGCGGCTATCGACCTCTACGCGGGTGCTCAGGTCGCCGGCGGCGACGGCGTTCGCGACGTCCAGCGCACGGCGCACCGGACGCGTGATCGAGGCTGTGATCCACCAGGCCAGGACGCCGGCGACGGCCAGCGCCAGCGCGCCCAAGCCCAGCATCAGGTTGCGGGCGAAGAGATACGTGTCGGTAGCCTGGTCCGAATCCTCGGACGCCATCGCCTTCTGCATCTCGATCTGGTCGGCGATCGCCTTCTTGTACTCCATGAGCACGGGACGCATGCTCTTCAGCTGCGCTACGGCGCCTTCATGGTCGTTGGCATTGATCAAGCGGATGAGTTCGTCCTGCGCCTTCGTGTACTTGCCGTTCAGCTCCTGCTTCTGACGCAGCAGTGCGCGTCCCTTCTCGCTTTCGAGCGACTTGTCCAGCCCGGCAAGGATGGTCTCGACTTGCTTGCGCGACGACATGACTTCGTCCATCTGCTTGGCCCGGTCTGCGGGATCGTCGAACAGCATTGCGTTACGCAGCGCGATAGCGATGTCGTTGACTTCTGCCAGCAAACGGCTTGTCATGTCGATGCGCGGCATGCGCTTCAGGACGATGGTGTCGCTGGCGTCGTTGACCCGGCTCAGGTTGGCTACGCCCTGTCCCACCGTGCACACCAACGCCAGGCAGATCGCGCCAAAGCCGATGCCCAGGCGCGTCCCGATCTTCAAGTCCGTGATTTTCATTCTTTTCTCCGAAATCCGTATCAAGCGGGCGAACGGTCCAAATCGCCCAGAGCAATACAGGTTACGTCCCAAATTGGTGCAGAGTCGATGGAGAAAAGTTAATTGAGGGCAATTTTTCTTTGTGATGAGTAGTTACAACAACACTCATCTATACGAGATTGTTCACTTGTCTATTGAAAACCTGAAGCGCGACTCGGTCGCATAGGTCTCGCCGGGCCGCAGGATGGTCCCCGGAAAATCCGGCCGATTCGGCGAATCCGGGAAATGCTCGGGCTCGATGCAGAAGCCGCCGCGGAAGGGATAGGCGCAGCCCTTGCCGGCCAGGGTCCCGTCGAGGAAGTTCCCGCTGTAGAACTGCACACCCGGCTCCTGGGTGAACAGCTCCAGCACCCGGCCCGTGCCCGGATCGCGCACGCGCACCGCACGCGCGAGTTCGCGGCTGCCGGCCGGGCGGTCGAGCACGAAGCAGTGGTCGTAGCCCTGGCCGTTGGCGAGCTGCTCGTCCTGCCGGCCGATCTGGCTGCCGATCGTGCGCGGCTGGCGGAAGTCGAAGGCGGTGCCGTCCACCGCGCGCACGCCGCCCAGCGGAATCGATTCGGCGTCGATCGGCACGAAGCCGGCGGCGTCGATGAAGAGCTCGTGGCCGAGGATGTCGCCGCAGCCTTCGATGCCGGCCAGGTTGAAGTAGCTGTGCTGGGTCAGGTTCACCGGGGTCGGCTGGTCCGTGGTGGCCGAAAAGCGCACCACGAGCTCGTTGTCGTCCGTGAGGCTGTAGACGACCTGGGCGTCCAGGTTGCCCGGATAGCCTTCCTCGCCGTCCCGGCTCAGGTAGCGTAGCTGCAGTTCGTTTCCCGCCACGCTGGCCTGCCACAGCACCTTGTCGAAGCCGCGATTGCCGCCGTGCAGGTGGTTGTTGCCGTTGTTCGTCGCCAGTTCGTATTTGTGACCGTCAAGCACAAATCGGCCTTTGGCGATGCGGTTACCGTAGCGGCCGATCAGGGCGCCGAAGTAGGGGCTGTCCTCGAGATAGGGTTGCAGTTCGTCGAAGCCGAGGGCGACGTCGGCGAAGCGGCCGTCGCGGTCGGGCACGTGGATGCGCCTGACGATGCCGCCGAAATCGAGGATCGCCACCTTCATGCCGTGGCGGTTGACGAGCGTGTATTCGCTTACCGGCGCGCCGTCGGGCAGCTTGCCGAACGGCGCCTTGGTGATGCCTGGGGTGGAGTCGGTTTTCATGATGGCCCCGATCCTAGCACGAGGCCCGGAAACGCGGGCGCGCCATGGCACAATGGGGCATGCCTGCCCAGTTTGCCCAATTTGCCGACCTCATCGCCGCCACCGACCTCGAGCTCGTGACCAGCGCCGCCCGCATCCCGGATGCCTTCCTGCTCGCCCGCGCCGGCCGCGTCGAGGCCCGCTACATCCCCTTCGACTACGTGAATCCCGGCGCGCGCGTGGTGCTGGTCGGGATCTCGCCCGGTTTCGTGCAGTGGAAGAATGCGATGCGCGCCGCGCAGCAGGGCTTGCGCGACGGCCTGCCCCTGCCCGAGCTGCTGCGCGCGGCCAAGTACACGGGCGCCTTCAGCGGCGCGATCCGGCCCAACCTGGTGGCCCTGCTCGACCACGTCGGCCTGCAGCACTGGCTCGGCATCGCCAGCTGCGCAAGCCTGTTCGGCCAGCACGCCCACCTGATGCACGTGACGGGGGCGCTGCGCCAGGCGGTCTTCGTCGACGGCCCGGACGAGACCAGGCTTAACTACAATGGCGCGAATCCCAACATGCTGACCACGCCGCTGCTGCAGGAGCAGCTGCTCGACTATTTCAGCCAGGAAGCGGGCCTGATGCGGGACGCCGTGTTCGTGCCGCTCGGCCCCAAAGTCAGCCTGGCCCTGAGCTGGCTGGCGCGACGCGGTATGCTCGACGAAGGCCGTATCCTGCATGGACTGCCCCACCCTTCCGGGGCGAACGCGGAACGCATCGCCTACTTCCTCGGCCGCAAGGAGAAAAACGCCTTGTCGAGCCGTACGAACGGCGCCCAGATCGACGCCGACCGCCTGGCCCTGCGCGCGAAAATGGCGGCCCTGGGGATGTCGGCCCTGGCCTAAGGCCGGGCTCGCTTGCGTGCTACGCAGTTTAACTGCCGCGATTACACTGGGACTGTCCAGCGTCCAGTCCAAAGGCAGGGAACATGTCGACTTTTTCGTGGGAATACAACCAGCTTCCCTCCGTCAACCTCGAGGACAAGCCCGCAGCCTTCTTCAAGGGCTTGATCCGCGCCAGCAGCACGGCCATCATCATCACCGACGCGCTGCGGGACGATAACCCGATCGCCTGGGTGAATCCGGCCTTCGAGGCAGTGTCCGGGTACACGCCGGCGGAGGCGATAGGCCGCAATCCCCGGTTCCTGCAGAACGGCGACCGCAACCAGCCCGAAATCGCCATGCTGCACGCGGCCGTCGCCGCCGGCCGCAGCCACATCTGCACGCTGCGCAACTATCGCAAGGACGGCAGCCTGTTCTGGAGCCGCATGCACGTGTTCCCGATGCGGGACGACGGCGGCCATGTCGTGAATTTCGCCGCCTTCCTGGAAGATGTCGGCGCAGCGGTCCGCGCCCAGGCCCAGGTGACGAGTGCGCGCGAACATATCAGCACCGTGCTGGAAAGCATATCGGACGGCTTCTTCTCGCTCGACCATGAATGGCGCATCACCTACGTGAACAGCAAAGGCGCGCATTGGCTTGGGCGCTCGGTGGGCCAGTTGCTGGGCAAGGTGATCTGGGACGAGTTTCCGGAAGCGGTAGGCGGCCCTTTCTACGAAACCTATCATCGCGCTATCGATTGCCAGGAATACGCCAGCTGCGAAACCTATTACGAACCGCTGAAAATGTGGCTCGAAGCGCGCGCCTATCCGTCCAGGGAGGGGCTGACGGTGTTCTTCGCCGACATCACCGCGCGCAAGGAAGCGGAGAAGCGCCTGGTCCACATGGCGACCCACGACAGCATGACCGGCCTGCACAACCGCTTCAGCTGCCTGCGCGCGCTCGACCAGTGCCTGGCCGCGGACAGCATGGTCGGCGTGCTGTTCATCGACCTCGACCACTTCAAGGAGGTCAACGACGCCCACGGCCACCGCGCGGGCGACATGGCGCTGCAGGAGATCGGGCGCCGCCTTGGCGCCTTTGCGAATGGCGAGACCACCGTGTCGCGCATCAGCGGCGACGAATTCGTGATCGTGCTGGCCAACGCGAGTGTCGAACGGGCCACGGCGCTGGCGGCCACCGTGCTGCAGCGCATGGCCGAGCCGATCGCACTCGACCACCTGAAGGTCGCGGTCGGCGCCAGCATCGGCATCGCGCTCGGCGCGGCGCGCCAGCACACAGCCGACGAACTGCTCAACAATGCGGATGCCGCCATGTATGTGGCCAAGGCCAACGGCCGCCACACCTTCAGCGTGTTCTCGCCGCAGTCCGCGCAGATGATCAAGGAGCGCCTGCAGCTGCGCCAGGAAGTCTTTTCCGCGCTCGAGCGGCGCCAGTTCGTGCTGTTCTACCAGCCGCAGATCAGCGCCGCCAACGGCGCCGTGGTCGGCGCCGAGGCCCTGCTGCGCTGGGAGCATCCACGCCTGGGCGTGATCGCGCCCGGCGCCTTCCTGTCCATGCTCGAGGATTCGCCGGCGATGACGGCGGTCGGGGCCTGGGTCTGCGAGGAAGCCTGCCGCCAGGCGCGCGAATGGGAACTGCTCGGCTACCGGCTACAGATGGCGATGAACGTCTCGCCGCGCCAGCTCACCGACGAGAACCTGCCGCTGCTGCTGAAGAACCTGGCGGCGCATTACGGGCTGGACACCGGCTGCATCAAGCTGGAAGTCACGGAAAGCATGCTGACCCAGGACATCGACAAGGCCGCCGCCGTGCTGCGCTCGCTGCAGGCGGAAGGCTTCCGCATCGCCCTCGACGATTTCGGCACCGGCTACTCGAACCTGTCCTACCTGCGCCAGTTCCCGATCACGGCGATCAAGATCGACCGCTCCTTCGTCCAGGAGATCGAGCAGGACCGCCGCTGCCTGGACATCGTCAACGGCGTGATCGCCTTCGCCAAGTCGCTCAAGCTGTCGGTGATCTGCGAAGGGATCGAGACCGAGGCCCAGGCCTGCGCGATCCGTTCCACCGAATGCGACGTACTGCAGGGCTACCTGATCGGCAAGCCGATGCGCGCCGCCGAATTCCAGGCCCTGCTGCTGGCCCAGAGCGCCACGCCGCAGCAGGCGGATCCGGGCTGCGAGCAGGCCGGGCCGGCCAGCTAGGTGCCGTCGTCGGCGCCCGCGGCCAGCTTCCCGCGCAACATCTCGAGCTGGGCCTTGAGGGCAATGAGGTCGGCCGGCGCGCAGGCGGCTGCGCACATCACCCCTTCCTGCACCGCGGCGGCATCCTGGCGCATTGCGCGGCCGGCCTCGGTCAGGCCGATCACCACCTGGCGCTCGTCCTGCGCGGAACGGGCCCGCGTCACCAGGCCGGCGCTTTCGAGACGCTTGAGCAGCGGCGTCAGGGTCGCGGAATCGAGGAAGAGGCGCGCGCCGATGCTCGATACCGTGACGCCGTCGCGCTCCCACAGCACCAGCATCACCAGGTATTGCGGATAGGTGAGGTCGAGCTTGCGCAGCAGCTTGCGGTACAGCTTGTTCATCGCCAGCCCGGTGGAGTACAGCGCAAAGCACACCTGGTTATCCAGCAAGGGGGTCGTGTTCGATTCGTTCGATTCCATGCACAGATGGTAGATCGCGCGCTATCCAATTGCAAGCGATGCCGAACAGGCGACCACGCGGTTGCGGCCGCCGGCCTTGGCGTCGTACAACAGGCTGTCGGCGGCTTCGACCCAGGCACTGTCCGCCTCGGCGCCGACTTTGCCGGCCACCACACCCAGGCTCAAGCTCACTGTTCCTGCAGGGTTATCGGCATGTTCGATGTCCAGCGCGGCGACCCAGGCGCGAATGGCGTCGGCCACCGTCATCGCGCCTTCCAGGCCGGTGTCCGGCAGGATCACGGCAAATTCCTCACCGCCGTAGCGCGCCGCCAGGTCGCCCGGCCGGCGCGCGCCGCCCGCGATCGCCGCAGCCACATGGCGCAGGCAATCGTCGCCGGCCACGTGGCCGTAGCGGTCGTTGTACTTCTTGAAAAAATCGACGTCGCACAGGATCAGGCCGAATTCGCTGCCGCTGCGGCGCGCCCGCGCCAGTTCGCCGGCCAGGGCGTCCTCGAACAGGCGGCGGTTGGCCAGCCCGGTCAGGCCGTCGCTTTCGGCCAGGGTCTTGAGCGCCTGGTTGTGCTGTTCGAGCGCAGCGCCGGCGCGGCGCAGCTCATCCTCGAGCTGTTCGCGGATGCGGATCTGGCGGATCATGCGCGCGCTGCCCCATGCCATCAGGGCGAGAGCGAGGGCCATCACGCCACTCGTCTTGATCACCGTTCCCCACCAGTCGCCGAGGATCTCTTCCTTCGACTGTGCGCTGGCCACCACCAGCGGGTAGCCCTCGAGGTGGCGGTAGCTGTACAGGCGCTCGATGCCGTCAATGTACGACCTCAGCATGGCGGTGCCGACCGGCCCCACGGTCCGCAGCATTTCGAACACCGGCCCCTTGCTGATATCACGGCCGACCACGCTCTCGTTGAACGGACGCCGGTACATCAGGGTCCCGTCGTCCAGGGCCAGCACGATCGTGCCCTCGCGTCCGACGTCGAAGCGGTCGTAGAAGCGGCCGAAGTAGCCCAGGTCCAGGGTCACCAGCGCGACCCCGCCGAAGCTGCCGTCGGGGCGATCGATCCTGCGCGATACCGGAATCACCAGCACGCCGCTCGAACGGCTGCGCACCGGCCGGCCGACGTGGGTGCGGCGGTCGGGATGGCTCTGGTGATAGCGGAAGTAGTCGCGGTCGGCATTGTTCGCGTTGACCGCGTTGGCCAGCGCGGTCACGCGCCAGCTGCCGTCGGCGCCGTACACGAACAGGCCATGCACTTCCGCCGTGTAGGCCGCGATGTGCAGGAAACGCTCGTGCAGACGGTCGCCGGCCGCGCCCTCGATGCCGTCATGCTCGACCCGTTCCACGGTTTCGGCGAGGATCGCGTCGGCGATCTTGAAGGAGGTCTCGGCCTGGGCCGCCAGCGCACGCGCCATGTTCGAGGTGCTGGCCGCGGTCTGGGCCAGATCGCCCTGGCGCGCCGTCCACAGGCTCCAGCCGTAGACGCCGGCCAGCAGCACGCAGAACGCCACCAGCAGGGCGATCGAGCGGCCCACCATCGGACGGCGTATCTGGTTCAGGTGATTGAGGCGGGGCGCGGAACTCGGCGGCATCGGCAGCAGAAAAGAATTGACTGTCCGGCAGGATAGACCGAGTCCCCGAAGAAGTCCAACGCGTCACGCCTGAAGAGCGATCTCAGGGCAGCTGGAAACGGTAGCCGACGCCGGTTTCCGTCATCATGTAGCGCGGCTGCGCCGGGTTGTCTTCCAGTTTATGCCGCAAATGGCCCATGTAGACACGCAGGTAATGCGCATTTTCCCCTTGGTGCGGCCCCCATACCGCCCGCAACAGCTGCGGCGTCGTCATCACCTTCCCGGGGTTGGCGAGCAATACCGCCAGCAGGCGGTGCTCGGTCGGCGTCAGGCGAACCGCCTTGCCCGCCTTGACGACACTGCGGTTCTGCACATCCACTTCGACGTCGCCGAAGCGCACCTTGCCGTCTCCACCTGTTGCCGGGCCGCGCTGGCGCCTGCGCGAGGCGCGCACCCGCGCCAACAGTTCGCCGACGCCGAAGGGCTTGGTCAGGTAGTCGTCGGCCCCCTGATCGAGCGCGCGGATCTTTTCGTCCTCGTTGACCCGCGCCGACAGCACGATGACGGGTACCGCGGACCACTTGCGCAGATCGGCGATGAAATCGACGCCGTCGCCGTCCGGCAGGCCGAGGTCGAGGATGACGACATCCGGCTTGCGGGTGCCCGCTTCGACCAGTCCACGCTGCAGGTTCGCGGCTTCGTGTACCTGCCACCCCTCCTGCTCGAGCGCGCCGCGGACGAAGCGGCGGATGTGGGGCTCGTCCTCCACGAGCAGGGCAATACCGACAAATTCACTCATCCTTATCCTCGATTTCCAGTTCGTCGTCCAGCAGCGGCATCTCGGGCGGCGTACCCAGGGGCAGCGTGAAGACGAAGGCCGCGCCGCCGCCCGCCGGCCTGGCGGCATGGATCGTGCCGCCGTGTGCGCCGACGATCGCGCGGCAGATCGCCAGCCCCAGGCCGACGCCGGGCTTGGCCGACTCGCGCTCGCCGCGCATGAATTTTTCGAATACCGCCTCGTCCTGGCCGGGCGCCAGGCCAGGCCCATTGTCCCTTACGGCGACTTCCAGCCAGCTGCCGCGCGGCGCCGCCGAGACCGTGATCGTGGCGTCCGGCGGCGTGTACTTGCCGGCATTCTCCAGCAGGTTGCACAGCACCCGTTCGATCAGCACGGCGTCGTACTGCACCAGCGGCAGGTCGGCGGGCACCTCCGTGCGCACGCTGCGGCCGGCAAGCGCGGCGCGGCTGGCCCGCAATGCGCTGCCGATGACCTCCTCGGCCGGCTGCCACTGCAGCTTGAGCTTGACCTCGCCGCTCTCGATGCGCGCCATGTCGAGCAGGTTCGTCACCAGCATGCTCATACGGACCATTTCCTCGCGCAGCGCATCGGCCATCGCCTCCTGCGACGGCGCCAGCCGCGGCGAAGAACGCGCCAGCGATTCGGTTTGCGCCATCAGGGAGGTCAGCGGCGTGCGCAGGTCGTGCGACAGCGCCGCCAGCAGCGAATTGCGCAAGCGCTCGGATTCGATCTTCACCAGCGCCTCCTGGGCCACCTCGATGTAATGCACACGCTCCAGTGCGATGGCGGCCAGCGCGGCAAAGGTGTCGAGCTGCTGGCGCTGCTCCGGCGTCAGCAGCCAGCGCGGCGCTTCGGGTGCAATCGCCAGCACGCCTCTGGTGCGCATCGGCGCCACCAGCGGCATATAGAAGACCGGGCTGCCGGGCAAGGTATCCGTGCCCAGGCCGGCGCCCGCCCCCCGGTCGAAGGCCCATTGGGCGATGCCGGCGTCGAGGGCGGCGATGGCGGTGACGTCCTCCCCTTCGGCGGGCCGCAGGCGTCCTTCGGCATCCGGCAGCAACAGTACCGTGCGCACGCCGAAGCTACGGCCAACGGCGTCCCGGGTGGCCTCCTGAATCTGCTCCGTCTGCAGCACGCCGGACAAGGCACGCGCAAACTCGTACAGCGCGCGTGTCCGGCTCTCGCGCCGGGCGGCGACCCGCGCCTGGAAGCGTAGTCCGGCCGTCAGTTGTCCCGTGATCAAGCCGACCGCCAGCATCACGCCGAAGGTCACCAGGTACTGGAAATCCGAGATCGCCAGCGTGAAGCGGGGCGGCACGAAGAAAAAGTCGAAGCAGGCCACGCCGACGCAGGTCGCGGTCACCGATGCGCCGCGGCCGAGCGTCACCGCGACCAGCAGCACGACCAGCAGGAACAGCATGACGATATTGGCCAGATCCAGGTAGCCGATGGCCGGGGTGGCGGCCAGCGCCATCGCGATGCTGGCCGCGGCCGCCAGGCCGTGCGTCAGCAGCAGGGAGCGGCCGCGGCCGCCGGCCCCGCTCTCCGCTGCCGGCGGCCGCGCCAAGGCGCCCGCCATGTACGGCGGCGCTGCGACCTCGACCAGTTCGATGTCGGGCGCCAGGCGCGCGATGCGCCGGCTTCCCGGCGCCTGCCAGGTCCAGCGCCCCCGGCCGCGGCCGAGTACGATCCGCGACAGGTTATGGCTGCGCGCATAGTCGACCACTGCCTGCTCCATGCGGTCGCCCGACAGGACGGCGGTGGTGGCGCCGAGATCGCGCGCCAGCTCGAGCGCGTCGATGATGCCGCCGCGCCGGCCGCCGTCCAGGCGCTGCAGCGCCGGCGTTTCGACATACACTGCGTGCCAGTCGGCGCCCAGCTGGGCCGCCAGGCGTGCGGCGCCGCGCACCACGGCTTCCGCGCCGGCGCCGGGACCGACGCAGGCCAGCAGGGCGGCGCCGGTCCGCCATACCGTATCGATCGACTTCTCGACGCGATAGGCGCGGACGTCGTCGCCGATGCGTTCGGCGGTGCGGCGCAGCGCCAGTTCGCGCAGGGCGATCAGATTCCCCTTTCGAAAGAAGTTCTGGCCTGCCCTTTCTGCCTGCGTGCCCTGGTACACCTTGCCGAGCTTGAGGCGCGCCAGCAGCTCGTCCGCCGGCAGGTCCACCAGAACCACCTCCCCGGCCTGGTCGAACACGGTGTCCGGCACGGTCTCGCCGACCCGGACGCCGGTGATGCCGCCGACCACGTCGTTCAGGCTCTCCAGGTGCTGCACATTCACCGTGGTGAAGACGTCGATGCCGGCAGCCAGCAGCTCCTCGATATCCTGCCAGCGCTTCGGGTGGCGCGACCCGGCGACGTTCGAGTGCGCCAGTTCGTCGACCAGGACCAGGGCCGGCCGCCGCGCCAGGGCGGCGTCGATATCGAACTCGCTCAGGATCTTGCCGCGGTAGTCGATGCGCTTGCGCGGCAGGACGTCCAGCCCTTCCAGCAAAGCCTCGGTCTCGGCTCGCCCATGCGTCTCGACCACCCCGACCAGCAGCTCGCGCGACGCGGCGAGCTGGCGCGCCGCGGACAGCATCGCATAGGTCTTGCCGACGCCGGCCGATGCGCCGAAATAGATGCGCAGGCGGCCGCGCGCCGCCCTGCGCTCCTGCTCCTGCACCTGGGCCAGCAGCACGTCCGGGTCGCGCCGCGCTTCTTCGCCGGGAAAACTCATGCGGCCGGCCTCATTCCGCTCGCGGCGTCTTGCCGTCCAGCGCCAGGTTCAGCGCCAGCACGTTCACGCGCGGTGCGCCCAGAACACCCAGCGCCGGCTCCTTGCGGAAGCGTTCGATCAGCGCGCGGACCTGCTGCTCCGGGAGATTGCGCGCAGCGGCGATGCGGCCTGCCTGGTATTCGGCGGCGGCGACGCTGATCTCCGGATCGAGCCCGCTGGCCGAGGCCGTAACCAGGTCGATCGGCACCGGCGCGAGATTGCCGGGATCGGCCCGGTGCAAGGCTTCCACGCGGGCCTTGACGGCGTCCAGCAGCGCCGGATTGGTCGGGCCCTGGTTCGCGCCGCTCGAACCGGCGGCATTGTTCGCCATCGGCGCGGTGGCCGACGGCCGGCCCCAGAAATAGCCTGGCTTCGAGAACGGCTGGCCGATCAGCGACGAGCCGACCGTCCTGCCGTTCGTCTCGACGAGGCTGCCGTTCGCCTGGTGGGCGAAGGCGACGCGGCCGGCGCCGGTGACGGCGGCCGGGTAGAGCACGCCGCAGACGACGGTGAGGGCGCCGAACAGCACCAGTGCGGGGCGGATAAGGGAAGACATGGAAAACTCCTTGTTCAGACGAGATTGAGCGCCGCCAGCAGCATGTCGATCAGCTTGATGCCGATGAATGGCAGGATGATACCGCCGATACCGTAGACCAGCAGATTGCGCCGCAGCAGGGCCGTGGCGCCGATCGCGCGGTAGCGTACGCCGCGCAGGGCCAGCGGAATCAGGAACACGATGATCAGGGCGTTGAAGATCAAAGCCGACATGATCGCCGAAGCCGGGCTGGCAAGATGCATGATGTCGAGCGCCTTCAATTGCGGATAGGTGCCGACGAAAGCAGCCGGGATGATCGCGAAATACTTGGCGACGTCGTTGGCGATCGAGAAGGTGGTCAGCGAACCGCGCGTCATCAGCATCTGCTTGCCGATCTCGACGATCTCGAGCAGCTTGGTCGGATTCGAGTCGAGGTCGACCATGTTGCCCGCTTCCTTGGCCGCCTGGGTGCCGGAGTTCATCGCCACCGCGACGTCGGCCTGGGCCAGCGCCGGGGCGTCGTTGGTGCCGTCGCCGGTCATCGCCACCAGGCGTCCTTCGGCCTGGTAACCGCGGATCAGCTTGAGCTTGTCCTCCGGCGTCGCTTCGGCCAGGAAGTCGTCGACACCCGCTTCCGCGGCGATGGCGGCGGCAGTGAGGCGGTTGTCGCCGGTGATCATCACGGTCTTGATGCCCATGCGGCGCAGCTCCGCGAAGCGCTCCTTGATGCCGCCCTTGACGATGTCCTTGAGTTCGACCACACCCATCACGCGGGCGCCGTCGGCCACCACCAGGGGCGTGCTGCCGCGGCGCGCCGTATCTTCGACGATGCGCTGGACCTCGGCCGGGAACGGCGCGCCGAGCGCCTCGACGTGGCGGCGCACCGCGTCGAAGGCGCCCTTGCGGATTTGCCGCTCGCCGCAGTCGATGCCGCTCATGCGCGTATTCGCCGAGAACGGGATGAATGCCGCATGCAGCCCCTCCAGCGCGCGTTCGCGGATGTTGAACTTCTGTTTGGCCAGCACCACGATGCTGCGGCCCTCCGGCGTTTCGTCGGCCAGCGACGCCAGTTGCGCGGCATCCGCCAGTTCGCGTTCGCTGACGCCGGGGGCCGCCAGGAAGACGCTGGCCTGGCGGTTACCCAGCGTGATGGTGCCGGTCTTGTCGAGCAGGAGCACGTCGACGTCGCCCGCTGCCTCCACTGCGCGGCCGGAGGTCGCGATCACGTTGGCGCGCATCATGCGGCTCATGCCGGCCACGCCGATCGCCGACAACAGGCCGCCGATCGTGGTCGGAATCAGGCATACCAGCAGCGCGATCAGGACCGTGATCGTGACCGGCGTGCCGGCCTTGGCCACCTCGACCGAATACAGCGAGAACGGCAGCAGGGTCACGGTCACCACCAGGAACACGATGGTCAGCGCCACCAGCAGGATGGTCAGGGCGATCTCGTTGGGCGTCTTCTTGCGCCTGGCGCCCTCGACCATCTCGATCATGCGGTCCAGGAAGGTTTCGCCGGGATTGGCGCTGACTTTCACCACCAGCCAGTCCGACAGCACGCGGGTGCCGCCGGTGACGCTGGAAAAGTCGCCGCCCGACTCGCGGATCACGGGCGCCGATTCGCCGGTGATCGCGCTTTCGTCGACCGAAGCGACGCCTTCGACGACCTCGCCGTCGATCGGCACCACGTCGCCCGCTTCGATCAGCACGTGATTACCCTTGCGCAGGTCGGTGGCCGGGCAAGGCAGCCAGCCGGTGCCGTACTTGGGCGCAGCCATCTTCTTGGCCATCACGCTTTCTTTCAGGCCGCGCAGCGAAGCTGCCTGGGCCTTGCTGCGGCCCTCGGCCAGCGCTTCCGCGAAGTTCGCGAACAACACCGTGAACCACAGCCAGACGGCGCAGGCCAGGATGAAGCCGCTGGGCGCTTCGCCAGTGCCGGACAGCGCCTGCACGTACAGCAGCGTGGTGATGATGCTGCCGACGTAGACCACGAACATCACGGGGCTGCGCAACTGGGTGCGCAGGCCGAGTTTCTTGAAGGCGTCGACCAGCGCCGGGCCGGCCAGGGACGTGTCGAACATGCTCAGGCGGCGGTTCGAAGCGGGAGCGCCGGCAGGCAGGTTCGCCGTCGGCTGGGGAAGTTGAGTCATGGGCTACTCCTGATTATTTTGCAAAGAGCTGGAGGTGTTCGACGACCGGCCCCAGGGCCAGCGCGGGCACGTAATTCAGCACGCCGACCAGCACCACCACGCCGACCAGCAGGCCGACGAACATCGGGCCGTGGGTGGGCATGGTGCCGCCGGTCGTCTGCAGGCGCTGCTTGGCCGCCAGCGAGCCGGCAATCGCGAGCACCGGCACGATGACGCCGAAACGACCGAACCACATCGCGATCGCCAGCATCCAGTTGTAGAACGGCGTATTCGCGGACAAGCCGGCGAAGGCGCTGCCGTTGTTATTGGCGGCCGAGGTGAACGCGTACAGCATTTCCGAGAAACCGTGGGCGCCGGGGTTGGCGACGCCGGCCTTGCCTGCATCGGCCATCACGGCGATCGCCGTGCCGGCCAGCACCAGCACCGGCGTGACGAGGATCGCGATCGAGGTCATTTTCATTTCGTAGGCCTGGATCTTCTTGCCCAGGTATTCCGGGGTGCGGCCGATCATCAGGCCGGCAATGAAGACCGCCATGATCGCGAACACCAGCATGCCGTACAGGCCGGAGCCGACGCCGCCGAAGATCACTTCGCCGAACTGCATCAGGACCAGGGGCACCGCACCGCCCAGCGGCGTGAACGAATCGTGCATCGCATTCACCGCACCGCAGGAGGCGGCGGTGGTGATGGCGGCGAACAGCGCCGAGGCGTCGATGCCGAAACGGGTCTCCTTGCCCTCCATGTTGCCGCCCGACTGCAGGCCGCTTGCGCCCTGGTCGATGCCCATCGCCTGCAGGGCCGGATGCGCCTGGTGCTCGGCCAGCATCGCGCCCGCTGCCAGGACGACGAACAGCACCGTCATGGCGGCCAGGATCGCCCAGCCCTGGCGGCGGTCGCCCACCAGGCGCCCGAACGCGAAGCACAGGGCGGCCGGGATCAGGAACATCGCCACCATCTGCGACAGATTGCTCAGCGGCGTGGGGTTCTCGTAGGGATGGGCCGAATTGGCGTTGAAGAAGCCGCCGCCATTCGTGCCCAGCATCTTGATCGATTCCTGGGACGCCACCGGTCCCATCGCGATGGTCTGCGTGGCGGCCGTCACGACGGCGCCGTCCTGCTGGGTATAGGTCAGCGGCTCCAGCAGCTGCACTTCTTGGTAGCTCGAGAAGTTCTGCACCACGCCCTGCCCCATCAGAAACACCGAGAACACCAGCGACAGCGGCAGCAGCACGTACAGGGTGGAACGGGTCAGGTCGACCCAGAAATTCCCGATCGACCTGGCCGACCTGGCGCTGAAGCCGCGGATCAGGGCAAACACCACCGCGATGCCGGTGGCCGCCGAGAAGAAATTCTGGCAGGTGAGCGCCAGCATCTGGGTCAGGTAGCTCATGGTCTGCTCGCCGCTGTAGCCCTGCCAGTTGGTGTTGGCGACGAAGCTGACCGCGGTGTTGAAGGCCGAGTCCGGGCTGACGTTGCCCAGCGACTGGGGGTTCAGGGGCAGCCAGGCCTGCACGCGCTGCAGCAGGTAGACAGCCAGCGCGCCGACGGCATTGAAGACCAGCAGAGCGACGGCATAAGCCTTCCAGCCCATGCCCTGCGCGGCATCGACGCCGGCGGCGCGATACAGCCCCGCCTCGATCCGGTGCAGCCAGCCGAAGCCGCGTATGCGTCCGCCCTCGGCCACGCGGGCCAGCAGGATGCCGAGCGGCCAGGACAAGGCCAGCAGCACGACCAGAAACAATACAAGCAGGAGCGCACCCGGCGCCAGTGTTGAGAAGTTCATCACAGCGCCTCCGCGTTGAACATGGCGTACAGCAGGTACGCCAGCAGGCCGCCCGAGGCGAGTGCGCCGATCAGGTAAAAGAGCGTCATTTGCGCTCTCCCAGTTTCGCGCAAGCGCTTGCCATGCCCAGGATCAGGGCCGTGAACAAGACGATTGCGCCGATGAAGAGGATATCCATGTGCACCTCGAAATGACGGGTTGATCAGAATGTCTTGCTGATGCTGGCGACCAGCGCTTTCCTGCCGAGGAACTTGCCGTTGGCAGGCGAGGCGTAGGCGGTATCGCCGGCATTGGTGCCGACGAAGGCGACCGCCAGGCTGGCGACGCCGAAGTCCCTGGTGAGGCCGAGCTTGTAGTCGGTGTAGCTGGCCGCATCGTTATGGCGCACATCCTGGCGGCCGGCGTGCAGGTTCAAGGTCAGGCCCTTGCCGAGATCGAAGTTGGCGCCGAGGTCCAGGTAGCCGCTGTGGCGGCTGTCGACGAAGCCGAACAGATTGGTCAGCGACAGCGAGTACTTGGCGTAGGCGGGCCCGTAGCCCAGCTGGCCGTATATCTCCGCCGTGTCGGCGTCGGCGAAACCGGTCACGTGCTTCAAGCCATTCGACGGATAGACATAGCCCAGGACCCCGAGGTCGTAGGCGGCATCCTCGCCGAGCTTGCCGCGCTTGCCCGCATACAGGTCCCACTCGATGTCGCCGCCGCCGCCCGCATCCTTGGTCCACTTGATGGTGGACAGCCAGGTGCCGGCGTACAGGCCGCTGGGATTGTGCGTGGTGTCGGCGCCACCCTGCAGCGCCGGCTGCAGGCGGGTCTGCGAGATGCCGCGGTAGCGGTAGTCGAAAACGAGCGAGGCGTTGTAGCTGACAGTCTGCTCCGGCTGGGCTTCCTGGGCGTGCAGCGGCGCCGCCAGTGCGGCGAAGACCACAGGCGACGCCAATAGGGCGAAGGTTTTTTTCATGTTGAACTCTGCTTCCTTGTTTTTGTCAGGACTGCCGGCCGGCCGCGGGGGCCGGACCGATCGATGCGTTCCGCCGGGCCGGCGGAATCGCGCAGGAGGCCTGGTAGACCTCCTCGTACAGCGCCGCCATCTCGGCGGCGCCGGTGCTGCTTTCGTTGTCGCTGGCGCAGCGACCGGGGCGGTCCGCGCCCCACAGGAGCGCCGGCAAATGCAGGATGGTGCCGGCCAGTCCGCCCGCCATCACTTGCGCCGCGTAGCCGCGCATGGCGAGCAGCTCGCGCGGCGCAGGGTCGTGCTCGCTGCCGGCGGTGACGAACAGCACGCGCAGGCCAGGATTGAACATGCGTGCGCTGTTGAGCCGCGCGATCAGGTCGTAGCGGCCATCGATGTCGGCCTGCGCCGGCGCCAGCGGTACGACGGCGACCTGCGCCATGATCAGGGCGGAGCGGCACTCATGGCCGTTGCCGCCGTCGGTGGCGATGACGACGTCCGCGAAGCGTGGATACAGCCGCTCCAGCTCCTCCGGCAAACCGAATCCGCGCACCGCACGGGCCGTCAGCGCCGGGCCGAGGTGCAGGCGTTCGCGTTCCGTAGCCCATTGCTGGCAGGCCTGGCGCGATGTGGCGTCCATCAGGAGGACCTTGCGGCCGCTGCGGGCGCGCAGGAGCGCCAGGTTCTCGGCCACCAGTCCGGCGGCGTCCTGAGGTTCACTGGTGGCGATGGTGACGATCATGTCTGCGGCACTCCTTGCTATGTTGCGATGCAATGAAGTGTAGGCAGGGAGGCATAAAGATTTTCTAAAAAGACGTACGCCCCGGATAAACGGTTTATTTACAAAATTTTTATGCAGCGGTCGGTAGGATGGCGCTCTTCAACATGGCGAAGAGGCTGGATTTGGAAACGCAACAAGGCAGGAACAGGAACATCGCCGGACTGGCATTGGCCGCCATCGGCATCGTGTATGGCGACATCGGCACCAGCCCGCTCTACTCCCTCAAGACCGTGTTCGATCCGGCGCACGGGCTGGCTCTCACGCCGGCCAACCTGATCGGCGTCGTGTCCCTGATCTTCTGGGGCTTGAGCATCATCGTGTCCTTCAAGTACGTGACGCTGGTGCTGCGTGCCGACAACCGCGGCGAAGGCGGCATCATGGCGCTGCTGGCGCTGGCGCTAGGGGCCGTCGGCGGCCGCGGGCGCCTGCATGTCGCACTGCTCCTGATCGGCGTATTCGGCGCATCCCTGTTCTACGGCGACAGCGTCATCACGCCGGCGATCTCCGTGCTCTCCGCGGTGGAAGGCCTGGAAGTCGCCACCCCCGCAATGCAGCCCTACGTAGTGCCGCTGACGATCGTCATCCTGGTCTGCCTGTATGCCGTGCAAAGCCATGGCACCGCCGGCATTGGACGCTGGTTCGGTCCGATCATGCTGCTGTGGTTCGTGGTCCTGGCGGGAATGGGCATGGTCAACATCGCGCATCACCCGGGCATCCTGGTGGCGGTCAATCCCTGGCATGCGCTCAGCTTCTTCATCGAGAACCGCGGCACCGCTTTCCTTGCGCTGGGCGCGGTCGTGCTGGCGTTCACGGGCGCCGAAGCCCTGTATGCCGACATGGGGCATTTCGGGCGCAGGCCGATCCGTCTCGCCTGGACGCTGGTGGCCTTTCCGGCACTGGCATTGAATTATCTTGGGCAGGGCGGCCTGCTGCTGGCGCGTCCGGAGGCGATCGCCAACCCGTTCTTCCAGCAGCTGGGGAGCTGGAGCATCTATCCGCTGGTGGTGCTGTCTACCATTGCGACGGTGATCGCATCGCAGGCGACGATCTCCGGGACCTTCTCGATGACCAAGGAAGCGATCGCGCTCGGTTTCCTGCCGCGCATGCGCGTCGTGCACACATCGGAACACGAGATCGGGCAGATCTACATCCCCTCGGTCAACTGGCTGCAACTGGTGGCGGTGCTGCTGGCGGTGATCGGTTTCGGCTCCTCCGAGCAGCTGGCCTCGGCCTACGGCATCGCCGTCACGGCGACGATGCTGGCGACGACGGTCCTGACGTATTTCGTGATCCGCTACCGCTGGCGCATGAACCTGCTGCTATGCCTCGGCGCGACCGCCTTCTTCCTGGCGATCGACACCGCCTTCTTCTCCGCCAACGTGCTCAAGGTCCTGCACGGCGGCTGGTTCCCGCTGCTGCTCGGCACCCTGCTGTTCACGCTGATGCTGACCTGGCGCAGGGGCCGCCAGCTGGTATTCGACAACCTGCAGAAGCACGCGATTCCGCTCGATGCCTTCCTCGAGTCGCTGTTCATCGCACCGCCGGTACGGGTGCCGGGCACCGCGGTATTCCTGCGTGGAGAGAGCGATGGCGTGCCGCATGCGATGCTGCACAACCTGTCGCACAACAAGGTGCTGCACGAACGTATCGTCTTCCTTACCGTGCACATTGCCGACACGCCCTACGCCGGGCGTGAGGCACAGCTTCGCGTCACACCGCTCGGGCATGGCTGCTACCAGATCGACATCGTCTTCGGCTTCAAGGACGAGCCGGACATTCCGGCCATGCTGGCGGCCTGCACCTGGCAGGAGCAGCCCTTCGACATGATGCAGACCTCGTTCTTCATCGCGCGCCAGACCGTGATCTCGACGCCCGGCGAGGGCATGGCGCCCTGGCGCGAGCACCTGTTCGTGGCCATGCAGCGCAATGCGCGCGATGCCGCCGACTATTACCGGATTCCGACCAACCGCGTCATCGAACTGGGAACGCAGATCGAGATCTAGGCCGGCGCCAGCCGGTGCTCAGTGGCCGCCGGCCACCAGCACCGAGGCGGTATTGCGCCCTGCCCGCTTGGACTGGTACAGGGCTTCGTCGGCGGTGTGGGCCAGCGCCGCCTGCTCCGGATGCGCGGACCAGGCGATGCCGATGCTGGCCGACACCTGGCGTGGCTGGCCGTCGACCAGGAAGTCGGCGCGCATCGCCTCCAGCAGCTTGTCGGCGATGCGTCCGCATTCGCGCGCCGAGCCCACCTGCTCGAGCACGATCACGAATTCGTCGCCGGCCAGGCGCGCCACGGTGTCGGTGGCGCGCACGGTGGCGGACAGGCGCTTGGCGAACTCGCGCAGCACGGCGTCGCCGCTGGCGTGGCCCAGGCTGTCGTTGATCTGCTTGAAGTGGTCGACGTCGAGGTAGACCAGGGCCATCGCCATCGCACTGCGGCGTGCGCGCGCGATCGCCTGCACCAGGCGCTCCTCGTAGCTGCGGCGGTTCGGCAGGCCGGTGAGGTGGTCGGAGTGCGCAAGCGCGTGCAGCTGGCGTTCGTATTCGCGCGCCGAGGTGGCGTCGGTGGACAGCACGTAGATGCCCTGCACCATGCCGTCGCGCACGTGCGGCAGGTAGGTCGTGCTGAGCACGCGGCGGCGCCCGCGGCGCTCTTCCTCGATTTCCAGGGCCGAGGCATGGCCGTCCAGGCAGCGCTCGAGGGCCGCGCGGCGCGGCGCGTAGAAGGCCTCGCCCATGGCTTCCGGCACGGTCTTGCCCAGCATGTCGGCGCACTTCACTCCGAACCATTCCTGGTAACGCTGGTTGGCGAAGGCATAGCGCATGCCGGTGTCGATGTAGGCGATCAGGGCCGGCACGTTGTCGGCGATGGTGCGCAGGCGCTCCTCGCTCTCGACCACGCGGGCGCGCGACTCGGCCAGCTCGGTAACATCCTTCATCGCCACCACGGCGCCGAGCGCCTCGCCATTCGGCCCCTTCAGCGCGCGGCCGCTGGCCAGCACGCGGTGGGCGCCGCCTTCGCGGTGCACGACCACCATGGGCGCATCCTTGACGTTCTCGCCGCGCAGGGCGCGCGCCAGCGGAATCCGGGCTTCTTCCAGCGGCGTCATGCCGTCTTCCTCGAACAGCTGGTAATGCGCCGCCCATTGCGCCGAGCTCAGGCCGGCGACGTCCACGCCATGCAGGTCGCGCGCGGCGCGGTTGAACAGGGTCAGGGCGCCGTCCGCCCCGCAGGCGACCACACCGACGTCGACCGATTCGAGCAGCGCGTCGAGCAGCTCCTGCTTCTGCACCAGGGTCTGCTGGGCCAGCATGCGCTGCTGCGCTTCCTGTTCGAGCAGGCGGTTCTTGGCGTGCAGCTCGCGGGTGCGGTCCTCGACACGGCGCTCGAGCTGCACGTTCAGCTCACGCAGCGCCATCTGGGCCGCATCGCGCGCGGCCACCAGCACGCCGCGGTTCAACTCGTCCTGCACCATCTGCGCAAGGTCGCGCAGCATGCGCTTCTCGGCATCGCTGAACATGCGCGGCTGCTGGTCGATGACGCACAGGGTGCCCAGAGGCTGGCCATCCACGCTGTGCACCGGCTGGCCGGCATAGAAGCGGATGAAAGGCGCGCCGGCCACCAGAGGATTGTCGGCGAAGCGCTCGTCGAGATGCGTGTCGGGCACCACCAGCAGATCGTCCAGCGCCACCGCGTGGCTGCAGAAGGCCATCGAACGCGGCGTCTCGCAGATGTCGAGACCGACGCGCGACTTGAACCACTGGCGTTTGGCGTCGATCAGCGACACCAGCGCGATCGGTGCGCCGAAGGCGGCAGAGGCGATCCGGGTAAAGCGGTCGAAACGGTCTTCGAGAGGGGTATCCAGCACGCCCAGCGCGTGTAGGGCGTTGATGCGCCCCTCTTCTGCAAGTTCCTGTTGACTGAGCATGAATCGTCCTTGCCGCTGAGCGGCCAGCAAATGAACCGGCAGAATCCAGCCGGAGGATGGAAGAGCGCGATGACATTTGACGCTTTTCCCAGCGGAAGGATTCTAGAGGATTTCAACCGAGCTGTGCAGTATATCCACTATGCTTTCCACGTGGAAATTATTGGTTATTCTGCAATTCATTTTCGCGATTTTTCTATTCTTCCACTGTGCATTGCTAGGGATCGCCTTCTCGATTTACCAAATTTATCGATCCATGACCGCCTCGCCTCATCCTGCCGCCCAGTTGGCGCGGCACAACAGCCCGATTTGCCGACCGGTTTGCAATGAGGGAAGAACTTGCATTTCGTTTAATGAATTGGACCGAGGAACATAAATTTAACGACAAACCATGCATCGTCAAAGTAATCAAACATTGTGTGTGTCATCTAACCGAGCCGGAAAGGCCGGCCCCGTAAGGTGAGCGTCTTACGACGAAAGGACGGCCATGGACCCTCACCAGCAGCATCCGATCCGCCTGCACCTCAACGGGCAGGACCGGGAATTCGACGTCGAATCCTGGGTTACCCTGCTCGACCTCCTGCGCGAGCGCGCGGGCCTGACGGGCACCAAGAAAGGCTGCGACCACGGCCAGTGCGGCGCCTGCACTGTCCTGCTCGACGGCCGCCGCGTGAACGCCTGCCTGACCCTGGCCGTCATGCAGGACGGCCACGAAGTCACCACCGTCGAGGGCCTGGCCAAGGGCGAGGAACTGCATCCGCTGCAGCAGGCCTTCATCGACTGCGACGCCTTCCAGTGCGGCTACTGCACGCCGGGCCAGATCTGCTCGGCCGCCGGCCTGATTGCCGAAGGCCAGGCCAGGACCATCGCCGACGTGCGCGAACTCATGAGCGGCAACCTGTGCCGCTGCGGCGCCTATCCGCAGATCGTGCGCGCGGTGGCGCAGGTGCTCGAACTCGACGCCTCCGCCCTCGACGAGGGCAAACCCTTCACGACCGGGTCGGTGCTGGTATGAATCCCTTCGCCTTTACCCAACCCAAGGACGTCGATGGCGTCCTTGCCAGACTTGCCGATGGTGCGCGGCCGATCGCCGGCGGCACCAACCTGCTCGACCTGATGAAGGAAGGTGTCATGACCCCGCCACAGGTCGTCGACATCAATGCGATCGCCACCGCGGGCTTCGACCAGATCGAAGAATTCGGCAGCGGCCGGCTGCGCCTGGGCGCGCTGGCACGCAATGCCGATACTGCCTACCACCCGCTGGTACGCGAGCGCTATCCCCTGCTCTCCAGCGCGATCCTCGCCGGCGCCTCGCCGCAGCTGCGCAACATGGCGACCAACGGCGGCAACCTGCTGCAGCGCACCCGCTGCGTGTATTTCTACGACGTCGGCGTCCCCTGCAACAAGCGCGAGCCCGGCACCGGCTGCCCCGCCAAGCACGGTCTCAACCGCCAGCATGCGATCCTTGGTGCCAGCGAGCAATGCATCGCCACCCACCCATCCGACATGTGTGTGGCCCTGCGCGCACTGGACGCGATCGTGCACGTGCGCTCCAGCAGCGGCGCGCGCGAAATCCCCTTTGCCGAATTCCACCGCCTGCCCGGCGAACGCCCGGAGCTCGACAGCACCCTGCAGCAGGGCGAGCTGATCACCCACATCGCCCTGCCGAACGCCGCCCGCTTCGTCGATCACTCCGCCTACATCAAGGTGCGCGAACGCCTGTCCTACGCCTTTGCGCTGGTGTCGGTGGCGGCCGCGCTGGACCTCGACGGCGATACCATCCGCGCCGCCCGCATCGCACTGGGCGGCGTCGCCCACAAGCCCTGGCGCGTCGAGGAAGCTGAGCGCGAACTCGAAGGCAAGCAGGCCGGCGAGGCCGCGTTCGCGGTCGCTGCCGAACGCATCCTGCAGGGCGCGCGCGGCTGGGGCCAGAACGACTTCAAGCTGCTGCTGGCGAAGAACGCCATCGTGCAGGCACTCATGACCGCCACGCGCGGTACCGCCTACGCCAGGGGAGAAAAAGAATGACCGATCTGATTCCCGAGCTGCGTACCCCGAGCGCGCCGGAAGGCACGGGCCGCGTGCGCAGCGGCATGCACGTCTCGCGCGTAGACGGCATCGCCAAGGTGACCGGTGCCGCCAAGTACGCCGCCGAGCACGAAGCGCCCGACCTGGCCTATGGCGTGGTGGTCAGCGGCACCGTGGCCCGCGGCCGCATCAAGACAATCGACTGCCGCGAAGCCGAAGCCGTGCCGGGCGTGATCGCCGTGATCACGCACGAGAACCGCAAGGTCAAGATGCGCGGCAACGACCTGGCCTACAAGGACATGACGGCCCCTAGCGGCTCGCCCTTCCGTGTTCTATACAGTGACCGCATCTTCTATAGCGGCCAGCCGGTGGCGCTGGTGGTGGCCGAGACCTTCGAAGCCGCGCGCCACGCGGCTGCACTGGTGAAGCTCACCTACGAGGTCGAGGAACACGATACCGACATGCTGGCCAGCCTGGACCGCGCCTACGAGCCGCGCAAGATGAAGGCTGGCTTCGTGCCACCCAGCTCGAAAGGCGATGCGGACAAGGCCTTCGAAGCAGCGCCGGTAAAAATCGAGTCCCAGTTCTACCACGGGGTCGAGCACCACAACCCGATGGAGATGTTCGCTTCCACCGTAGTGCGCAGCGAGGACGGCCATCTGACCATCTACGACAAGAACCAGAGCTCGCAGAACTGCCGCTGGTATGTCTCGCACGTGTTCGGTCTGTCCAAGGACAAGGTCACGGTGCGCAACCCCTACGTGGGCGGCGCCTTCGGCTCCGGCCTGCGCCCGCAGTACCAGCTGCCGCTGGCGGTGATGGCGGCGCTGCAGCTGAAACGCTCGGTGCGCGTGGTGCTGACGCGCCAGCAGATGTTCAGCTTCGGCCACCGGCCCGAGACCTGGCAGCGCGTGAAGCTGGCGGCGAACCCGGACGGCCAGCTGCAGGCCATCCTGCACGACGCCGTGCACGAGACCTCGCGCCTGGAAGACTACGTCGAGGTGGTGGTCAACTGGTCCGGCCAGATGTACGCCTGCGACAACATCAAGCTGGGCTACAAGCTGGTGGGCCAGGACCGCTACTCGCCGATCGACATGCGCGCCCCCGGCGCCGCTCACGGCGTCCATGCGATCGAAGTGGCGATGGACGAGATGGCCTACGCGCTGAAGATGGACCCGCTGGCCTTCCGCCTGAAGAACTACGCGGAAGTCAATCCGATGGACGACAAGCCCTACTCCACCAAGGAGCTGCGCCAGTGCTACCAGCTGGGTTCCGAACGCTTCGGCTGGAAAGACAGGCCGCTCGAGCCGCGTTCCATGCGCGAGGGCGAAGAGCTGGTCGGCTGGGGCATGGCGACCGGCATGTGGGACTCGCTGGTGATGGTGGCGCGGGTCTCCGCCGTGCTGCACGCGGACGGGCGCCTGGTGGTCTCCAGCGCGGCCTCCGACATCGGCACCGGCACCTATACCGTGATGTCCATGCTCGCGGCGGAAGCCATGGGCCTGCCAATGGAAAAAGTGACCTTCCAGCTGGGCGATTCGACCCTGCCGCTGGCGCCGATCGAGGGCGGGTCCTCGCACGTGGCGACGGTCGGCTCCGGCGTGGTGGGCGCCTGCGAGAAGCTGCAGAAGGCTTTGCTCAAGATGGCGCAGGCCATGCCCGACTCCATCTTCAAAAAGCTGCAGCTGCGCCAGGTGGAATTCAACGACGGCCGCCTCCACCTGCGCGGCCAGCCGGCCAACGGCATCGATCTGGCCGAAGTGCTGGCGCACGCGGGCAAGGACAGGGTCGAAGAAAAATTCCTGATGACGCCGCAGATGCTCAAGCAGCGCAAGTACACGCGCGCCGTCCACTCGGCGGTATTCTGCGAGGTGCGGGTGAACGAGAAGCTCGGCATCGTGCGCGTGACGCGGGTCGTGAACGCGGTGGCGGCTGGGCGCATCATCAGCGCCAAGACCGCCGAGAGCCAGATCATCGGCGGCGTCGTGTGGGGCATCAGCCAGGCCCTGCACGAAGAGACCTACACCGACCACCGGCTGGGGCGCTTCATGAACCACAACTATGCCGAATACCACGTGGCCGTGAACGCCGACATCCACGACATCCAGGTCATCTTCGCGGACGAGGACGACCGCGTGGTCAGCAAGCAGCTGGGCGCCAAGGGCGTGGGCGAGATCGGCCTCGTAGGCGTGTCCGCAGCGGTCTCGAACGCGATCTTCCACGCCACCGGCAAGCGCCTGCGCAGCACGCCGATGTCGCCGGACAAGCTGCTGCTGGGCGACCAGGAGGTGCCGGTGCAGAAGCCGCCGCAGTTCGAGTAACAATCTATGGCATCATCGGCATCTGCGAGCCCAACCGGAGATGCCGATGAAACGCCTGCTGCCGCTGTTCGCCGTCCTGCTCTCCGCCTGCGCGTCCACACCGCCCGCGCAGGCGCCCATCCCTCCCGACACCGACGTCGTCCAGCTCATGCAGCGCGAGAACCTGCAGGGCCTGGCCCTGGCCGTGATCGACGATGGCCAGATCAAGAGCGTGCGCAGCTGGGGCTGGCGCAATGCCGAAAAGCGGCTGCCTCTGCAAACGGACACCATCATGTACGGCGCCTCGCTGACCAAGGCCGCCTTTGCCTACATGCTGCTGCAGCTGGTCGACGAGGGCAAGCTCGATCTCGACGCGCCGCTCGAACGCCTGCTGCCCCAGCCGCTGCCCTCGTACAAACAGCCCGACGACTACAGCGACCTGGCCGGCGACGAACGCTGGCGCAAGCTCACCCCGCGCATCCTGCTCACCCACTCCGCCGGCTTCGCCAACTTCCGCTGGCTGGAGCCAGACAAGAAGCTGCGCTTCCACTTCGATCCGGGCACCCGTTATGCCTACTCCGGCGAAGGCCTGTATATCCTGCAGCTGATCGTCGACCAAGGCCTGAAACTGGATACGGGCGCCGAAATGCAGCGCCGCGTGTTCGACCGCTTCGGCATGCGCAACACCAGCATGAAGTGGCGCCCGGATTTCGCCGCCAACCTGGCCGACGGCTACGACGAAAACGGCAAGTTCGAGCCGCACGACGAGCGCAGCCGCGTGCGCGCGGCCGGCTCGATGGACACGACGATAGAAGACCAGGCGAAACTGTGGGCCGGCATCGTGCGCGGCGACGGCTTGAGCCCCGCCTCGCGCGCCGCCATGGTGAATGGCTGGCTGCCTATCGTATCGAAGCACCAGTTCCCTACGCTGGAAGAAGGCAGCGCCAGCTGGCCGCAGCAACTGGCGGCAGGCCTGGGCGTGGTCAGCTTTCAGGACCGCAGCGGCGGCGCCGGCTGGTTCAAGGGCGGCCACAACGAGATCACCGCCAACATGGTGATCTGCCTGGACGCCAGGCGCCGCTGCGTGGTCATGCTGGCCAACGACGTGCGCGCCGAGCGCATCTACCCGGAACTGGCGCGGCGCGTGCTGGGCGAGACCGACATGCCCTGGGCCTGGGAATACAACTTCACGCCGCCGCGCTGAGGACCTCGAAGACGCACACCTCCCCATCCTCGGGCACCAGCACGCGGGCGCGCAGGCCCTGCTCGTCGAGGAAGGCGCGTAGTGCGGCGCGCGACAGCACGCAGTGGTTCACCGCTTCCAGGTGGCTGGCGATGATGGTCGCCTGCGGCGCCGCCTGCGCCACCTTCACCAGGTCGTGTTCGTCCATGATGATGGCGCCCAGGCCCGGCACCAGTGCGTCGCCGCAGTTCAGCACCGCCACGTCCGGCTTGTAAGTGGCCAAAGCGTCAGCGACGTACCGGTTCCAGACCGTGTCGCCGGCCACGTACAAAGTCGGCTCGTCCGGGTGGCTGAACACCACGCCGCTCACCTCGCCCATGCGCTCGCCGATCGCGGCCATCACCTGGTCGCTGCCGTGCTGGCCGCCGGTCCGGTGCAGGGTGATCCCGTCGAAGGAAGAACCGTCACCGAAGATGCGCACGTCCTCGAAGCCGTCCGCGCGCAGGGCCTTGGCGTCGGCCTCGTTCTGGGCCAGCAGCGGCAAGCCACGCGGAATCAGCCGGCGCGCGGCCTCGTCCCAGTGATCCGCGTGCAGGTGGGTGACGAGGACGGCATCGACGTCCAGCAGCTGCGCCACCGGCACCGGCAGCCCGACCAGCGGATTCGCCAGGTGGCTGTTGGCGGTGCCGGGAAAGCCCGGGTAGGCGCCCTGCTCGGCGAGCAGCGGGTCGACCAGGAAGCGTTTGCCGGCATAGTCGATGCGGAGGGTGGCATTGCGGATCTGTTGAACGAACATGAAAGCTCCTGTGTTGAAAGTGAAGACAGGAGCATTGTGCGCGGCAGCTATCAGGGCTGACAGTGGCCCGCAAGCCACTATGCGATAGAATCGGGCCATGCGCACATCACGCCACATCCAGGTCGCCGTCATCGCCTTCGACGGCATGACGCCCTTTCATTTGTCGGTGCCCTGCCTGGTCTTCGGCAGCAGCCTGGGCGCCCGCCCGGCCTTTTCGCTGCGCGTGTGCGGCCTCGGCGAAGAGATGCTGGCCACCAGCGCCGGCTTCGGCATCCGCCCCGATCACGGACTCGATGGATTGAACGATGCGGACATCGTCGTCATGCCGGCCTGGCACGACGACTGCCGCCCTGCCCCGCCGGCGCTGCTGGAGGCGCTGCGCCGGGCGCACGCGCGCGGCGCCAGTGTGATGGCGCTGTGCCTGGGCGCCTTCCCGGTGGCGGAGGCGGGCCTGCTGGACGGACGCGCGGCCACGACCCACTGGGCGGCGGCCTCCGAGCTGGCGCGCCGCTATCCGAAGGTGAAGGTGGACCCGGAAGTGCTGTATGTGGACGAAGGCGACGTGTTGACCTCGGCCGGCGTCGCGGCCGGCATCGACTGCTGCCTGCACCTGCTGCGCCGCCTGTGCGGTGCCGATGCGGCGAATGCGGTGGCGCGCCGCCTGGTGGTGGCGCCGCACCGCCAGGGCGGCCAGGCCCAGTTCATCGAAAAACCGCTGCCGGTATCGCCCAGCGACGGCCGCCTGGCGCGGGTGCTGGAATGGGTGAGCCGCAACCTCGACGCCGAGCATGACCTCGACACGCTGGCCGAGCGCGCCGCCATGAGCCGGCGTAACTTCACGCGCCACTTCCGCCAGGCCACCGGCATGTCCTTCAAGCAGTGGCTGCTGGAGCAGCGCCTGCAGCATGCGCGCACGCTGCTGGAAACCAGCGAGGCGCCGGTCGAACTGGTGGCGCAGCAGGCCGGCTTCGGCTCGGCCCTGTCGCTGCGCCAGCATTTCAGGTCCACGCTGCAGACCTCGCCGGCGGCCTACCGCAAGCAGTTCAGAACTTCGTCTCGAGCATCGCCCGCACCTGCAGGAAGGTCGGCGTGATGGTGGTGTCGGTCAGGCGGCTGCCGTCGCCACTGACGTAGGTGGAAGCGGTGACGTTCTCCTGGCGCAGGGTGTTCGCCAGCGAGGTGCGCAGTTGCACCTTGGGCGTGAACTTCCACACGCCGTACAGGTCGAGCGAGCGCTTCACGCCGGCATAGCCGTACTGGTTCTGCGAGATGCGCACCGGGCCGCCGTTCTGGAAGCTCAGGCTGCCGCCGAAGGTGGCCGGCAAGCTGTCGAACTTGTAGTCGAAGCCGAAGGTGCCGCTCAGAGGCGTCTGCTGGTCCAGGCGGTTGTTCGGGCCAGGCACCATCGACAGGCTGGACCAGCTGCGCGAGACGTTGGCGCGCAGGTCAAGCGCCGGCCAGCCCGGGAACATCTGGCGCAGCGGCAGCTTGGCTTCCAGCTCGATGCCGCGGGTATTGGCGGCGCCGTCGTTCACCGGCATCGACACCCACAGGCCATCGATGAAGAATACGCGCGAGTGCGTGATGTCGTCGATGTGGCGCACATAGGTGCTGGCGCTCAGCAGGCCGCCGCCCGGCAGGTAGTGTTCGTACGCGAGGTCCAGGCCCCAGGCCAGTTCCGGCTTCAGCTGCGGGTTGCCCATGGTGTCCGGCGTGGTCGGGCTGTTGTTCGAGGCGATGCCGCGGCGCGGCACCAGCTGCGCCACGTTTGGCGCCTTGTAGGTGCGGGTAATGCCGCCGCGGAGCTGGTCGTTCTTCGAGCCCGGAATCTTGTACAGGGTCTGGAACAGCGGGCTGAAGACGCTCGATTTGTTGTCGATGGCCGCGTAGCTGTTGCCCTCGCTCCTGATCTGAATGCCTTCCCAGCGCAGCCCGAAGTACACCGACCACTGCTTGCTCACGGTCCACTCGTCCTGGGCGAACAGGGCCAGGCGGCGCACGGTGGCGTCGAAGCTCTCGTCACGGTTGCTCACTGGCGCGCCCACGGTCGTGGTTTCCAGTTGCAGGCGGGTCTCGTTGCGAAGACTGTAGGCGCCATCCCAGCCGAGCGCGATCGCATGGCCGTCGCCGATCGGGCGCGAATACTTGCCGGTGCTGCTCCAGCCCTTGTCGCTGAAGTCGCTATCGATGTCGCGGTCCAGCGCCAGCACCTCATTGGCATAGTACTGCTGCTGGCCCACGCCGCTGTCGCGGTGCGCGTAGTTGACGCCGAACTTGGCGTCCAGCTTGGCGCCCTGCTCCAGGCGCTTGGTCCAGGACAGGTCGCTGCGCAGCATTTCCATCTTGTTCTCGGCATCGGTGGCGGTGGCCACGTAGCGCGGCGGCGCGCCCAGCGAGGTCACCACGGTCTCCGGCGCATCGCCCTTTGAGCGGGCGATGTTGATGAAGTTCTGCGAGGTGATCACTTCGCCGGGACCGATGTTCCAGTTGATGCGCGGCGAGAGGCCGATACCGAGCAGGCGGCCGCGGTTGCCATCGTAAGCGACGCGGTGCAGCACTTCGCGGCCGGCCGCGTCATAGCCTTCGGTGACGACCTGCGAAGGCCGGTCCTGGCGGCCGTACAGCAGGTTGCCGCTCATCGCGTACGACATCTTGCCGCTCTTGTCCGACAGCTGGAAGGTCGACACCGCGCCGTACGCGCCGTTCTCCACCTGCACGCCGGTCTTCAGTTCGCGCTGCGCCGTTTCTACCCGCCGCTTCAGCACGATGTTGATGCCGCCGGCGATGGCCTGGGTGCTGTACTCGGCGGTGGCGGCGCGCATGATCTCGATGCGCTCGACCATCTCCGGCGATACCTGGTCCAGCGAGAAGCCCGGCGGCGCCGGCTCGCCGTTCAGCAGGATCTGGGTATAGCCGTTGCCCAGGCCACGCATGCGGACGTCGCCGCCGCGGCCCTGCACGCCGCCCACGGTAATGCCGGGCAGGCGCTTCAGCACCTCGCCCAGCGTGGTGTCGCCATGGCGCAGGATCTCCTCCTGGTTGACGACGATCTTGGTGGCGGTGTCGTCGCGGCGCGCGTCGTAGGTGGCGGCCTGGCCTTTCACTTCGACCTTCTGCATGGCGGCGGCCTTGTCGGCAGCTGGCTTGTCGGCGCTGGTGGTGGCCTGGTCGGCGGCATAGGCACTGAACATGCCGAAGATGACTGGGGAAGCGAGCAGCAGGCGGACGAGGGTATTCGTATTCTGGCGTGACATGGTTCTTGTTATGGGCGATGAGCGTTGATCGAGCCCGCATCATGCCCTGCGGTACTTACACTCAACAGGCCCATGCGACGAAATGCTGAAAATCGGGCGCGAAATGCTGCATGGCGCTATGTACGGTTGGGCACTGTCGGTGTGCTTTACATTTTGTGTCGGAAAAATGATGCGTATTGTTAAATTCTTTTTCAAATCAAGAACATGAACAAGCAGGCGCAATCCTTGCTTGTTAAATAGAATCTTTTTTGGAGACACAAAATGTTGCGCAAGATTCTCTGCCTGGCCGCCACCGCCCTCTTTACCCAAGCCGCTTCGGCCAACGTTCTCTACACCTGGCAGCAGGTGGCACCTTCCTCTTCCATGCCGGAGGGGCTGCACCTCGAGCTCACCTTCACGGATGCCGCCGTCGCCAGGGGCGAGGCTACGCTGAACGTCTCCCAGTGCTGGTCCGATGCTTGCGATGAACAGCAGGACAGCCTGGTATCGCTGCGCTACTGGTACGCGGGCGCCGACGGCAAGCAGCAGTGGAATCTGATCGATTACCGCTACCAGGACGAGATGCAGCCTGGCCTGCTGCAGTTGTCGATGACGCTGCAATTCCTGGCGGGCGGCTACCTGGGCGGCAGCATCATGGTCAACAGCGGCTATTCGGATTTCACGATGGAGAGCAGCGGCAAGGAATTCAGCATGCTGTGGGCGCACAGCGACGAGGGCGAAGGCTGCGGCTTTGCCTACCAGTTCTGCGAAGGCGAACGCGGCCTGCTGCACAGGGCCGCGGTACAGAACCAGGGCCAAGCGCTGCCAGAACCGGGCAGCCTCGCGATCCTTGCGGCGGGCGGCCTGGCCGGCTGGTTCGCACGCCGCCGCGGCGCGTCGTCCAAGCGCACGAAGCGCTGATCGCCTCCTGCGCCGCTATCCCGGCCGCCTGGCCGGGACGCCGTCGGCGGCGTATGGATGAGGTAAATTGTTACAACTTGAGGCTTGAACTTCTCTTGGGAGTCGTCATCCACCTTATAGGAGGATACCCAATGAGATGTGCACTGCTCGTAGAACATGATCCCGTGGCCCGTGGGGAAATTGCCGCCCTGCTGAAGTCGCTCGGATACATCGTGGCGACCACGGAAAGCCCGCGCGCGGCCCTGAACACGGCGCAGACGGTGCGCATCGACCTGGTCCTGACCTACACCACCTTCAACGCAGACGACCGCCGCTCCTTCATCGGCGAGATCACCCGGCTGGCGCCGCAGGCCGCGGTGGTCCTGCTACTGGACGACAAGAGCCACGCACCGCACTACCACGCGGGCCGCGTCGCGGTGCTGCCCAAGCCGGTCACCTTGCGCGCGTTGCGCCGCGTGATCGAATTCGGCATCGACGGCAACGGTGCGATGCCGGCCCATGCGATCCAGCCGGCGCCGCGCGAGGAACGCCGCCGCGGCGGACCGCGCCGCACGCAGCAGCGCTGAGCATCTTGCCCGGACTGCTTCTGGCCCTTTTAACGGCGGTCGATACTCGCGACGAGTCCCGACCTGCCCTTGCGGTCGAAAGCCGCCACCTTGATCAGGCCACGCTCGGTAATCGGTCCCGTTACCAGCTTGCTGGCGGCGGATGGATTGCTGCCATCGCTGGTGTAGCGTAGCGTGATGCCGGGCAGGACGTGGTTGACCAGCACCTGCTCGCCATCCAGCATCAGGCCGGGCGGCGCAATTCGGTAAGCGACGGCAGGCTGCTCGAGATCCAGGCGCGGCAGCACCCGCTGGCCCAGCGCATTCACGAAGCCCGACCATGCCTGCCGGTGCAGCGCGGACGCCCTGGCAGGATCCGCTTCGAGCGCCCAGGCCGGGTCTGCAGCCCAGGCCCGTTCCGCCAGCGCGACCAGGCGCGGCATGACCATGTAGTCGATGCGGCCGGCGTCGCGCACGGTCTCAGTGAACAGGGTCGCTTCCAGCCCGCGCACATGGCCCCTGCCGTAATCGGTCAGGCCATCCTTGCCGAGGCGCGCAGTCTCGCCCAGGTTCTTCAGCATGTCGTAGGGGACGAAGTCGTAGACGGTGTCCAGCTCGACGTAATCGTTCCAGTTGACGCCCGGCTCCTCCGGATTCGGATTGGCCGCCATGTCCAGGTACATGCTTGAAACCGGCGCCAGCACGATGTCGTAGCCGCCGTTGGCCAGTCGGTTGGCGAGGTCCTCGGCGCCGCGCGTGTTGTTCCACACCCAGGCCGTGAAGCCGCGCTGCGTGAAACGGGGGTTTGGAATCAGCTTGTTGCGGCCGGCCAGCTTCGTCTTGCGCGCGGCCAGCTCTTCCCAGCCGGAGGTCGACACACCGTGCTTGCGCAGCATGCCGTCGACGCGGTCATAAAAGTAGTCCCACAGGTCTTCCGTGCTCGCCAGCTTTTCCTTCTTCATGCGCGCGAGGCTCGCCGGCGAGCGCTCCCAGGCGCCGTTGGCCAGCTCGTCGCCGCCCATGTGGAGGGTCCGCAACGGCACGCCCGCCTCGCGGTGCAGGGCGACGACCTGGGCGACCACGTGATCGATGAAGGTAAAGGTCGAGTCGAGGCCGGGGTTGATGACGTTGTCGGTGAAGTACTGGGCCGAGCTGTATTTCGACTGGTCTTCGAAGTCGTTGAGCAGGTATTTGGCGGCGTCCTTGCGCCCTGCCGCCTTCAGACGATGGTAGCGGGCTTCCATCGCCTGCACGGCGGCGCGCGCGTGGCCCGGCATCTCGATTTCCGGGATCACCTCGATGTGGCGCGCCTGGGCGTAGCGCAGGATCTCGATGTAGTCGGCGCGGCTGAAGTAGCCGCTGCCGCTGGGGTCGCGCGGATCCGGGCCGGAACCATAGGCCGGCTGCAGGCGCACGCCTGGCTTCGCGCTGTGGCCGCGCACCGCGCCTATTGTCGTGAGCTCGGGAAGGCCGGCAATCTCGAGGCGCCAGCCTTCGTCGTCGGTCAGGTGGAAGTGGAATTTGTTCAGCTTGAAGCGCGCCATCAAGTCCAGCCACTTGAACACGGTCTGCTTGCCGTGGAAGTTGCGGGCGACATCGAGCTGGAAGCCGCGGTAGCCGAAGCGCGGGGCGTCGACGATGCTCACTTCTTTCAGCGACAGCTCTTTTGCATCCGGCAGCGGCAGCAGCTCGCGCAGGGTTTGCAGGCCGTAGGCGACGCCGGCGGCGCTGTTGCCGACGATGGCGATGCCGTTGTCGGCAGCGATTGTCAGGCGGTAGGCTTCGGATGAGGACTGGCCGTCGACGGTGCCGATGCGCAGTTTGAGTAGTGGGCCTTTATTTGCCGGCAGGGCTTGCGGGAACAGCGAGCGTGCCAGCGCGGCTTCGTTTTTCAACGCGGCGGGTGCTTGCACGTTCGGCTGCGCGGTCAGCAGCAGCTTCCCTTCCCCGGTCTGCATCTGCAGCGGCGTGGGGAGCACCGGCGGCACTTCGGCCGCAGGCAGCAGGTCGGCCTGGGCGTTGCGGCGATAGGTGTCCGCGGGCGTCACGACCGGCTTGTGGCCGCTGGTGCCGCGGTCCAGCTGCTCGGGACGCGTGACCGGCAGCAGCGCGAAGTCCGTAATGGGTAGGCCGACCTCGGGCGCGGCATCGTAGACCAGGTAGAAGCCGACCGGCGCCTTGGACAGCTTGATGACCATGCCTGCATAGGTGTAGTCGATGTCCAGCGTCTGCCCCGGCGCCACGCCTTCGAAACCCGGTGCCGGGCGCAGTCGGAACAGCGAGCCCGCGACCTGCTCGAGCAGCAGATTGCCTTTCAAGGGCCCCGGCTGCAGGCGGTCCAGGCAATTGAAGTACAGCGACCAGCCCTGCGCCGGCAAGGGCCGGCTGTCATGGTTGGTGAGGATCAGGCGGGCCTGCGTGCGGCCGTGCGGGGCCTGGGCGGTGAACAGGTTGCGCTGCAGGTCCCAGCGCAGCTGCAGCTTGCCGGCGCTGGCGTATTGGTTCGGGGACGCAGACGCCTGCTGTTTTGCGGGCGCCGGCGCTTCCGCCATGGCCATCGGCGCGGCGAGCGCAATCAACAAGGCCAGCGTGCGCGCAGCCAGTGGTCGGTGACTCAAGGTGTTCTCCTTTAGCGCCAGCTGCGGATCTTGTGGCCGGCCGCGGCATACCACAGGATCAGCGCATAGCAAGGCAGCATCAGCCAGTAGGCGCTACGCGGCGTGACGATGTCCGACAGATGACCGTACAGCAGCGGCAGCAGCGCACCGCCGGCGATCGCCATCACCAGCACGGCCGAGCCGCTGGCGGTATGGCGCCCCAGTCCCTGCAAGGCCAGCGGCCAGATGGCCGGCCACACCATTGCATTGGCAAGGCCGAGCAGCGCCAGGCACATCACGGTATTCGGCACCAGTGGCGCACCGGCCCACCCGATCAGGGCCTGCGACAGGCCGGTGTCCGTGGTCGATCCTGTGGCCACGCCGACGACCAGCAGGATGCCGACGAGACCCGACAAGACAAGCGCGCGCTGCTGCGACAACCAGCGCGGAATCGCCACCACGCCGACCAGGTAACCGAGCACCATGCACACCATCGTGTACGAGGTCAGCACGCCGAAGTTCGCGACCTGCAGTTCGTGGCCGTACAAGCCGATGGTGTCACCGGCAATCACCTCCACGCCAACATAACCGAACAGCGCCAGCGCGCCCAGCACCAGCTGCGGAAACTGCAGCACCGAGCTCGCATCGATGCGGCCGTCGGCGCCATCGACTTCGGGCGGGATCTCGCGCAGCGTCGAAAAATGGATGAACACCATGATCGCGAACAGCGCCGCGGCCATGCACACATAAGGGAACACGAGGCGCTGCGCCAGTACGGACTGGGACGCGGTATCGATATCCTTCAGCATCAGGCTCGCAAAAATGATCGGCACGACGATCCCGGCGCCCTTGTTGAAGAGGCCCATGATACTGATGCGCATGGCGGCGCTTTCGCGCGGGCCGATGCAGACGATGTAGGGATTGATCGCGGTCTGCATCAGGGTCATGCCTGTGGCCAGCGTGAACAGCCCGGCCAGGAACAGCTCATAGTGCTTGGTCTGCGCAGCCGGCACGAACAGCAAGGCGCCGACGCCCATGATGCCCAGGCCCAGCGTCATCCCCTTCTTGTAGCCGGTCCGTTTCAGCACCGCCGCCGACGGCAGGGCCATGACGGTGTAGGCGATGTAGAAGGCGAAGGTGACCAGCAGCGCCTGGAAGTTGGTCAGCTGGCAGACGATCTTCAGGAACGGGATCAGGGAGCCGTTCAGCCAGGTGACGAAGCCGAGGATGAAGAACAGCAGGCCGACGAAGAGCATGCCGGTGATGACATCGCGGGTCGAGCTGGTGGCGGGTTCTTCTTTTGGGCTTGCGCTTAGTTCCATGCTGCGGCACCTCGAAAATTATCGATATGGCATGCTAGCAGTGGCTTGGGGGCAAGTCTAGACGTGATGGACTTGTTGGCGGATGTCTCGTAAGTGGTACTAAACATCCGCCTTAAGCCCTGCGATTTAGGCGAATGTTCGGTCTGCAGATCGAATCTCAAGCTTCACTTAGGTCAAGTTTGACGTTTTCATCGAGAGACAACGCCTTCTTCGAATCTCCGTAAATTTTTATGTTATGGTAATTTATAGAATTTTGACAAATGCTGTGTGGCTCTCGGGTGATAATAAGCGCAAGCTCTAGTTTGAGTACGCCATAATCCAACATGGCATGGTGGTTCGGGCAGACGACAATAATATTCTCAGCCTTATCTGCGCCATTATGTGGCGATCCAAGAGGAATAATATGATGAGCTTCTGCATACTTTCCTCCTTCGGGAAGGTTTATCGCCAAACCGCATATTTGGCACTCGTAGTTGTGCAATTTCTTAATGTGGCGACATAACTTGGTGTCTCGGATGATCCGATATGTCTGAATTAATGATTTTCCTGGAACCACCGTTCCGCCGCTTATCATTGGCTCTACTACATCGATAGCGACTGGGGTTTCATCCAACATCGACCGCAGACCCCAGACACCGCCTCCGATCCCATCCACGGAGTAAAACAGATCGTGCTTTTTGTTTGGATTTTTATGCCAGACCTCTGAATCGCTGGAGGCGGCCTCTATACTTCCTCGTATCATTGCCTGATAAGAGGGCGGCACATTCGTCCGATAGCTCTTCACCAACGCATAAATATCGACCAGACGGGCAACCCCGCCACTCTGCTCAAGCGCTTTTATTATGTCAGACCGCCATGTAGCCATCGAATTTATTAGCCCTATAATTGTGACTGCGGATATCTGCCTATAAACAGACTCGCCAGTAGTTATAGCACTAACGTTGCTTGTTCGCAATCTAACGTTGGGGTCCCATGGAAGCTGTTCCAGACTTCTGGCACCCATCCACAAAAATGTGCCAATGATGATCGGGTTTTGAAAGCCGTTGACGGTACTTAACGAACAAAAAACCCGCGTACTCACAGGGAGTTACGCGGGTTTGGCAGACGACTCTCGATCGTCTGATACATGTTCTTGGCGGAGAGAGGGGGATTCGAACCCCCGATAGGCTATGAACCTATACACGCTTTCCAGGCGTGCGACTTAAACCACTCATCCATCTCTCCTGATGGGTTTTCGCATGGCTGCGAAGCCGCCTATTATAGCAAGGATTCCCAGCAGCACAATAGCAACCGTCACGCAGCCTCCAGGCGCCGTCGCCAGGGGCGCAGCACTTGCCGCACCGGGTTGACCTGTGTGCCCACCTCCTCCGCGCCGATCAGCCCGCGCCGCTTCAGGTGCCGCAAGGCCACCTGCACCGCCGACTTCGACAAGCCCGTCTTCACCGCGATCGTCTGCAGACTGGCCGGCACCTGGTCCCGTCCCAGCGCCTGCGCACTGTGCATCAGGAACAGATACACGACAAAGGCAGCCGGGCGCCGGTCGTGGCCGACCAGGTCCGGCATCAGGACATCGAATACATAGGCGTCGAGCGTAGACTGACGCGTAAGCAGGGTAGTCATAAGTACTATAGTCGTTAAAAGCACACCGGAGGTGATACTGACACGATAATGCCGGTCGGAACAAGTTCAACAGGAAACGCCACCATGATCACCCAACTCAAGTTCGTCAGCATCCCCGTCTCCGACCAGGACCGCGCCCTCGCCTTCTACACCGAGAAGCTCGGCTTCGAGATCTCCACCGACCAGCCGATGGGCCCGGGCAAGCGCTGGATCGAGCTGCGCGTGGCGCACTCGTCCACCCGCGTCGTGCTGTTCACGATGGACGGCCAGGAAGACCGCATCGGTACCTTCTTCAATGGCGCGTTCGGCTGCGATAACGTGGAGGCGACCTACCGCCAGCTCAGCGCGCGCGGTGTCGAGTTCATCGAGCCGCCGACCGTGCAGCCCTGGGGTTCGTTTGCGAAGTTCAAGGACCCGGACGGCAACACCTTCGTGCTGTCCTCGTCCTGATCGGTTGTCTTAAAGGCTCTGTTTCATGCTACACTGCTCAGCAGAGCCCCACCGCGTCCACTCCCTGCCAGCCGAGTCGGATGCTTGCTCCAGCATCTCATCGGCCCCATCCCTGCCGGTAACCGTCGTCAACGCACGCGCACCGTTATCGGATCCATGGGCCAAAAACTCCCTCGAACTACCGAACACAGCTTGCGTCATGCGTGCCGTACGGCGTTTTCCAGCATCCCATTTCACAACCTTATTCGGAGTTCCCATGCGCCTCAAGCTTGCTGTTGCCCTCGCTTCCCTGATGGTTTCCATGACCGGCCACGCCACCCTGCTGACCAATGGCGGCGCGGAGGCCGGCAGTCTGCTGGGCTGGACCGTCGGCGGCGTCTCTAACCCGCGCGTCGACGACGGCAGCTTCGACCCGGGCATCAATCCGCGCAGCGGCAGCTACATGTTCAGCGGCTACAGCGGCGCCTGGGGCACGCTGACGCAGAACGTGCTGCTGCCGGGCTTCGGGCAGGCGCGCCAGGTCGCGCTGTCGTTCTGGGAACAGGGTCTGGACCAGGACATCCCCAGCGACGATGCCTGGGTCTCGCTGACCTGGCGCACGCAAGCCGGCAGCGTCATTTCGAGCCTGTCCACGGCTACCATCGATGCGCATGACGGCGTCTGGAAGCAGTACCAGGGCATCTTCGACGTGCCCCTGTCGGCCTGGTCGGTGGACTACACGATGAACTTCCACCGCAACTTCGGCATCGATCTGGATTCCTTCATCGACGACAACTCGCTCACGCTGATCGGCGGCGACCTGCCGACCGATCCGAACCAGAACCAGCAGGGCGACGTGCCCGAACCGGCCAGCATTGCCCTCGTTCTGTTGGGCCTGGGATCCCTGGCCGCCTTGCATAAGCGCCGCGCTTGAGCGACGCGTAAAAGTAACGCAAGCCGCCCGCGAGGCGGCTTTTTTCGTAGCGTCCCACGGTGCTTGCGCATTTCCCTGTTCCAGATCCGCCGACTGGTGATATTGTTGCCAAATTAAAACTTTCACCACTTGGCCGTGAAACGCAAAGCCCTCTATCTCGTCATCTTCGCCGTCGCCGCTGCCGGCGCCGGTTCCGGCACCTGGATCGCCTCCCGCAAACCGAACACGCCCGTGCCGCAAGCCGCCGGGCCGGGCATGAACGTCAGCGCCATCTCGGCCGACCTGGCGCGCATGCTCGATGCGTATCGCAAGATGATCGTGCTCACGCTAGACGAAGACAAGCTGTCGGATGCCGCCAAGGCCCAGACCCACGAAGTCGGCCAGCAGCTCTTCCACGAGAACCAGGAGCGCATCGCCAAGGTCGATGAAGCGCTGACCAAACTGCTGGCGTCCGGCGACCCGCGTCGCTTCGATGCGGTTGGTAGCCTGCTCGATTACGTCGAGTCGGGCGAAGGCTTGTACGACGCCGACCGCCTCGCCTTCCGTGAGCTGATGCAGTCGCTGCTCGGGCAGGTGGCCAAGGATTCGTCGCTGCCGGCCATCAAGCTGCACAAGCGTGTTTCGGAAGACCTCGATGCGCTGGCCGAAATCGAGCGCAATTACGAGAGGGAGATCCGCGCAGTGTTCGGGCGCTTCGAGTCGCGCTCCATCGCCCTCAAGCGCGAGAAGTGGGACAGCTACACGGCCTATCTGAAAACGTTGTACCAGCGCGAGCGCATCCTCAAGGATTACGGCGTTGTGCTGCCCTACCCTTCGAAGCCGGAACCTGCCGAGCCGGGCGCGCCGTCCCAAGCCCAGCAGCCGGCGAAGGACGAAGACGAGATCTTCGGCAAGGCACTGCCGAAGAAGACCGTGGTGCTGACCTTCGACGACGGCCCGCACCGCCGCTACAGCGAGGAGATCGCGGCCATCCTCAAGCAGTACAACGCGCCGGCCGTGTTCTTCAGCGTCGGCCGCAATATCGGCACGCTCGATGCGAAGGGCGAGGCGCACCTGAACGCCGGCGCGGAAGTCAGCCGCAAGCTGATGGCGGACGGCTATGTGCTGGCGAATCACAGCCTCACGCACGCGCAGCTGTCCAAGCAAAGCGGCGACGGCCTGAAGACCGAGATCCTCGGCACCGATACATTGCTCCGCGCCGTCAATCCGCAGCGTTCGGCCCTGTTCCGCTTCCCCTACGGCGCGCGCAACAAGGAAGGCATGCACATGCTGGCCGATGCGCACCTGAAGTCGGTGATGTGGAATATCGATTCGCTGGACTGGGCCGACCCGGTGCCGTCCTCGATTGCCGACCGCGTGCTGCGCTCCGTCGACAAGGAAGGCCGCGGCATCATCCTGTTCCACGACATCCACGAGCGCACCGTGAAGGCGCTGCCGCTGGTGCTGGAGAAGCTGGCGGCCGAGGGCTACCAGTTTGCGGGCTGGGATGGCAGCAGCTTCAAAGTCAGCGGCACCGCCGCAGCGACGCCGGTGCCGCGCGCCGCCGCCACCGGCTATGCGAATTCCTGGGCGATCCTGGTCGGCATCGACGAATACAAGAAGTGGCCGCGCCTGCAGTATGCGGTGCGCGATGCCGAAGGCGTCGGCCAGGTGCTGGTGCAGAAGTTCGGCTTCGCGCCCGAGCGCGTGATCACGCTGAAGAATGAGCAGGCGACGCGCGCCGGCATCCTCGGCGCCTTCCACGACCTCATGGAGCGCGGGAAGAACGCGGGCGGCCTGCAGCCGAACGACCGCGTCTTCATGTTCTTCGCCGGCCACGGCGCCACGCGCAAGCTCAGCTCGGGCCGCGATCTCGGCTACATCGTTCCCTTCGACGCCGATCCGGACAACCTGGCCCTAGATGCGATCCCGATGACGGAAATCCAGAACATCGCCGAAAGCCTGCCGGCCAAGCACGAGCTGTTCGTGATGGACGCCTGCTACAGCGGCCTCGGTCTGACGCGTGGCGGCGGCAACGCAGCCTTCCTGCGCGAGAACGGACGCCGCCTCGGCCGCCAGATGCTGACCGCCGGCGGCACCGACCAGCTAGTGTCCGACGGCGGCCCGAATGGCCACTCGGTGTTCACCTGGACCCTGCTGCAGGGCCTGGGCGGCAAGGCCGACCTGAACGGCGACGGCATGATCACGGCGACCGAACTGGCGGCCTATGTCGCGCCGGCGGTGTCCAGCGTCTCGCAGCAGACCCCGGCCTTCGGCAGCCTGCCGGGTTCGGAGGGCGGCGACTTCGTGTTCGAGCTGCCGGAAGAAACCGAGTTCCTGAATACGAACACGGCGCAGCTGTCGAACGATGCGATCGCGCTGAATACCAAGCTGGATGCGAAAACCTCCGCGCCCTCTGCCACGGTCGTCGTGAAGGACCTGCAGGGCGGCACCGCGACCATCACCGCGCCGGCCGCCGTGCCGGTCTCGGGCCGCCAGCAGGCCCAGCGCGCCAACGACCACGGCCTGCAGTTGTACAAGGAGAAGCAGTATGCGCAGGCGGAGGCGCAGTTCACCGAAGCGCTGAAGCTGCGGCCGAACTTCGCGCTGGCGGCCAACAATCTCGGCTTCGTGTTCTACAAGCAGGACAAGTTTGCGGAAGCGGCGCGCTGGTTCGAGAACGCGATCAAGATGGACCCGTCGCGGGCGATCGCCTACATGAACCTGGGCGATGCGTATGCGCGCGCGGGCCAGGGCGACAAGGCGAAGTCCGCGTACAAGACTTACCTGGAGCTGGCGCCGGGCGGCAGCGGTGCGGGGTATGCTAAGCAGCAGCTGGAAAAGCTGTGACCGTACATGGCAATTTGTAACGCTATGCCAGTTGAGTTCGCTTTCGAACATAGGAATTGCTGACGGACCAGTAAGCTTGTCCCGAGTTTTTGAACGGGGGACGAGGTGTTTACTGGATTCATGTTTGCAACCGGCATCGAGAACAGCATTCCCATGATCGGCAACGGCAAGTTCCGGGTCGATGAAATGGAGAAATGCGGGCATTACAAGCATTGGCGCACCGACTTCGACCTGGTGCAGGAACTCGGCATTCGCGTCCTGCGCTATGGTCCGCCCCTGCATCTTTCCTGGCTCGGCCCGGGGCGTTACGACTGGTCTTTCGCTGACGAAACCTTCAACGAACTGCATCGGCGCAATATCATTCCGATTGTCGACCTCTGCCACTTCGGCGTGCCGGACTGGATCGGCAACTTCCAGAATCCGGATTTCCCCGCTCTGTTCGCGGACTATGCGCGCGCATTCGCCGCGCGCTTTCCCTGGGTTCAGATGTACACGCCGGTCAACGAGATGTCGATCTGCGCCCTCTTCTCCGGCCTGTATGGCTGGTGGAACGAGCAAGGCACTACCGACCGGACGTTCGTCACCGCGCTGAAGCACGTCGTCAAGGCAAACATCCTGGCCATGCGCGAAATCCTGGAGGTGCGGCCCGACGCCCTGTTCGTGCAGAGCGAATCGAGCGAGTACTTCCATGCAGAGTGTCCGGAAGCGATCGGCCCGGCGGAAATGAAGAACGCCAGCCGTTTCCTGTCCCTCGACCTCAATTACGGCCGGCGCGTGGATTCGCAGATGTACGAATACCTGATGGCCAACGGGATGACACCCGACGAGTACCACTTCTTCCTCAACAACAACCTGAAGCATCACTGCCTCATGGGGAACGATTACTACCAGACCAATGAGCACTTCGTCGACGAAGACGGCAACACCTGGCCGTCCGGAGAAGTGTTCGGGTATGCGGTGATTACCCAGCAATACTACGACCGCTACCGCTTGCCGGTCATGCATACCGAGACCAATCTGGTCCAGGGCCCGGTCGGCGACGAAGCCGTCAAGTGGTTACGCAAGGAATGGGCGAACGTCCTCAGCATCCGCAACAGCGGTGTGCCGGTGGTCGGGTTCACATGGTATTCCCTGACCGACCAGGTCGACTGGGACAGCGCACTGAGGGAAAACAATGGCACGGTCAACCCTCTGGGCCTGTTCGACCTCGACCGCAACATCCGGCCGGTGGGCACGGCCTATCGCGACCTGATCCGCGCCTGGGGAAAAGTCCTGCCGACCCAGAGCGTTTGCCTGCAGGTGCCGGTGTCGCTGCCGCAGGATTACGTGGCGCCGCAGGCCGCCCCCGTGCCCGCCCACGAGAACAGCGAAGCGGCCACCGCCGCTCCCAAAAACACGGAGTAAACCATGAGCCTGGAAAAAAAATCCGCCATCGTTACCGGCGCCGCCGGCGGCATCGGCCTGGCGATCGCACGCCGCCTGCTGGGCGAAGGCGCCAGCGTGGTGCTGGCCGATCTCGATGAAGCGCGTCTCGCGTCCGCCAGCGCCGAACTGGCCAGGGACGCCGATGCGGCGCGCATCGCCACCGTCCGCTGCGACGTCTCGAAAGAAGCCGACGTCGCGCTTGCCGTCGACACCGCCGTGCAGCACTTCGGAAGCATCGACATCGTCGTCAACAATGCCGGCCTGATGATCTTCAAGCCGCTCGAGGAGCAGACCGGCGAGGACTGGACGCGCATCCTCAACGTCGACCTGGTCGGCGCCTTTTACTTCATCAAGCAGGCCTTCCTGCGGATGAAGGGGGGCGGCGCCATCGTCAATGTCGGCAGCGTGCACGCCATCGAAACCGAGCCCATGGTGTCTTCCTACGCCGCCGCCAAGGCAGCCCTGCTGTCGCTGACGCGCTCGGCGGCGCTGGAGGGCAAGCCCAAGGGCATCCGCGTGAACGCCGTGCTGCCGGGCGCCATCGATACACCCATGTTGTGGGATAACCCGAACGTGCGCTCCGGGATCGAAATCGTCGACAAGGCCGATGTCGGCCAGCCAGACGACGTCGCCGCCGTCGTCGCCTTCCTGGCATCGGACGAGGCCCGCTTCGTGCAAGGCGCGTCGCTGCTCGTCGATGGCGGTAGACTGGCACGTCTCTGACGCATACCGGAAGCCACACATGGACATGAAACGCATCAACGCCGGCAAACTCCGCGCCATCGGCTATGACAACAAGGCGCGCACGCTGCGTGTGGAATTCGACGACGGCAGCGCCATCGATTACGCGAACGTGGGCAGCGAGGTCTGGCGACGGTTCTCGACCTCGGGCGCGGCCTGGAGTTTTTATCGGGACAATATCGAGGAAGAGTTCGCGGGCACGCGCGGGCGCGCGGCGGTCGCCGGCCAGCGTGCCGAACTCGACGCGCTGTTCGGCGGTGGCGATGCGGCGGCGCCGAAAAAGCCGAACCCGCTGGATGCGCTGTTCGGCTCTCCGGACAAGGACGACGGCGCGTCCTAGCACCGCGCCGATCACGACGGGATGGCGCAAAAAAAACGCCGCACCATTTTCATAGTGCGGCGTAACTCTGCTATCAATCGATCAGTTTGAATTGCTCATTTGAGCACTCAAGCGGATTCCTTCAGCTGGTCCAGAATCGCCGGGTTTTCCAGCGTCGACACATCCTGGGTAATCGCCTCGCCCTTGGCCAGCACGCGCAGCAGGCGGCGCATGATCTTGCCGGAGCGGGTCTTCGGCAGGTTGTCGCCGAAGCGGATTTCCTTTGGCTTGGCGATCGGGCCGATTTCCTTGCCGACCCAGTTGCGCAGCTCGGCGGCCAGCTTCTTCGCTTCCTCGCCGGTCGGACGGGCCTGCTTCAGCACCACGAAGGCGCAGACGGCTTCGCCGGTGGTCTCGTCCGGCTTGCCGACCACGGCGGCTTCCGCCACCACCGGGTGCGCCACCAGGGCCGACTCGATTTCCATCGTGCCCATGCGGTGGCCCGAGACGTTCAGCACGTCGTCGATGCGGCCGGTGATGGTGAAGTAACCGGTGTCCTTGTTGCGGATCGCGCCGTCGCCGGCCAGGTAGTATTTGCCGCCCAGCTCGTCCGGGTAGTAGGCGCTGCGGAAGCGGTCCGGGTTGTTCCAGATGGTGCGGATCATCGACGGCCACGGACGCTTCACGACCAGGATGCCGCCGTTGCCGTTCGGGACGTCATGGCCGGCTTCGTCGACGATGGCGGCCATGATGCCCGGCAGCGGCAGCGTGCAGGAGCCCGGCACCATCGGCGTCGCGCCCGGCAGCGGGGTGATCATGTGGCCGCCGGTTTCGGTCTGCCAGAAAGTGTCGACGATCGGGCAGCGCTCGTTGCCGACGTTCTTGTAGTACCACATCCAGGCTTCCGGATTGATCGGCTCGCCCACGGTGCCCAGCAGGCGCAGGCTGGACAGGTCGAAGCTCTTCGGATGCACCGCTTCGTCCGCGTTCGACATCTTGATCAGCGAACGGATCGCGGTCGGCGCGGTGTAGAAGATCGAGACCTTGTGCTTGGCGATGGTTTCCCAGAAGCGGCCGGCATGCGGGAAGGTCGGCACGCCTTCGAAGATGACTTGCGTGGCGCCGACGGCGGTCGGGCCGTAGCAGATATAGGTGTGGCCGGTGACCCAGCCGATGTCGGCCGTGCACCAGTAGACGTCGTCCGGCTTGATGTCGAAGGTCCACTTCATCGTCAGCGCGGCCCACAGCAGGTAGCCGCCGGTGCTGTGCTGGACGCCCTTCGGCGTGCCGGTCGAGCCCGAGGTGTAGAGGATGAACAGCGGATGTTCGGCGTCGACCCACTCCGGCTCGCACTGCGCGGACTGGCCGTCCACCAGCTCGTGCAGCCACAGGTCGCGGCCTTGCTGGAAGTTGATGTTGCCGCCGGTGCGCTTGTAGACGATCACGTCCTTGATGGTCTCGCAGCCGCCCATCGCCAGCGCTTCGTCGACGATGGATTTCAGCGGCAGCGATTTACCGCCGCGCATCTGCTCGTCCGCGGTGATGATGGCCACGGCGCCGGCGTCGATGATGCGTTCCTGCAGCGATTTCGCCGAGAAGCCGCCGAACACCACCGAGTGGGTCGCGCCGATGCGGGCGCAGGCCTGCATCGCGGCCACGCCTTCGATCGACATCGACATGTAGATGATGACGCGGTCGCCCTTCTTGATGCCGCGGCTTTTGAGGCCGTTGGCGAATTTGCAGACGCGCTCGTGCAGCTCGCGATAGGTGGCGCGGGTCACCTGGCCGTCGTCGGCCTCGAAGATGATCGCGGTTTTATCGGCGTTGCCGTTCTCGAGGTTGCGGTCGAGGCAATTGTACGAAGCGTTCAGTTGTCCGTCGGCGAACCACTTGTAGAACGGGGCGTTCGATTCGTCGAGGGTTTGCGTGAAAGGCTTTTGCCAGCTCAGGTTCTCGCGCGCCAGACGGGCCCAGAAACCTTCGTAGTCATTCGCAGCTTCTGCGCACAGTTTGTTGTACGCGTCCATGCCGGAGATGGTTGCGTTGGCGGCGAAGTCAGCGGGCGGATTGAACACGCGGTGTTCCTGCAAGCCCTGCTGCTGGTTGGTCTCGTTCTCAGCCATTCTAGTCTCCTTAGGATAGTAGTAGTTTTGCCACATACCATATCGGGGCTCGCTTACTGAGCCCTTACAGGCATCCCTGAGGCCATTCTACCAACTTTGCGGAACAACGAAGGGCAAGCCAGCCATCCGTTCCGGGTGTAGAATGTTGAGCTGTCTTGACCCCGACCTTGGTCCGCGCCGGACCGGCACTCAACACAGATGATCGAATCACAACCCTCCTCCGTACCACGCAAGCGCAGCGCCCTCGCCAGCTTCATGTTCGCCAGCCGCTGGCTGCAGCTGCCCCTCTATCTCGGCCTGATCCTGGCGCAGTGCGTCTACGTGTTCCATTTCTGGGTCGAGCTGAAGGACCTGGTGCTGGCCGCGATGGGCAACCAGGACGCCCTGCAGCACATCTTCGAAGCCGTGACGGTGCCTGGCGCTCAGCCGCCCAAGAAGCTGAACGAAACCACCATCATGCTGGTCGTGCTGGGCCTGATCGACGTCGTGATGATCTCGAACCTCCTGATCATGGTGATCGTCGGCGGCTACGAGACCTTCGTGTCGCGCATGTACCTCGAAGACCATCCGGACCAGCCGGAATGGCTGTCGCACGTGAACGCGTCCGTCCTGAAGACCAAGCTGGCGATGGCGATCATCGGCATCTCCTCGATCCACCTGCTGAAGACCTTCATCAACGCCAGAGAATACGACGCCCAGACGATACTGGCGCAGACCGGCATCCACATCACATTCCTGCTGTCGGCCATGGCCATCGCCTACACCGACCGCATCATGACCAACACCGCAAGCAGCACCAAACACTAACCTGAACGAGAACGAAATGACTGTCATTAAACAGGACGACCTGATCGAATCCGTCGCCGCCGCGCTCCAGTACATCAGCTACTACCACCCGGCCGACTACATCCAGCACCTGGCGCGCGCGTACGAAGCCGAGCAGAGCCCGGCCGCCAAGGATGCCATCGCCCAGATCCTGACCAACTCGAAAATGTGCGCCGAAGGCAAGCGCCCGATCTGCCAGGACACCGGCATCGTCAACGTGTTCCTGAAGATCGGCATGAACGTGCGCTTCGAAGGTTTCGGCAGCGGCTCGATCACGGACGCCGTCAACGAAGGCGTGCGCCGCGCGTACAACTTCGCGGACAACAAGCTGCGCGCCTCGATCGTGGCCGACCCGCATTTCGAGCGCAAGAACACCAAGGACAACACCCCGGCCGTCGTGCACATGGAACTGGTCCCGGGTAACACCGTCGACGTGATGGTCGCCGCAAAAGGCGGCGGCTCGGAAAACAAGACCAAGTTCGTGATGCTGAACCCGTCCGACTCGCTGGTCGACTGGGTGCTGAAGACCGTGCCGCTGATGGGCGCCGGCTGGTGCCCGCCGGGCATGCTGGGCATCGGTATCGGCGGCAGCGCCGAGAAGGCGATGCTGATGGCGAAAGAGTCGCTGATGGAAGACATCGACATGTACGAACTGAAGCAGCGCGGCCCGCAGAACAAGCTGGAAGAACTGCGTATCGAACTGTGCGACAAGATCAACGCACTGGGCATCGGCGCGCAGGGCCTGGGCGGCCTGACCACCGTGCTGGACGTGAAGATCAACATGTACCCGACCCACGCCGCCTCGAAGCCGGTCGCGATGATCCCGAACTGCGCCGCCACCCGCCACGCCCACTTCGTGCTGGACGGCTCCGGTCCTTCGTACATCGAACCGCCGGCGCTGTCGACCTGGCCGGACGTGCAGTGGACTCCGGACACCCAGAAGTCGAAGAGCGTCAATCTGGACACCCTGACCAAGGAAGAAGTCGCCTCCTGGCAGCCGGGCCAGACCCTGCTCCTGAACGGCAAGATGCTGACCGGCCGCGACGCCGCGCACAAGCGCATTCAGGACATGCTGGCCAAGGGCGAGAAGCTGCCGGTGGACTTCACCAACCGCGTGATCTACTACGTCGGCCCGGTCGATCCGGTCGGCGACGAAGTGGTCGGCCCGGCAGGCCCGACCACCGCGACCCGCATGGACAAGTTCACCGACATGATGCTCGAGCAGACCGGCCTGATCGCGATGATCGGCAAGGCCGAGCGCGGCCCGGCGGCGATCGAATCGATCAAGAACCACAAGTCGGCCTACCTGATGGCGGTGGGCGGTTCGGCCTACCTGGTGTCGAAGGCGATCAAGTCGGCCAAGGTGCTGGGCTTCGAAGACCTGGGCATGGAAGCGATCTACGAGTTCGAAGTGAAGGACATGCCGGTGACCGTGGCTGTCGATTCCACTGGCACCTCGGTACACACGACCGGGCCGAAGGAATGGGCGGCGAAGATCGAGTCGTTGAAGGGGATTCCGGTCAACGTTGCGTAATTCAGGTTCGCATCATTGAAAACCGCCCCGGCTCCGGCCGCGGCGGTTTTTTTCATTTGGGGCCGAAGCCGAGGACCTTGCCGTCCTGGTCGACGTCGAAACCCCAGCCCTGCGCCTTCCTGCCATGGCGCGCGCGGTAGACGCGCTTCACGCCCTTCTCGATCGGCGTCTCCGACACCAGCACGAACTCGTCGACCGGCGGCAGCGAACGCAGGTAGGGCGCCAGGAAGCGCTGGTAGGCGGGCACGAAGTCCTTGCGCGCGCCCTCGCTGAAACGGCTTTCGTCTACCTTGCCGGCGATGCCGTCGGCGACCACCTGGCGCAGCGCCGCGCTGAGTTCAGGCTTCGAGTCCGCGATCCCTTCCGGCATGCGCACGGGCGGCGGCGGGAAGAACAGCTCGGACACGCCCTGCGCCAGATAGGGATAGAGCTTCGCGCCATTGGTCAGCACGATGAAAGTCGCGCGCTCGTTCGGCAAGCGCAGGATGTCCGACAGCGCTGGTCCGCCGGAATGCCCGACCGTCGGCCTGCCGTTGAGCTCCTTGACCACCCAGCCGATGCCGAAGCCGTTCACGGTGCCGTTGCCCAGCTGCGCCGGCGTCCACATCGCCTGCATCGACTCCTTGCGCAGGAAGGTGCCCTTGTCGAGCGCCACCGCCACCTTGGCGAGATCGCCGACCGACGCCAGTAGGCCGCCGGCGTCGTACGCGAGCGGACCGAAATGGAAGCTGAAGTTTTTATGGCGGCCGCCATCCCAGTCGTAGACGGCGGCCCGTTTCGGCACGACTTCCACGCTGCGCATGTTCGGCTCGCCGCTGCTGTACTCGAAATTCGCCTGGAGCTTGAGCGGCCCGGTGACGTAATGCCTGAGGGCCTGCGGATACGGCATGCCCGCCGCCGCTTCGATCACCCTGGCGAGCACCGTGTAGCCGCCAATGCCGTATTCGCTGGACGCACCCGGCGCGTGCGCGAGCGGCATCGCAGCGGCCGCGTCGACGTAGTCGTCGAGCGTGGCATCCGGTTTTACGTGGACATTGTCCGGGATGCCGGACGAGTGATCGGCCAGGTGGCGCACCGTGATCGCACGCCAGCTCTCGGGCGCGTTCGGCACGTAGTGCGCGATGCTGGCGTCCAGCGACAGCTTGCCCGCCTCCTGCAGCCGCATCAGCAGCATGCCGGTGAAAGGCTTGGTGGACGAGGCCAGCTGAAACATGGTGTCCGGCGTGACGCGCTGCTGCCATTCCAGATTGGCCAGGCCATAGGTCTGCAGCTTGGCGATCTTGCCGTCCCTGACGATGGCGACCGCGGCGCCCGGCACGTGATTCAGCGCCATCTGCTGTTTCATGTAGTCGTCGACGCGGTCGGCATGGGCAGGCGTGGCGGCGGCGCAGGCCAGGGACAGGCCGGCGATGAGGGTTCTCGTTGTCGTCTTCATCAGGCCAATATAGCAGCGATGCGCGGCGCCGCATCCCCCCAGCCATGGTGCATCCGCGCGTGCTAACATGAGCCCATGAATCTGCTCTTCCCGTCCCGCGACGCCCCGGTCGGCATCTTCGATTCCGGCGTCGGCGGCCTGTCGGTGCTGCGCCATATCCGCGCCCTGCTGCCGCACGAACACCTGATCTACGTGGCCGACTCCGGCTTCGCTCCTTACGGCGACAAGCCGGAAGACGTGCTTGCCGAACGCTGTTTCGCGATTGCCGACTTCCTGCTTGCACAGGGCGCCAAGGCCCTGGTCGTGGCCTGCAATACCGCGACCGTGTCGGCCGTGAGGCGCATGCGCACGCGCTATCCGGACTTGGCCATCGTCGGCGTCGAACCAGGCCTGAAGCCGGCCGCCGCGGCCACGCGCAATGGCAAGGTCGGCGTGCTGGCCACCGAACGGACCCTGGCCGGCGCCAAGTTCCTGAAACTGCGCGACGAAATCGCCGAAGCGACCGGCGCCCAATTCCTGCTGCAGCCCTGCCAGGGCCTGGCCGACCAGATCGAATTCGGCGAACTCGATTCGGAGGAGACGTCCGCCATGCTGAGGCGCTATATCGCGCCGCTGCTGGCGCAGGGGGCGGATACGCTGGTACTGGGATGTACGCACTACCCGCTGGTGCAGGCCTCGATCGAGGACGTGATCGCGTCTGAAGGTTTCAAGGACGTGGTGCTGGTCGACACCGGCGACGCCGTGGCGCGCCAGCTGGGCCGCTTGCTGGAAGCCGGCGGCTTGCTGCGCGCTTTCGACGCCCAGGTGCCGGCGCGGCTGGCGGCTTATACGAGCGCCAGCGCCACTGCCCTGTCGGCGGCGTTTAACAGCCTGATCGGCGTCGACCCGCCGGTACAGGAGACCAGCTTCGCGCTGCCTCGCACTGCTGGGCACATTTAGATTTGCCAGATGGCGAAGTCGCCGCTATAATCTCGTTCTGTCTCGGCAACAACGAGACAGCAAGTAAGACAGTGGTGGCTGTAGCTCAGTTGGTAGAGTCCAGGATTGTGATTCCTGTTGTCGTGGGTTCGAGTCCCATCAGCCACCCCAAAAAAAATACGATGAAAAGCCCGGTTCGAAAGTTCCGGGCTTTTTGTTTTTCGGTCCCTCACCTGCACCGAAACTCCAGCGACCCCGGCATCAACGCATCCCCCCGCACCCGCCGCTTGGCCAGGCAACGCGCAGTACTGCGCGCATCGAAGCGAATGAACCGCCCCGTCCCGGTATAGCTGCAATACACCTGACGAACCATCGCCCGCGACCCTGCCTTCATGTTCCATAGCTGGTACAAGGTCCCGCCCGTCTGCCACTCCTTCTCCGGCAATCCCTCCGCAAGCGCCCGCTCATCCGCCCGCGTGCTGGGCAGATAGGCAAATACCCGCGCCCGGTCCAGCTTCGACCTGGGCGTCTTCCAATCGGCCGGTGCATTGATGGGACATTCGAGCACCGCCGCATGTGCCGAGCACGCCAGCAGCAGCGCAGCCAAGGCAGTTTTCTTGAAAGAAATGCAAAGCATGGTGTAATTCCTATAACATTCGGACTTCCCATGCTAGGCACGCAGCATACGGCCGACTTGCGCATCCTCATTTGTCAAAACAAAAAGCCAGTCGCTCGGACTGGCTTTTTGCTTCAGCAGGGACGGCTTACGAACGGTTCGGATTGTTCGGGCGGCTGTCGGCGCGGTTCGGCACGCCGTCGCCGTCGCGGTCGCCGCGTTGCCAGCCGCCGCGCTCCAGCGTCCAGCCGTTATCGCCCTGGCGCCATTCCGGACGGTGGTAGGTGTAGCCCTTGCGAACTTTCTCGTAGTGGCCCTTGACCCACACGTAGCGGTGGCCGTTCCAGTTCCAGTAGCCCGGGGCCCACTCGTAGCCGCGGCGTGCATGGGGCACGACTTCATGGCGCGGCGCCGGCGGCGCGGTACGGACGACCAGCACGTCACCTTTCGCGAAGGCCTGCGCCGGGACGAACGCGGCGGTGCTGATCAGGGCTGCGGCAGCGGCACAGAGGATTCGTTTCATGATGCTTCTCCTTTCGGTTGGTGTGATTCCACTATAGCGATCCGAACCACCGCACAGTGCGTTTGATGCAAGTTTTTACAATCGACACATAGCGCGACAAATATGTAACAGGGGTACGTGTTGCGGTAAGTTAAGCCTCTTTTGATTCCGGGTGGAATCTCGACTGTCCCGGATCAACTCCGCTTGCTGTTGCGCTTGTCCTCGCAAGGCCGACCCCGTAAGGTCGAATGACCGAGCCTGCCATTGCGTTCGCGCGGCGCAGTGCGCGCGTCGGCCCCTTCGCGTTTCCGACCGGAGTTCTGCCATGAAATTGCGCATCAAGCCACTGCTCTGTTTGCTGCTTCTTCCAACGCTGGTCGCCTTTGCCGGCACCGGTCCTAACGACCCCGTTGCCTACCCCTCGCAAGCGAATACCCATGAATCGCCATGGCGCTACACAGCGCCGCCCGGGGCCAATGCGACGGCCCGGCTGGCTTATTGGAGCGACCTGGCCTGGCATACGATCGCCATCGACCATACGCCGCCGCCCGCCGGCCCGTCTGCCGAACCGGAGCAGGCGGGGCCGACACGCAGCAGCCGCGCGCTGGCGATCTTCCATATCGCCATCCATGACGCCCTGAACGCGATCTACCGCCGCTATCCCGGCTACAGCGGGCCGCTGCCGGCATTTGCCGACAGCTCGCCAGACGCGGCAATCGCCCAGGCCGCTCACGATACGCTGGCCGCCCTGTACCCGCACCAGGCCGAGCGCCTGCACGGCCAGCTGAGCGCCGATCTTGCCCGGATTCCTGGCGGCCGCAGCAAGTTGAACGGCATGGATATCGGGCGCCGGGCGGCGGCGGCCATCCTTGCGCTGCGCGCCAACGACGGTTCCGATCGGCCCGAACCCATCGTCGGCGAGGACTACCCGCTCGACACGGCACCGGGCAAATGGCGCCCGGATCCGGTCAGCCAGCGCCAGGTCGCGTTCGGCGCCTACTGGGGCCAGGTGAAGCCTTTCGTGATCCCGTCGGCCAGCGCATTCCGCCCGCCCCCCGCCGCCGGCCCTGAGCAGCGATGCCTACACGCGCGCCTTCAACGAGGTCAAACAGCTGGGCGGCAACGGTCCCGCAACCAGGCGCACCCAGGAACAGACGCGGATCGGCGTCTACTGGGGTTACGACAGCACGGCCTGGCTCGGCACGCCGATGAGGATGTACAACCAGATCGCCTTGCAGGTGATCCGTACGCAGACGGGCGACGTGCTCGAACAGGCGCGCGCCCTGGGCCTGGTCAATGCGGCGCTGGCGGACAGCGTCATCGCCTGCTGGGAAGCCAAGTACTACTACCGCTTCTGGCGCCCGGTGCACGGCGTGCGCGAAGGCAGTCCCGGCAGCGGCCCGACCGGCAGGGGCGACGGCAACCTGGACACGCTGGGCGACCCGAACTGGACGCCGCTGGGTGCGCCGGCCAGCAACCTGGTCGGCCCCGACTTCACGCCGCCCTTCCCCGCCTACCCGTCTGGCCATGCGGTCGCCGGCGGCTCGCTGTTCCACACCCTGCGGCGGCTGTACGGCGACAAGCTCAGGTTCACCTTCCTCTCGGACGAATGGAACGGCGTCACGCACGACAACCAGGGCTGGACCAGACCCAGATGGGCGCGCACCTACAGCAGCCTCTCGCAGGCCGAGGAAGAAAACGGGCAAAGCCGCATCTACCTCGGCGTGCACTGGCAGTTCGACAAGACCAGCGGCCTGGCGGTCGGGCACCAGGTCGTGGACACGATCTTCAGGCGCGGCCTGCGGCCGGCGCCGTAAACGACAAAACCGGCCTTGCGGGCCGGTTTCTTGTACTTCTAGAGAAAGCGCAGGATCAGTCCAGCTTCCATGCGTAGTCGACCTTGGTCCAGGTCTGGGCCGGTGCGCCGTCCTTGGTGCCCGGCTTGAATTTGCATGCCGACAGGCCTTTCAGGGCTGCCTTGTCCAGGCCTTTGAAGCCGCTCGACTTTTCCAGCTTCGAATCGGCGACCGAACCGTCGGCGTTGATCTGGAAGGACATCGAGGTGACGCCCTGCTCTTCGTTCATCAGCGAAGCTTTCGGGTATTCGACCTTGCACTTCGACGGATCGAAGGAGGCCGGGGTTTCGCCGGCGACAGCGAAGCCGGTGACGAAGAGGCTGGCAAACAGGACAGCGGCGAATTTCTTGTTGGACATTTTAATTTCCCCTAAATAACAAAGTTTTTTTAAAAGGCCGGTAGCTTTACCGGCCGTTTGACGAGCCGTCCTGGCTCAGAATTCTTCCCAGTCGTCGCTGGCGGCTGCCGCGGCGACTTTCTTCGAGGTCGACGAGCTGCTGCCGGACTCCGGCGCCTGCGTGTCGTCTGCCTTCGGCGCTGCCGGCTTGCGGGCGGCAGCCGGCTTCTTCAGCTGCGGCGATGCGGCTGGCCGACGGGCCGGGGCCGGGCGGGCGACGACTGCACGGGTGGCGACGGCCATCGTGCTCGGCGCCGGTGCTGCTTCAGCGCCCGCTTCTTCGCCTTCCAGCTTGAAGATGCTGACCACGCGCTGCAGTTCGGCTGCCTGGTCCTGCAGGCTCTGGAAGGCGGCGGCTGCCTGCTCGACCAGGGCGGCGTTCTGCTGGGTCATGCCGTCCATCTCGATGATCGACAGGTTGACCTGCTCGATGCCGGCGCTCTGCTCGGCGCTGGCGTTGGCGATCTCGCTCATGATGTCGGTCACGCGCTTGACGCTGCCCACCACTTCGTCCATGGTCACGCCGGCCTGGCCGACCAGCTTGGAACCGCGGCCGATCTTCTCGACGGAGTCGCCGATCAGGGTCTTGATCTCTTTTGCAGCCGCTGCGGAACGCTGGGCCAGGTTACGCACTTCGGATGCCACGACCGCGAAGCCGCGGCCCTGTTCGCCGGCACGTGCCGCTTCCACGGCGGCGTTCAGTGCCAGGATGTTGGTCTGGAAGGCGATGCCGTCGATCACGCCGATGATGTCGGCGATCTTGCTGGCGGAGCTATTGATCTCGCCCATCGTGCCGACCACTTGCGACACCACTTCGCCGCCCTTGCGTGCCACGTCCGATGCGGTTGCGGCCAGGTGGTTGGCTTCACGGGCGTTCTCGGCGTTCTGCTTCACGGTCGAGGTCAGCTCTTCCATGGCCGATGCGGTCTTCTCGAGCGAGCTGGCTTGCAGTTCGGTACGCGACGACAGGTCGGTGTTGCCGGCGGCGATTTCACGCGACGCGGTGGTGATGGTGTGGGTGCCGCGACGGACCTGGCTGACGATGTCGACCAGGCTGTTGCGCATCTGTTTCATTTCGCTCAGCAGGCTGCCGCGATCCGACGACTTGGTGTCGATGGCGATCGACAGGTCGCCTTCGGCGATGCTGGTGGCGATCTTCGAGGTGTAGCCCGGCTCGCCGCCCAGTTGCTTGAGCAGGCCGCGGGTGATCACGGCGGCGGCGGCGACGCCCATGGCGACGGCCAGGACCAGCAGGACCAGCATGAAGTTACGTGCGCTGGCAAACTGGGCTTCCGCGTCCACCTGGGTCTGGTTGTTCTGCTTGTCTTCGAGTGCACCCAGCTGGTCCAGTGCGTCCAGCCATTTCTTCTGGGCCGGACGGATTTCCTTGACCATCACGCGGGTAGCGTCCATGGCATTGTTGGCCAGGTACAGTGCCGATGCCTTGGCGATGGCCGGCATGGCCACGGCTTCCGCATCCTTGACCTGGGTCAGCAGGCCCTTTTCTTCAGCCGATGCTTCGACGGCGAACTTTCCTTCCAGTTTTTGCTGGAGGGCGTCGTACTTGGCGGTCTGTTCCTTGAAACGGTTCAGCTCCGGCTCCATGTCGGCCGGGTCGGTCATCAGGGTCAGAGTACGCAGCGAGGTGACGCGTTCGCTGACGTTATTGCGCATGTCGACGACCAGGCGGGTCACGACGTTGTTCACGCTCACGACATGGTCGAGACGGTTCTGGATCTGCGCCATACGCACCACGCCGACGACGGTCAGGATGACCATCAGCACGAGCACGAGAGCGAAGCCCAGCGCCAGACGCATGCCGACCTTCATGTTGGATAAATTCATTTACTGTCTTCCCTGGTTCAAATGATTGGATCCGCCCGGAACCTTCTGCGCCGCGCGTCGCTGTTTGTTACTAAAAGTTCAACCTCTCCGTGAACTTTTGTGTATTTCCGTCAGGATAAATCAAAACTCGACGCTTGCATCGAGTAAACATGATCCTGCTCAATACTGTTTCGCTACTACAACAATATCGGAGGCCATGCGGGGAGAAGAGCCCGAATTATGGGTCTATTCTTGCTGTTGAGCAAGGAAAATGAAGAGGGGCAGCTGTCTGGACAACAGGCCCTGTGGCGGATTATGAACAGATGAGGCGGCCCTGCCTGGCGCCGCCGTAACAAAAAGTTAATCGATCAGGCTGCTTTTCCCATGCGGCCGGCGGCTTCCAGCAGGAGTTCCGGATTGCCCTCGGCCAGGCGGCGCGAGTCGGACAGCAGCTGGCGGAAGGCGCGTGCGCCCGGCAGCCCGGCCATCAGGCCCAGCATGTGGCGGGTGATGCTGTTCAGGCGCAGGCCCAGCGGACCGTAGCGTTCGAGTTCGGCGCGGATGTAGGGGATCATGGCTTCCAGCACCTGTTCGCGCGAGGCCGGCCCGCCCTCTTCATCGCCATAGAAACGGGCGTCCCAGTCGGCCATCAGCCAGGGATTGTGATAAGCCTCGCGGCCGATCATCACGCCGTCGACGTGCTGCAAGTGGCTTTCGATCTCGTCGTTGGTCTTGATGCCGCCGTTGATGATGATTTCCAGGTCGGGGAATTGGCGCTTGAGTTCGTAGGCGACGTGGTAGCGCAGCGGCGGGATCTCGCGGTTTTCCTTGGGCGAAAGGCCCTTCAGCACGGCGTTGCGGGCATGGACGATGAAGGTCTGGCAGCCGGCATCGGCGATCTTGCCGACGAAGTCGCGCACGAAACCATATTCTTCGTTGTAGTCGATGCCGATGCGGTGCTTGACGGTCACGTCGATGGAAACGGCGTCGCGCATCGCCTTCACGCAGTCGGCCACCAGCTGCGGCTCGTTCATCAGGCAAGCGCCGAACGCACCCTTCTGCACGCGCTCGGACGGGCAGCCGCAATTCAGGTTGATCTCTTCATAGCCCCACTGCTCGCCCAGCTTCGCGCTCTTGGCGAGGTCGGCCGGCTCGCTGCCGCCCAGCTGCAGGGCGACCGGGTGCTCGATGCCGTCGTAGCGCAGATGGCGCTCGACGTCGCCGTATACCAGCGCGCCGGTCGTCACCATCTCGGTGTACAGCCAGGTGTGGCGGGTGATCTGGCGATGGAACACGCGGCAGTGGCGGTCCGTCCAGTCCATCATGGGTGCAACACTCAGCCTTCGTTTGCCGTATTTCATCTTCCTCAAGTCCTCATGCCCAGCTTCTAACGCAACCCGATAGTTTATCTTGATTTGCAGGACATGAATGGGAAACATGCTGATGAGGCTATCTTCAATCGACCGTAGCGTGGCGTCGGCGGAGTAACCGTTCACGATCTTGTTCGGCAGGCCAACTTCGAACAATCCCCCTCCTTTTCACCCGTGTCACGAGCGGCAAGATCCTGCTCCGTACCGAGCACGAGGCGACCCACCTTGTATTGGACACGTAAGCGCCGGGCCGGTATTTCGCCAACAGCTTGTCCACGCATCAGCGCGGACACCGCGCTCCGGTGTCGATCCAGGCTCGGATGAGTTCGCCGAAGACCTTCTGCGTGCCGGGCGCCGGCCTGCGCCCCTCGCCCGGATGCCATGCCCAGCCCACGAGCTTGTCCTTGCCCATGTGCTCGGTGATCTGAGCCGGGCTGCGCCCGCCGTTGCGATTAATATCCTTCAACTGCTCGCAAATCTGGCCAAGACTAAGGCCTTGCCAAGCCATCGACGCCGGTGCCAGGCTCCAGTGTTCGTGGCCTGGAATCGAACGGAACTTGGTGCCGGGCGCGCTGACGTTCGCGGTCTGGTGACAACTGGCGCATAGCAGGCCTGGCTTCCCCATGTTGGACGCGCCTGCAACCATGGGCGGCACGTGTGCATGCAGGTCATTGCCTTGTGTTGGCGCGCGCAAGGACGGGTGGCAATTGAGGCAGCGCGGGCTCAGGATCACCTTGCCGGCCTCGATGAAGATGGCAACGGAGCGCTCGCCAGGGTCCTTGATCGCGTTGAAGGCCGCAGGGGGCTTCAACTGGCCTTGTATCTCGGAGTCCTGGGCGGACGCTGTGATGGCAAAAGCGATGGCCGCAATGCAGCAGAACGGACGAACGTTCATGTTGGCACCTTGAAGTTGGCTGGATCGAGCGGCAGAGAATAGCTACGAACGCCCGTGGCGGCATATACGGCGTTGGCCACCGCGGCAATTACGCCCGAGGTTCCGGGTTCGCCCACCCCACCGGGCTTTTCCGCGCTGTCGACAATGTGCACGTCGACCGCAGGCGCCTCGCCGATACGCAGTACCGGATAGCTGTCGTAATTCGCCTGCTGCACGCGGCCGTCGGCCACGATGACCTGCTCGTGCAATGCCGCCGAAATGCCGAACATGATGCCACCCTCGATCTGCGCTCGGATGACGTTCGGATTCACGGCGACCCCGGTATCGACCGCGCAGGTCACGTGCTCTACACGGATCTGGCCCGATTCGGCGACCCGGACCCGGGCTACGATGGCGAGGAAACTGCCGAAAGCCTCGAACAGCGCCACACCGCGTCCGCTACGAGTCGGCAGCGGTGTGCCCCAGCCGGACTGGGCTTGGGCGACATCAAGAACGTGGTGCAGCCGCGGCGGCGCCTTGCCCATCAGCGCGCGCCGAAAGCCAATCGGGTCCATCTTCGCACCCGCAGCGAGGTCGTCCATTACGCTCTCGGTGATGAACAGGTTGCGGGTTGGTCCCACTCCACGCCAGTTACCGGTACGCATGCCCTCTGGCGCTTCGTGCCGGGTGAAGTCGATGTGGAGGTTAGGGATGTCGTAATGCCCATTGGCCGCCTCTACCACGTCGAGGTCGATATTGTCCTTCTGGTAAACCGGCAGGAAACGCGCCATGATGTTTGGTCCTGCGACCCGATGCCGCCAGCTTTGCGGCATGCCGCGCGCGTCCAGGGCCACCTTTACCCTGCTATGGTTATGGCCGCGGTAGTAATCGTGCTGCAAGTCCTCGGCGCGGCTCCAGGTTACTTTCACTGGTCCTTTGACTTGGCGCGCGATGCGAGCTGCCTGCGAGACATAATCGGTTTCGAGCCGCCGGCCAAAGCCGCCGCCCAACAACTGGTTATGCACATGCACTTTTTCGAGCGGCAGGCCGGTGGCTTCTGCCGCCACCCGCTGCGCCCGCCCTACGACCTGGCTGCCGCACCATACGTCGCAACCATCGGCACGCACATGCACTGTGCAGTTCATCGGTTCCATGGTGCCGTGAGCAAGAGCCGGCAAACGGAAAACCGCATCGTAGCGCCGTACTGCAGCGGCCTCGGCGGCGGCCACGTCCCCGACGCTCTTAAAGACCAGGCCGGGCCGTCGTAAGGCGGCGTCGGCGGCGTCAACCAAATCCGCCGTGCTGAGTCTGGCGTTCACGCCTTCGTCCCAGTCGATATCCAGCGCTGCCAGGCCTTTCATCGCCGACCAGGTGGAATCGGCGACCACGGCGACGGCATCGTCCAGCTTGACGATCTGGCGCACGCCCTTGATACGCAGCGCGGCGGTCCCGTCGACCGAGCGCAGCTTGCCATTGAAGACCGGGCACGCCGCCACCGCCGCGTAACGCATTCCCGGTAACGCGACGTCGATGCCGAATTTGGCGCTCCCATCGACCTTGGCTGCGCTGTCCACTCGCTTGACGGGCTGGCCTATGACCTTGAAGGCGCTGCGTTCCTTGAGCGGCGGCTCGGCCGGCACGGGCAGCTTCGCTGCAGCTGCCGTCAATTGCCCGTAGCCAAGCCGGCGGCCCGATGCCTGGTGTACCACAGCGCCATCGAGCGCCGCGCATTCGGACGGCGCGACCCGCCATTGCATGGCCGCCGCCTGGACCAGCATGACGCGCGCCGCAGCCGCCGCGGTGCGCATAGTCATCCAGGCGCCGGCCATCGATTGCGACCCGCCTGTAATCTGGCCGCCGAGCGTCGGACTGCCGTAGCGCTTTTCGTCCGCCGGCGCCGCTTCGATCTTCACACTGGCCGGGGCGACCTCGAGTTCCTCGGCGACGATCATTGCCTGCGAGGTGTAGGCGCCCTGCCCCATTTCTACATAAGGTGCGAAGACTGTGACGGTGCCGTCCCGATCGACGCGGACAAAAGCGTTCGGCGCCAGTCCCGCAGCGGGCATGGTGGGACGTCCGGGCGCCGCCGCCAGCAGCGACGGCCAGCCACCGAGCAGCAAGCTGCCACCGGCGCCGAGCGTCGCCACCAGCAGCACTCGCCGCTGCGGATCGGCTACATCGCCGGGCTTCATGCTTCCCTCCGCTGATTCGGATCGGCGAGCGCGCGCGCGGCTTGCTTGATCGCTGCGCGGATGCGCTGGTAGGTCCCACAACGGCAGATATTGCCCGACATGGCGTCGTCGATATCCTCGTCGCTGGGCGAAGGATTATTTTCCAACAAGGCTGTTGCCTGCATTAACTGGCCGGACTGGCAGTAGCCGCATTGGACGACGTCGAGATCGAGCCATGCTCGCTGGACCACACGTCCGGTGGCGCTCTGGTTCAAGGCTTCGATCGTCTGCACCTTGCCGTTCTCGACCAGCGACACCGGGGTGACACAAGAGCGCTTCGCCACCCCGTCGATGTGGACGGTACACGCACCGCACAGGGCTGCGCCGCAACCGAACTTGGTGCCGGTCATGCCTAGTGTGTCGCGCAATACCCAGAGCAAGGGGGTATCGGCGTCGACATCCGCTTGCATCGTCTTGCCGTTGACGCTGAGCTTGTAGCTCATGGCATCACCCGCAGCATCTCGATGTTCATGATCTATTTCTCCGATTAGTTGGCAGAAGCTTTGCCAACATGATCATGATCAATCGAAGCTCATGTAAGCGAGTAAATGTTGGTTAATTTTGGTAAGACGGCGCGTCCGCCAAAAACGCATGGATTTGCGCCACCGCCGCGGCGCCTTCGCCGACGGCGGCCGCCACCCGCTTGGTCGAGCCGGCGCGCACGTCACCGATCGCGAACACCCCGCCCAGGCTGGTTTCGAGTTCCTTGCGTGGCCGGTCGCCAGGTGCTTTCCCGGCGTCCTGCCCCGTCAGGATGAAGCCGTTCCTGTCCAGGGCGATACCGCTGCCGTCCAGCCAGCCGGTGTTCGGGTCCGCCCCGATGAACAGGAAAAGGTGGCGCACCGCGAAGTCGCGCTCCACGTCCTCGCGGGCATCGCGTACCCGGACCATGCACAAGCCCTCGTTGTCGCCGAGCAGTTCAACGATTTCGGTGTGGGCATGCAGTTCGATGTTCGATGTCGCCTCGATGCGGCTGACAAGGTAGCTCGACATCGTCGCCGACAGTCCGTCGCGGCGTACCAGCATGTGCACTTTCGAGGCATGTGCAGCAAGGTACACTGCTGCCTGGCCGGCCGAATTTCCGCCGCCGACCAGCACGACCTCGACTTGTCGGCACGAGCGGGCCTCAAGGGGCGAGGCCCAGTAATACACACCGCGTCCCTCGAAGCGCTTCAGGTTCGCCAGCGCCGGCCGGCGATAGCGGGCGCCACATGCCAGCACCACGGTCCTGGCGCGCAACGCGCGCTTATCGCCGCAAAGCGCCACGGCAAGCGGTCCGGCGTCCGCCATCAGGGAAGCGGCCGACGCAGGAATCGCCACCTCGACACCAAATTTTTCGGCCTGCACATAGGCGCGTCCGGTCAGCGCGGCGCCGGTGATTCCTGACGGGAAGCCAAGGTAGTTTTCGATACGCGCGCTGGCGGCGGCCTGCCCCCCATACGCGAACGTTTCGAGAATGATGACCGATAGTCCTTCCGAGGCGGCATACACGGCCGTGGCCAGGCCGGAGGGACCGGCGCCTACCACCATGACGTCCCAGATCTTGCCTGGATCCGTCTCCTGTAACAGTCCGATGCAGCGGCCCAGGTCGCTCAAGGATGGATTCCAGCTCGCCGGTGCGCCGGGACAGAGCACGAGCGGCCATTCGCCCGCCGCTGGCGCTTCGGCTTCCAGCAATGCCGCCGCCCGCACATCTTGGGTGGGATCGAGCACCGTGTACGGATGACCGTTGGCCGTCAAAAAGTGTTCGATGTCGCGCACGCACCGGTTGTCCTGAGGCGCGACGATCAGCGGGCCGCCCGAGTTCCGTTCGATCAGCGCGATGCGACGCAATATCATTGCCCGGACGATGCGCTCGCCAAGGTCGGCGTTGGTGATGAGGAGGGTGCGCAAGGCGCCGGACGACAAGGCTAGCGTTACCAGTTCACCTTGCGCCCACGCGTTTTCCATCGCTGGACGGTTGGCCAGCTGGCCCTCCTCCCCGCTGAACTCGCCCGGACCGAGGATGGCGAGCGGCTCGCTGCCGCCCAGGCCGTCATGGCGCCGGAGCACCAGCTGCCCCTGCAGGATGAAAAGGATATCGGGACACGCCTGCCCGGCTGCGAACACCTGCTCGGCGTCGTGGAACCTGCGCTCGATGGCGAAACGGCCGACGTAGCGCAGCTCCGCATCGGTCAGCACGGGGTAGATCTGTTGCCGGCGCTTTTCCAGGCTTGCTGTTGGCAATGGTGGCTTATTGCTCATGTGTCGACTCCTCGATATTTTCCAGCAGGGTTTTCCGGAATAGCGTCACCAGGGGGCGCGTGTTAGCGCGGTGCCAAACTATCCAAAGGGAAATCCGGTAACGCAGCCACGGCACTGCGCGCAGGACGACACCCGACGGCGCATGCGCGCTCACACCCTGCGGCACCATGGCCATTCCCAGCCCCGCGGCGACCAGTCCCAATGCCGTGGCCGGGTCGCCCGCTTCCACCTCGAAGCGCGGGTGGAACCCGGCCCGGGCGCAGGCGCCGACGAAATCGTCGCGGCCGGACGCACCGTCTTCGAAGCCGGCGCCTATCCACTGATGGCCGCGCAAGTCCGCCGGGCTCACCAGCGGTGTGACGCACAGCGGATGCGACGCGCACAGGGCCAGCACGACAGGGTCACCGAATACCCGTGCTGCCGCGAGCTCGCCGTACTCCGGGGCAGGCTTATCGCCGACGATGCCGATGTCGAGACTGCGCTGTCGCAGTTCCAGAAGCTGACTGCCCGCTCGCAAGCTGTGCAGCCCGACGCGCACCGCGGGCTCCCGCTCGCGTACACCTCGCAGGCCGGCTGGCAGGATGCCGGCGTGAACTGCTTTCTCGACATAGCCAATATGCAGTTCGCCATCCGTGCCGCAGCCAAGACTGCGGCCCAGTGCTTCCAGGCGCTGCGCCTGCATGAGGACCAGCCTGGTCTCCGCCAGAAACGCCCGCCCTTCACGCGTCAGGCGGATGCGCTGCTGTATGCGCTCGAACAGTACCAGGCCCAGCATGTCCTCGAGCTGGGCGATTTGCCGGCTCAGCGGCGATTGCGACATATGCAGCCGGACCGCCGCGCGTCCGACATGCTCCTCTTCTGCGACGGCGACAAAATAGGAAAGTTGGCGAAGATCCAGCATATGAGACCCACGAAGACTCGGTTGATGCAAATTCGGTCTTGGACACGCCATGCCGGCCATCCTAGACTTTTACAGAGCGCCATCGAAGCGCGTCTACCCAACTTGGAGAACCCATGAGCAAGAAGCACCAAGGCCAGTGCGCCTGCGGCAAGATCGCGTTCGAGTTCGACACCGATCCGGACTTCATCGCCAATTGCAATTGCAACGACTGCAAACGCGCCACTGGCGGTGCGATGGCGACCTTTTTTGGCGTTCCAACCAGCGATTTCACCTTGTTGCGCGGGACGCCGATATCGTTTTCTTATGTGAGCGAATCCGGCAAGAAGCTGGACCGGAATTTTTGTCCGGATTGCGGCGCCCGGCTGTTCACGTCGAATCTGGAGTCTTTCCCCGGCATGGTATTCGTCACGATTGGCAGCCTCGTCGATCCGTCCGGCATCCGCCCCGGCCTCGAGATGTTCACGAAGCGCAGGCTCGAATGGGTGCGTCCCATGGACGTGCCGCAGTTTTCGGCCATGCCGTCCTGAAACCGCGCGGCTATCCCGGCAGGACATGCTCGGTTCCATACTCATGGGCATGCCATTCGGCCTGGGCCGCAAGGTTCAGCGCCCCATACTGCAGCTCGGCATGGCGCCAGCGTATCGATTGCGCTTCGCCGGACGCCTCGAGCTTGTCGATCGCACAGGCGCGCGTCGTTGCAAGCAAACGGTAGCGCACGATCGTCTCGCCCAGGTCCGCCGACAACAAGGATTTTTCGACCAGATTCGCCACGCCATCCACGACCTGGCTCGCATCGAGTCCACTGTCCGCGAACAGCGCGAGCGCGGCATCCAGCGTGAACGCGCCCCCGAACACGGCCAGGCCGCGCAGGATCCGCTGTTCGTCGGCGGGAAGCAGCGCATAACTCCAGTCGAGCGTTGCCACCAGCGTACGGTGCCGTGCGTGGATGCTGCGCCGTCCTCTTCCCAGCAGCCGGAATCGCTCGTCGAGACGAGCCGCCAGCTCGCAGGCACCGAGGGCATCCATGCGTATGGCGGCCAGTTCGATTGCCATCGGCATGCCGTCAAGACGGCGGCAGATCTCCGCGACAGCCGGTGCATCGGCATCGCTCAACTGATAGCCTTCGACGCATTCGGCCGCGCGCTCCGCAAACAGGCGCACTGCTGGAAACGCCATCGCCTCCAGTGCGCTCAAGCTGGCTTGTTGCGGGGGCACGGCCAAAGGAGGAAGGCGGTAGACATATTCGCCAGGGATCCTGAGTGCTTCGCGGCTGGTGGCGAGTATGCTCGTTCCCGGCGCGTTCACGCTGATGAGCTCGACCAACACGGCGGCCGCATCCAGCACACGTTCGCAGCTGTCGAGGATCAGCAGCGCGGGCAGTCTGCGCAGGGTTGCCAGCACGGCGGCCATGGCGTCGCCTTCGCGGTCGGCGATGCCCAGTGCCCCGGCCAGCGCCGCAGTGCCCCCCGCATGCCCCGCCACCTCCCCCAGATCGACGTAGCAGAGCCGCGCCGATTGTTGTTCCGCCAATGCTTCGCCGGCCGCAAGTGCAACGGTCGTCTTGCCGACGCCCCCGGGACCGACGATGGTCGCCACCCGGCGCAGCGCCAGGATCCCGGCCAGGCTTTCGATCGCTTCACGCCGGCCTATCGCTTTCACAGGTGAGACCGGCAGATGGTCGCCGCTGTCGGCGTCGGACCTTGCGGACAGCATCAGCACCGCATCCGATTTGCTCGTCAGCCTGTAGGTCACGGGCGCGACGAAACGGTATCCGCGCCGATTCACGGTGACGACGTAACTTTTTCCATCCTCGCCTTCCCCAAGTGCTCGCCGAAGGGCAGACAGCTGGACCTTGAGATTGCTGTCCTCGACGACGGTACGCGGCCATACCCGTTTGATCAACTCGCTTTTTGATACGACTTCCCCAGGGTACTCCAACAGGACGGCCAGGATATCCAGCGCCCGGCCGCCAACCCGCACTTGCGTGTCGCCACAAAGTAGACGCTGGCGCGCTGGCATGTAACGGAAAGGCCCGAAGCGGTATTCCCGCTCGATCCCTGACGGCCGCCGCTCGTGCGCGACCGGCAGCCATGCGTCTTTGTTGGTCTTTGTTAGCATCCGTATAAGGGACACCAAAACCCGCTACCTGGTCCAGTAAGTTCCAGTAAATTTTGGTAAAAGCTACCCCGGCAGATGACCAGCGGCTTAACAACAATTCGCTTCCCGTTCCGCCTCATCCTGCTGATCCGATACCTGCGCCTATCGACACCACCACAGGAGAATCGCCGAGCTCGGCGGCGTGCGAGCGGTAGGCTTGTGCTATTCCCCGGGAAGAGCGTGGCAATGACCACGCACACTGACAAGCCGGATGAGGTGGTTGCGGTGAACTGGATGACGCGCGCCATATCGTCGAGCTGCAACTTCATGAAGATTCCTTTCCAATCTCAAGCAAGCAGTTAATGCCTGCGACAGCGCCGTGTCCGGTTATTTTTCGGCGCATTTGGTTAAAAACAGGGAGACCCGCCGTCAACGGAAATAAACCAGACTTAACTTCAAACCGCGTTTCGTACGGGCTAAGGTAAGTGACATTTTTTCGGAGGCTGCATGTCCATGAGCGAATCGACACTATTTTCTCCCACCCGGATCGGCGACATCATGGTCGCCAACCGCATCGCGATGGCGCCGCTGACGCGTTCACGCGCCAGCCTGTCCGGCGTCCACTCGGCGCTGGCGGTCGAGTATTACCGGCAGCGCGCTTCGGTGGGGCTGATCATCAGCGAGGCCACCAACATCTCGCGTGAGGGCCAGGGTTACGCGCTGACCCCCGGTATCTTTACCGAGGCACACATCGACGCCTGGCGAAGCGTGACGGAGGCCGTGCATCAGGAAGGCGGCAAGATCGTTTGCCAGCTTTGGCATGTCGGCCGGATGTCGCACGTCGATTTGCAGGAAAACGGCGCCGCACCTGTCGCGCCGTCGGCCATTCGCGCCGGCGAGCAGATCTTCCTCGCATCAAATACGTTTGCCGCTCCTTCGATGCCGCGCGCGCTCGACACCGCTGAAATACCCCGCGTCATCGAAGACTACCGGCATGCCGCCCGGTGCGCGAAGGCGGCGGGCTTCGACGGCGTGGAAGTGCATTCGGCGAACTGCTATCTGCTGGAACAGTTTGTACGCGACAGCACCAACCACCGCACCGACCAGTACGGCGGAAACGTGGAAAACCGCACCAGATTTCCCATCGAGGTCGTGCGCGCCGTTGCCGAGGTCTGGGAGCCGGGGCGGGTCGGCGTGCGCATGTCGCCGATCACCCGCGCGGTCGGCGATACGCCCCTGGACAGCGATCCCCAAGGCACCTACGGCTACTATGCGGAACAACTCGGCAAGCTGGGGCTGGCCTACCTGCACTGTATTGAAGGACAGACCCGCGGCAGCAATGCCGCCGCAGCCTTCGACTTCAAGCGTTTGCACGCGGCATTCGGAGGCGCCTACATCGCCAACAACAGCTATGACCGCGAGATGGCGATCGCAGCAGTCGCATCCGGCCATGCGGATATGGTCGCGTTCGGCCGCCCGATGATCGCCAACCCCGACTTGGTCGAGAGGCTGCACCGCAACCTCCCGCTTGCCGAACCCGACCATACGACCTTCTACGGGGGCGGCGCCCATGGCTATACCGACTACCCAAGGCTCGCCTGACACGCCTGCCGCGCATGTATTTGCCAAGTGGATGACCGGTCATACATTTATTCGATTTGCGTGTTCCCCCGGCATGCCGCAGGATGCGTGGCATGCAAACCACTACATGCCCTGAGCCTACGGCTGCCTGCCCAACTTCCGTCGCGGTGCTAGACTCTGCAGTCACGGCGTGCGCTTTCCGCACGCCGCTCGACATCGGTGGTCCCATGCAAGCACGCAGCGAACCCGCTTCCTCCCCCACTGAACGTGAATTCCATTTCGGTGCATTTCGCTTTATTCCGGCAAGGCAACTACTGCTGTACGAAGGCCAGCCTGTGCGCGTGGGCGCGCGCGCGCTCGACATACTCCTGACCCTGCTCGAGCGGCCCGGCGAACTGGTTTCAAAACGTGAGCTGATTGCGCGAGTATGGCCTGTCAATGTCGTCGAAGAGAGCAACCTGAAGGTGCACGTTGCCGCCTTGCGGCGTGCGCTCGGCGACGTCGACCCGGAGCGCAGCCACATCGTCACGACCAGCGGGCGCGGCTACAGCTTCGTCACGCCGGTCAGTACCGGGCCGGACGACGGTCGCGGCATCGTACCCGCCGCCGCTCTGCCGACACGGTATCTGTCGCCGCCGCTGACACGCACGATAGGACGCGAGGAGGTGGTGGCGGCACTGGTGGAAGCGCTGGCGCCGCGCCGCTTGCTGACCGTCGTCGGTCCGGGCGGTATCGGCAAGACGACCGTTGCGGTGGAAACCGCCGCCGCCTTCGCCAGCGAAACCGGCGTAGAGGTCTGTTTCGTCGACCTCAGCCGCATCTCGAGCGGAGAATTTACTGCCGGAACTGTAGCAACGGCACTTGGGCTTACCATCCACTCAGGCGACCCCGTACAAGCTGTCTTGACCTGGCTACGCCCGCGCAGGCATCTGCTCGTGCTCGATAGTTGTGAGAACGTGATCGATTCCGCAGCCGATCTGGTGCAGTGCATCGCGACCGAAGCGCCGGGCACGGTGCTGTTGGCGACCAGCCGCGAACCCTTGAGGATCAGTGGCGAACAAGTCCACCACCTTGCTCCGCTGAACTATCCGGTCGACGATGTGCCACTGCGCGCAACGGAAGCCCTGCAGTACGCCGCCGTGCAACTGTTCGTCGAACGCGCAGCCGACAGCTGCGCAGGTTATCGCCTGAGCGACGCCGATGCACCGGCGGTGGCGGAAATCTGTCGCCGGCTGCAAGGCATCGCGCTTGCCATCGAGTTGGCGGCGACCCGCATCGACGCCTTCGGTGCCATCGAACTCGCGGCGCGCCTGGACGACCGCTTCCGCCTTCTCAAGCGCGGACGCCGCGGTGCGCAGATACGCCACCGCACGCTTGCAGCCGCGCTCGACTGGAGCTATGAGTTCCTGCCGGAGAGCGAGCGCAAGATTTTACGCGGCCTAGGCGTATTTGCCGATGCTTTCACGATCGACGCGGCAACCGCAGTGCTGTCCTCGCCTGAGCTCGACACGGCGGCGATCATCGATGGCGTAGGCAACCTGGTGGCGAAATCACTGCTGGTGGCGGACCTCGGCGGCGCCGGGGCGGTCTATCGCCTGCTCGACACCACCAGAGCCTATGCCCTCGAAAAGCTGGATGCGTCCGATGAAACATCGGTACTGCGCCGGCGCCATGCGGAATTCGTGCTGGCTTGGCTGCGCCGCGCCGGAGAAGATGGCCGCTTCGCGGGCGGCGCCGGCCCTAAAAGCGAACAGAGCCGCTGGCTCGAGGACGTCCGCGGCGCGCTCGGATGGGCTTACGCCGCCAGCGGCGACATCCCGCTAGGCATCAAACTGACGGTGACGGCGATTCCCCTATGGATGCACTTGTCGCTGGTCGACGAATGCCGCCAAGCGACACTGCGCGCACTTGCCGCCGGCGATGGCGAACACCAGCCCGCGCCCGCCGACCTGATGAAGCTGTACGCGGCGCATGCCGGCGCTACGCTGCACACCCGCGGCCCGCTGGATGAAGCCGGCGATGCCTGGATCCGCGCGCTCGAACTCGCGGAAGGCCTCGGAGACGACGAATACCAGCTTCGTGCGCTGTGGGGCCTGGGGATGCATCGCGGCTACGTCGGGGAATTCCGCTCGGTATTGCTGCTGGCCGAACGCTTCCGTGCGATCGCCGTGCGCATCGGCGATCGTGCTGCCAGCGCCAGCGTCGAGCGCCTGGTCGGCACGGCCTACCACTCATTGGGCGAAGAACCCGCCGCACGGCGCCACCTCGAGCTCATGCTGGAGCGCACCGAAATCGCGGCGCACGACCGCCATATTGCACGCTTTCAGGTGGATCAGCGCATCGCCACCTTGTCGGTCCTCGGAAATGTCCTGTGGGTGCTCGGTTATCCGGACCAGGCAAAACGGACGATGGACGAAGCGGTGCGCAATGCGCGGCTTTCCGGCCATGCGCTCTCGCTGCTGGGCGCATTGGCGAACGCGGCATGCCTGGCTGTGCGCAGCTGCGCGGACGAGGCTGAAAGCCTGCTCGGCGAGCTTGGCGAGCTCCTGAGCCGCAATGCAATCGCCGTACTCGACGGCATGCGGCGCTCGCTGCTCGCCTTGCTCGATCTCCGCAGCGGTCATTTGGCGAGTGCCGCCGACATTTATGCTGCGCTCGACGAAATGCGCCGTACCGGTTTCCAGTACCGCTATTCCATTTACATGGGCATGCTCGCGGAAGCGCTGGGCCGGAACGGACGCCGGACCGAAGCCTTGGAACTCATCGGCCAGGCCCTGGCTTTCGCGGAAGGCCGTGACGAAGGCTGGTGCCTCGCCGAGCTGTGGCGCATCAAGGGTGAACTGCTGGCGAAGGACGCTGCGCCGGCTGCCGAGCAGTGTTTTGCACAAGCCCTCGAGGTATCCGCGCGCCAGCAGGCGCGGCTGTGGTCGCTCCGCGCCGCCGCCAGCCTGGTGCGCCTTGACCGGCAGCGCGGCCGCAGCGGCGCCGGCCTGGCGACCCTGGCGGATGTATTTGCAAGCTTCGACGAAGGCTTCGATAGCGCCGACCTGCAGCAGGCGCGGCAGTTGATGGACGGCGGTATCGCCTGACGTGCTATGCGGCGACTGCCGCCGCCGCTTCGCCACGCAGCCATGCGACGCCCGGATCCTCTTCGCTGCGCGCATGCCAAGCCATGCACAGCACATACGACGGCATGGAAAAACCGAGCTCGACCCGCTCCAGGCTTCCATCCAGCACCTTGGCCAGCTTCTCCGGCAGGGTACATACGAGGTCGCTGGACCGCAGCAAGGGCGGCACCAGGCTGAAATCGCGCAAGGCTATCCCGACATGGCGCGTATGGCCCTGGCGGTAGAGCTGCTCGTCGAGATAGCCGTGCAGTCCGCCGACATTCGCGTGCTCGAGCGCAGCGCAATACTCGGCGATCGCAACCGGCGCCATGCTTCGTGGATGCCCGCGGCGCTGGACCAGTACGTGCGGCGTGTCCAGCAGCTCGACACTGCGCAGGCCGGGCGGCAGCATGCACGCCGGTCCCAGGCAGAGGTCGACCTCGCCGCGCTCGAGTTGGAAGGCCAGCTTCGCCTGGTCCAGCGTGGCAGTGACGAAGCGCAGATCCTTGCAGCCCGCGGCACGGATGCGAGCGATCAGCGCCGGCACGACCATGGCCGCGGCGGCGCCGGTCGCGGCGATATTGAAGCAGCGCGTGCTGCGCTCGGGACGGAACTCGTCGGCGTGCAAGGCCTCCGACAGCGCGGTCAGCGCAGGCCGCAGCCGCCTCTGCAGGCGCGCCGCGAAAGGCGACCGTACCAGCCCCCTGCCGTTCGCGGAAGGGATGAGCAAAGGATCGCCGAACAAACGGCGCAGCCGGGACAGCTGCGCCGACAACGCCGGCTGGCTCAGGTGCAGCCTTGCCGCCGCACGTGTGACGTTGCACTCTTCCAGCAGCATATCCAGCGAGACCAGAAGCGGCAGGTCGGCGCCGCGCAGCCGCGCGCCGGGCACGTTGGTTTCCGGTCGTTCACCCGGCATGGTTCATATGCATTTCTGAAGGCAAAAGCGTGCATTTTCCGGCACGGCCGAAATTCCGCCAGGAAATTTTGGTAAATAGTGGTAAAGCGCGTCCGGCACACCTGGGGATTTACAAGATTTAACCGGCCGCCTCTGGCCGCAGCGCGCCGCAATCTCTATAGTTGCGGCCGCCCGATCACACCCATGCCACCATGCCAGCCAAATCCTGCTTTGCCGCGCTGCTCGCGCTTTCCCTTGTCGCTACCAAACCGGCCACCGCCGCGCAGCCCGTGTATGGCAGCTTCGGCATCGATCTCGGCGCCCGTGCGACGGATATCCTCCCTGGCGACGATTTCTGGTCCTACGCCAATGGCGGGTGGGCGCGACGCATCAGGATCGCCAGCGACAGCGATGCGGCCGGCGTCAGCGTCGCCATGCGCCAGACGGTCGAGGCCGACGTCAGGCAGATCATCGAAGACATGGCAAGCAAACCGTCCCTCGACCGCGGCGAACGGCAGGTCGGCGCCCTGTACCGGAGCTGGATGGACGAAGCCGGCATCGAAGCGCGCGGCAATGCCGTCCTGTCGCCCTGGCTGGCCCGGATAGCCGCGATCCAGGACACCGTCGGCCTGCAAGCCACGATGGCCCTGCCCTACCTTGCGTCGCCGATCGAGCTCGGTATCGACACCGATCCGGACAACCCGGCCGCCTATGTCCTGACGATCGGCCAGGGCAGCCTCGGCATGCCGCGCGATTTTTATGTGGGCGATGGCGAGCATGATCGCCGGGTCCGCGCCGCCTACCGTTCCCATGTACTTGCGATGCACCAGCTCGCGGGAATCAGCGATGCCGAGGCCCGCACGGACGCCATCATCGCGCTCGAGACGGCGATGGCGCGCCTGCACTGGTCCAGGGCACAGTCGCGCGAGTCGGACGGCGCCAGCGGTATCGAGCGGCGCGCCGACCTGGCGCAGGTGCTGCCGGGCTTGGACTGGGACCGCCTGCTGGCCGACTATGGGCTGGCGCCCGACGCCCGCGTGCTGGTGCTGCAGAAAAGCGCCGTCGCCGCCCTGGGCGCTCTGCTCCACACGGTGCCGCTGCAAACATGGAAGGATTACCTCGGCTACCGCTTTGTCGCCGACCACGCGGCGTATTTGCCAAAGCGGCTGGCGGACGCCAGCTTCGCCTTCCACGGCGGGACGCTGTCCGGCATGCAGGTGCAGCCGGAACGCTGGCGGCGCGGCATACGTCTTGTCAACGGCACGCTCGACGCGGCGGTCGGCAGGATTTACGCAGCGCGCCATTATTCAGCCGCTGCCGACAGGCAGGCCCGTGAACTCGTCGCCGACGTGCAGGCTGCTTTTCGGGTTCGCATTGCCGGCGCGCGCTGGATGGATGCGGCAACACGGCGGCGCGCGCTCGCCAAGCTCGATGCGTTGAAGCTGCTCATCGGCCGGCCGGACCACTATCCCGACCAGGCTGCGCTGGACATCGCGCCTGACGATTTGCTCGGCAATATGCTGCGCGCACGCGAATTCGCCCGGCGCATCGAGGCCGAGCGCCTGCACCGGCCGGTCGACCGTGCGCTTTGGGTCACGACGCCCCAGCAAATGAATGCCTACTACGACCAGCATGCGAACGCCATTGTATTTCCGGCTGCCATCCTTCAACCGCCTCTGTTCGATCCCGACGCGGACGCCGCCGTCAATTACGGTGCAATCGGCGTGCTGATAGGGCACGAGATCGGGCATGCCTTCGATGACCAGGGTCGTCAATTCGGTCCCGACGGGCGCACCGAAGCGTGGTGGTCGGCATCCGCGGCGCAGGCCTTCCGCAGGCGTGCAGACGCGCTGGCCACACAATATGACGGCTATCGCGTATTTCCCGGCGTCCCCGTCAACGGCAGGCTCACGCTCGGTGAAAACATGGCGGATCTGAGCGGCATCGAAGCTGCCTATGCGGCTTACCAGGCATATCAGGCAAGGCACGGCAAGGCCAAACGCATTGCCGGCCTGAGCGGCGAGCAACGGTTTTTCCTTGCTTATGCCCAGGGCCGCCGTACCGTCATCAAGGAAGAGGCGCTACGCCAGCTGGTGCTGGTCGATACGCATGCGCCGCCAGTGTTCAGGATCAATGGCGCACTGCGCAATGTCGACGCCTGGTACACGGCCTTCGGCGTCAAGCCTGGTAACGCTCTCTATCTTCCACCATCGAAGCGCATTCACTTCTGGTGAGTTCCCACCAATTTATTCCGGAGTCACAAAACCTTATGCATCGCCGAGATTTTCTAGTCACCAGCGCCGCCATGTCCGCCAGCGTCCTGCCATCGGCTCCCGCCCGTGCCGCGCAAACACCCCCTGCCTCACCCCTGATCGCTACCATGAAGCCGGATGGCCTGAATCCGCCCGGCATCCGCACGGCCGGCATCAAGATGCTTCCCGTCGTTGGCGGAAAATACAAGGTCTGGACCAAGCGTATCGGCAGCGGACCGGTCAAAGTGCTGTTGCTGCATGGCGGCCCGGGGTTCTCCCACGACTACCTCGAAGCGATGGAATCGTTCCTGCCGCAGGCGGGAATCGAAATGATCTATTACGACCAGCTCGGTTGCGGCAACTCCGACCGTCCCGACGACCCCGCTCTGTGGACGCTGCCGCGCTACCTGGAAGAGCTGGAAGAAGTGCGCGCGGGTCTCGGTCTGGATCAATTCGTGTTGTACGGTCATTCGTGGGGCGGCATGCTGGCCATCGAGTATGCGTTGCACCATCCGCAGCGCCTGCGCGGCATGGTCGTCTCCAACATGACTGCCGGCATACAGTCGGTGCTGAAACGCCTTGCCGCGATCAAGCGCGAGCTGCCGCCGGCCGTCCGCACACAGCTCGAAGCCCTCGAAGCCCGCAAGGCTTACGATGCTCCGGAATACGAAGCCATCATGATGGAACATCTGTATCCGAAAGTGATCTGCCGGCTCCAGCCATGGCCCGAGCCGGTCACGCGCGCCTTTGCCCGCATCAACCCCGCGATTTATAACCGGATGCAGGGAAAAAGCGAATTTGTCATCGATGGCAACATGAAGGATTGGGAGCGCTGGGACCGGCTGCATGAGATCAAGGTGCGCACACTTGCCATCGGCGCGACCCACGACGAAATGGATCCCGCCGACATCCGGAAGATGGCATCGATGATGCCGAACGCCAGGGCGGAAGTCTGCGTCACGGGCAGTCATTTGTCGATGTGGGATGCGCAGGCCGACTATTTCACTTACCTGCTCACCTTCCTCAGGCAAGTCTGAGCCGTGTACTGGGCCGCCAGATCTCGTCGCGGTACACGATGCTGAGGCCTCCCGCATCGGCACCGGTCATGCGCAACAGCATTGCCACAAGCCGCGTCAAGCGCATGTCCGCCATGGCGGTAATCGATGGTAGCGATGCGTTCATGGTCTTCTTCCGGTAATACCGCGGCCAAGATTCGACGATGCATACCGCAAGTTTAATGCAGCGGCTTCGAAAATCTGTCCGGCGCCATGGTTAAGACTGGTTAATAGACGTTAATCGGGTCGCGTTCCCCATAGCGTCCGTGCTGTAATCGCGGCGCGATCGCACGAGATCGCCACTATCATTCGGAGAATTCATGGAAGCATCCTGGTCTGACCAACTGGAACATTGGCACGAATTTTTTGTACTCAGCGGTACAGCGGCGGCGACTCTCATGGGTGCGCTGTTCGTCGTTATTTCACTCGGCCCCTCGATTATCGCTTCCGAAAACAAGACGGGTGTACGGGCATTCATTTCGCCAAATGCGGTGCATTTTTGTGCGGTCCTGGCTGTATCCCACTTGCTGTTGGGCTCGGGAATCCCGCGCGAGCTGACAGGATGGACCTTATGCCTTGGCGCATTGCTGTCGATTGTCTATATGTGGTGGACACGCGCGCCGCGCCGCTGGCGCGAAAAGAATCTGTCAGCGATGGACTGGATCTGGTACATCGCCCTGCCATATGCTGCCTATGTCCTGACAGTCGCGGCAAGTATATTCATGCTGCGCGATGCGGCGTTCGCACTGCCCGCTCTTGGAGCGACCATGGTTTTCCTGTTGATCGTCGGTGCCCGCAATGCCTGGGACCTGGCGGTATGGATGCCGCAGCAGGAAATGCAACCAGCGAAGCGGCCCCCTGAATCCGGACAGCCAAAAACCGGCGGCCCCGTTAACGAGGCAACTTCCGATTCTCAAGACGCTTGACTGCACTTTACCGATTTTTACTACCGATCAGCGCGCCACTTCAATACATTCCCCGGCTGTAGCAACGTACACGTAATGCGCTGCTATCAGTATCCAAAGTGGAATCTTCGAATCAATCTTTAGTGGAGCAATCATGTCGAGCAGTCCAAAGAATCCAGAAAACAAGCAGCGGCGTGAAGCCATGCAAACCATGGGCGGCGCCCTGGCCGCAGGCCTTGTCGGTTCCTCAGCCCTCACTCCGGCCGCGGCCCAAGTCCAGGCAGGCAGCAAGACTTCCACTGCAACACGTAGCAATGGCGCACTAGGCGCACGCCTGCAGGGCATTCAGCACTTCGGACTCACGGTGCAGAACATGGAGCGCGCTTTCGAGTTCTATACGCAGGTCCTTGGCGGCACCGAAGTCTTCCGCCACGGCGACTTTCAAGGCGATACGGTGCAGAATACCCTGCTCGCGGACCAGGAAATTCGCGCCACCGAGCTGGGCGTCAACCCCCGTACCATCGGGGTGCCCGATCTGCGAGGTGGTTCGCAGCGACTCGACGTCCGCTTCGTCCAGTTCGACAACGTCGTCATCGAGCTTCTGCAATACCGGGACGCGGAACAGCCCATGGGCAGTTCGAAGTCGTTCGCCGAACCTGTGCAGCATATGAGTCCAGCGTTTCCACGCATGATGCACATCTGTTTTTACGTCAGGGATGATGTCGATTTCAACAAATTCATCACCGATCTCGAAGCCGAATCCAGGCGTCGCGGCATGACCCAGGTGCGAGCCAACCGTACCATCCGCCTCACCAGCGAAAAAGCGCGTCTCGAAGCGCCGCAGAGCACAAACACCAACAAGGTCACGGTTGCACCCTCCGATGGTTGGGAACTCATCTACTGCAAGGGTCCCGAAGGCGAACAACTGGAATTCGTGAAAGCCCTTGGTCCCGTCAAGCAGCGTTTCGCCGACGCTCTCAGGAAGCGCCAGCAAGGCGCCGCCTGAGCCTTGCCTTTGCTCCGAACCGAACCGAACACGACGAAAGGATGCAGCAATGCGTGAAATGATCTATTCCGCCGCAGCGGCTATTCTGCTGGCGGGCAGCACCGCTGTCTCGGCCGCCCCCAATCCGCCTGCAAAAGAAGGGGTTCGCTACCAGGATGTCCCTCCCGGCGCCTATTCCGTGGTTGCCCAAGTGCGCGCAAAACCCGGCAAGGAAGCGGCCTTGCGCCAGGCGACGCTCCCCCTGATTGCGCTCGTGCGCAGCGACCCCAAGAACCTCGTCTACTTTCTTCAGGAAGACCGCGAGGCGCCAGGCCATTTTATTTTCTATGAGGTGTTCGCTTCGAAACAGGATTTCGAGGCCCATAACGCCATGCCCTACGTGAAAGCGTGGTTCGCCAAGCTGCCGGAACTTGCCCAGGGCGGTGTCGAAGCGATGCGAATGCAGGTGCTGTCCAAACCGTAGAGAGGAAAACGGCATGAAGCCGTAGTTTTTCATGAAATTGGCGACATCCGGCTGGAGGCTGCCGGATGTCGCGTGTATCGCTAACTAGTCCAAATTCATATGAATCTTGATCCGTCTCCCGGTACGCGCGATTGCGAATGGCGATTCCCTCGCCTGCCGGGCCTGGATGACGATCGCCTGACACAGCTGGTAGGCAGCTTGGCCAAGGATGCCGGTGCTGCGGCCGCCGGGATTCACATTGCACAGGATAAGGAAACCTGGTCCACTGGCTTTCTCGGTCCACTTGCCGCGCACCTCGGCATTGACGCTTCCCTGGACGATGGTGTTTTGAACGCCGTCGAGGATTGGTTTGAAATCGATGATATTGCTGCCGATAGCCGCTTCACGAGCCTTCCTTGCGATCATGCTCAAGCAGCCTGCCGCCATTACGCGGCGGTTCCGATCCGTATCGATTCAATCCAGATGCAGGGATTCATATGGCTCCTGTGGAAGAACCCCGGCCGCGTAGGAAAACGGGAACGCAATGCTCTGCGCACGTTCGCCAGCCTGTTCAAGGAAATACTGGAACTCAAGTATTGTAACGTCGCGACGGGTGTCGCCAACGAGACCCACTTCATTCAGGCTCTTGGACACATGCTCGGCGTCTCCGACGCCGGCGTCACGGTCGGCTATATCAACCTATGGGCTTTCCAGCGCCTGAACAACGCTTACGGCCATAACGCAGGACGTGAACTGCTGAGTGCGCTGGCCAAGCGTCTGGTCATTTGGTCGGATTCCGATGCGATCGTTGGCCACCTCGGGGGCGACCGATTCGCGTTTGCGCTGCCAGGCAAGCTCGACCTCAGTTCCGAACGCCTTATTTCCCTGCAGAGGGCGATAAGCCGGACAATCCCGCTCAGCTGCGGGCGCCAGCATTCCGTGCGTGCTCGTCTCGGCCTGCGGGTGGTGTCTGCACATTGCGGCCTTGACCCGTCCGTCGTTCTCCAGGAAGCGTCGAGCGCCTCGACTTCCGCAACCCTGACCTCAGCTTACCTTTACCAACCGGCCTCGCGTTTGAAGTCGGAGATGCTGATTGGCTTGTCCGAACTTTTGTGCGACGAGGGAGGCCAGGGCATGCTCGAGGTGCATTACGAACCGCAGTTCGACCTGGTAAATGGATGCATGACCTCGATGGAAGCCCTCGTGCGGTGGCGCCACCCTGTCGCCGGCCTCGTCTTCCCGAAAGACTTCGTGCCCTTCCTGGAACAGGTGGGAAAGATGTCTTATCTGGACATGTTTGTATTGCGACTCGTCTGCCAGGATATCCAGGCATGGCGCGCCGCCGGCGTGACGGCGGTCCCGATCGCGCTGAATTTCGCACGCGAGTCCTTGCTCGTCGAGGGCATTGTGGAGAAAATCCAGGAGCAACTGGCTTTCTTCGGGATCGACGGGCGCCACCTCGAATGCGAGATCACCGAGAGCAGCGCAGTCGACACAAAGCGCTTGCAGACCTGCCTGCTCGGCTTGCGCTCACTGGGTATGCGGGTCGCGATCGACGATTTCGGTACCGGTCATTCGAATTTCGAAACGATATGCGAGCTCACCTTCGACAAGCTGAAGGTCGACCGGCAATTCATCAATGGCGTCGCTACCGACCCCAGGCTTGCTGAACTGCTTCGGCTGATTATCGACATCGCCCGTCTGTTCGACGCCGAGATCATCTGTGAAGGCGTGGAACAGTTCCAGGATCTCCATTGGCTCACAGAGCACGGGCTTGCGCGATTCCAGGGCTGGTACTTCAGCCGCGCCTTGCCGCCTTCGCAAGCGATCGAGGCAATCCGACACCTGGCCCATCCGGCACAGGTGTTGAACCATATTCAGCTGCGAGAAACCATCGAGAAAGTAGTGCGGCCCAGCGAGAATTTCGTGGCCCTGTAGGCGGTTCAACGCGACGTTCCGCTAATCAACCTGCTGAGCAGCCTGGCATCGATATTGCCGCCGCTAATAATCAAATCGCAGGCATCCGCTTGACCCGACGAATCCTGCCACCGAAAACCCCACGCAACAAAAAAATGATTGCGTATTACATTTTATGATATAACTATGATAGAAACCGGTTCGCGATATCGCTGACCGGATAAATATAACGATCGGTGAGACACAATGAGTCATTCTGAACCTACTTCGTCACGTCTGAGCGTGATCGAAAAGGTCGGCTACAGCCTGGGCGACCTGGCCGCCAACCTGATCTTCCAGACCCTGCTGACCTTCATCGCCTTCTTCTACACCGACGTGTACAAGATTCCACCGGGCACGGCAGCTTCCATCATCTTCGTCGGCGGCATCGTCGGCGCCTGCTTCAACCCGCTGATGGGCCTGCTGGCGGATCGTACCGTCACACGCTGGGGCAAATTCCGCCCCTGGATCCTGTGGACCTCGATTCCCTTCGGCCTCACGGCGCTGCTGGCCTTCAGCACGCCCGACCTCGGCGAGCACGGCAAGATCATCTATGCCCTGCTCACCTACATCATGCTGATGCTGGTGTACTCGGCCAACAACCTGCCCTACTCCGCCCTGAGCGGCGTGCTGACCGGCAGCATGGCGGAGCGCAACAGCCTGTCGGCCTACCGCTTCACCGCCGTGATGGTAGCCCAGTTCATCATCCAGGTATTGCTGCTGCCGCTGGTGCTGATCCTGGGCGGCGACGACAAGGCGCTGGGCTTCAAGAACATCATGACCGTGTTCGCGCTGGTCGGCACCGTGTTCTTCCTGATTACCTTCTTCACCACCCGCGAGCGTATCGTGCCGGCGCCCTCGCAGCGTTCCAGCATCCGCCAGGATATCGCCGACCTGCTGGGCAACAAGCCCTGGGTGATCATGCTGGTGCTGACCATCCTGGTGTTCGTGACGCTCGCACTGAAGGGCGGCATGTACGTCTTCTATTTCAAGACCTACCTGAACGAAGCCCAGCTGGCCGCCTTCCTGAACGGCATCGGCTTCAACGCTTTCATCGGCGGACTGAACGCGATGCTGGCGGGCCTCGGGCTGACCGCATTCCACTGGCCGGAAGATGCCGCCACCTCGGGCTTCAGCCTGTTCAACGCCGTCGGCATCATCATGATGATCATCGGGATCAGCTTCTCCAAGCCGCTGGCCGACCGCTTCGGCAAGCGCGACGTGTTCGGCGCCGCACTGCTGGTCTCGACGCTGTTCATGCTGGCGCTGTACTTCTTCGCCCCCACCTCGATTGCCCCGGTCTTCGTCTGCCAGCTGCTGCACGGCTTCTTCTACGGCATCACGATCCCGCTGCTGTGGGCCATGATCGCCGACGTGGCCGACTATTCGGAATGGAAGAACAACCGCCGCGCAACCGCCCTGCTGTTTTCCGCGATGATCTTCGGCCTCAAGGCAGGCCTGAGCATCGGCGGCGCCCTGGTGGCGGCCCTGCTGTCCGCATATGGCTACGAAGCCTCGCTCCCGGTGCAGGCGCCTGAAACGGCGAACGGCATTCTGCTGTCAGTCAGCGTGTGGGCATCGATTCCCTTCCTGCTCGGCGTCGCCAGCCTGATGCTGTATGACATCCGGAAGACGACCGAGCTGCAGATCGAGCGCGAACTCGGCGAACGCCGCGCCTCCGTCCAGCGCTGAACCATTCTTCAACGACCCACTTTTCATCAGGCCAGACATGTCCGAGATCATCGACAAGGAGCGCGTGCAGGAACTGAAGGCGCGCGCCATCTCCCAACCACTGGTAAGCCACATCTATACCGCCGACCCCTCGGCCCACGTGTTCGACGGCAGGATCTACATCTATCCGTCGCACGACATTGAGGCCGGCATTCCCTTCAACGACAACGGCGACCATTTCGCGATGGAGGACTACCGCGTCCTCTCGCTCGACCATCCCGGCGCGAACGCGGTCGACCATGGCGTCGCCCTCCACGTCAGGGATGTGCCATGGGCAGAGCGCCAGATGTGGGCGCCGGATGCCGCCTGCAAGGACGGCAAGTATTACCTGTACTTCCCGGCCAAGCGCGCGGACGGCATCTTCCAGATCGGCGTCGCCGTGAGCGACCATCCGGCCGGTCCCTTCCAGCCCGAGCCCACGCCGATCGAAGGCAGCTATTCGATCGATCCTGCCGTGTTCGAAGACGGCGATGGCGCCTTCTACATGGTTTTCGGCGGCATCTGGGGCGGGCAGTTGCAGAACTACCGCGACAACGTGTACGACGCCGCGAACCAGGAACCGCCGGCGGACCAGGAAGCGCTGCCGCCGCGCGTGGCGAAGCTGTCGGCAGACATGAAGCAGTTTGCCGAAACGCCGCGCGCCGTGCAGATCCTCGACGAGCAAGGCCAGCCCCTGCTCGCCGGTGACCACGATCGCCGTTACTTCGAAGCGCCGTGGCTGCACAAGCACGAGGGCAAATACTACTTCTCGTATTCGACCGGGAACACGCACTTCCTCTGCTATGCGGTCGGCGACAGCCCCTACGGCCCCTTCACCTACCGCGGCCAGATCATGACCCCGGTGATCGGCTGGACCACCCACCATTCGATCTGCAGCTTCGAAGGCAAGAGCTACCTGTTCTACCACGACAGCAGCCTGTCGGAAGGCGTGACCCACCTGCGCAGCGTGAAGGTCACGGAACTCCACTACGACGAGAACGGCGACATCCTCACCATCTCGCCCTACGGCGACGAACCCGCTCAGCGATAGCGGTAGAGCTTCACGCGCTGCACCGTGAAACCGTCCGGCTCCAGCCGGACGTGGCGGCCCTGGTGGCTCTCATCCCCATTCAGCAGGCGGCCTTCCACCCAGCCGCCGCTCTCAAAGCTGCCCTCGGCGAGGCGCAGGAATCCAACCGAATCGCGGCCGGCCGGATCGGCGAAAGTGACGATGATCCCGCGGCCGGCGATCAGGTACTCGTCCTCGCCAAGCTGGATCACCAGGCCGCCGCGGCGGTCGATCTCGGCATCCGTCGTCGTCCCCCACTGGCTGGCGAAGCTGACGTTCACCAGATAGCGCCCCAGCAGCGCTTCCTGCGGCTTGCGGTCGATGACCCCGTCGTAGGATGCCGGCGCCTTGAAGCCGCGCATCCGTCCGCGGCCCTGGGCATCCAGGATCAGCGGCGCAAGCTGCCGCAGGAGCCTGTAGGCGCCGGGCAGTCCGTCCTTCGCCCCTTCCGCGATGTCTTCGATGCCGAAGGGCGAATAGCCGATGGCGTCCAGTTCGGCGATCGCCCACAAGGCATTCGTAGCCGAGTCTTCGCGGTTGGCGCGGTTCGCTTCCGGGATGAACAGCGGATTGTCGGCCCGCTTAAACTTGCGCGCCCACTCCTGGAAGCTGTTGAAATAGATGTCCATGCCGATCAGGTCGACGCTGGGCGCGCCCGCCTTCCAGACATCGAACAGGTGCGGCAGCGGACCGGCGCTGGGATATTCGCCCGGCTTGCGGCCCGGCCGGTTCAGCGCGACATTGATGTAGTACGGGATCGCATATTCGGCCTTGCCGGCGCGCGCCAGTTCTTCCACGAAGGCTGCGTAGCCCCAGGCCTGGAACACCTCCTGCGCCGCGACGGAGTCGCCGAACACTTCGGACCACGTTCCGGCGGACCTGGCGCCATGCTCTTCCCACAGGCGCCGCAGCTCCGGCTGCAAGGCGGGCTGTTGCCGGGTGGCGTGCGCCTGCAGATAGGCGATCAGGGCCGGCGGCACCTGCCCTTGCCATGCCTGCTCGGCCTGCGGGCTGTAGTCGCGCACTTCGGGCAGCATGCCGATCTCGTTCTCGATCTGCAGCATGAGCACCGTGTGCTCGCGGTCGACGGCGGCCAGGTGACGCATGGTCGCGGCCAGCGCCGCCTTGTCGGCCGCCAGCGTATCGGGGTCGAAGGGCGTCAGGATTTCCTGCGCCGCGCCGGCGCGGGTGCGGGCGCGCGCGTAGCGTCGGGCGTCGAGCTTGACGTAGTCCGGCACATAGGTCGACATCGAATTCTTCCACGCGCCGAACCACAGCAGCACCAGCTTCATGTTGTTCGCGCGGGCCTGCTTCAGTATCCCGTCGAGCACCGTGAAGTCATAGCGGCCCTGGGTCGGCTCGATCTGGTCCCATTCGATCGGCGCGATCACGGTGTTCAGACCTGCCTTTGTCAGGCGCGGCCACAGCCCGTCCAGATAGCGCAGGTTCGACGCCGAGGAGTTGTGCAGTTCGCCGCCCAGCACCAGGAAGGGCCGGCCGTCGACGAGCAGCCGGCTTGCGCTGCCCTGCTGTTGCAGGCGCGGCAGCGAGTCCGCCGTGGCCGCCGCCGCAGCGCCGGCCAGGAGCCAGCCGCACAGCAGGGACAGGGCAAGACGCGACATCATGTGTGGATTTGTTTTCACGGCGTCCTTGAAAACGAAAAAAAACCGCGTCGCCGGCACGCCGATACAGTAACGCGCCGATAACGCGGTAAGAGACAAGGCAATTAGAACTTGGTGCTGAGGGTCACGTTGTACTTGCGGCCCGGTGCGTTCTGGTCGAAGACCGCGTTGCTGTCCACCGTGTAGTTCTGGCTCTTCGCGTTGTTCACGTTCCAGGCGCTGACGTTCAGGTCCGTGTTGTAGCGGAAGCCGAACATCTTCTGCAGGTTCACGCCGGCCGACATGTCGATCTGCGAACGCGAAGTGAAGTAGGCGTAGGCGCCCGGGGCGAGGCCGGTGCCGGTGTTTGAGATGAAGCTCGAATTGTACTGACGCATCACACGCACGTTCAGGCCATTGCGTTCGTAGTAGATCGTCAGGTTGTTGGTGCGCTCCGGCACGCCGGCCACCGGCGGCGAGTTTTTCACCGTGTCGGTCTGCTTGGTATAGGTGACGTTACCCGTGAAGCCGAAGCCTTTCACCGGCAGCATGTCCAGCGGCTGCTGCCAGGTGAATTCCAGGCCGCGCACCTTGAGCTTGTCGTCGATGTTGATCGGCTCCTGGATCAGGATGTGCACCTTGTCGCGGCCCCCGGCATTGTCCACCACTGCCTGCTGCGCCGCGGTCATGCCCACGGTGCCGAAGATCTGGTCCAGCTGGGCCAGCGTGTAGTCGGAAAACTTCACCCCCGGACGGCTGACGATGTCCTTGGCGAAGGCCGACAGCGCCACGAAACCTTCGCGGCCGGTGTAGTACTCCAGGCCGATGTCGAGGTTATTGGCCTTGAAGGGCTTCAGGTTCGGATTCGACACGCTGCCCTGCGCCAGGCTCTGGTCGCCGAGCGACAACTGGGTCTGGTGCAGGTCGGCCGGATTGGCGCGGGTCATCGACTTCGATGCCGACACGCGGGCGATCAGGTCCTTCATCAAGTTGTACGACAGGTTCATGGACGGCAGCACGTTGTGGAACTTGGTCGTCTCATACACCCAGGTCTGCTGGTTCAGGTAGCGGCCGCCGTTGCCCAGGTTCTGCTGCGCATTGCGCGGATCGGCCGGGTTCATCGGTGCGCCGATGGTCTGCTCGGTCTGGGCGTAGCGCACGCCGGCGTTATAGCGGAAGGTGCGACCGAACACCGGCAGGCGGCCGTTGGTCTCGACATAGAAACCGGTCACCTTTTCACGCAGGTAGCCGCCATTGGTGGTCGGCACGTCGGTCAGGTGGTCGCGGTAGTACTGGTACTTCGACGCATCCGCGAACTTGTTCCAGTCGACCGTGATGAAACCCTGGTCGCTCGGATGCAGGAAATTCTGCAGCGCCGCGTTCGTCACCGCGGAACCCAGGTAGGTCAGCGGCGCCGTCTGGCCCGCGGTCGATCCGGTGCCGTAGCCCGGATACAGCGAGGCCACCGACACACCCGGGGTGGAGCGGCCGTCGCAGCCGCCCTGCACCGCGGTGTTGGGCTGCATGAAGGGGTAGCTGACGTCGTTGGCGCAGGTGTAGTTGATCCAGGCGTCGGCGTTGTTGTAGTCGGTATAGCGGCGCTCGATGTCGTCGAAGGAGCCGCCGATCTTGATCGCGAAGGCCTCGTCGCCCCAGTTGGCGTTCAGGCGCGTGCCCTTGGTCGTGTTCTTGCGCTCGTACAGGTCCATGCGCAGCGTCGACAGACCCTGCCCCGACTGGTACCAGCCGAAGGCGCTGGGGTTGTTGATGTCGATGTTGCCGCTCATCTTGGGGATCTGGCCCGGCGTGGTGTTGTCGTAGTTGACCACCGACGGCGCCGACTGGGTCGCCGCCAGCACGGTCGGCATGTCGCGATAGAACTGGCTATCGGTGTAGTTGACGTGGCCGTCGATGGTCAGCTTGTCGGCCGCACGCCATTCGAAGCCGGGGTTGAGGCTGCGGAAGTGCGTGTTTTCCTTCATCGGACGATATTCGAGCGCCCAGAAGGTGTTGGCGAAGGTGCCCTTGGTGATCGCGCAGTAGGCCGAGCAGTCGCTCTTGTCGAATTCCAGGCCGATCGGGATCGGGACGCCGGAGCGCATGCCGACGCTCATGTCCTGCTGCGTACCCTTCATGCCCTTCTGCGCGAACACGGTGTCGAGGTAGAAGTCCAGCTGGTCGTTCGGCTGCCACTGGAAGCTCAGCACTTCACCGCGGCTCTTGCGCTCGCCCTGGTACACCAGGTAGCGCGGCAGGCGGCCCATCAGGCCGTTGTCGATCTGCTGCAGGGTGGCGCCCGGATTCAGCGCCAGCAGCATCGCGCGGTCGATCGCCTTGCCCGGCACCAGCACCGACTGCGCATAGGCCGGCAGCAGGTTGTTCGGCAGGCCCGATGGCACGGTGGCGGGGGTGTTGAAATAGTCGCCGGCGAGGGAAGCTGGGTCGGAGGCGTTGCGCTGGTTCGCATTCAGGCGAACGTTACGCATGTCGACGGTCTGGAACACGTCGGTGAGGAATTTGGTGTCCTTCCAGGCAAAGCCTGCAAGCGCGCCGACCTTGCCCCAGCGGGTCTGCCAGGTGTTGCTGATCAGGGCGGAGCCGGTGTTGCCCCACTTGCGATCCTTGTCGGCGAAATTGCCGTTCAGGGTGAAGGCCGAGCGCAGGCCGTCCTTGTCGAAGGGACGCACGGTGACCATGTTCACGGTGCCGGCCACGCCGCCTTCGATGAGGTCGGCCTGCTGGCTCTTGTACACGGTCGCGCGGCGGAACAGTTCCGAAGGCAGGAAGTCCATGTCGACTTCGCGGTTGGCGCTGATGTTGCCGCCCCAGCTGCCGGCCGACGCCGATGCCATCGGCGCGCCGTTGAGCAGCACGCGGGTAAAGGCCGGGCCCATGCCGCGAATCGAGATCCGCATGCCTTCGCCATCGAGTTCGCCGCGCTGGACCTGCACGCCCGGCACGCGCGACAGTGCGTCGGCGATGTTCGGCTCGGGGAATTTGCCCATGTCCTCGGAGAACACGGAGTCGGTCAGGCCGTTGTTGTCGCGCTTTTCGTTGGTCGACAGCATCAGCGAACTACGGAAGCCGGACACCACCACGGTGTTCTCGATCTTCTTGTCGGGCTGGGTAGCCGCTTGGTCGGCTTGGGCGGCCGGTGCGGGCTGCGCCGGTTCGGTTTGCGCGTAGGCGTTCGAAATGAGGCCCGCAATCACGGTCATGACGAACAGGTCTCCCCGCGACGCCATAGGGCGTGGCGCCCGAGAATTCAGGTATTTTTTCATAGTCTCCTCTGTTTTATGTCTTGTATATTTTTTATTTCTTGCCCTAGTTGCTAACATTGCGCTAACATTTTTGATATACGCAATCATCAAGGCAAGATTGAAATTTATCCAAGTATTTACTGAAGAGCCAATCGCTTTTTTGTATTGATCGATACCAATTTCGCATCCAAGCGCCCGCAAGTACCGCCAAGGAGATTCAGTGCCATCCTTCCTGCTCCGCATCGCCGCCCTCGCTCTCCTCGCCTGCGCCAGCGTGGTCGCCGCCGGCCCCGCATCCCCAACCTGGACCGCGGACAACGGCAACGGCACCTACACCAACCCGATCTTCTATGACGAGTTCTCGGACCCGGACCTGATCCGCGTAGGCGACTGGTTCTACCTTACCGGCACCACCATGCACGCCATGCCGGGGCTGCCGGTGCTGCGCTCGAAAGATCTCGTCAACTGGGAATTCCTGAGCTATGCGATGGACAAACTGGATTTCGGGCCCGCCTACCGGCTGGAAGACGGCAAGAACATCTACGGGCGCGGCATCTGGGCGCCCAGCCTGCGCTACCACAAGGGGACCTTCTACATCTTCAGCAACGTGAACGGGCGCGGCACCCAGATCTATAGCGCCACCGATCCGCGCGGCCCGTGGACGCACCGCGAAATGAAGCGCAGCCTGCACGACCTGTCCGTGCTGTTCGACGACGACGGCAAGGCATATGCCGTCTGGGACCACCAGACCATGCACCTGGCCCAGCTGACCGAAGACCTCACCGACATCGTGCCGGGCACCGAGAAGGTGCTGTTCTCTAAGACCGACGGCATGGGCGAAGGCGCGCACTTCTACAAGATCAACGGGAAGTACTACATCATCAGCGCCAACTACGCCGGCGGCTTCCGCATGCCGGCGGCGCGCGCCGACCATGTCTACGGTCCCTATGAAGTGAACCAGGCCATCAGCAAGGACGAAACCTTCGGCATGGCCGCCGGCTCGCTGCACCAGGGCGGCATCGTCCTGACCCCGGCCGGCGAATGGTGGGGTTTCTCGATGATGGACTTCAATTCGGTCGGACGCCTGCTCGGCCTGTCCCCGGTCACCTGGAAAGATGGCTGGCCCTGGTTCGGCCTGCCCGGCAACCTGGGGCGGACGCCGCGCACCTGGACCAAGCCGAAGACGGCGCAGGCGCAGCCGATTACGGTGCCTTTCGAGCGCAGCGACGATTTTTCCGCGCCGGCGCTCAAGCCAATCTGGCAGTGGAACCACGTGCCGGTGGACGGCAAATGGTCGCTGAGCGAGCGTCCGGGCTTCCTGCGGCTTCACGCCCTCCCGGCCAAGGCTTTCTGGGACGCCCGCAACAGCCTGACCCAGCGCGCGATCGGCCCCATCTCCTCGCCGACGGTGATCCTGGATGCGGCCGGCCTGCAGGACGGCGACGTGGCCGGGCTGGCCCTGCTCAACCTGCCCTATGCCGCGCTGGGCGCCGAAAAAAGCGCCGGCGGCCTGACGCTCGATTTGTTCGACCAGGCGGCGGACAGGCATACCCGGACCCGGGTCGATGCATCGCGCCTGTGGCTGCGCGCGGACTGCGATTTCCTAACCGAGAAGGCGAGGTTCAGCTATTCAGTCGACGGCCGGGAGTTCCACCGGATCGGCGAGGAATTCAAGATGGTGTTCCAGCTGACGACCTTCCAGGGCGTGCGCTATGCGCTGTTCAGCTACAACACGCAAGGCAAGGAAGGCGGCTACGCCGATTTCGACAGCGTCGACGTCCAGCAGCCCTATCCGCACGGCTTCATGCGGCCTGTCCCCTACGGGAAGCGGATCCGGCTCGCTGCCTACGGGACCGGGGTCGGGCTGGGCGTGTTTCTGGTCGAGGACATGGGCCTGGGCCGGGTGGCGCTGAAGTCGGACGCCGGCTACCTGACGATCGGCGCCGACGGCGGCGCCGGCTTCGACGCGGCGCGTCCCGGCACGGCGCAGAGTTTTCAGTGGAGCGAAACCCCGACCGGCGAACTGGTGCTGATGTCGCTCGCTACCAAGCGCTTCCTCCGCATGAACGGGACGGCTGGCGCGTTCAGGGCCGACAGCGCCGGACCGGCCAACGATGGAAAAGACGGGGTCCGCTTCGTGTGGACCCCGGAAACGTAGCCGATAACTAAGCCGATCAGTCAGCCGATGCGGATTTCCGCAGCCACCGGATCGCTCTCGTGCACAGCCAGCAGGTTCAGGCCCAGCGGGAAGGTCTTGTAGCCGAGGTTTGCGAGGAAACCGGCAATCTCGGCTTCGTTCGACTTGATCTTCTCGATCATCAGCTGAGGCTTGAAGCGCTCGATCTGCCGGCGGGCGCCGCTCAGTGCTTCCATCTCCATGCCTTCGATGTCGATCTTCATGAAGTCGAGGCGCTGCATGTCGAGGCCGTCCAGCGCCAGCAGCGGCGTGGCCTTGGTCTTCCCGGGCGAATAGTCGACGGCCTGGCCGATGAATTCGTTGTTCTCGCGCTGGCGCAGCTCGAGGCTGCCGAAGCTCGAGGGCGTGAAGTAATCCGGCACCGGCACCGCGATCTGGCCGTCCTCTGCGCCCACCGCCGCCCACACCGCGTGCGCGTTAAAGCAGTTGTTCATCGTAATGTTCCCGCACAGCGCGTAGTACACGCGTTCCTGGGCTTCGAAGGCGACCACTTCGCCCCAGCCGTACATGAACCGGGCCCACTCGATGGTGTGCACGCCGATGTTGGCGCCGCAGTCGATGGCGACCACGCCGTCGCCGAAATGCTGGCGGCGCGCGTGCAGCAGCTTCAGCGCGACGTCGACTTCTTCCTGGTCGAAGGAGGACGTCGACAACAGCTGGTGCCCGACCCCATAGGCGCCCCCTTCGACCAGGCGGTAGTCATGACGGTTGACGAGCATGCTGCCGTGGTTGGTGGAGACCAGGATGAAAGCGGTAGGACGCAGGGTCGATTTATTCATGTTCTTATTTCTTAGTGGTTGAGAAAATGTCTCCGCTGGCGAAGCGCTCGAGATCGGCGCGCACCTGCTCCAGCGCCAGGTCCCAGCGCCCCGCCGCCGGCTGGCGGAACAGGCGCGCCGACGGATACCAGGGGCTGTCGCCGCGCTCGCGCAGCCAGCGCCAGTCGGCCACCGCCGGCAGCAGGATCCAGGTCGGGCGGCCGAGGGCGCCGGCCAGATGGGCCACGCTGGTATCGACCGTCACCACCACGTCCATCAGCTCGGACAGGGCGGCGGTGTCGCTGAAATCTTTCAACTGGTGGCCGAAGCCGCGCACGCGGCCGTCCAGCTCGAGCGCGGCCTGGTCGGCTGGGCGCACGTCGCGCTGCAGGGTGAAGAATTCGAAGCGGTCGGACAGCAGCGCCGTCATCTGCTCGAAGGCCAGGCTGCGGTTGTTGTCGTTGCCATGGGTCGGGTTGCCGCTCCAGACCAGGCCCACGCGCGGCTTCTTGGCCGGACCCAGCACCTCGCGCCATGCATCGACCTTTGCCGGATCGGCGCGCAGGTAGTGCTGCGGCGCCGGGATGGTGGCCAGTTCGGTGCCGAAGGCCAGCGGAAGGCTCATCATCGGGCAGCGCCAGTCCGTCACCGGCACCGGCTGGCCGCGCGGGACCAGCTGCGCGACGCCGTCCAGGCCCGCCAGCAGGCCGGCCAGCGGACCGTGCGTCTCCAGGATCACGGTGGCGCCGCGCGCCGCCAGCAGCGGCACATAGCGTGCGCACTGCAGCACGTCGCCGAAGCCCTGCTCCGAATACAGCAGGATGCTCTTGCCGGCGATGTCTTCCTGGCCCAGCCACAGCGGCGCCTCGAAGGGGCGGATGTCCGGCGAATTCAGGAAGTGCGGGGTCTGCCAGCGCCATTCGTGGTCCGCCCAGCCATCCTTGAAATTGCCGTGCTCGAGATGCAGCAGGCTGCGGTTCCAGTAAGCCACCGACAGTTCTGGATCGATCGCGATCGCGCGGTCATATTTGGAGAGGGCAGCCTCGTAATCGCCCATCGCCGCCAGGATCGCACCCTGGTTGACCCAGGCCTGGGCGCTGTCCGGCTCCATCTGCAGCGCTTGGTCGAAACAGGCCAGGGCTTCGTCGAAGCGTCCCAGGTCGCGCAGCACGTTGCCGCGGTTTTGCAGCGCATTCGCCAGGTTGGGGTCGGATTTCAGGGCTTCTTCGTGCGCTGCCAGGGCTTCGTCGTAGCGGCGCAGCTCGCGCAGGGTCATGCCGCGCAGGTCGACCAGGCCGGCATCTCGCTCGCCGTGGCGCAGCGCCTCGTCGTAGCAGGCCAGCGCGGCCTCGTGGCGCTTCAGGTCGCGCAGCACGTTGCCGGCGCCGATGTGGGCTTCCTGGTAGTCCGGCGAGAGCGCGATCGACATCTCGCAGTCGCGCAGCGCTTCTTCATAGCGCTTTTGCCGGCGCAGGATCAGTGCTCGGTTGTTGTAGGCCTTGGCCAGGTTCGGATCGAGGGCGATCGCCTGGTCGTAGGCGGCCAGCGCGGCGTCCTCGTCGCGGGTCTGCAGCACGCGGGCGCGGTTGAAGTGGGTCTCACCCGATGCAGCGCCGAGCGCCACCACAGTGTCGTAGCAGGCCAGGGCCTCGTCGAAGCGTTTCAGTTCGATGAACACGTTGCCGCGGTTGTTGTGGGCGTCGGCATAGCCGGGCACCATCGCCAGCGCGAGCTCGAAGCTGTCCAGCGCTTCTTCGTACCTGCCCAGCTCCTTCAGCGCCACGCCGCGGTTGTTGCGGGCTTCAGGATCGTTCGGGTTCAGGGCCAGCGCGGCATCGTAGCCGGCCAGCGCGGCCTCGAAGCTGCCCAGCGCCTGCAAAGCGGTGGCGCGGTTGTAGTGCAGGTCGGGATTGCCGGCGTCCAGCGCCAGCGCCTGGTCATAGCAGGCCAGCGCATCCTCGATGCGGCCCAGCTCTTTATAGGCGTTACCGAGATCGCCGTGCGCGGCGCTCGAAGGGACGATCGCCAGGGCGCCGCGGATGAAGCCGGCGGCGATATTGTAATTACCGGCCGCGAAGGCGATCAGGCCGACGTGGTGCAGCGCGCCCGCGTGCTTCGGCATCCGGCGCAGTACCTGCTCGTAGATCGCCATCGCCTTTTCCAGCTGCTGCTCGCGGTGCAGGGCCAGGCCTGCGGCAAACAGGCTGTGGACATCCACCGGGGCGGACTCGGCGATGGAAAGCTGGGCTGACTCCGTCATGGAAACGACCTCTATATAGATATGTGAGATAGGCCGAGTATACGTTTAATACTTGCCGTAGAGCAAAAATGTGGCGGCAGCGCAAGAAATATCAAGCAGGACTGTGGCATGGCGCCGACATCGGAACCATGAAACGGGCTGCAAAAAAAATTCAAAAAATTTCCATGTGGAATTTAATGAACCCGCGAAAGTGGTCGTCTTGTACTTGTGAGAGCGCGACGAACCGCGGCTCCAACGACACGAACCCGAATAGAACACCCCATCAGGAGAGTTAATCATGCTGAGCCTTCACACCAACAACGCCGCCCTGTCCGCCCAATCTTCCCTGTCGAAGACCCAGACTTCGCTGACCACCTCGATGACCCGTCTGTCGACCGGCTATCGCATCAACTCGGCAATGGACGACGCAGCCGGCCTGCAGATCGCCACCCGTCTGAAAGCACAGACCAGCGGCATGGCCGTCGCAATGCGCAACACCCAGAACTCGACCTCGATGCTGCAGACCGCCGAAGGCGCGCTGGACGAAGTCGGCAACATGCTCGTCCGCATGAAAGACCTGGCAACCCAGGCTTCGGACGCTTCGTCGAGCACCGACGACAAGACCGCGATGCAGTCGGAATACGACAACTTGGGCAAAGAAATCCAGAACATCATGTCGAACACCAAGTTCGGCGGCCAGTCGCTGCTGAAGTCGGGCACCATCTCCAGCTCGATCACCTTCCAGATCGGCGCCGATTCGTCGGAGAAGATGACCCTGGACCTGTCCACTGAAATGGGCGCCTCGGGCACCGTGCTGACCGCACTGGGCAGCGCATCGGCCTACGCCGGCGCCACCGCCTCGACCGCCACTGCCGGCACCGAGCTGACCTCGAGCGCCAACGCCACCATCAACCTGATCTCGACCGCCATCGACAAGATCAGCTCGGTGCGTTCGAGCCTGGGTGCAACCGCCAACCGTCTGGACCACGTCTACAACAACCTGCAGAACATCACCAGCAACACCAAGGCTGCAACCGGCCGCATCATGGACGTCGACTTCGCTTCGGAAAGCGCCTCGATGACCTCGAACCAGATGCTGCTGCAAGCCTCGACCGCCATGCTGAAGCAGACCAACAGCATGTCGTCGATGGTCATGTCCCTGTTGCAGTAATTCCCGAGCCGGTTACGGCCACCTTCCCGGGCTAACACAGCCGGGAAACTCCAAAGGCCAGCCTTGCGGTTGGCCTTTTTACTTGCTACTCTGCATTTACCATGGCCTCCCTGTCCTTCCCTCCTCTCGCATCAAAGGTGTTGCCCGCGGTCCCCGCCGGGCCTGCGCTGCCGGTCGGCCCCGTGGCCGCCGTCGCCCCGGCCGCGCTGCTGGCCGAGCTGGACAACCTGCCCCTGCCCTTGCCCGGCGCGCCGGCCTCGGCGCCAGCCGCCGCTGGGGCAACTGCCGATGCGATGCAGGAAGGCGCGGCAATGCGCCCGGACCAGCTGGTGATGGCGCGCCAGCTGACCTGGCCGAACCGGGACGGCGGCGCGCTGGCCGATTCCTGGCGCGGCATGGTGCGCAGCTATGGCGCCCAACTCGCGAACCGCGAACTGCAGGCGCGCCCGGGCCAGCTGCCGATGGCGATGCTGCAGGCCGGCCAGGATCCACGGGTATTGCGCCAGGCCGACCAGCAGAACGCGCCCTTCGACGCCTGGCGCTTCACGGTGCATGCGGGCAGCGCCCACGACCAGCATCTACGGGTGGTGCAAGAGGATCAGGAAGCCCAGCAACAGCAGCAGCGAAAGCGCCGTGCGCGCGCGGCCCTGCGCCTGGAACTGGTGCTGCAGGACGGCACCGTGGTGACGGTGCAGGCCGAGCCCCTGGCCGACGGCGTGCGCCTGGAATTGTGTGCGCCGGATGCGGCCAGCCTGGCGCGCCTGCGCGCGCTGCAGCCGGAACTCGAGACGGCGGTGGCTCGCGCGGGCTTGCGCGTGCTGGGATGGAAGTACCGCGACAGTTTGCCGATGGGGCCGGCGCATATCCGGCTGCCGTCGACGGATGCGGCGTCGGCTTTGAGTTTGCCCGTTTTCAGGGCGATGGCGGAATTGGCGCTGGTTTTACCAGCGCATTAGAAAGTTTGCGTGGGCACGGGGTGCCCACGATCCCTCGACCGATTTAACCGACTGTACCGATAATCGAGACTTCGCGGTTCTCCGGAATCTCGTTATAGGACAGCACATGCAGCCCCGGCGCGAACAGGCGCGCGTAGCGGGCCAGCAGCGGACGGATCTGCGGCAGCACCAGCAGCAGCGGCGGCGTGTGCTGCTGTTTCATCTGCTCGCGCGCCACCGGCATGTTCAGCTGCAGCTGCGACAGCAGCTGCGGATCGATCGGATAATTATCCAATGCCACCTTGCCGCCATTGTTCTGGCGCGCCTGGTTCAGGGAGCCGAGCAGCATGTTCTCGAGGTCCCCGGACAGGTTAAAGGCCGGCATGTCCTTCTTCTTCCCGTACAGGCCGGACACGATCTGGCGCCGCAGCGCGCAGCGCACCTCGGCCGCCAGCAGGATCGGATCCTTGGTCGACTCCGAGCTGTCCAGCAGCGTGGTGGCGATGACGACGATGTCCTTCAGCGACACGTTCTCGGCCAGCAGCACCCGGAACACGCGCAGCAGCTGGGTGTGGGTCAGGGCCTTGTCCAGCGCCGAGGCCAGCTTCGGCGACAGCGCCGTCAGGCGCTCCATCATCGCCGGCACGTCTTCGTGACGGAACAGCTCCGACAGGTAATCCTTGGCGATCTTCGAGGCGTGGGTCGCGATCGCGCTCGCCACCTCGACCACCTGGTAGCCCTGGCCCAGCGCATGCGCCTTCTGCTCCGGGTCGATCCAGGTGATGGCCATGCCGAAGGCCGGCTCGATGCCGGGCACGCCGTCCAGCTGGCCGTACACGGTCGGCGACGGGATCGCCATCAGCGCTTCCGGCACCACTTCGCCTTCGGCCACCACGGTGCCGTTCACCGAGATCGAATACTGGTTCGGGCGCAAGGTCAGGTCGTCGCGCACACCGATGGCGGGCAGCAGCAGGCCCATTTGCTCGGACAGGCTCTGGCGCACGCCCTTGATGCGCTTAGGTAAAGGCTCGCCCTGGGCTTTATCCACGAGGTGCACCAGCTTGTAGCCGACGGCCACCGAGATCGGCTGCACCACCGGCAGCTGCTGCCAGTCGAGGTCCGGCACGCGGTCGTCGCGCAGCGCGGCTTCGATTGCCGCCACGTTCTCGCGGTCGGGCTCCTTGATCTGGCGCGTCTGGCGGTAGCCGACATAGCCCAGCACACCGGCAAAGATGAAGAAGAAGAACCACGGCATGCCCGGCACCAGGCCGAGGACGATCATCACGCCGGAGGCCGAGAACAGCACGCCCGGCTGCGCCAGCAGCTGGCCGCCGACCTGCTTTTCGAGGTCGCCGGAATCGCTGACGCGGGTCACCAGGATCGCCGCGGCGGCCGACAGCAGCAGCGCCGGGATCTGCGCCACCAGGCCATCGCCGATGGTCAGCAGCGCGTACTGGCGGAAGGCTTCGCCCATCGACATGTTGTGCATCACCGCGCCGATGGCGACGCCGCCGATCATGTTGATCAGCAGGATGAGGATCGAGGCGACGGCGTCGCCGCGCACGAACTTCGAAGCGCCGTCCATGGCGCCGTAGAAGTCCGCTTCGTTGGACACGTCCTTGCGGCGCTCCTGCGCCTTTTCCTGGTTGATCAGGCCCGCGTTCAGGTCGGCGTCGATCGCCATCTGCTTGCCGGGCAGCGCATCGAGGGTGAAACGCGCCGAGACTTCGGAGATACGCTCGGCGCCCTTCGTGACCACGATGAAGTTGATGATCATGAGGATCACGAACACCACGATACCGACCACGTAGTTACCGCCGATGACGACGTTACCGAAGGCCTCGATCACGTGACCGGCGGCGGCCGTGCCCTCGTGGCCGCGCAGCAGCACCACACGGGTCGAGGCCACGTTCAGCGCCAGGCGCATCAGGGTGGTGCCCAGGATCACGGTCGGGAACACCGAGAAGTCCAGCGGACGCTTGGACGACACGGACACCAGGATCACGATCAGGGCCAGCACGATGTTGAACGTGAACAGCACGTCCAGCAGCACCGGTGGCAGTGGCAGCATGATCATCGCGAGAAGCGTCAGCAGGAACGCCGGGGTGGCGAACTTCTGGCGGCGCAGCTCGGCCATCAAGCTGTTAATCAAGTTCATGTTGCGGATACCTCACTCAAGTGGCTAGGGACGACGACTTCGTTCGGGAACCGTGGGGGCGCCTGGCGCCGGCCGTCACGGAATGCATTCAGTTGCAGCACATAGTTCAGCACCTGCGATACCGCCTGGTAGAGCTGCGCCGGGATCTGCTGCTGGACCTGGCTGGTGTTGTAGATCGCGCGCGCCAGCGGCGGCAGCGTGACCGTTTCGATCTGGTGCTTGGCCGCGACCGCCTTGATGTACAGGGCCATCTCGTCGATGCCCTTGGCCACCACGAATGGCGCCTCGGCGCGGCTGGTATCGTACTTCAGGGCGACCGCGTAGTGCTCGGGGTTGACGATCACGACGTCGGCGCCCGGCACGGTCTTGTTCACGTTGCGGCGCGCCAGCTGCTGCTGGATCTGGCGGATGCGCTGCTTCACCTCGGGCTTGCCCTCGGAGCTCTTGTATTCTTCCTTCACTTCCTGCTTGCTCATGCGCTGGCTGCGCGCGAACAGGAAGGCCTGCAGCGGCACGTCGATCAGGGCGAACAGCAGGAACACCGAGATCAGCGCCATCAACGCGTCGAACACTTGCGAGACGCCGCGCAGCATGGCGTCCGGCAGCGGCATGCGTTGCAGGTCGATCCAGCTCATCGCGGCGGAACGCACCACGTACCACAGCACGATCCCCAGCACGATCGCCTTCGCGATCGAGATGCCGAACTCGCTCCAGTGCTTGCCGGTGGCGAGCTTGCCGAGGTTGGACACCGGCGAGAAGCGGCCGAAATTCGGCATCAGCGCCGCGGTCGAGATGTTCCAGCCGCCCGGCACCAGGCTGGTGAGCACCACCGCCAGGGTCACGCCGAACAGCGGCAGCACCATCTTGATGAGCAGCATGGCGGCGGCGCTGAACACGATCGACAGCGCGTTCTCGATGGCGCCCGCCTCGCCCACCGGCACGAACACCATGCGGAACAGCGCGCGGAAGGACTCCAGGTAGTCCGGCATCAGGAACACGAGCAGCTTCAGGCTGGCCAGGATGCCGACCGCCGTGGCCAGGTCCTTCGAGCGGACCACCTGACCCTGCTCGCGCGCCTTCCTCAGCTTTTGCGCTGAGGCCTTTTCTGTCTTATCGCCGCCGGTGCCGGTATCAGCCATGGGCAGCCCTCATCTGCTGCTGGAGCATCTCCAGCACCTGGTTGGTCATCTGCACGTAATGCTCGGGAACGAAGCGCACCACCTGGGCCAGCATCATCAGGCCGAACAGGGTCACCAGCGAAAAGCCCAGCGAGAACAGGTTCAGCGAGGGCGCCACGCGGTTCAGGAAGCCCAGGCCGATCTGCACCACCAGCGTCGAAAAGATGATCGGCAGCGCCAGCAGGATCGCCGCGGCGAACACCCAGCCCACGTTCAGCGCAATCGTGTGCAGCAGGATGGGGTTGTACCCGCCGCCGACCGGCCAGGCGCGCAGGCTCTGTCCCAGCACGCCCACCAGCACCAGGTGGCCGTCGATGGCGAAGAACACCAGGATCGCCACCAGCCCCAGCATGCCGGACACCACGTCCGACTGCTGGCCGTTGATCGGGTCGTTCATCTGCGCCATCGAAAAGCCGATCTGGCTCGAGGCCAGGAAGCCCAGCATGCCCACCACCGCCATCGTCAGCTGCATCGCCAGGCCGATCGCGCCGCCAATCACGGCCTGCTCCACCATCGCCACCACGCCGGCCAGCGAGAACGGGTCCGGCATCGGAGCGCCTTTCGTCATCGGCAGCATCATGAAGGCCAGCGCCACCGACAGCAGCGCGCGCACCGGCAGCGGCACGTAGGCCTCGCCCAGCACCGGCGCGGTGGTGAACATCGCCATGCAGCGGGCGAAGGGCCACCACAAGGCGCCGATCAGCGGCAGCAAGAAGTTGACGAGGTCGATCATCGGGCGCGAGGGCCTACACGACCAGCTGCGCGGCCTGCTGGAACACGTGCACGCAGTAGTCCATCAGTTTGCCGGTCATCCAGTGGCCGGCCACGATCAGCGCCAGCAGCGTCACCAGCAGGCGCGGCAAAAAGCTCAGGGTCTGTTCGTTGATCGAGGTGGCGGCCTGGAACACGGCGACGATCACGCCGGTGATCAGGCCCGGGAGCACCAGCACGGCGGCCAGCAGCATCACCAGCTGCAGGGCCTCGATCATGATGTCGACCGCGATATCGGGAGTCATATCTCTAATTAGTGTCTAGTAGCCGTGGATGCTGCCGACCAGCGTGTTCACGGTCAGGGTCCAGCCGTCGACCAGCACGAACAGCAGCAGCTTGAAAGGCAGCGAAATCACCAGCGGCGACAGCATCATCATGCCCATCGCCATCAGTACCGAGGACACTACCAGGTCGATGATCAGGAAGGGAATGAACAGCATGCAGCCGATCTGGAAGGCGCTCTTCAGCTCCGACAGCACGAAGGCCGCCAGCTTGACGGTGAAGCCGCGCGCCATCGGCGCCATCTCGGCCGGTTCGCCGGCAAGGTGCGCGACCTGGGCCAGCGCCGCCTTGCTGGTCTGGGCCAGCATGAAGCGCGACAGGGGCACCTCGGCGGTCTTGAGCGCCTGCTCGAGCGTGATCTTGTCCTTGTCGTAGGGGACGAAGGCTTCCTTCCAGATCTGCTCGCCGACCGGGCGCATCACCAGCAAGGTCAGAATCAAGGCGACCCCGGTGACGATCCGGTTCGGCAGGCCCGATTGCAGGCCGAGCGCCTGGCGCAGCAGCGAGAGCACGATCACGAAGCGCGTGAAGCTGGTCATCATCATGACCATCACGGGCAGCAGCCCGAGGATGGTCATCAGGACCAGGATCTGCGACTTCACGGTCAGGCCGCTGCCGGCGCCGGGAATGATCCCGGGCAGGAGGTCGGGATTCTGCGGCGCAGCGGCGGCCGCGCCGGCGATCAGCAAAAGGGACACGCCGGCAAGCGCCGGCGTATAACGGCGCAAGGGTGCGAACACCCCGGCGCCGCGGCGTGCAAACGTCATGGTGCGATCAGGTCCAGGTTGAGACCGTCGAGATCGATCACCTTCAGGCCGTACTGCTCGCCTGCGACCACCACTTCGGCGCGGCCGATGGCGGCGCCATTGACCTTGATGACCAGCGGCTCCCCTGCCAGCGCGTCCAGCGGCAGCACGGAAGACGGGCCGATCTCCATCAGCTCCTGCAGCGAGATGCGGGCCGAGCCCACTTCCAGCGTCAGGGTCACCGGGATCCGGCGCATCATCTGCGGCAGGCGGGCCGACTTGGCCGGCGCTGCGGCAACCGGGGTATCGGCGCCTTCCAGGTCGTCGATGATGATGTCGCCACCGGCGATTTGCTCGTTGAGGTTCATGTCCATTTATTCCGCATCTTCAAAAGAGGTTAAACACAGCTTTCCCTTGTGCTCGGCGACGGCGGCTGTAAACAAGCGCGCTTCGTCGAGCAGGACGTCGGTCCGGCCCACATTGACCGAGATCACGTCCCCAACTTTCAGGTCGAACAGCGCACCCAGCGTGATTTCCTTGCTGACCAGCCGTCCGTCGAGCTTGACCTGCAGCTTCGACGACAGCGGCTCGGCAGGGCCGCGCGCCGCATGGGTACGCGGCTGCTCCGGACGCAGGCTGCCGAGGATCGTCGCCATCAGGCCCTGGTCCGGCGCGATCCAGAACCGGCCCGTTGCACCATTGGCATCGCGCAGCGTCGCACAGACCGTCCAGGCGCTCTTGCCCGGCATTGTCGAAGCGGCCACGGCGCCGGCCGGCACCGGATTCGGCGCCACTTCCATTGCCACACTGGCAGCGACGCGTGCATACAACAGGTCGACCATCTGTTGCGTCAATACGACGACGAGACGCTCTTCAGTGGCTGTAATACGTTCGCTGCCCGGGTCCCGCTGAGTTGCGCCAGCGCCACGTCCACCGTAGCGCCGCTCCAATAGTGTCAGTAATAAGCCACGCTCGAAGGCCACCGATACCGTGCCCAGAGTGCCCGTTGCAGCCATCCAACGCAAGCCGGCATCCTGCGGAGCGCGTCCGAATTCGACACTGTCGAGGCGCCAGCCGCCCCAATAACGGCGTGCCGGACCCTGCATTGCCGTGTCGAGGTCGTCCTGAAGGCGTACCGCGAACTGCGGTAACAGGTGTACCGGACGCCCCAGCAGGCAGGGGTCGAGCACTTGGTGCTGCGAGGTGGAGTCAGGGGTTGCGATCGGCATGTTCAAATTAACAATCTATTAAGTGAGAATGCATTCTTTTCATTCCCATGGGCAACTATTATACCTGCTAAATTGTGTCACAGCACTTGAGATTCCTCTTTGAATTCGTCATTGCCGTACGGTAAGATGCTCGTATTCCGCGCCGAACTAGAGAAATTCATCCTGGGTAACAAGAGATGAAGCTGGTATTCTCTCCGGTTCCGCGATGGAAACCAAGCGTCAGGAAGAACCTAAAAATTTAACAATTTCCAAAGAGCAATCAAAATTGCGACACATTGACACCTGGAAACACTGTCAAATCGCTACCAACCGTTACACATGATATTTACGCATGGGAGTGGGAAATACGATGGGAACTGAACTTGCTGGTCTGATCCGCGCCGATCTGGCCGCCCTGACCAATGACGCCAGCCGCCTTTCCGTGGCGCCGTCTATCGACATGGGGCTGCCGGCTCAGGACAACGCCGCCGGTAATTTCTCGTTCGCGCAGAGCATGAAGGACGCCCTCGCCCACGTCGATGGCGAAGAGCGCGCCGCCACCGACAAGATGGCCGCGGTCGACAGCGGCAAGAGCGACGACCTGGTCGGCGCGATGCTGTCCTCGCAGCAGGCCAACCTGTCGTTCTCGATGCTGATGCAGGTCCGTAACAAGGTCATGGGCGCCGTCGACGAACTGCTCAAGCTCCCCGTCTGATCAGGAAGAATCTCACCGTGATTGCTGCCCTCAAATCCGCCATCGGCGGAAAACGCCTCCCGGCACTGCCGCCGGCGCTGTCGAAAAACCTGACCCCGATGCTGGTGCTGGCGATTGCCATCACCGCCGCGGTCACCCTCTTCATGTGGAAAGACCAGGCCGACTACAAGGCGGTCTTCGGCGCACGCGAAAAAGTCGCCGCTTCCGACATGATGTCCGTGCTGGAAGCCGAGCACGTGCCCTACCGCGTTCACCCGGACAGCGGCCAGGTGCTCGTCCCCTCTTCCCAGCTCGGCAAGGTGCGCATGCTGTTGGCCGCCAAGGGCGTGACTGCGCAGCTGCCGGCCGGCCTGGAGCTGATGGACAAGAGCGACCCGCTGGGGGTCTCCCAATTCGTGCAGGACGTGCGCTTCCGCCGCGGCCTGGAAGGCGAGCTGTCGCAGTCGATCCTGACGATCGATGCGATCGCCTCGGCACGCGTGCACCTGGCGATCGCCAAGTCGACCTCCTTCGTCGCCAGCGACGGCGAGAAGTCGTCGGCGTCGGTGGTGGTCGCGGTCAAGCCGGGCCGCACCCTGTCGAACGAGCAGATCGCCGCGATCGTGAACCTGGTCTCGGGCAGCGTCGCCAGCCTGGCGCCGAACCGCGTCTCGCTGGTCGACCAGAACGGTAACTACCTGTCCTCGCGTGTCGACCTGACCGACGGCTTCGACGGCGCCGCCCAGGGCGATACCGCCGCCAAGCGCTTCCAGGACGAAGTCCGCAACAACGTCAACGAGCTGCTCGGTCCCGTCCTCGGCGCCGACAACTTCAAGGTCAGCGTGACCGCCGACGTCGACAACGACAAGATCGAAGAGACCCAGGAGAAGTACGGCGAAGCGCCGAAGGTCACCAGCGAAGCGATGCGCGAAGAGATGGAGAAGAACCGCATGGCGCTGGGCGTGCCCGGCACCCTGTCGAACCGTCCTCCGGTGGCCGCCGCTCCGGCAGACCCGAACAACCCGGCCGCAGCCAACGCCGCCGGCGATGCCAACGCCAAGGCCGACGACGGCAGCGCGCGCAAGAACGCCACCACCCGCCAGTACGCCTACGACCGTGCGATCACCCAGATCAAGCGCTCGCGTGGCCGCCTGAAGAAGCTGTCGGTGGCGGTGGTGCTGAACAACGCCAAGGCCTCGGTGCCGAAGACCGGCTGGACCCCGAGCGAGATCGCCAACATCGACAAGATCCTGCGCGGCGGCCTGGGCATCGACACCAACCGCGGCGACGTACTGGCGGTGTCCTCGCTGAGCTTCCCGGCCCCGGCCCCGGCCGAGCCGTGGTACGAGCAGCGCGACAACGTGGTCGACATGACCGGCTATGCGGCCTGGCTCGTCGGCGCCCTGTTCGCCTGGTTCGCCGTGCTGCGCCCGCTAATGCGCATGCTCACCGGCGGCAAGCAGCAAGGCGGCAAGACGACGGCCCAGGCCCAGCTGCCGGGCGGCGCTGCTGCCGGCGGCGGCGCCGGTGCGCTGGCCGCACCGAATGCCCAGGCACTGCCGGGAAACGCGGCGGCGGCCATTCCGGCGGCCGCGGGCTCGCTGGGCGGCGCAATGACGGTCCAGCCGCTGCTGGAAAACTATGATTTGCCACCGGCCGGTTCGGCCGTGGACGTAATGGTCGACCATCTGAGGGTCCTGGCAGGTAAAGAGCCGGAACGGGTGGCAGAAGTGGTCAAACAATGGGTGCAGAAAAAAAATGGCGGATCTGAACAATAACGACGTGCAGGAAGTGGCGCTGACCCCGGTCGAACAGGCTGCGATCGTGCTGCTGTCGATCGGCGAAGAACCGGCGGCCGCCGTGCTGCGCTGCCTCGAGCGCGAGGAATTGATCGAGCTGACCCAGGTGATGAGCCGGATGAGCGGCATCAAGGTCGACGCGGTCAAGAACGCGGTCCACAAGTTCTTCGACGACTATCGCCAGCAAAGCGGCCTGCATGGCGCCTCGCGCAGCTACCTCAAGCGCTCGCTCGACCTGGCGCTGGGCAGCGAGATCGCGAACTCGGTGCTGAACACGATCTACGGCGATGCGATCCGTCCGATGATGGCGCGTCTGCAGTACGCGTCGCCGAAATGGCTGGCGGACTACATCGCCGCCGAGCACGTGCAGATGCAGGCCGTGTTCCTGGCCTTCCTGCCGCCCGCGCTGGCCGGCCAGATCATCGACGCGCTGCCGGCCGAAGGCCGCGAACTGGTGCTGCTGAACCTGGCGCGCCTGGAAGAGATCGACCGCGAACTGCTGGCCGAGCTGGAAGAGCTGGTGCAGCGTTGCCTGTCCGCGCTCGACACCCAGAGCGCCGCGGTGGAAGGCGTGCGCCAGGCGGCCGAGATCCTGAACCGCCTGCCGAACAACCGTGCCGAAATGGTCGAGCTGCTGCGCGCCCACGATCCGGAGGTCGTGTCGCAGATCGAGATGTCGATGTACGACTTCTTCATCCTGTCGAAACAGACCGAACAGACCATCACGCGCCTGCTGGACGAGATCCCGCTGGAGCAGTGGGCCGTCGCCCTCAAGGGCGCCGAGCCTGCGCTGCGCGACGTCATCCTTGGCGCCATGCCGAAGCGCCAGGCCCAGAGCTTCGAAGACCTGATGCGCCGTTCCGGCCCGGTGCCGATGTCGCGCATCGAGCAGACCCGCCGCGAGATCATGGCTTCCGTGAAGGACCTGGCCGACAACGGTGAAATCGAAGTCCAGCTGTTCGCCGAGGCGACTGCCGAATGAAGCAGTTCCGGCCTTATCACTTCCCGCCCCTGGCGCAGTTCATTGCGGCCAGCCGCGAAGGCAATGCGCCCTCCTTGTCCTCGTCCACCGCGGAAGAGGACTGGCAGGGTGCGATGGCCGACGGCTTCCGCCAGGGCCAGCAGGACGGCTACGACGTCGGCGTCGAGCAGGGCCGCAGCGATGGCTATGACGCCGGCCACGCCGAAGGCCTGGCGCGCGGCATCGAGGAAGGCCGCCAGCAGGCTCTGGCCGAGCTGGAGGCAATGGCCAAGCCGGTCGACGCCATGCTGCGCGGTCTGAAGAAGCTGAAGACCGAATACAAGAATGCCCAGCGCAAGGAAGTCGTGGACCTGGTCGGCAAGATCGCGCGCCAGGTGATCCGCGCCGAACTGGCACTGCAGCCGGTGCAGATGCTGGCACTGGTCGACGAAGCCTTGTCCGCCATGCCGCCGACCCGCGACGACGTCGAGGTCATGCTGAACCCCGAAGAAATGAAACGCATCCAGGAACTGGATCCGAAGCGGGCCAAGAAATGGAACCTGCTGGCCGACCCGCGCCTGGAACCGGGCGAATGCCGCGTCAAGGCCGGCGACCACGAAGTCGACGCCGGCTGCCAGGGCCGCCTTGCTGCCTGCATGGAGCAGGTGCGTGAAGGCCTCGCCGCCGCCGACCAGGAGGAAGCTGCGTGACCGCACTGGCCGAAACCCTTCGTTCGCTCGACATCGGCGCGGTGCCGGTGGCCACGCCCACCGGGCGCCTGGTCGCGGTGCAGGGCCTGCTGCTCGAAAGCGTCGGCGTGCGCCTGCACACCGGCCAGCGCTGCCGCGTCGAACTGGTGGACGGCGAGTGGCTCGATGCGCAGGTCGTCGGCTTCCGCGACAAGATCACCTACCTGATGCCCTTCAAGAAGGCCGACGGCCTGGTCACCGGCGCCCGCGTGCTGCCGGTCACCGGCCAGTCCAGCATCCAGATCGGCCCGTCGTGGATGGGACGCATGGTGAACGGACTCGGCGAGCCGATCGACGGCCTGGGCCGCCTCGGCGGCGACCAGACCTTGTCGACCACGCCGCCCAAGGTCAACCCCTTGCGCAAAGCGCCGGTCGAAGAAGCGCTGGACGTCGGCGTGCGCGCCATCAATTCGATGCTCACCATCGGCAAGGGCCAGCGCGTCGGCCTGATGGCCGGTTCGGGCGTCGGTAAATCGGTGCTGCTCGGCCTGATCACGCGCCAGACCGTGGCCGACGTGATCGTGGTCGGTCTGATCGGCGAACGTAACCGCGAGGTGCGCGAATTCGTCGAGAAGTCGCTCGGTCCGGAAGGCCTGAAACGCGCCGTGCTGGTGGTGGCGCCGGCCGACGAATCGCCCTTGATGCGCGTGATGGCCACCGAAATGTGCCACTCGATCGCGGCCCACTTCCGCGACCGCGGCCAGAACGTGCTGCTGCTGTGCGACTCGCTGACCCGCTATGCGATGGCGCTGCGCGAAGTCGCGCTGTCGCTGGGCGAACCGCCGGCCACGCGCGGCTACCCGCCGTCGGTATTCTCGAACCTGCCGCAGCTGTGCGAATCGGCCGGCAACGGCGAGAACCCCAACGGCAGCATGAGCGCCATTTATACCGTGCTGGCGGAAGGCGACGACCAGCAGGATCCGGTGGTCGACAGCGCCCGCGCGATCCTGGACGGCCACATCGTCCTGACCCGCGAGCTGGCCGAGCGCGGCCACTACCCGGCCATCGACGTCGCCCAGTCGATCAGCCGCTGCATGGCCCAGGTGGTGTCGCCGGAGCACTCGCAGGCGGCGCGCAAGCTGAAGGCCGCGATGGCGAAACACGCCCGCGTGCGCGACCTGATCCCGCTCGGCGCCTACCAGCCGGGCGCCGATCCGGAAACCGACCGCGCGGTGAAGCTGCATCCGCATATCGAGGCCTTCCTGTGCCAGGGCACCAAGGAAGATGCGCCCTTCGCGCCCTGTGTCGACCAGCTGATGGCGATGATGACATGAGCAATCTGAAGAACAAAAGCGACACCATAGACAGCCTGGGCACCCTGGTGCGCCTGCGCAGCACCGAAGTCGAACGCCTGCAGGCCGACATGGCCAAACAGGAAGCGATGCGCGCGCGCTACCAGGCCACCGTCAGCCGCCTGACCGACCTCGCAGTCGGCAGCGGCCCGTCGGCCCAGCCCGGCCTGAAGCTGTCGCCGGCGCTGGCCGCCAACTGCGGCAACTACAAGCAGGCCGTGTTCGCGCTGGCCGACACCCAGCGCACCGACCTGCACCTGCACGAAGCCAATATGGCGGTCTCGCAGCGCAACCTGACCCAGGCCTGGACCAAGCGCGAGCTGCTCGGCAAGGTGCTGGCCCAGCACGAGGCCGCGCATGCGCGCGAGCAGGACCTCGCCCAGCGCAAACGTGAAGACGACATCGCCACGCAATCGTGGCTGGCAAATCAATAAGGAGCAAGCATGTCCAGCATTAACGCCCCAAGCTACGATCCGACCACCACTGCACAGGCGATGGCGCAGAAGACGACGGCTGCTGCGCAGGAAATCCTGACCAACCAGACCAAGACCGCCGGCACCACCTCGACCGGCCTGTCGAAACTGGGTTCGGCGATCTCCGCCTTCCAGTCCAGCCTGAGCTCCCTGACCGGCCTCGGTAAATCGGTGCTGGCGCAGACCGCGACCCTGTCCGATACCGGCATCGGCACCGCCACCGCCAAGGCCGGCGCGCCGAGCGGCAGCTACAGCCTGTTCGTGCAGCAGCTGGCCACCTCCAGCCAGGTCTCGTACAACAATCTTTCGGACGGCCGCACCGCCGGCGGCACCCTGACCGTCAAGCTGGCCGACGAAGTCGCGGGCACCACTACCTCCAGCTTCAACGTCGATCTGTCGGCCGCGAGCGCCGACACCGACAAGGACGGCGCGCTGAGCATCCGCGAAGTGGCGGCCGCGATCAACCGCTCGAGCGGGAACAACGGCCTGGTCTCGGCCGGCGTGGTCACCATCGGCACCGAAACGCGCCTGGTCCTGACCTCGAAGAACACCGGCGTGGCCAACACCGTGTCGCTGGACGCTTCCGGCGTGACCGATGGCGCGCTCAAGTCCGGCCTCGGCGTGCGCAGCACCATCGCGACGGCGCAGGACGCGATCGTCAAGCTGGGTGGCCAGGCCAGCGGCACCGCGATCAAGCAGTCCTCGAATACCTTCACCAACATCGACGGCGTGTCGATGACCTTCACGCGCGCCCAGGCGGCCACCGAGAACGACATCACGCTGAAGGTGGCCGGCGATACCAACGGCACGGTGTCCAACGTGCAGGCCTTCGTCGACGCCTACAACAAGCTGAAAAGCGCGATCGACACTCTGGTCGACGCCGGCGATCCGGGCAAGAGCCAGGCCGCGGGCGCGTTCGCGCACGACGCCGGCATCAAGGCCCTGCAGAGCCGCCTGGTGAGCATGGTGCGCTCCACCGGCGCTTCCTCGCTGGCCAGCTACGGCATCGTCGCCACCCGCGACGGCACGCTGAGCCTGGACTCGACGCGCCTGAACAAGCAGCTGAGCGCCAATCCGAACGGCCTCGACGATCTGATCGGCTCGGCCAGCTCGAGTGCGCCGAAGGGCATCGCCGGTTCGATGAATACCTATCTGAACCTGTGGAGCAACAGCGCCACCGGCCAGATCAAGCAGCGCAACGAGGCCGTCACCAAGCTGCAGTCGACGCTGAGCAAGCGCCAGACCGACCTGGACGCGCAGTTCGACTCTGCCTACAACAACTACCTGAAACAATTCACCCAGCTGCAGACGCTGCAGTCGACCATGAACAGCAATGTGTCGATGTTCGACGCGATCTTCAGCAGCGACAAGTCCAATTAAGAGGTATTCCGATGTCCTATCAAGAAGCCTACAGCAGCTACCACGCGACCAACCTGGATGCGCAGACCTCGCGCGCCTCGCCGATCGAGCTGGTGCTGCTCCTGACCGACGGCCTGCTCGAAGAGCTGGCCCGCGCCCGCGCCCACATCGTCGGCAAGCGCTACGAAGCCCGCGCCGCGAGCATCAACAAGTGCGTCGACATCATCAACGGCCTCTCCAGCTCCCTCGATTTCGACAGCGGCGGCCAGGTGGTGTCGAACCTCGCCAACCTGTACGAGTTCTGCGCCACGCACCTGAACGCGGCCGGCGTCAAGCAGGATCCGAAGATGGTCGACGAAGTCGTGAAGATCATGACCACCATTCGCCAGGGCTGGGCCGGCGTGCAGGCGCGCAATGGATAAGTCGGCCGCCATCCTCCGGGTCGCCGACTCGCTGCGCAGCGCCGCCGACGGCGCCGCATGGGAACAGCTGGCGCAGATGACGCGCGCGCTGGCGCCGCAGCTCGACGCGCTGGCCGCCGGCGGCACGCTGAGCAGCGCCGAACGCAGCGCACTGCAGCGCTTGCGCGAAGCCCACGACCACGCCGCCGATGCGGTCGCCGCCGCGGCCGATGCGCTGAAGACCCGCATGGACGACATGCGCGACAACAAGGATGGCTGGATCGCCTACGCGATGCAGGAAGCATGAAGATGATGATGAATACCGTGACCCAATCCGCTGCCGCTGCGGCAAAGAGCGCCGACGCGCCCCAGCCGGTCCAGGCCGCGGACGCGCAAGGCGCAGCCGCGCAGCCGAATGCTGCCCAGACGGGTGCCCCGGCCGGCGCGGAAGCGGGCAATCCTGCCCAGCCCTTTGCCGCCTGGCTCGGCAACCAGGCCCAGGCCGCCGTGCTGGCGGCCAAGGCCGGCCTGCCGGTGGATGGCGCCGTCCAGGACGCTGCAAAGACGCCTGACGCCGACGCCGACGCCGCCAAGGATGGCACGGGCGAAGAAAGCACTGCCGCCCAGCCCCAGGACGGCGCGCTGCTGGCCGCGATGGCGATGCCGCTGATGCCCCTGACCCCGATGCAGGTGGCACAGGCCGTGCAGGCCGCGCAGCCCACCGCCGTGCAATCGAATGGCGAGGCGCCGGCCGCCGCCACGCAAGCCATCGCAGGCGACGACGCCGGCCGCCGCGCTGCGACGACCGACCGTGGCCTGGGCCTGCCCCAGGCGCCGGACAGCGGCGCCGCCCCGAGCGCACGTCCGGCCGCGGTCCCGGCCGACGCCGCGCCCGCGATCCGCATCGCCGCCCACGCGCAGGCTGACGCCGGCGCCAACAGCGGCGCCCAGGACGGCGGCGAGCATGCTGCCAACAGCAATGGCAACGGCAATGCCGCATCGGCCGCCGCGATCGCCGGCGCCGCCGCAAGCCAGCCGTCGACGGGCGCGCCGGCCGCCGACACCGTCAAGCTGGCCGGCCCGCCGACCGCCTGGCGTCAGAGCCTGCAGGAAGCCCTCGGCGAGCGCATGCACCTCCAGGTCGGCAAGGGCATCGAGCAGGCCGTGATCCGCCTCGAGCCGCCGCAGCTGGGCCGCATCGACATCGCGATCCGCCACAGCGCCGGTTCGCTGGAAGTGAACATCTCGGCATCCAACAGCGAGGTGCTGCGCCAGCTGCAGACCGTCAGCGACAACCTGCGCAGCGACCTGTCGCAGCGCCAGTTCACCGAGGTCGCCGTGACGGTGACGCCGACGCCGAAGAACGGCGCGGCGCCCTTCGGCGATCCGCAACAGGGCCGCGGCCGCCAGCAGGACCGCGAACAGGAAGAGAACCAGCCCGGCCGCGCACTGGCCGAGGCAGGCAACAATGGATCCGCGTTCTCCCTTGGTGGACGCGACCAGGCTTAACCAACCATGAGCAAAATGAAAAAAATCATCGCCATCGCAGGCGCCGTGATCATCGCTGCCGCCGGCGCCGGGGGCGCCGTCTGGTGGTTCATGCCCAAGCCGGCCGCCGCCGCGGGCACGGAAAAGAAAGAGGCCGAGAAGAAGGAAGCCAAGCCGGTCAAGTACGTCACCCTCGACAAGGTGATCGTGATGCTGCGCCGCGGCCCGAACGAAAACGAGAGCCATTACCTGTCGACCGACCTGGTGCTGGCCACCGAGCCGGCCAAGGAAAAGGAAACCAAGGAAAACCTGCCGCTGCTGCGCAGCCTGGCCGTGCGCACGCTGTCGAGCTACACGATGGAGCAGGCCTCGACCATGACCGTCGAGAAGTACGCCGAGCAGCTGAACCACTCCTTCAATGCCGAGTATGAGCGCACGCATGCGGAAAAGCCGTTCGCGGAAGTCATGATCGGCAAGCTGATCATCGAATAATGGGTTGCGAAACGCAGGGGATAACGTGGGTTACATGACCGACTACGCCGACAGCTACGCCAGTACCGAATACGCCGGCGCCGCCATCCACGCGGCGATGAGCGCCAAGGACGAGCAGCGCCACCTGGTCGCCTATGCGCCGCTGGTCAAGCGCATCGCGCGCCAGCTCAACTCGCAGGTCTCGGGTGCGATGGGCCGCGAGGACATGGAGCAGATCGGGCTGATGGGCCTGCTGGAAGCGCTGCGCCGCTACGGCACGCCCGACACCGGCTTCGCCAGCTATGCGTCCTTGCGCGTGCGCGGCGCCATCCTCGACGAACTGCGCCGCCAGGACTGGCGTCCGCGCGCGGTGCGCCAGGACAGCCACAAGATGCGCGACGCCGTGCGCGCCCTCACCCGCAAGCTGGGCCGCGAGCCGAACGACAAGGAAGCCGCGGAGGCGCTCGGCATCGACCAGGAAGAATGGCGCCAGTTCCTGCTGGACGACGTCGCCGAGGAGCTGCTCAGCTTCGACGACGTGCTGCAGGAAGCGACCGACCGCGCCCACAACGCGCCCGGCCCGGAAGAACAGTTCATGGTGCGCCGCAGCCTGGAGCAGGCGCTGGGCGCGCTGTCCGAACGCGAGCAGCGCGTGATCCAGATGATTTATGAATTCGAGCTCAGCTACAAGGAAATCGCTGCCGTGCTCGACCTGTCCGACGCCCGCGTCTGCCAGCTCAACAAGAGCGCGCTGGCCAAGATGAAGGCGGCGCTGGCACAGGCCTGAACGACCCGACTAGAAAGGTATTACAAATGCAAATCCTTGGCATCCTGATCGTGCTGGGCGCCGTGTTCGGCGGCTACATGATGATGGGCGGTACCGCCCTCGCCATCTGGCAGCCCAACGAACTGATCGTCATCTGCGGCGCCGCCCTCGGCGCCATCGTGCTGGCCAACCCGAAGCACGTGCTGGTCGAAATGCTGGGCCAGATGAAGAAGATCGTCGGCAAGCACAAGCACGACTCCGAGTTCCAGCGCCAGCTGCTGCTGCTGATGTACGAACTGCTGCAGACCGCCGCCGGCGGCCTGAAGGCGCTCGACGCCCACGTCGAGGCGCCCAAGGAAAGCCCGATGTTCCAGCGCTATCCGCTGATCCTGGAAGAGCCCAAGCTGCTGGCTTTCATCGTCGACAACTTCCGCCTGATGGCGATGGGTAAGATCAACGCCCACGAACTGGAAGGCGTGCTCGAACAGGAGCTCGACGCCATCCACGAAGAACTGACCCAGCCGTCGAAATCGCTGCACAAGGTGGCCGAGGCGATGCCGGGCTTCGGCATCCTGGCCGCGGTGCTGGGCATCGTCATCACCATGAACTCGGTCGGCGAAGGCGCCGACACCGCCGAGATCGCGGAACACATCGGCGCCGCGATGGTCGGCACCTTCATCGGTATCTTCTTCTGCTACGGCGTGCTGGATCCGATCTCCGGGATGATGAAGCAGCTGGTCAATTCCGAAGCCTCGACCATGGAGACCGTGAAGGTCGTGCTGGTCACCCACGTGGCCGGCAAGCCGCCGCTGCTGGCGATCGACGCCGGGCGCCGCCTGATCCAGCTGAACACCAAGCCGAGCTTCGCCCAGCTGGAAGCCTGGATCAACGCGATGGCCGACGGCGAAGACGCCAGCGCCGCCAAGAAGCGCGCATAAGCAGGAAGCACCAGAATGCAAGCAGAAAAAAAGGGCGACAAGCACCACGGCGAAACCATCGTCAAGCGTGGCGGCGGCAAGCACCACGACGACGAGCACGGCGGCGCCTGGAAAGTCGCGTTCGCCGACTTCTGCATGGCGCTGATGGCGCTGTTCCTGGTGCTGTGGCTCATCGCGGCGCGCGAGTCGTCGGCGCTGAAGAACATCGTGCGCGACAATACCGCCGCCGGCCTGATCGAAGGCAGCGGCGGCAAGCCCGAAATCGCCGGCAACCCGAGCGGCAGCCTGATCGAACGCTTCCAACTGCCGCGGGCGAACGGCGGCGCGCAAGGTCCCAACGGCGGCGGCAAGTCCAGCGTCGACACGGTCCGCACCAAGTACGAATCGCCGTCCGAGCTGGCGGCGCTGGCCCATTCGCTGCAGCAGATGAGCGCCGATGCCGGCCTGGCATCGAACCTTGCCACCGTGATCACGCCGGAAGGCCTGCGCGTGATGCTGCACGATACCGACCGCCAGGGCATGTTCGTGCGCGGCAGCCCGATTCCCGTTGACCGTTTTTCAAAACTGTTGCGCGCAATGGCGCCGCTGTTCGAAAAAATGGAAAATCAGATGCTGATCGTAGGTCATACGGACGCCTTGCAGTACACTAGCAAGGACCCGAACAGCTACTCCAACTGGAGCCTGTCGGCTCACCGCGCGCTGGCTGCGCGCTCCCAGCTCCTGATCGGCGGCATGCACAAGGAAAGCGTCCTGCAGGTGGTCGGCATGGCCGACCGTGCCCCGGTCGACGCCGCCAAACCCGACGCCGCCGTCAATCGCCGTATCGAATTGCTGATCCTGACTACCAAACAGGCCGCCGCCATCACCGCGATGTTCGGCACGCCCGCCCAGACCGAAGAGCTGCGCAAGGACGTGTCGATCACCAAGCCGGGCGAGGACGCGCTCAAGGAACTGCGCAGCCAACTGCCGAAAAAACCATGACGATTCAATCCAAATCCCGAGGATCCCGCATGAAAATCACTGGCGCCTCCACTCCTTCCATCACGATCACGCCGCAAGCCGGCGGCCCCGCGGCCGCGCCGGCCGTCGCGCCGTCCGCCGGTACGCCGGACCGCCCCAACGAAGCCCTCGAATCGGCGGTGCTGCAGCCGGCGCAAAGCGCGCTGAAAGCCCTGCCCGACTTCGACGCCGCCAAGGTCGCCGAGCTGCGCGACGCCCTGCAGAAGGGCGAGCTGCCGTTCGACGCCGGCCGCCTGGCGGGCCTGATCCAGCGCTTCCACGGCAGCCAGGGCTGAGCATGAGCCGTCTGACCCGCGACCAGGCCGTGAGCCGCCTGCTGGACGGCATCCAGGCCGACCTGCAAGCCTGCACCGACATCCGCGCACTGCTGGAGCGCCAGTTCCAGGCCGCGCTGCGCCACCGCGCCGCCGAATTGAGCAGCCTTGCCGAAGAACTCATGCCCCAGCTGGACGGCATGGAACAGCGCCGCCAGCAGCGCGTGCAGCTGGTGCGCGCCCTGTACGGCGCCGGCGCCGGCATGAACATGCTGCTGAACGGTCTCCCCACCGCCCAGCGCAGCAGCGCCAGCGCCGACTGGGCGCGCCTGGAACAGCTGGTGCGCGACTGCAAAGAGGCCACCGCCCGCAACGGCAATCTGATGGCCGACCAATACACCGTGATGCAGCGCGTGCTGCACGGCGAGGACCAGCTGTATGCGCCACGCTGACCTCAACACCGCGTTCACCCCGGCGACGGCGCCCACCGCCCCGACCCGCCCCACCGCCGGCATCGGCGGCGGCAGCGGCTTTGGCGGCGTATTCGGTTCGGTGCAGGAAGAGGTATCGTCCTTCATCCAGAACGGCGGCGGCGACGCCTTCAGCGCCGGCGGCAGCGCCGCCCTGAGCCCCGAAGGCAGCATGTGGCAGGCGCGCGCCAGCCAGGCCGCCAACGCCATCGTCGGCGATGGCGACGACAATAAATCGCCCGACCAGCAGGCTTTCCTGGAAAGCATCGCCCCGTGGGCCAAGGAAGCGGCCGACAAGCTGGGCGTGGCGCCGGAACTGGTGTCGGCCCACGCCGCGCTGGAATCGGGCTGGGGCCAGCGCCCGCTGAAGAATGCCGACGGCAGCTCGACGCATAACCTGTTTGGCATCAAGGCCGGCAAGAGCTGGTCCGGCGACGTTGCCGAATCCGCCACCACCGAATACGTCGGCGGCGCGGCGCTCAAGACGAGTGCGCGCTTCCGTGCCTATCCGGACCAGGCCAGCGCCTTCCGCGACTATGCGCAGATGCTGATCGATAACCCGCGCTTCCGCGGCGCCCTGGGCACCGGCAGCGACGCCCATGCCTTCGCCTCCGGGCTGGCCAAGGGTGGCTACGCGACCGACCCGGCCTATGCGGCCAAGCTGTCGCGCCTGGCCGGAAGACTGCAAGGAATCAGTGGCTGAGCCCGTTGTCGATGGGCTCGACAGTCCCCTGCCCGGACACACGCATGCGCACGACCTGCCCGCTGCCGGCGTTGCGCACCCGGACCACGGCGCCGCGCGCGCCGGCGTCCAGCGCCTCGCCGGCCGTGCTGACTTCGATTCCTTCGCGCCGCGCAATCATGAGTACTGCATCGCCGCGCTTGACCAGAACCGGGCTGCTGAGCTGCCCGCTGCGCAAAATGTCTCCTGGACGCAACATGCGGCGTGACATTTGTCCGACAGCTTCTTCAGGCGAACTGATCGGATCGGCAATGTTGGAAATATCACGGCGCTCGATTGTGACTTGTGCATCCGTCAAGGCTTCGTTGGCCGCCACCGGCGCCGCAGCGATCGCCACCATGGCCGTCACGCGGGCCCGGACGATGTACTCGTACCTCCACCCGGGCGTGTCATTACAGCGCGCCAGGAAGCGCATCCGCTGGGGAGAACGGGTATCGAGGGGCTCGATGGACACGCTTTGCGAACACGGCGGCGCGGCGCGAGCGGCAACGACGGCGACTTCGAATTGCGGTTCGGTCAAGCCGGCGGCAGCCAGCTGCCGGTCGAGCTCGGCGCGTGCGGCTTGTTCGATTTGCAAGGGAATCGATAAGGCCGCGGCTTGCGCCGGCACACAAAATAGCGCAAATGTCGAAGCAACAAGGGTTGCCTTACAGAAAGCAATCATTAGAGAATAGCGTCAGCGAAAAAACCTGATTCTAACCAATCACACTGATTTTCCATCACGGAGGTTTCTGCACATGACAATTAACTTCAAGGACGCGCTCGGGGTGCATGCCGACGCGCTCGAGTTGCGCGCCGAGCGCACCAAGGTGTTGGCCGCCAACATCGCGAACGAGAGCACGCCAGGCTTCACCGCGCGCGACCTCGATTTCGGCGCCATGCTGCAGGAACGCCAGGATGCCGACAACGGCCAGCTGAGCCTGAGCGAAGATTCGCCGCTCTACCGCGTGCCCTACCACCCCAGCGCCGACGGCAACACCGTCGAAATCGGCGTCGAGCAGGCCGCGTTCTCGCAGAACGCCTCGGATTTCAATACCAGCCTTACCTTCATCAACATGCAGCTGCGCGGCCTCGCCAAGGCCATCAATGGACAATAAGCATGGGCTTTAAAGACATCTCCCAGATCGCCGGTTCGGCGATGGCGGCGCAATCGGTGCGCCTCAACACGATCGCCAGCAACCTGGCCAATGCCGACGTCTCGGCCGGCTCGGAAGCCGAAGCCTACCGCGCCCGCAAGCCGGTGTTCGCGGCCGTGATGGACAATGCCGCCGGCGGCGGCGTGCGCGTGCTGGACGTGGTGCAAAGCGCCGAGCCGCTGCGCCGCGTGCACGAGCCGGACAACCCCAAGGCCGACGCCGAAGGCATGGTCTATTACACCAACGTCAACGAAGTCGCCGAGATGGCCGACATGATGTCGGCATCGCGTGCCTTCGAGACCAACGTCGAAGTGCTGGGCCGCATCAAGGGCATGCAGCAGTCGCTGCTGAAGCTGGGAGAAGGCTGATGGTCACGACCACCTCCACCACCAACAGCCAGTTCAACACCGCCAGCGCCCAGGCGACCGACAAGGTGGCGACCCAGGCGACCACGAACGAGAACCGCGACATGTTCACCAAGCTGCTGGTCGCGCAGATCCAGAACCAGGATCCGCTGGCGCCGCAGGACCCGACCACCTACGTCAACCAGCTGTCGCAGCTGTCCCAGACCGAGTCGCTGCAGAACCTGTCGCAGATGACCAGCGCCAACGCCAGCATCCTGCAGAGCATGCAGACGCTGGCCATGGGCAGCCAGGTCGGCTCGGAAGTCACGGTGGCCACCAATACCCTCAAGCTGGATGGCGGCACGGTCCGCGGCAGTATCCAGCTGAACGGCGCCAGCAGCGCCACCTCGCTGGTACTGACCGGCCAGGATGGCCAGCAGCACACGATCGAATTGGGCGCCCACGGCTCCGGTTCGCAAAGCTTCACGATCGATCCGGATGCCCTTGGCCTGCCTCCGGGAACCTATGCGATCCAGGCCAAGCCGTCGGACGGCACCTCCCCGCAGATCGAAGTCGCCGCACGCCTGAACAGCGTGCGCGTCGCGAACGGCGGCGTGGTGCTGCAGGTGGCGAACATCGGCGAGGTCAACCCCTCGTCCATCACCGGCTTCAACGGTAAAACCGAATCTTAAAGAACAAGGAATCGACATGAGCTTCGACATCGCACTCTCCGGCATCCAGGCCATCAACGAATCGCTGAACACGACCTCCAACAACATCGCCAACGCCGCCACCTACGGCTTCAAGAGCAGCCGCGCGAACTTCGCGTCGGTCTATGCCGGCACCCAGGCGAACGGCGTGACGGTCGGCTCGCTGACCCAGACCATCGGCCAGAACGGCTCGACCCAGACCACCGGCCGCGGCCTCGACGCCGCCATCGACGGCCGCGGCTTCTTCGTCAGCCGCGACCCGCAGGGCGGCATGACCTATTCCCGCGTCGGCATCTTCTCGACCGACACCAAGGGCTATCTGGTCGACAGCAACGGCAAGAAGGTCCAGGGCTACGGCCCGGCCAACGGCGGCGCACTGGGCGCGATGGGCGACATCCAGGTACCGACCGGCCAGATCCCGGCCGTTGCCACCACCGGCATCGACTACGTCGGCAACCTGTCGGCCGACTGGACCAAGCCGGCCACCGCCTTCGACGCGACCAAGTCGAGCACCTACAACATGGTCAAGCAGTCGGTGGTGTTCGACTCGCTCGGCACCCAGCACACCGTGTCGCAGTACTTCGTCAAGAAGGACGCGAACAACGTCGACGTCTTCTACTCGCTCGACGGCGCCACGCCGTCGGCAACGCCGAGCACCACCCTCACCTTCGGCAACGACGGCAAGCTGAGCGGCGCCACCAGCGCGAACCTGGCGATTCCGGCGACCGGCGGCGCAGCCGCCGGCAGCGTCACCATCGACTACACCGGCACCACCCGCTTCGCCGGCGAAGCCACCACCACCACCAACCGCAGCGACGGTTATGCCTCGGGCGCCTTCGTCGGCGTCGAACTGGCATCGGACGGCTCGCTGGTGGCCAAGTACAGCAACGACCAGTCGCAGGTGGTCGGCACCCTGGCCATCGCCACCTTCGCCAACGAAGGCGCGCTGCAGTCCATCAGCGACACCAGCTGGACCGCCAACGCCGATTCCGGCGCCGCCCTGTACAACACCCCGGGCGTGGGCCTGTCGGGCAAACTGACCACCGGCGCGCTGGAAGGCTCGAACGTCGACATCACCTCGGAACTGGTCGGCCTGATGACCTCGCAGCGCAACTACCAGGCCAACTCGAAGGTGCTGACCACCGAGAGCCAGATGATGCAATCGCTGATGCAGGCGCTGTAATTCATGGACAAGCTGATCTTCACGGCAGTCTCCGGCGCCGAGCGCCTGCTGCGATCGCAGCAGGTCCACGCCAACAACCTGGCGAACATGGACACCTCGGGCTTCCGCGCGAGCATGGAAGTGGCCGGCAACAAGGAACTGGCCGGCTTCGGCTACGATGACCGTCACCTGTCGACCATGCAGGCCGACACCGTCTCGACCCGCGCCGGCAGCGTGCGCGAAACCGGGCGTCCGCTGGATGTCGCCATCGGCGGCCAGGGTTATCTGGCCGTGCAGTACGGCGACAACGAAGCCTATACCCGCTCGGGCGAGATCGAGGTCGACGCCGAGGGTGCGCTGTCGGTGCGCGGCCGCGCGCTGCTCGGCGAAGGCGGCCCGATCACCCTGCCGCCGCACACCGCGGTGGAGATCGGCACCGACGGCACCATCTCGGTGCTGACCGAAGGCGCGACCCAGATGCAGGTGGTCGACAAGCTGAAGCTCGTGAACGCCGAAGGCGCGGAGCTGACCAAGAACGAGGCCGGCCTGATCGTCACCCGCGACGGCGCCAACCTGGCGGCCGACCCGGCGGTCAAGGTCAAGCCGCGCGCCCTCGAAGGCAGCAACGTGTCGGCGGTCGAGGAAATGGTTGCGACCATGAGCCTGAACCGCAGTTTCGAAATCCAGATGCGCCTGTTCAAGGCCAGCGACAGCATGAATGAAGCGGGCAACCGCCTCATTGGCGCTTAAAAATACAAAGGAGTAGACCATGAATCCAGCAATGTGGATCAGCAAGACCGGTGTGCAGGCCCAGGACGCAAAACTGCAGGCCATCGCCAACAACCTGGCGAACGTGAACACCGTCGGCTTCAAGCGCGACCGCGTGGTCTTCGAAGACCTGTTCTACCAGGTCGACAAGCAGCCGGGCGCCCAGACCGCGGACAACACCGTCTCGAACGGCGTCCAGCTCGGCAACGGTACGCACATCGTCGGCACCCAGAAGGTCTTCACCAACGGCAGCATCCAGACCACCGGCCAGTCGCTCGACGTGGCGATCTCCGGCAACGGCTTCCTGGAAGTGCGCCGTCCGGATGGCCAGCCGGCCTACACCCGCGCCGGCCAGCTGCAGGTCGACGCCAACGGCGTGCTGACCAACGCCCAGGGCCTGCCCCTGGTGCCGCAGATCACGGTGCCGAACACCGCCACCGGCCTGACGATCGGCGCCAACGGCATGGTCAGCGCGACCATGCCGGGCCAGACCGCGCCGCAGGAACTCGGCCAGCTGACGCTGACCACCTTCGTCAACCCGGCCGGCATGCTGGCACTCGGCGAGAACCTGTTCCAGGAAACCACCGCCAGCGGCAACCCGAACCAGGGCCAGCCCGGCACCGGCGGCTTCGGCACCCTGAAACAGGGCGCACTGGAAGGCTCGAACGTGCAGGTCGTCGAAGAGATGGTCGACATGATCGCCGCCCAGCGCACCTACGAGATGAACACCAAGGTGCTGTCGGCCGCCGACAATATGCTGCAGTACCTGGCTTCCGCATCGCGCTAACCATTAAGTTGAACATGATCCGCTTGACCACCGCGGCAGTCGCCGCATTTGCACTACTGCTCGCGGGCTGCGCCTCGAAAGTCCCGCTGAACAACCCGAAGCCGGTCGACGAAGCGCTGGCCCTGCCGAAGGCGTCGGCGGCCCGCGCCGGCGTCTCCGGCGGCGTGTTCTCGGCCGACACCGTGTCGCTGACCTCGGACGCGCGCGCCTTCCGCGTCGGCGACGTCGTCACCGTCCTGCTGCAGGAAACCACCCAGGCCAGCAAGAAGGCCGGCACCAGCTTCTCGAAGACCTCGGACGTCACGGTCGATCCGCTCAAGGCCCTCGGCAAGAGCTTCGGCCGCACCGGCGTCGGCATCAACGCCGACCGCGGTTTCCAGGGTGACGCCACCAGCACCCAGCAGAACGCGCTGACCGGCGCCGTCACCGTGATCGTGCAGGAAGTGCTGCCGAACGGCCTCCTGCGCGTGGCCGGCGAAAAGCGCCTGCAGCTGAACCAGGGCGAGGAATTCCTGCGCCTGGCCGGCTACCTGCGCGCCGCCGACATCGACAACGACAACCAGGTGTCCTCGCTGCGCGTGGCCAACGCCCGCATCGCCTACTCCGGCCAGGGTTCGCTGGCCGATGCCAACCAGCCCGGCTGGCTGACCCGGTTCTTCACCGGTCCGCTGATGCCCTTCTAAGGCTTAACATGATTCGAATTTCCGCAACAGGTTCGATTTTCCGTATCGCTTCCGCGCTGCTGGCGGCAGCGCTTGCCCTGCCCGCGCTGGCCGCGCCTGCCGCGTCCGTGGCGCGCCCGGCAGCCGCAGCAGCAGCCGCCATGCCGCAGACCCGCGTGCAGCCGCTGCGCAACTTGGCCAGCGTCGAAGGCGTGCGCGAGAACCCGCTGGTGGGCTACGGCCTGGTGGTCGGCCTGAACGGCAGCGGCGACTCGACCCAGGTGAAGTATTCGAGCCAGTCGGTCGTCAACATGCTCAAGCAGTTCGGCGTCAAGCTGCCGGAAGGCCAGGATGCGAAGAACAAGAACGTCGCCGCCGTGATGGTGTCGGCCGTGTTCCCGCCGGGTTACCGCCGCGGCCAGGCGATCGACGTCACCGTGTCCTCGCTGGGCGATGCGAAAAGCCTGCGCGGCGGCACTCTGCTGCTGACCCAGCTGCGCGCGGCCGACAACGAAGTCTACGCACTGGCCCAGGGCAACCTGGTGGTCGGCGGCCTGTCGGCCTCCGGCAAGAGCGGCTCCTCGGTGACGGTGAACACCCCGACCGGCGGCCGCATCCCGAACGGCGCCATGATCGAGCGCGAGATCCCGACCGATTTCGCCACCCGCCAGCAGATCGTGCTGCGCCTGCGTCACCCGAATTTCGACACCGCCACCAACGTCGTCGACGCCATCAACCGCCGCTTCGGCCAGGTAGCCACCACCGCCGACGGCACCAGCGTCGAAGTGGTTGCTCCCGTCAATCCGACCGAGCGCGTGGCCTTCGTCGCCAAGCTGGAAAACATGCCGATCGAAGCCGGCATCGAAACGCCGAAGGTCGTGTTCAACTCGCGCACCGGCACCGTGGTGATCTCCGACGGCCTGCGCGTGAAGTCGGCCGCCGTGACCCACGGCTCGCTCAAGGTCGTGATCTCGGAAAGCTCGGCGGTCAGCCAGCCCGGCCCCTTCTCGAAGGGCCAGACCCAGGTCACGCCGCAATCGAAAGTCTCCGTCGACCAGGGCTCGGGCCAGATGTTCCACTGGCCGGCCGGCGCCAAGCTGCAGACCATCATCGACGTGGTCAACAGCCTGGGCGCGTCCCCCGACGACATCATGTCGATTCTGCAGGCGCTGGACCAGGCCGGCGCGATCGAAGGCGAACTGGTGGTGATCTGATCATGCTCGACAAACTGAACCCGCTGAACGCACAGGCGCAAGCCGCCGACGCCGACCTGGCAAAAGTGGCGCCCGCCGCCGACAAGCCGGATCCTGCTTACGTCAAGCAGGCGACCAAGGCCGCGGTCGAATTCGAAAGCTTCTTCATCCAGAACATGCTGCACCAGATGCGCGAAAGCGCGAAGACCCTGGCGCCCGAAGACAGCCCGACCAAGGACCCGGTCAACAGCGACATGCTGGACATGGCCGACAAGCTGCTGTCCGGCCACATGGCGGGCCAGCGCGCTTTTGGCGTGGCGGACGCGATTCTCAAACAATTGTTGCCGCAAGGACTTAATAAAGGCTGATTTACGGTCGCCTGTAGTTATTGATCCCGCACATAAAGACGCGCACCATGAGCATCCTGAACAACGCACTGTCCGGCGCCCTGGCCTCCCAGCTGGCACTCTCCTCGAGCAGCCAGAACATCGCCAACCTGCAGACCAAGGGCTACACCCGCCAGGCCGCGCTGCTGAGCGCCGTCGCGCCGGCGGCCGGCTCGACCCAGGCCGGCAATGGCGTGCGCATCAGCTCGCTGCTGCGCTTCTCGGACAACTACAAGACCCAGCAGCTGTGGCGCACCGCGTCCGACCTGGGCCAGCATTCCCAGACCCAGCCCTACATGACCCAGCTCGAGACGGTCATGGGCAACGACGACGCCAACCTCTCCGGCGGCATCGACAAATTCTTCGCGGCCCTGAACGCGGTGGCCGGCGTCGACCCGACCTCGACCCCGCTGCGCCAGCAGGTCGTGACCGCGGCCGGCCTGCTGTCCCAGCGCTTCAATAGCCTGAACAACGTCTACAACTCTCAGCTGCAGTCGGTGCGCCAGCAGCGCACCGCGATCGTCGACTCGGCCAACACCTCGATCGCCGCGATCGCCACGCTGAACGCCCGCATCGCCAACGCCAACGCCACCGGCAGCAACGCCTCTTCGCTGATCGACCAGCGCGACCAGGCGATCGACAGCCTGGCCAGCCAGATGGCGCTCGAAGTCAGCGACCAGCCGGACGGCACCCGCAACGTCTCGCTGAAGAGCGGCCAATCGCTGGTGCTGGGCGGCGTGGCCGGCAAGCTGTCGGTCAGCGGCGGCGCCGACCAGGCCTTCAGCCTGACCTTCGCCGGCACTACCTTCGACCTCGACGTGACCCGCGCCGGCGGCCAGTTGGGCGGCCTCTCGGCCTACGAGAAGGACGTGCTGCTGCCGATGCAGAACAACGTGGCCGAGATGGCCAAGCAGATCGCCGACAAGGTCAACGCCCAGCTCGCGCTCGGCAAGACCATGGACGGCAACCCGGGCAAGCCGCTGTTCGTCTACACCCCAGGCAGCACCTCGAACATGCTGCAGGTGGCGAGCGGCTTCCAGACCGCCGACCTGGCCTTCTCCGGCGACGGCACGCCCGGCGACACCGGCAACCTGCAGAAGCTGGCCGACATCAAGAACCAGACCCTCACCCTCACCGGCCTCGGTTCGGTGCTGCTGAGCGACGCCGACACCCAGCTGGTCGGCAAGCTGGCGGTCGACAGCCAGCAGAACAAGGGCGCGCTCGACACCTTCCAGACCATGCGCCAGCAGGCCGAGGCGGACTGGCAGTCGACCAGCGGCGTCAATCAGGACGAAGAAGCGGTGAACCTGGTCGAATACCAGAACATGTACCAGGCCAACATGAAGGTGATGTCGGTCGCGAACGCGCTGTTCGACGCCACCCTGGCGATGATGGGCTAAAGGAAGAAGATCATGCGTATCGCAACCGCGCAATACCAGGCGATGATGAATGCATCGCTGCAGAAGAACCAGACCCGCATCACCGAGCTGACCGAGCAGATGGCCAACGGCAACCGCATCCAGCTGCCGTCCGACGACCCGGTCGACAGCGTGCGCATCTCGCGCCTGAAGCGCGAAGAAGCTGCCATCGACCAGTACCGCGACAACATCGCCGCGGTCAGCCAGCGCATGTCGAAGAACGAAGGCTACCTGACCAATATGGTCAACGACATGGGCTCGGGCCGCGACCTGCTGGTCTGGGCCGCCGACGGCTCGAATGCCCCGGACGACCTGAACGCGATGGTGACCTCGCTGACCGCGCTGCGCGACAGCCTGATGTACACCGCCAATTCGGTCGACCAGGAAGGCCGCACCATCTTCGCCGGCACCGTCACCAATACCCGCCCGATCGCCTACAACGCCAGCGCCCCGGTGGGCTCGCGCTACAGCTACGCCGGCAATACCAACGACCAGACCGTGGTGGTCGGCAACGGCATCACCCAGATCGCGAACCAGAACGTGAACGGACTGGAAAAGCTGCTGAACCAGATCGACCAGAGCATCGCGACCCTGTCGACGCCGGGCGTGAGCCCGAACGACCCGGCCGTGCGCACCGTCATCTCGAACAATCTGGATGGCTTCGACGACGCGATGGACCTGTTGTCGAACAAGGTCGCCGTGCTCGGCGGCCAGCAGAACATCCTCAAGACGATCGACGCCAACCACGAAAACGTCAGCCTGTCGAACAAGATGGCGATCACCAACATCGGCCAGCTGGACGTCGGCGCCGCCGCGATCGATTTGAATGGCTATTCGACCGCCCTTCAGGCAAGCTACAAGGCATACAGCAAGATCGGTAATCTCTCCCTGTTCGCGGCGCTTTAATGGCAATGGATACAACACTACGACCAACGTCTGCCGGCGCTACCGGCAGCGCCCTCGGCACGCGCGCCAACGCGTCGGCGCGACTGGTGCAGTCCCGCGCGGCCGAACCCACGACGGAAAACAGCACCGACAAGGCAGCTGCAAGCGGCAACGCGCCCGCCCCCGCTTCCCTGCGCAGCAACGCCGCCAGCATCGGCGGGGCGCTGCAGGACCAGGTGGCGCGCGCCCAGCAGGCCCTCGATTACCTCGACCAGGTGGCGAGCCAGCTGGAAGCCGTGAAAAGCGAGCTGAGTTCCAGGCTGGCCGGCGCCCGCAGCGCCTCCCGCCAGCAAGCCTCGGATGCCCAGCTGAACACCCAGGTGCGCCAGCTGGTCTCGACCCTCGCATCGCGCCGCAGGAAAGCGGGCGGCAGCGTCGACAGCAACCTGACGTTCACCAGCAAGCCGGCCACCCAGCGCTTCCGCATCCGCGGCCTGGACCTGGCTTCGCTGCGTAGCGCCGGCCCGCAAAGCCTGGCCTTCTCGGTGGGCGGCGTCGGCGGCCCGCAGCTGTCGGTGAACATCGACCCGGACCAGAGCGACGAAGACATCGCCGCCGCCGTCAACCAGGCCCTGGCGCCGATGGGCGTGAACGCCGGCCTCGATGGCCAGGGCGGCTTTGTGTTCAGCACGCCGGAAGCCAGCTGGCCGGCGGTGAAGGACAGCATCGCGATCAGCGGCCGCGGCCGAGTGGCCACCGAAGAAGTCCCGGCCGAACTCGCGCCGCAGCAGTGGACCGGCAATGGCAACGGCAACGACGGCCTTCGCTCCAGCCTGCGCGAAGTGGTGCAGGCGCTGGAACGCGTGCGCCGTTCGCGCGACGCCGCCAGCAACGCGCTGTCGGCCGCCACCGTCGAAATGACCCAGGCCACCACCCCGCCGCCGGAAGCCGCGGAAGCGGCACAGGAATTCGCCACCACCGCCTCGAATCCCGACTACGAGTCGCTGCTGTCGCTGACCTCGGCGCTCGTCGGCGTCAGCCGCGAGCGCGTACTGGCCTTGTTGGGCTTGAAGTAATACTAAATATACCGTCGTCCCCGCGAAAGCGGGGATGACGACTTTTGAGCCATCGATTTTCAGCGCGGCTTCACGCTGATCGTCGTTCCCCGCAAGTCGATATCCTTGATCTCCACGCTGCCGAAGCTCGGCCCCGGCGCGCTGCCCACCCGGATATTCCGGAACGCGATCTCCCCGATCGTGCTCGGCATGCGCAGCGTGATCGACCCGTCCTTGTTCACCACCGCATGCGAATTCGCGGCGTCGTAGGTCACGTCGCGCACCGTGGTATCGGCCGACAGGAACATGGCCAGCGGATTGAAGACCTGGGCCAGCTCGCCCAGCACGCGCACGCCGCCGTCCGGCAGCGCGTGCGCGGTGTTCTGCGCCACCTGCGTACCGGCCATGCTGGTCAGCGTGGCCAGGCGCTGGTCGAGCTGGCGCGCCTGGTCGCGCAGGGCGTCGTCGTCGCGGCCCTGCGCCATGATCTCGCCCAGTTCCTCGTCCGACAGCTCGCGCAGCGAACGCTCGCTCAAGGCGCGGGTCGATACCGCGGCAGCCGGCGCCGCCGTCACCGCGGCATAGGCGTGCAAGGGGCCGAGCAGGGCCGTCGCCAGCGCCGCCGCCATCCGCAGGTTGCGCTGGCGCCGGATCGCGCCGCGCACCTGGGCTTCGGTGATCAGCTTCATGTCGGCCAGGATCTCGCCCAGCCGTCGGCCGCTCTTGCTCTGCTCGCGGATTGCCGCGTCCAGCTGGTCTTCCGAGATCAGCTTCTTGCCGAGCAGGATCTGCCCGAGCTGCGATTTCTCGCGGTTCTGCTTCATCCAGTCCATTGCCCCGCCCTCCCCTCAGGATTTATTGGCCGCCGGCCTGGCCGGCCTGGCCGGTCGCCGCGCGCAGGCGCAGGCCCACGCGGTTCTGCAGCTCCGTCATCTTCGGCTGGATCTCCGCCGCCTTGGCCTTGGCCACGTTGTCGCCGACCGTCTTCTTCATCTCCGGCACCAGGGCCTCGAACTTGGCCAGCACCGGCGATTCGAGGATGTCGGCCAGCTGCTTCAGTTCCTCGGTGCTGAACTTCTGCGCCAGCAGCGGCGCCACGCTGGACTGCACCACCGCCTGCGTGCTGGCGCGCAGAGGCGGCGCTTCCTTTTCGAAGAAGGCGGTGGCTTCCGCCGTCACCTCCTTCATCGCCGCTTCCTGCTTCTCGGCCGGGACCCGGCTGGTCACCACCACGCGCGACTGGCGCACCAGCTCGGCCACCGGCGCCTGCAGCATCTGCAGGCCGACGTTATCGAGCGCCATCTTGGCGAGGACGCGGTTCACCAGCGCCTGCTTCTCGGCCGGCACGCCGGCCGCGGCCTGGGCGCAGGCGCTGCCGCCGAAGGCCAGGCCCAGGGCCAGGCAGATTGCGGACATCGATCGGGACATGCTCATCACAACACTCCAGTAAAAAAAGTCAGAACGGGCGCACGTAGGAAGCGCCGAAATACCGCACGATCAGGCTGCCCGACACGGTGGTCGCCGCATACGGGTTGTAGATCAGGTTGAAGAAATCGTCGCAGTTCAGGTTGCAGTCGCTGCGGGCCGGGATGTTGTAGCTGCCCTTGATGTAGCTGCCGGTGACGTTCACCTCGGCACCGCTGTCGAACTTGTAGCGCACGCCCAGGCTTTTGAGCTTGGTGTCCGGCAGCGGGGCCAGGAGGCTCATCTGGTTGCCCGGGATCGAGCTCTTGCGCGGCTCGTAGCCGGCGCGCAGCGAGAGCTTTTTCGTGACGTTGATCTGGGTGCCGAAGCTGTAGTTGACCACGCTCTTGAAGCCCATCTTGAAGGTCGCCTGCTGCGAGTTCGCATAGCCGAACAGGCGCGCCATCTCGAGCAACTTGACGCTCTGGTCGAATTCGAAGGTCAGCTGGTTCCACTTGTTCCAGTCGGCGTAGCTGACGTCGGCGTTCAGCTGCACGTAGTCGGTGGCCATCAGCTTGACCCCGGCCTGGACCCGCCACGGGAATGGGATCTTGGCGGTCATGTTCCCGCTCTGGTACTCGGGAATCTCGGCCGGCATGCCGGTGACGGCGCCGACGATGGGCCCGAGCAGGCTCGAATTCAGGCCGCGCACGAAGCTGCGCAGCATCGGGTCGGCGTGGACCATGTACTGGCCGCGGAAGGTCGTGGTGCTGCCGCCCTGGTACACCAGCCCCAGCGCGAACCACTTCTTCGGCTCCCACAGGATGCCGATGTTGAAGGTCGGGTCGAAGGAGGCGTGCATGTCGAAGTCGATGTTGGCCGCCTTCTTGAAGGGGTCGACCATGCCTTCCGGACCGCCGCCGCACAGGCCGAAGGTGAGCGTGTCGATCACCGTGCCGTTACCGTCCGGGCACAGCGCCCTTTGCAGCTGGCCGACGGTGCCGAGCAGCTTGTTTGGCGCGCGGAAGTCGGTGTTGATCGCGAAGTTCGAGTACGCGATCGGCACCGCAAGGCCGATGCGCAGCGTGTCCGAGACCTTGTACGCGGCCGTCGGCGACAGGTAATTCAGGCGCTGCAGCTGGATCAGGCGGCCGTCGAAGCGCGCCGGGTCGTTCGGGTCCTTGGTGCGGTCCACGCTCATCGCCTGCGACAGGTAGACCAGGGTGCCGAAGGTCCAGTTCGAGCCGGGCGCGTTGTACGAGAAGCCCAGTCCCGGCACCGCCACCGCCGGCAGGCGCGCCTTGGGGATGCCGATGTAGGGCAGCGCCACCGCCTGCCGCACCGGCCCGCTCGAAGTGCCGTTGATCGGGTCGTCCTTGAAGCCGCCGATGTCGATGTCCGGCGCGCTCACGAACTTGTTCGGGTTGCGGATCGAGGCGACGAAGATCGTGTCGATGTGATGTGTGCCGGGCAGGCGCGCCAGGCCGGCCGGATTGAAGTGGATCGACTCGATCCCGGGCGGGTCGGCCGTCACCGCATTCCCCATCGCCATCGCGGTCGGGCTGGTGGCCAGGTTGTCGGTGACGCCGGCCCGCGCGGCCGGCGCGAGCGCGGACAAACCGGCGGCGATGACGAGCAGGCGGCGCATCATTTCAGCAGCAGCGGCACGCTCATGGTCAGCGACAGGTTCGGCGCCGACGCCGTCAGGCCCGCGCCGACGGTGACGTTGACCGTGGTCTTGGGCGTGAAGCGGTAGCCCAGGCCGATCGACAGGATGCCGGCGCTCTGGGTCTGGGTCTGGGCCTTGGCCAGGGTGCCGGCGGCGTTCTCGAACGTCAGGGTAGAACGCGCCGAGATCGATTCCTGGAACGAGAACGAGGTCGTGATCTTGTACGACAGCGCGTAGGCGAAGCCGAGGCCGAAGCCGAAGCTGGCGCCCGGCTTCACTTCACGCAGCGTGGCGCCGGACAGCTGCTGGTGCAGGTGCTTGGCCTTCAGGCCGTAGCCGAGGTTGACGGAGCCGAACAGCGCGACCGGGTCGACGATGCGGGTCACGTTGGCGCCCAGGCTGAAGCTGTTGATGCCGGAACCGGTGGCCAGGCCCTTCTGGCTGTCGACCTTGAACGGGCTCTCGCCGGTCGCCAGGCGCACACCGCTGGTGACGGTAACGGTCGGCTCGTCGCGCTTGACCTCGAGCGGCTGCCAGCGCACGTTCAGTCCCAGGTCGCCGAGGGTGTGCGAGACGCCCGAGTAGCCGGCGTTGTCCGCATAACGGCTGATGAAGGGCATGACGACGTTGGCGGTCAGGTTGTTGCGCACGCCGTAATCCATCATGAAGGTGTTGGTGACGGTGTGCGAGCTGCTGTTCTCGATCGAGAACAGGGTCGCGAAGCCGGAGCTCAGGTCGGTGTTGATCTTGTCCTGGCCGATGTAGGCGTAATTCAGCTCGTAGTTCAGCTGGAGCTGCCCTTTGCGGATCAGCGAATACTGCTTGTCGACGGCGGTCAGGGTTTCCTTCAGCAGCGTGGTGTTGTCGGCGTCGCCTTCCTTCTTGGCCAGCGCATCGCGCACCGCGTCGGAAGTGGCGGGCGTAGACGACTGCTGGGCCTGGGCCAGGGGTTGCAGGAACATGCCGCATACGGTCAGCGCCAGCAGGGAACGGATCTTCATTGGTGGTCCTTCGTGATTGGTCTATTGTTTGCGGATCGAGACGCCGCCGAAGCCGTTCAGCAGGCGCTCCATGCGCAGCTGGTCGTCGATCGGGCGCAGCAGGCCGCGGTCGCGCACGCGGTCCATGTCGGTCACGCCCAGTTCGTTGTCGGACAGCGCCAGCTTCATGACCGGCGTCTTGTCCTTCGGCGGATAGGCGATGAACAGGGTGTTGCGGTCCCACAGGGTGGCGAATTCCTCGACCGGGAAGGTGATGTTGCCCATCGCCGGATCGGCCAGGAACACCAGGCCGCCGCGCACGCCGCGCAGCACCACGAAGTGCTTGAAGCCGGCGTAGTCGATCGGCACGATGCCGGGCTGGTCGAGGGTCAGGAGGTCGGCCATCTCGGCGCGGAAGCCCGCGCTCTGCACCCCGATCGAGGCCAGGAAGCGCTTCATGTCGAGCAGCGAGAAGCCACGGCGCTCGATGATCTTGTCCTTCTCGCCGAAGGCCATCATGCCTTCCATCGACTGCTGTTCGCTGACGTCGATGCCGAGGTGGTATTTGAGGATGGTGACCAGGGCCGCCGAGCCGCAGCTGTAGTCGTAGGCCTGGTGGACGATGTTCTTGTACTTGAGCTCGGAGAACGGCTCCATGCTCACGCTTTGCACGCCGGTGGCGGCCACCGACATCGTGGTCGGGATGTCGAAGCGTTCGAGCGGACGGTCCACGGGCTCATGCTTGGCAAGTATGCCCGCGCCACCCAGTATCGCCGCCAGGACACCCAGCAGGACTGCGATCATTCATGTCTCCCCGGGACGCGTCTTGCGTTCCCTTTATGGTTCTGCTTCCGGCGTGGCGTTTTGACCACGTTTATTGCAGTTTTTCTATATTTTGTATGCAGGCAAGCTTTCCCGATGTTATAAAACGCTGTCGATTTTATAAAAAACCGCTCATTCGAAAGCGTGCCGATGAATAGCTGGGACAGGATTAGCAGTGCCTTGGGAGAACCGGTGGTCAGCGTCGAGATCGGCGGCGTGCCGCTGCGCGCCGAGCGCTACATCTTCCAGCTCGGCGGCTGCGAGGTGCCGCCGCTGGATTCGCTGGTGCTGGCCTGCCACCTGGGCGGGGCGCGCGCCACCGCCGGCCGCAGCGCCGGGCGCTCGTTCGACTTCCTGGCCGGCTCCTCGACCGTGTTCCAGCCCGGCTTCGCCAGCCGCTGGACCTTCTGCGGCGCGATCGACATGGCGATGTTCCACGTGCTCGAACCCGGCCACGAACTGGTGCGCCGCCTGCAGCTGCTGCTGAATGCGCGCACCAAGGCGCCGCCCTTCTCCGACCCGCTGGTCAACGCCAGCGCGCAGCAGCTGCTGGGCGAGCTGGCGCGTACCAGCACGCCCGACCACGGCTTCGTCGAACGGCTGTCACACCTGATGATCGAGCAGACCTGCCGCGTCCTGGAGGGCAAGACCGGACGCCACGTGCCGCACGACGCTCTGCAGCTGGGGCGCCTGCAGGGGGTGCTGGAATGGATAGGCGACAATCTGTCGAACGAACTCTCGAACGCCGAGCTGGCCGAGCGCGCCGGCGTGTCGGAGTCGCACTTCCGCCGCATCTTCCAGGAAGCGATGGGCATGACGCCGCACCGCTACGTGCTGCGCCTGCGCCTGGAACGGGTGCACGAACTGCTGACCCGCACCAGTTTTTCGATCGCCCGTGTTGCAGCGCAATGCGGCTTCAATAGCCAGAGCCACATGACGTCCTGCTTTTCCAGCGCCTACGGCATCACGCCGGCGCGCGCGCGCCAGCAGTCGCGCTTATAGAGAAAAAATGATCGTTTTTTGAAAAAGAAAGGGTCATTTTCCGACGCGCCGCCATTTCGCATGCACACATAATAAAAAAATAGCAAACGGGCGTCAGACCCGATGCAACGCAAACAAGGAGACAGAACATGGCTACAGCACGAGGCGCGTCCGCCGTGACGCGGGCGCCAGCGTGAAGTATTTGTCGGCCACGGACGTGGTGCAGCGCATCAAGAGCTGCCTCTCCGCCGAAGGCGTCGACGTCGACGGCCTGTTCAGCAAAGCCGGCCTCGGCTGGTTCGGCAATGGACAGGCGGACGGCGCCGAGCGCGCCGCCGACCTGCTGGCGCTGTCCGACCAGTTCAGCCAGCTCTGGGAAGGCCTGGCCCTGGCCAGCGGCGATCCGCTGATCGGCTTTCGCGTCTGCGCCCCCGATCCGCTCAGCTGGCTCGGGGTGCTGGGCCACCTGATGCTGGCCTCGCCGACCCTGAAGCAGGCCGCGGACAGCCTGATGCGCTACATGCCGCTGGTATCGCCGGTGGTGCGCCCGACCATCGAACCGAAGAGCGACCGCGTGCGCGTCGGCCTCAACCTGGTCGGCGGCGTGCGCCCGGTGCCGGTGCAGCGCTACGACTTCACCTGGAACCTGCTGCTCAACACCTTGCGCTTCGTCGGCGGCCGCCCCGACCTGAAGCCGGTCGCCGTCGAATACGCCTATCCGGCGCCCGGCGACAGCGCCGCCTACGCCGAGCGCTTCGGCTGCCCGGTGCGCTTCGGCGCGCCCGCCAACGCCCTCGAATTCGCCAACGCCGACATCGTCGCGCCGATCCCGACCGCCAATCCGCTCGCCGCCGAAGGCCTGTTCCGCCTGCTCGACGAGCGCCTGGTGCAGGCCGAGCGCAGCAGCTTCGCAGCGCGCGTGCGCGAGATGCTGCCGGCCATGATCGACCAGGGCGGCGCCCTTCGCGATGCCGTCGCCCGGCGCCTCGCGATCAGCGAGCGCACCCTGCAGCGGCGCCTGGCCGACGAAGGCACCGACTTCTCGACCCTGGTCGACGAAGTCCGGCGCACCATCGCCCAGCAATACCTGGGCAGCGACCGCATCAGCGTGAAAAACCTCAGCTACAAGCTGGGCTTCTCCGACCCCAGCGCCTTCCACCGCGCCTGCCTGCGCTGGTTCGGCAAGGCGCCCGGCGAGTTCCAACAAAAGGTCAAGAGCGCCTAATGTGACCACAGGCGCAGTTGGCCCTGCATTACCATTTCGCCGTTCAGGCTGATCTTGCCCAGGTTGCCGCTCACCGCGGCATGCGGGTCGGCCTGCACGCTGATCGAGTCGAAGCCGGTGTCCGTGAAGCGGGTGTAGCCCGGCAGGGTCAGCGCCACGTAATTGGTGCCGTCGGCCGCCGTCTGCGCGCTGATGTTCAGGCCCAGCATCTGGATCCGGCCGCCGATATTCCTGACCACGATATAGGTCGTGCGCTCGTCGACCTTCTGGCCGATGATGAGGCGGCTGTCCCCTAGGCTGTTGTCGGGCTGGCGGTTCAGGTTCAGGTCGACCGCGAAGCTGATGCCGTCGGCGCCGCGCACCTGCGCGAGTTCGCTGTCCGGCAGCGGCTTGGGGCCGGCGACGGCGGCGCCGCACAGGACCAGCATGGCGAGAGCGGCGAGCGTCTTCATGGCCGGAACCTGATATCGAGATACTGCAGCTGGATCGAGCCGATGCGCGAGCTGCCGAGGTCGACGTTCGGCGCCGCGACGCCACCGGCATCGCTGCGGAAGCTGATGTTCCCGATCTGCAGCGTGCCTGCTGCTGCGGCGGCGCCGGCCTCCGGCCAGTTGATGCCGATGTGCAGGCGCGAATTGCCCGCTTCGTCGGTGCGCGCATTGAAGATGCCGGCTTGGGCGGAGACGTCGGCGAGCCGCCATGGTGCCACCGGCGCCGAGCCGTCCGCGGTGGCGGCGCCGATCTTCACGCCCGACAGCACCATCGCCTCGCCGCTAGCCTCGCGGCCGTTCGGCTGCAGCGCCAGGCTGCCGATGTCCATCCGCGTCGACATGCCGAAGGCCAGGCCATCGCCCGCCGCCGGGGTCGACCACTGCAAGCCGCCGCCGTAGTACACGAGGTCCTTCAGGACCACGCTGCCGCCGTTGACGACGAAGCCCTTGTCGACGACGTCGAAATCGAAGGCCATCTGCCAGGCTTCGCGGCCCAGCGCGTTCTGCGGCATGGCGATGTTGACGATGTCCGCCCTGCCCGGCCCACGCGAGATCACGTCCAGCCGGTAAGGGTCGGCGAAAGGCGCATCGACATTGTCCGAGCGCGAGGCCGACAGGTTGCCGATGCCGACGCTGCCGCGGCCGTCCGGCGTGGTGTAGCGCATCACGGCATTGCCGGACATCGCGAAGTTCGACAGGTTGAAGCTCATGCCGTCACGGCCGCCGATCTTGGCGAGCGCGCTGTCGGACAGCGGCTCCAGCGCGAAAGCGCAAGCGGGCACCAACAGCAGGAGCATCAGGGCGCCGCGCATCAATGCCCCGGCGGATTATTGACCGGCACCATGCCGTTCAGGTTCAGCGCCATCAACTTGTCGCGCCAGTTCAGCCAGACCCCGGCCTGGGCTTCGGTCAGGGCCGGCATGCCCGCCGCGGGCTGGAAAGTCACCGGCGATTTCAGCACCGAGATCCAGAAGTCGCGGCTCGGACCACCGGCGTCGCCGGCGGTGACGGCGCCGACATCGGACAGCTTGAGCGTGCAGCCGCTGCAGCTGCCGTCCCAGCGCTTGCCGCCGCCCGGGTCCGTGAGGGTGTCGATGGCGCCTTGTGCGCCGGCGTCGATGCGCATCGCGCCGGACAGGGTCGCGATCTTCATGCCGATGTCGCCGGCAATGCCGTCGAAGCCCAGGCGCATGCCGATGACTTCGCGCTGGCCGGCGGTGCCGGTGTTGCGGTACACGAATTCGAAATAGGGATTGGTAATCTGGACCAGGCGCTGGGCGTCGCCGGCGTCGCTGCGGCCGAAGCGCAAGGCGCTGATATCGAGGTCGGCGCCGCTGCCGTTGCGCGGGCCATAGTTGTATTCGCCCAGGCGCATGTTGGCCAGGTTGGCGTTGAGGGTCACGTCGGCATCGAGGGCGATGCGGGTGAAATCGAAACCGTTGTAGCTGGAATTACTGACGGTGAACAGGCCCTGCCCGCTCACGGTGGACATCTCGCTGTCTGACAGCGCGCGCATCTGGGCCGAGGCTTGCCCTGCTGCCAGCAGGCTGCATGCGGCAAGTGCCAGTGCGAGGAAAAAACGTCTGCTCATGGAGGATCCCGACGAGCGCTTCAAGTCAAAAACGGCCCGGAGCATAACGCCCACGGGCCGTCCCATCACCAAACCGGGGGGATTAGTGAGCCCAGATGTAGACGGTGGTGCCTTGCAGCTTCATGTCTTTCATTTCGAAGCTACCGTAGGAAGCGCTCGAGTTGCCCATCTTGATCGAGTCGACGCTCATCGACAGGTTCTTGGCGGTGTCGACCAGCGGGATTGCGATCTTGACCACGTCGCCCTTCGGAGCGAAGGCAGCCAGGCCAGCGCCGCCAGTCACGGCCAGGGTGGTGCCTGCGTTCGGGGTGAAGCCGCCGGCGCCGTCCGGCAGAGCTGCCATGGCTTCCGACTGGAAGGTGGCGTTGTTGACGATGTCGATCGTGGCAGCGATTGCGCCGCTGATCTTGATGTTGTTGAAGCTCACCGAACCGCCTGCGGTGTCGGTATCGGTGTACTTGAATTCACCGATGTTGATATGCAGGTCAGCTGCGATCGACACGCCATCACGGCCGGAGACTTTAGACAGGTCGCTGTCGGCGATCGGGGTCAGGGCCGATGCGTAGGAAGCGATCGAGGACAGGGCGGCGACGACGGCGAGTTGTTTCAGCAGTTTCATGGTATCTCCAGTAATTATTGTGATCGACGGGTGTCTCTTCGGCTCCGCAGCACCTGGGAGCTAATTTCTTAATTGGAAGTCAATTAAGTGATAAGGATGTTATTACTTTCATTTCATTAAAGGCATTTTTTGTCCTGGCTCAACGAGCCAAATCGATGGATTCCTGAGCCAGTCGTTTGACGCCCTGTTTGGCAGCTTCGGTCGAGCTCAAGCGTATGCGGTGGTGCAAGATGCCCGGTTTTGATACGTGATAGGTGGGGCTTTCCCTATGAAGATGGGCGTGGACAAACGGTCCCCTGCCGATCCGCACCGGGCGGCGATGACGCACTGCGAAATCGTCCAGAGCACCTATGGATGAGTATCGAAAACACAACACTCATTACAAAGGCGAAAAAAAACCCGCTGCGAGCAGCGGGTTTCCTGTACAGCGGGAAGTGCGATTACGCAGCTTCGCGGCTGGCCTTCTTGCGCTCGTGCTCTTTCAGGTGACGCTTGCGCAGGCGGATGCTCTTCGGGGTGATCTCGACCAGTTCGTCGTCCTCGATGAATTCCACTGCGTATTCCAGCGACATCTGGATCGGCGGCACCAGGCGCACGGCTTCGTCGGTACCCGACGAACGCACGTTGGTCAGCTGCTTGCCCTTGATAGGGTTGACGACCAGGTCGTTGTCGCGCGAGTGGATACCGATGATCATGCCCTCGTACACCGGGGTGTTGTGCTCGACGAACATACGGCCGCGATCCTGCAGTTTCCAGATCGCGTAGGCCACGGCGGCGCCGTCGTCCTGCGAGATCAGCACGCCGTTACGGCGGCCAGCCAGTTCGCCCTTGCTGTTGTCGACCGGTGCGTACTCGTGGAACACGTGGCTCATCAGGCCGGTGCCGCGGGTCAGGGTCATGAATTCGCCCTGGAAGCCGATCAGGCCACGCGCCGGGATCAGGTATTCCAGACGAACACGGCCCTTGCCGTCCGATTCCATGTTCTGCAGGTCGCCACGACGACGGCCCAGTTCTTCCATGACGCCGCCCTGGTTGACTTCTTCGACGTCGACGGTCAGGTTTTCGTACGGCTCGTGGCGCACGCCATCGACCATCTTGTAGACCACGCGCGGACGCGACACGGCCAGCTCGAAGCCTTCGCGGCGCATGTTTTCCAGCAGGATGGTCAGGTGCAGTTCGCCGCGGCCCGACACTTCGAACACGGTGTCGTCATCGGTCGGCGACACGCGCAGTGCGACGTTGGCCTTCAGTTCGCGCTCGAGACGCTCGCGCAGCTGGCGGCTGGTGACGAACTTGCCTTCGCGGCCGGCCAGCGGGGAGCTGTTGACCATGAAGTTCATGGTCAGGGTCGGCTCGTCGACGGTCAGCATCGGCAGCGCTTCCGGCACGTCGGCCGCGCAGACGGTCGAACCGATACCGATTTCTTCGATACCGTTGATCAGGCAGATGTCGCCGGCGACGGCTTCATCGACCAGCACACGCTCCAGGCCCTTGAAGTTCAGCACCTGGTTGATGCGGCCCTTGATCGGGGTCGAATCAGGACCGTTCAGGATCACGACGTCCTGGCCGGTCTTCACGCGGCCACGGTTCACGCGGCCGATACCGATCTTGCCCACGTAGGACGAGTAGTCCAGCGAGGTGATCTGCATCTGCAGCGGACCGTCCGGATTGTCGTCACGCACCGGCACGTATTTCAGGATGGCGTCGAACAGCGGCTTCATGTCGCCGCCGCGCACGCTTTCGTCCATGCCGGCGTAGCCGTTCAGGCCCGAAGCGTAGACGATCGGGAAGTCCAGCTGCTCATCGGTGGCGCCCAGCTTGTCGAACAGTTCGAACGTCTGGTTGATCGCCCAGTCGGCGCGTGCGCCCGGACGGTCGATCTTGTTCACGACCACGATCGGCTTCAGGCCCAGGGCCAGCGCCTTGCGGGTCACGAAGCGGGTCTGCGGCATCGGGCCTTCCTGGGCGTCGACCAGCAGCAGCACCGAGTCGACCATCGACAGGACGCGCTCGACCTCACCGCCGAAGTCGGCGTGGCCCGGGGTGTCGACGATGTTGATGTGGGTGCCTTCGTACTCGACTGCGCAGTTCTTCGACAGAATCGTGATGCCACGTTCTTTTTCGAGGTCGTTCGAGTCCATCACGCGGGTGTCCACCGCCTGGTTTTCACGGAAAGTGCCCGACTGGCGCAGCAGCTGGTCGACCAGGGTGGTCTTGCCGTGGTCAACGTGGGCGATGATTGCAATATTACGAATTGCGCGTTTGGTGTCTGACATATGCGTTTTTCAACAGTGAATGTTGCGTGATGGGTGGAGGCGTCCGCTCAGGGGCGCTCGGCTAGTGGCGCTCGGCATAGCCGATTTCCAGAACCCGCTACTATAGCACGGTTATGCGTCGTGCTGCGCCGCAGCGACGGGAAAATACCAGAATTTCCAACGATTTGCTGCCTGTAACCAGCGTAGCGGCGAAATGTTGAATGTTGATGACGTCCCGGACGCCGCTGGCAGCATGGGGCTGCCTTACCGGGGCAGGGACGATATGAAGCATCGGCGGCGGATTTCAAGGCCCGCCGCCGGATATTTACTGCTTCGCCGCGATCAGGCGTTCCGGCGCCAGGATCGCGTACTCCTGCAGGATGGCGGTGCCCAGCAGTCTATCGCCGGCATAGACCCGCACCCTGCCCTGCTCTTGCGGCACGGCGACCTCTTCCTTGCCCAGCGCCAGGCGCTGGCCGTTCAGGAAGCGCTTTTCCAGCTCGGGCGTCAGGTCGACGCGCGGGAAGCTCGACAGCAGCGCATCGACCGGGGCCAGCAGCGACAGCGGGTTTTCAATCGCCTGCAGCTCTTCCAGGGTCACCATGTTGGCAGTGGTCAGCGAACCGACCTGCACCCGGCGCAGCGCGCTCAGGTGGGCGCCGCAGCCGAGCGCCGCGCCGATGTCCTCGCCCAGCACGCGCACATAGGTGCCCTTGCTGCAGGTGACGCGGATAGTCAGAAACGGCGCCGCGATGGCGACCATTTCCAGCTCGTGGATGGTGACCGGGCGCGCCTCGCGCTCCAGGGTCACGCCTTCGCGCGCATATTCGTACAAGGCCTTGCCGTCGCGCTTGAGGGCCGAATACATCGGCGGCACCTGCAGGATCGGGCCGCGGAAGCGCGCCAGCGCGGCTTCCACCTGTTCCGTCGTCACATCGACGTCGCGGGTTTCCAGCACCTCGCCCTCGGTATCGCCGGTGGTGGTGGTGATGCCCAGGTGGACGGTGGCCAGATAGCTTTTATCGGCTTCCAGCAGGTCCTGCGAGAACTTGGTCGCCTCGCCGAAGCACAGCGGCAGCAGGCCGGTGGCAAAGGGATCCAGGGTGCCGGTGTGGCCGGCCTTCTTGGCGTTGACGATGCGTTTCACCTTCATCAGCGCGTCGTTCGAGGACAGGCCGACCGGTTTGTCGATCAACAGCACCCCGTCGACGAGGTCGCGGGGCTTCTTCGGGGGCCGTGCATTCACTCGCTATCCGAATCTTCGTCAGTGTCTGCGGGAGCCGACTCGTCCACGTAGTCGGCGGCGCGGGTCGCATTCGCCTGGTCGATCAGGGCCGACATCGCGAGGCCGCGGCTGGTCGAGGTATCGTGCAGGAAATGCAGTTGCGGCAGCGTGTGGATGTGCAGGCGCTTGCCGAGCAGGTTGCGCAGGTAGCCGGACGCCTTGTTCAGGCCTTCGAGAGTCTGCTTGATCTCGTCCGGGCTGTCCTTCAGCAGCGTGAACCAGATCTTCGCGTGCGCGTAATCCGGGGTCAGCTTGACCTCGCTGATGGTGACCATGCCCACGCGCGGATCCTTGAGTTCGAATGCGATGAGTTCCGACAAGTCCTTCTGGATCTGGTCGGCCACGCGCAGGCCGCGCGATGGAATGCTTTTACTATGTTTGGGCATATTTTTGACTTTTTATCACGTAGGGAGGGCACCCCGTGCCCACGCGTGGGCGGAGGCCGCCCACCCTACAAAAGATTTGGGGTCAGCAGCCCTCGCGCCGCTGGCGCGAGCCTCCTGACCCCAAATGGTACTACCAAGCTAATACTTACAGCGTACGAGCGACTTCCTGCACTTCGAAGACTTCCAGAACGTCGCCGACCTGAATTTCGTTGTTGCCCTTCAGCGACAGGCCGCACTCGAGACCGGCACGGACTTCCTTCACGTCGTCCTTGAAGCGCTTCAGCGAATCGATCTCGCCGGTCCAGATCACGATGTTGTTGCGCAGCAGGCGGACCGAAGAGGTACGCTTGACCACGCCATCGGTGACCAGGCAGCCCGCGATCGCGCCGACCTTCGACACCAGGATGACCTGGCGAATCTCGACCTGGCCGGTGATGGTCTCGCGCTTCTCCGGCGCCAGCATGCCCGACAGTGCCGTCTTGATCTCGTCGATCGCATCGTAAATGATGCTGTAGTAACGGATGTCGACGCCGTTGGTCTCGGCCAGCTTGCGCGCCTGGGCATCTGCACGGGCGTTGAAGCCGATGATGACTGCCTTCGACGCGGTCGCCAGGTTGACGTCCGACTCGGTGATGCCGCCGACTGCAGCGTGGACGATCTGGACACGCACTTCCGAAGTCGAGAGCTTCTGCAGCGAACCGACCAGCGCTTCCTGCGAACCCTGCACGTCGGTCTTGACGATGAGCGGCAGGTTCTTGACTTCGCCCTCGCCCATCTGGTCGAGGATGTTTTCCAGCTTCGCTGCCTGCTGTTTGGCCAGCTTCACGTCGCGGAACTTACCTTGACGGAACAGTGCGATCTCGCGCGCCTTGCGCTCGTCCGCCATGACCATGACTTCTTCGCCGGCGCTCGGTACTTCGGTCAGGCCCTGGATCTCGACCGGGAAGGACGGACCCGCTTCGGTCACCGACTTGCCGTTCTCGTCCAGCATCGCACGGACACGGCCGAAGGACGAACCTGCCAGCACGACGTCGCCGCGCTTCAGGGTACCCGACTGCACCAGGATGGTGGCGACCGGGCCGCGGCCCTTGTCCAGGCGGGCTTCGACCACCAGACCACGCGCCAGCGATTCCACCGGTGCTTTCAGTTCCAGCACTTCGGCTTGCAGCAGCACGTTTTCCAGCAGGTCGTCGATGCCCTGGCCGGTCTTGGCCGACACCGGGACGAACGGCGACTCGCCGCCGTATTCTTCCGGCACCACGCCTTCGGCAACCAGTTCCTGGGTCACGCGGTCGGTGTTCGCACCCGGTTTATCGATCTTGTTAATTGCGACGACCAGCGGCACACCCGCAGCTTTCGCGTGGGCGATTGCTTCCTTGGTCTGCGGCATCACGCCGTCGTCCGCCGCCACCACCAGGATGACGATGTCGGTTGCCTTGGCGCCACGGGCACGCATTGCCGTAAAGGCTTCGTGACCCGGGGTATCCAGGAAGGTAACCATGCCGCGCGGGGTGTCCACGTGGTATGCACCGATGTGCTGGGTAATGCCGCCGGCTTCGCCCGCAGCAACCTTGGCGCGGCGGATGTAATCCAGCAGCGAGGTCTTGCCGTGGTCGACGTGGCCCATAACGGTCACGACCGGCGCACGCGGCTTCGACTCGAACTCGGCGTGCTCGCCCTGATCGGCCAGCAGCGCTTCCGGATCGTCCTCGGCGGCAGCGAAGGCCTTGTGGCCCATCTCTTCCACCACGATCATCGCGGTTTCCTGGTCCAGCACCTGGTTGATGGTGCACATCTGGCCCAGCTTCATCAGCTGCTTGATGACCTCGGATGCCTTCACGGACATCTTGTGCGCCAGTTCGGCCACGGTGATGGTTTCCGGCACGTGGACGTCCTTGACGATCGCCTCGGTCGGGGCCTGGAAGTTGGTTTCACGGTCGTCATGACCACGACGGCCGCCACGGCCACCGCCCGCACGCCAGCCGTCACGGCCGGTCGACGGGGCGCCACGGCCCTTCATGCCGCCGCCCGGAGCGCCGCGCTTCTTCTCGTCCGACCAGGTCGAGGCCACATTGGCCGACTTGATCGATTTCTTGTCGCCCGGCTTGGCACGCGCGCCATTGCCGGTCGAATCGGCCGGCTTGGCTTCGCCCGGCTTGGCCGTGGTTGCCGGCTTGTGCAGGGTTGCGGCTTCGGCCGTCTTCGGCTTCGGTGCAGGCACTTCCGGCGCCTTGATGACGCGGCGCGGCTGGGCCATCATGGCCTTGATCTGGGCCACTTCGTCGGCCACGGCCTTGCGTGCACGCTCGGTGGCGGCAGCGCGCTCGGCAGCTTCCTTGGCGGCTTCGTCGGATTTGCGCTTGGATTCCTCGGCAGCGGCTTTCTTGGCTTCGTCGGCGGCAGCCTTCTTGGCTTCGGCGGCAGCACCGGCGGCGCCGGCTGCGGCGTCGGCCTGGGCGGCTGCATCGGCCTGGGCGGCAACAGCCGCTTCACGCTGGGCGCGTTCCTCGGCGTCGCGCTTGGCCTGCTCTTCAGCAGCCTTGGCCTGCTCGGCCTTTTCGGATTCGAGCTTGGCCAGGCGTTCCTGCTTTTCGCGCAGTTCCGCTTCCTGGCGCGCCAGCAGTTCCGACTGGCGGCGTGCTTCCTCGTCGCGGCGCGCCTGCTCGGCGGCGTCGACGACCGGGGTCGCGGCGGCTTTGGCCGTGACCAGGTCGTCACGCTGCACGAAGGTGCGCTTCTTGCGAACTTCGACCTGGATCGTGCGCGATTTACCGCTTGCGTCAGCCTGCTTGATCTCGGAGGTTTCCTTGCGGGTGACCGTGATCTTCTTCTTTTCGCCCGATTCGACGGCGCCGTGGGTACGGCGCAGGTGGTTCAGCAGCTTATCCTTATCATCTTTGGACAAGGGATCTGACGTCGAACTTTTCTCGACGCCAGCAGAACGCAGCTGCGTCAGCAGCAAGTCCGCAGGCATCTTCAGTTCGGTGGCAAATTGGGCTACGTTGTTACTCGCCATTCAGTCCTCTTTTCTTGTGTCGCGAGATGATAAAGATTTGCAAATTATGCCTTGGCCGTTTCTGCCAGGCTCCAGGCTTTTGCCTGCAGCGCCTTGGCGCGGTCATCATATTTACTGTCGACCAGCTTCATCTCATCGTCGGTCACATCATTAAATTCGTTTTTGATCAGTTCGCGGGCACGCTCGGTCGGCAGGGCCAGGATGGCGCTGAACTCGTCGTAGGCCAGGCCCGCGAATTGCTCGAGGGTCTTGATGCCGGCAAGGCCAAGCTTGCCTGCAGTGGTGCGGTCCATCCCTTCCAGGTTGGCCAGCGCCTCTTCCATGCCCTCGAGACCTTCTTCGGAAGCGATCGCCTCGGTCACCAGCGCGTCACGGGCGCGGGTCCGCAGTTCGTTGACGGTGTCTTCGTCGAACGATTCGATTTCGAGCATTTCCGAAATGGGGACGTAAGCGATTTCCTCAAGGCTCGAGAAACCTTCCTCGACCAGGATGTTCGCCACTTCCTCGTCCACGTCCAGCTTTTCCATGAACAGGGCGCGCACGACCGCAGTTTCCTGCTCGGCCTTGTTGGCCGATTCCTCGGCCGTCATGATGTTGATCTTCCAGCCGGTCAGCTCGGACGCCAGGCGCACGTTCTGGCCCGAACGGCCGATCGCGATCGCCAGGTTTTCTTCGTCGACCACGACGTCCATCGCGTGCTTCTCTTCGTCGACCATGATCGAGGACACGTTGGCCGGGGCCAGCGCGCCGATCACGAACTGGGCCGGGTCTTCCGACCACAGCACGATGTCCACGCGCTCGCCGCCCAGCTCGCCGGTCACGGCCTGCACGCGCGAACCGCGCATGCCGACGCAGGTGCCGATCGGGTCGATGCGCTTGTCGGCCGTGAAGACGGCGATCTTGGCGCGCACGCCGGCGTCGCGGGCAGCCGATTTGATCTGCAAGAGGCCCTGCTCGATTTCCGGCACTTCCAGCTCGAACAGCTTCATGATGAATTCCGGCGCGGTGCGCGACAGGATCACCTGCGGGCCGCGCATATTGCGGTCCACGCGCAGGATGAAGGCGCGGACGCGGTCACCGATACGCAGGTTTTCCTTCGGGATCATCTGGTCGCGCGGCAGGCGCGCTTCGATCTTGCCCGATTCGACGATGGCGTCGCCGCGTTCCATGCGCTTGATGGTGCCGGTGACCATCGAGTCGCCGCGCTCCAGGAAGTCCTGCAAGATCTGCTCGCGCTCGGCGTCACGGACGCGCTGCAGCACGACCTGCTTGGTGTCCTGGGCGAAACGGCGGCCGAACTCGACCGACTCGATCGGCTCTTCGATGTATTCGTCGACTTCGATGTCGGCGATCTGCTCTTTCGCTTCGAAATGCAGGATTTCCTGGTCGGGCAGCTGCAGGCCGGCTTCATCCGGCACCACGTGCCAGCGGCGGAAGGTTTCGAATTCGCCGGTGTCGCGGTCGATGCTCACGCGAATGTCGACCTCGCCCTCGTAGCGCTTTTTCGTGGCCTGTGCCAGCGCGAACTCGAGCGCGCCGAACACGACCTCTTTATCGACATTTTTTTCGCGCGCAAGCGCATCAACCAACAACAAAATTTCGCGACTCATGCTTTGCGACTCCTAAAATCCACCTTCGGCACCAGTCGTGCCTTGTCCAGTTCGGCCAGCGTAAATTCCAATAACGCCGGACCATCCTTGCCTTCAAATTCCAATCCGATCTTGTCGCCTTCCGGTGCATGCAGGATGCCCGTCCAGGTCTTGCGATTCGCGGTGCCGGGCATCGCGACGCGCAATTTGACGGTGCATTCATGGCCGGCAAAGCGCTCGAAGTCGGCCAGGGTACGCACCGGACGGTCCAGTCCGGGCGACGACACTTCCAGGCGCTCGTAATCCACGTTTTCGACCGTGAACACGTGCGACAGCTGGTGGCTCACCGTGGCGCAATCCTCGACCGAGATCGGTCCTTTTTCGTCCGCTACCGCCGCCGGGAAATCGATGTACACGCGCAGGATGCCTCGCTCGGCACGCTCGATATCGACGAGTTCGTAGCCCAGTCCTCCGACCGTCGTGGCAATCAAATCAAACAGCTGCACTGACTTCTCCAGATTCCCGGTCCGGGTCCGGACCTCGTAAAACGATTCAACAAAAAAAAAATGGGCAACTGCCCATCTTCTTATATTTCCAACCAGATGAAAGTTCCTACACCAAACAAAACGCCGGGAAGAACTTTAATTGGTTGCGAATTATAACCCGATACAGGGCAGCCCGCAATCGCTGCGCTGCAAAATGAACAGGTATGCAACAGTTTACACCTTTGGCGGCCGGAGCGATGCTTCGGCCGCCAAATGGCGCGAATTAACCTCTGCGGCCGCGGCGCGGCATGCCGTTATCGGCAACCCGCGGACCATGCGGACGACGGTTCTGGCCGGCGCCGGCAAAGCCGAAGGTGGTCTGCAGCGGATCCGGCTGGCGCGGACCCTTGCCGCCGCCACCACCACCACCACCACCGCTGCGGCCCTGGCCCTGGCCGGCATTCCTGCCCTGGCCCTGGCCTTGACCCTGGCCGCCATTCCTGCCCTGGCCGCCACTGCGCCCCTGGCCGCCGAAACCATTGCCGCCGCGGCCCTGGGCGCCGCCCATGCCGCCGCCCTGGCCGCGCCCACCCTGCTGCGAGCCGACACGTACTACCGGCGGGCCGAACGGGTCGACGTTGCGGTTGGCGTCGGCGCGGTCGATGCGGTTGCCATCGGTACGGTCCATGCCGCCGCCGTTGCGATCCTTGCCGCCGCCGTGCTTCGGCTTCTGGCCCGGGGCCTGGGCCTGGCCGGTGCCGCCCTTCTTCTCGATGCCGAAGGCGCTCATGAAGTTGCGGACGTCGTTTTCTTCCAGCTCTTCCCAGCGGCCGCGTTTCAGGCCGGTCGGCAGGGTCATCGCGCCGTAGCGGGTACGGATCAGGCGCGAGACGGTCAGGCCGACCGCCTCGAACATGCGGCGCACCTCGCGGTTGCGGCCTTCGCCGATCACCACGCGGTACCAGCGGTTGACGCCTTCGCCGCCGCCGTCGGCGATCTTGGTGAAGGACGCGAGGCCGTCTTCCAGCTCGACGCCGGCCAGCAGTTTCTGGCGCATGCCTTCTTCCAGCTCGCCCAGGGTACGCACGGCGTACTCGCGGTCGATGTTATAGCGCGGGTGCATCAGGCGGTTCGCCAGATCGCCGGAATTCGTGAACAGCAGCAGGCCTTCGGTGTTGAAGTCGAGGCGGCCGACGGCCAGCCACTTGCCGGTTTTCATGTTCGGCAGGCGGTCGAACACCGACGGACGGCCTTCCGGATCGTCCGCGCTGACGATTTCGCCGGCCGGCTTGTGGTACACCAGCACGCGCGGCGGCTTGTTGTTGTTCACGCGGCGCTGCAGCAATTTGCCGTTGATGCGCACGGCGTCGGTCGGCAGGATGCGCTGGCCGATGTGGGCCGGCTCACCGTTCACCGACACGCGGCCGGCAATGATCAGCTCTTCCATGTCGCGGCGCGAACCCAGGCCAGCCTCGGCCAGCACCTTGTGCAGCTTCGGCGCGTCGTCGTCGGCGGTCAGGTCGCGGCGCGCATTCGACGCCTTGGACTGGCCACGGCCGCCCTCGTGGGCGTCGAAATCGCCCGAGGTGACGAAGGAGAACACGGCGTCGGCGTCGTTGGCCTTGCCGCCCTTGTTGTCCTTGCCGCCGCGGGCATTCTTGTTCTTGCCCTGCTGCTTGCCTTGCTGGCCGGCCTGGCCCTGCTGGGCTTGCTGAGCGGGCTGGCCCGGCTGGCCTGCCTGGGCCTGTTGACCCTGCTGGCCCGGCTTGCCGCGCTGCTGGCCTTTCTTGCCGTTCTTCTGACCCTGGCGCGGATCGCGGCGCTGCTCGGCGCGCTGTTCGCCACGCGGCTCGGCGCCCTGCTCCCCAGCGGCCTCGGCCGGCTGAGCAGCGACGGCGTCGGCGCTATCGGCCTGCGGACGCGGCTCGCGCGCTTCGCGCACCTGGCGCTGCTCGCGCATCTGGCGCGGGCCGCGCGGCTTGCGCTGGGCGCCGTCCTGCGCGTCCTGGCCATCGCCGTGGCTTGCCGTCGCGGCTTGCGCGGCTTCGACCGCCGGCGCGGCGGCGGGCGCCGGCGCTGCGACGGCCTGGTCGGCGTCGGCCTTCTTGGCACGCGGCTTGCGGGCCGGCTTGGCGGCCTGCTCCGCCGGAGCAGCATCGGCGGCCGGCGCGGCCACGGATGCGGCGGCCGGGCTGGCTTCGCCCTCGGCCGGCTTGACGGCGGCCTTGCGCGTACGCTTCGGCTTGGCCTCGGCGGCCACTGCGGCGCCGGCGTCCGGCTGCGCGCCCTCGGCGGCGGCCTGCGCGCGCGTGCGGCGCTTCGGCTTGGCGGCCGTCTCCAGCCCTGCTTCGACAGGGGTCGTCTCGTTGGTATCGATTGGATTCATCATTCTTCGTTTACTTGTTCGCCGGTTGCGGGCGCAGGTTCGTGTTCATCAAATTGTTGCAAGGCCGCTTCCAGCGCTGCCAGGCTGCGCCCTTCGGTGCCGTCCGCCACCTGCTGCAGCGGCGGCAGCTGCGACAGCGAGGCCAGGCCCAGGTCGTCGAGAAATTGCCGGGTCGTGCCCAGCAGGGCCGGCCGTCCCGGCACCTCGCGGTGGCCGATCACGTCGATCCAGCCACGGTCTTCCAGCATCTTGATCGTCTGCGAGTTGACGGCCACCCCGCGGATTTCTTCGATGTCGCCGCGCGTGACCGGCTGGCGGTAGGCGATGATCGCCAGCGTTTCCAGCGTTGCGCGCGAATATTTCGGCGGTTTTTCCGGTGCGATCCGGTCCAGGTAAGGCTTCATTTCGGGCCGGCTCTGGAAGCGCCAGCCGGATGCCAGGCTGACGATCTCGATGCCGCGGTCCTGCCAGTCCTGGCGCAGTTCTTCCAGCAAAATCTTGATCGTGTCGGCGCCCACGCCCACGCCGATCTGCCTGCCGTTCGCATCCACGTCGGCGAACAGTTTCTTCATGCCGTGGATCGTCATCGGCTCGCGCGCGCACAGCAAGGCGGTCTCGAGGACCTTCTTGGCCTCATCAGTGTTCATAACACCATAGAAAATATCAAACACAAACCGGTCAACGGCTCACGCCCCCGGATGAGACAGTACGCGTTGAAACTGGGTTCCGTGGCCAGGTGGGGAGCACCGGGCGGATTCCGTAGCAGGCTCTGGGGCCGGCTACGCGGCAGCCCGCCGGAAAGCGGACTGCAATGAGTGACTTTCAGGAGAAACGGGGCTGCTGGCGCAGGGAGGAAACCAGGCTGTGGAGGCAAGGCTCCGGGCGTGCCAGGAAAGCGTACGACATCGTTTCTACCAATTGGCGGCCATTGTACCCGATAAAAACCCGGAAAGGGCGATACCGCACACGGAGGAATGTGCGGCGGCGGCCGGGCGAGGCGCCGGCCTGCGCCCGCTCAAGCGCCGAGGCGCTCGGCCAGGATCGCGGAAACGCCCAGGAAGGCCGGGTACTCGGCCGTGATCACATAGGTGGGAACGGCCGCCAGGTAGCCGGCGAAGCGGCCCTTCTGCTCGAAGCGGCGGCGGAAGCAGGAGCGCGCAAAGCGCTCGCCCAGGCGCGGCACGATGCCGCCGCCGATGTACACGCCGCCCTGGGCGCCGAGGGTGACGGCCAGGTTGCCGGCCACCGTGCCCAGCATGCCGCAGAAGACTTCGACCACTTCCTCGCAGATCGCGCATTCCCCGGCCAGGGCGCGGCGCGAGATCTCCGGGGCGTCCAGCGGCTCGAGCGCCGCCTTGCGGTAGTCCGCCAGCGCACGGTAGATCAGTTCCACGCCGGCGCCGGACAGCATGCGCTCGGCCGAGACGTGCTCGAATTCGCGCCAGGCGTACTGCAGGATCGCAACCTCGGTCTCGTTGGCCGGCGCAAAGGTGACGTGGCCGCCTTCGCTGCGCAGCGCGGTCCAGCTCTTGCCGTCCGGGGACGGCACCAGGCCCGAAACGCCGAGGCCGGTGCCCGCGCCCAGCAGGCCGATCGGCGCCCCATTCACCGGCGCACCGCCGCCGACCTGCACCTTATCGGTATCGAGCAGCCAGGGCAGCGCCATTGCCAGCGCCTCGAAATCGTTGACCACAACAAAGGTGTCGAAGCCGCACTCGCGGCGCAGGGCCTCGATCGAGAATTCCCAGTGGTGATTGGTCATGCGCACCATGTCGCCCATCACCGGATTGGCGATCGCGATCGCCGCATGATGCACCATGCCCGCCGCCGCCACTTCCGGCAGCGCCAGATAGGCGCGCATGGCCTCGCCCAGGGTCGGATAAGCGCTGCACGCCAGCACCTCAATGTGGTTGATGCGGCCCGGGCCCAGTTCCAGCGCGAAACGCGCATTGGTGCCGCCGATGTCGGCGAGCAGGCGCGGGCTGGCATGTGCGGCAAGCGGAGTCACGGACGCGGTGGAGGGCTGGAGAGCGGAGGATGCAGGTGCGGCGGTCATGGCGAAAGCTCGGAAACAGATTACCGAAGCTTAAGGATTTATTGGCTTGGGCGCAAGCATTTATTGTAGTTTAGGTACAGAGCCTTGCGATGCTCTGGGAATTGACCGCAAATCAGCCACAATCGACGAGTAGTCGAGCTACCAAACCTGGAGGAAACAGACGTGTTGCCGGCGCTCTCAGCCGGCTTTCGTCCTGAGCTCGGCATCCGGCTCGCCGGCGGCGCACTGGGCATTCCAGGCGTCGAGGCCGCCTCGCAGCGGGCGGGCGCGATGAAAACCGTTGGCGATGAAGGTTTTCGCGACCTGGGCCGCGGTGACGTCGTTCGGGCAGGTGCAATAGACCACGATGTGGCGCTCGCGATCGAGGGTGGCCATCAAGCGCTCCGGCTTTTCATCGCCAAAGATGAGCGCGCCGGGAATGCCCTGCTCCAGCTGGCGCGCAGTAACGCCGCGGGCGTCGACGATCAGCGGGTCGTGGCCGGCTTCGAGCAGGGACTTGAGCTCTTCGGCGGTGATGCGCGGCAGGTCGGCGGCGCCGAGGTTGCGGCGGCGCTCTATGTACTTCAGCAACACGAACAGGGCCAGCAAGGCGCCGACCACCATCAGCGCGGTGCTGCCGAGGGTCTCGAACCAGCCGATGACGTCGTCGACGCTGCCGTGGAACCAGGCGCCCAGGCCCATGCCCACGCCGCTCCACAGCAGGCCGCCGGCCACCGACAGCCAGACGAAGCGCTGGGTGCTGGTGCCCATGGCGCCGGCCAGCGGCGGCGCGATCGTGTTGAAGCCGGGGATGAACTTGGCCACCACCAGCGACTTGGCGCCCCAGCGGGTGAAGTTGTCCTCGGTCTGGCTGACGCAGGAATCCGGCGACAGCGAAATCTTGCACAGCAGGCGCAGCACGCGCTTGCCGTAGTAGCGGCCGGCGCAGAACCAGAAATAATCGCTGAGCAGGCAGGCCGCGATGCTGGCCGCCAGGAACAGGGCCCAGTTGGCGCCCTTGTCGACCGCCAGCGCCCCCGCGATGATCAGCACCGGAAACGCCGGAATCGGCAAACCGATCTGCTCGAGCAGCACGGTGCCGAAGACGATCAACGCGCCATAGGTGTGTATCAGGTGGAAGAGCTGGGCCATGCTCCTATATTAACGCTTATCCCTCCTGTTGTGGCTCAGGTCCGCGCGTCTTTCCGGGCGCACTCAGCTTCACTGCACGGTGCGTGCGCGCCGATTCGTAGATCGCTTCCATGATGCGCTGGTCTTGCAGGCCCTCCTCGCCCGGCGTGTGCACGTCCTTGTTCTGCTGGACGCACTGGGCGAAGTGATCCATCTCGGCCGCGAACTGGTTCTTTTGCTCGATCTGGATATCGCTTGCCTGCTCCTTGCCCTCGACCACGCGCGAGACCTTCAGCTTCAGCCCGTGGTAGGCGTAGGCCGGATTCATCTCGGCCCAGGCCTCGGCCGCGTTCAGGCGGAAGAACTGCGATTTATGCGCGGCATAGCTGGTGCTGCAGCTGGCGATGAAGCCGCTGGGGAAGCGCAGGATGAACTGGCAGGATTCCTCGACCTCCTTGAAGCGGGCGTCGCCAGGGGTCGACCAGGTGTTGCCGATGACCTCGACCGGCTCCTCGCCGCTCAGGAAACGCGCGGCGTTGATGCAGTACAGGCCGACGTCCGGCAGCGCCCCGCCGCCCGCCAGCGCACGCTTCAGGCGCCAGTGCTGGGGATCGCCCATGTTCTGCGAATTCACCGACATGAACTCCTTCAGCGCGCCCAGCTTCTTCTCCCTGATCATCTTCACCAGGGCGCGGTCCATCGGCTCGTACTGGCTGCGGTAGGCGATCATCAGCTTCTTGCCGGCCTTGCGGCAGGCATCGATCATCTGCTGGCACTCGGCCACGCTGTTGGCCATCGGCTTTTCGCACAGCACGTGCTTGCCGGCGCGGGCGGCGCGGACCGTGTACTCGGCGTGCATGCTGTTCGGCAGCGCGATGTAGACGCCCTGCACTTCCGGCATGTTCGCCAGCTTGTCGTAGTCCTTGTAGTCGAGGATCGCGCTTTCCGGGATGTCATACTGGTGCGCGATCTTGAGCGCCTTGGCGCGGTCGCCGCTGACCAGGGCCACCGGCTTTGCGTGCTTGGATTGCGCAAAAGCCGGCAGCATCTCGTTCACGGCGATGCGGCCCAGGCCGACGATGGCGATGCCGACCCGCTCGCTCATGGGATCGGCCGGCGGCTCGGTCTTCTCCGGCTTTTCGGTCCTGGCGTCGATTGGCGGAAAGCTGATCTTGTCCTTCTCGTTGGCGGCGGCCTGCATCGCGGGGGCCGACAGGGCCGCGAGAGTACCCATATAGCGCAGGAAGTCCCGGCGCAGCGGCTGGCTCTGTTTCATACGTTCGCGCTCACTGATTTGATGAAATTGACGACATCATCACACGCGATCTTGAACTCCAGCGCCAGTTTGCCGCGAAACAAATCGGGCCAAAAACAAATCGGGGTCAGAGCACTTTTTCGACGAAATTCGGGGTCAGAGCTCTTTTCCGGAATCCGTCTGATCTTTTCCGTTAACCGAGCTTCCATCCCAATCGGCCCAATTAGGGCGATAACAAAAAGTGTTCTGACCCCGAATTTTTAGCAAAATGTGCTCTGACCCCGAATTTTCAGGCGCCGCGCGGGATGGCGGCCAGCAGGGTCTGGGTGTAGGGATGCCGGGGGTTGCGGTAGAGCTCGTCCGAGTCGGCCATTTCAACCACGCTGCCGTGGTGCATGACCATCACACGGTCGGAGATGTACTTCACCACCGACAGGTCGTGCGAGATGAAGATGTAGCTCATCTTGTACTCGTCCTGCAGGTCCTGCAGCAGGTTCAGCACCTGGGCCTGGACCGAGACGTCCAGTGCCGACACCGACTCGTCGCACACCAGGATCTCCGGCTTCATCGTCAGGCAGCGCGCGATGGCGATGCGCTGGCGCTGGCCGCCGGAGAATTCGTGCGGATAGCGGTGGAAGGCCTGCTCCGGCAACCCGACGCGTTTCAATAGATAGTGGGCATGCTCGACGCGCTCGGCGTCGTTGGCACCGATGCGGTGAATGCGCATCGGCTCCAGCAAAATCTGGCCGACCGTGAAGCGCGGGTTCAGCGAGGCATAGGGATTCTGGAAGATGATCTGGATGCGCCGTTTATAGGCCTGGTACTCGCGCTCGCTCATCGCCAGCAGGTCGCGGCCCTCGAACATGGCGCTGCCGCCGGTGGCGCGGTGCAGGCGCAGCAGGGTCAGGCCGACCGTGGTCTTGCCCGAGCCCGATTCGCCGACCACGCCCAAGGTCTTCCCGCGCGGCAGGGTGAACGAGACATCCTTCACGGCCTTGAACTCGCGCTTGCCGAACAAGCCTTCACGCAGATAAAAGCTCTTCTGCAAACCGCGCACGTCGAGCACATTGTCGTCGTCCGGCGCATAGCCCCGCGCACGCTGCGGCAGCTCGACATCCGCCGCAAAACGCCCGCTCAGATAATCGTCGATGACAGGCAGGCGCACCGGCCGCTCGTCCAGCTTCGGCCGGCAGTGCAGCAGCGCGCGCGTGTACGCATCCGCCGGCTGCTGCAGCACCTGCGCGGCCTCGCCCTCTTCCCGCACTTCGCCATGCCGCATCACGATCACGCGGTCGGCAATCTCGCCCACCAGCCCGAGGTCGTGGGTGATGAACAGCACCGACATCTGGTGCTTCTTCTGCAGGCGCGCGATCAGTTCCATGATCTGCTTCTGGATCGTCACGTCCAGCGCCGTGGTCGGCTCGTCGGCAATCAGGAGGCGCGGTTCGCAGGCGATCGCCATCGCGATCATCACGCGCTGCTGCTGGCCGCCCGACATCTGGCTCGGGTAGGCGTCGATCTTGTTTGCCGGGTCGGGAATACCGACTTCGTCCAGCAGTTCGAGCGTGCGGGCGCGCGCCTGGCGCTTGTCCATGCCCAGGTGCTGGCGCAGCACTTCGCCGATCTGGAAGCCCACCGTGAACACCGGATTCAGCGAGGACATCGGCTCCTGGAAGATCATCGCGATGTCCTTGCCGCACAGCTTGCGGCGGGCCTCGATGGACTGGCCGAGCAGCTCGCGGCCGTCGAAGCGGATCGAGGAGCCCGCGTGCATGATCGTGGTCTCGGCAGGCAGCAGGCCCATCACGGCCAGCGAGCTGACCGACTTGCCGCTGCCGGACTCGCCGACCAGGGCCACGGTGGCGTTCCTCGGCAGGCTGAAGGAGATGCCTTTGACGGCTTCGAAGGTCCGCTTCTTGTCGATGCGGAAGGAGACGCGCAGGTCGCGCACCTCGAGCAAAGGCTGATCTACAGTCATATCGAGCTCACTTCAATTTCGGATCGAGCGCATCGCGCAGCGCATCGGCAAACAGCGAGAAGGCCGTCACCAGCAAGGCCATCGCACTCGCGGCGGCCGCCAGCTGCCACCACTTGCCGAGGATGAGCTCATTCTGCGCCTCGTTCAGCATGCTGCCCCAGGACACCACGCCCACCGGCACGCCAAAGCCGAGGAAGGACAAAATGACCTCGGCCTTGATGAAGCCCACCACCAGGATCGACATCTGCACCAGCGCCACGTGCGAGACGTTGGGCAGGATGTGCGAGAACATGCGCCGCCAGCTCGAGGCGCCGATGGCGTCGGCCGCCATCACGTATTCCCTCGCCTTGTGCTTGATGTACTCGGCGCGGATCAGGCGATACGGCCCGGTCCAGCCGGTCAGCCCGAGGATCAGCACAATGGTCAGCACGCCCTTGGTCTGCAGCACCGCCGCCACCGTCAGGATCATCAGGATCGAGGGTATCGAAGTGAAGATGCTGTAGAACCAGTTGAACAGGTCGTCGACCTTGCCGCCGTAGAAGCCGGAGATGGCGCCGAACAGGGTCCCGAGCGCCACCGCCACCACCGCCGCCACCAAACCGACCACGATGGAGGTCTGGCCGCCCTTGATGGTTTTTTTGAGGATGTCGTGGCCCCATTTGTCGGCGCCGAAGGGCAAGGTCGCCGCCTTCACGGTTTGCGTGGCGTGCCCTTGCCGGGCCAGCTCCGTCTTCAATGCGGAGACATCGGCCGCCAGCGGGTCGAAGGCATTCGGCGGCGTCGGCGCAGGCGGTCGGCTCAAGGCCGCCAATGCGGGATCGGGCCCGATGAAACCGGGCGGCGCATAGTTCACCGCCACCTCGTTCTCCCAGTCGGCCGCCACCAGGCCGGTGCTTGATAACAGCACCGACAGCAGGAACAGGATCACCACCGCCAGCGAAGCCATGGCGATGCGGTCGGCGCGCAGGCGCCGCCAGGCAAGCGCCCACAAGCCGGGCGAGACATTTTCGATCGTTTGATTCATTCAAAAACTCATTTGAGCTGCACGCGCGGGTCCACCGCCTGGTACATCAGATCGGCCAACAGGTTGAACACCATGGTCGCCGCGGCCACGTAGACCGTGATCGCCTTGATCACCGGGAAGTCGCTGCGCTCGACCGCCAGGATCACTTCGCGCCCGATGCCGGGGATGCCGAAGAAGCGCTCCAGCAGGAAGGCGCCGATCAGCAGCGCCGGCAGGTTCGCCATGACGTAGGTGATGATGGGGATGGCGGCATTGCGCAGCACGTGCACCCAGACGATGCGGCGCTCGGACAGGCCCTTGGCGCGCGCGGTGCGCACATAGTCCTGGCCGACTTCGTCCAGCACGAAGCTGCGGAACAGGCGCAGGGTCGGCGCCACCGACACCGTCAGGCCGATCAGGATCGGCAGCGTGGCGTAGCGCAGCAGGTTTTCCAGGAAGTGGTCGCCCCAGCCCTGGACCGGGAACAGGCCGAGTTTATAAGCCAGGCCGTACTGGAACACGATGATGTAGACCAGGATCGAGATCGACATGCCGACCGTGCAGGCGACCATCACCAGGCGGTCGGTCAGCGAGCCGCGCACGAAGGCAATGGCCAGCGCCAGCGCGATCCCGATCAGGGTCTCCAGCACCGTGAGCGGCACCAGCACCGTCAGCGAAGGTCCGAGCCGGGTCGACAGGATGTGCGAGACCGGCTCGCCGGTGCTCCAGGCATTGCCGAAGTCGAAAGTCAGGATCTGCCTGACGAAGATCCCGAGCTGCACGTACCAGGGCTGGTCCAGGCCGAGCTGGGTGCGGATATTGGCGATCGCCTGCGCATCCGCCATCTTCCCCGCCAGCAGGTAGGACGGATCGCCGCCCACCCAGTTGAACAGGACGAAGACCAAGACCACGACGCCGGCCATGGTTGGCAGCATCTGCCACAGCCGCCGGAGGATATAAGCAAGCATCGATGATTCCGGATGAAAAGCAAAACTATAGACCAGAACGCACGAGTTGCAGCGAAAAAATCTTCAAGCACCACGCAAGGGGGAGCAATACAATTGTGGCATTTCTACAATGTCGAGCAGGAATCATATTGACACAAGATGAACAAGGATGCTCTGATAGGCTGTTAAGTGAAAACATTCTAATTTTTCACCGAACGCCGATTGGTCACATCTAGTGCTGGTACTTGTTGGCATATGCATGCCAAAAATTGTAATAAAAGCATATGTATTTGTAGTCCAATATTCAGACCATTTCTTGGAGTAGTAATGTTTAAAAGAAAAGCTGTAGCCCAAGCAGTCTCCTTCGCCCTCGCCACCGTGGCGTTCGGCAACGTCGCCATGGCGCAGGACGCCGCATCCGGCGCCATCCAGCGCGTCGAAGTGACCGGCTCGAGCATCAAGCGCGCCACCGCCGAGACCGCTTCGCCTATCCAGGTGATCAGCCGCGATGACCTCGTCAAATCCGGCAAGACCACCGTCGCCGAATACCTGCAGACCCTGACTGCCGATGGCGCCGGCTCGCTGCCGACCGGCTTCGGCAACGGCTTTGCCGCCGGTTCGACCGCGATCTCGCTGCGCGGCCTGGGCGCCACCTCGACCCTGGTGCTGCTGAACGGCCGCCGCATGGCGCCGTTCGCGCGCGCCGACGACGGCCAGAAGAGCTTCACCGACCTGTCGACCGTGCCGATGGAAGCCGTCGAGCGCATCGAAGTGCTGAAAGACGGCGCGTCGGCAACCTACGGCGCCGACGCCATTGCCGGCGTGGTCAACATCATCCTGCGCAAGGACTTCACCGGCCTGGTGTTCAAGGCCGAGGCCGGCGAGTCGCGCTACAGCGACGGCGAACAGGCCAAGGCAGCGATTACCTGGGGCAAGGGCCGCCTGGACGAAGACGGCTACAACTGGATGATCAACGCCGAGGTCTACGGCAACCACGAAGTGATGAACAAGGACCGTTCCGACCGCAAGTGGATCGGCGCCGGCGACATCCGTCCGTGGGGCTACGCCGCCAACGGCCAGTTCGCCTCCGGCTACATCACCCCGGGCAGCGCCACCGCCAGCCCGGCCGGCGCAATCCGCGATCCGAAGACCGGCAACTATGTCGGCCTGCCGGGCTGCTCGCAGTTCTCGCCGGTGACGGCCCAGGACCCGAACGGCGGCTGCCTGTGGTACGCCGACCAGTTCCGCTCCATGCAGCCGCAGATCGGCGGCCTGAACCTGTACACCCGCTTCACCAAGAACCTCGAGAACGACCTGCAGTTCTACGCCGAGGCCGGCTACTCGAAGCGCGACACCGAATTCACGCTGGTGCCGCCGAACACCAACGGCACCGTCGCCTTCCCGCCGAACGCCGCCAACCCGTCGGGCATCATCGTCTACGGCAACACCATCCTGATGGCCGCGAACCATCCGCAGAACCCGTATGGCGCCCCTGCCCGTGTGCGCTATTCGCTGTTCGACGTCGGCGCCAGCACCCGCTCGGCGGACAACGCGTTCAGCCGCTTCGTGGTCGGCCTGAAGGGCTCGCGCTTCGGTTGGGACTTCGACACCGGCTACACCCATTCGGAATCGGCGCTGGACCTGAACTACAGCAACATGCTGAACATGAAGGTGCTGCAGGACGCCCTGGGCAACCCGAACAGCAAGTACTTCCCGTACTACATCGGCGCCCAGTCGAACAAGAATCCGGCATCGCTGTACGCCGCCCTGGTGGTGAACGCCAAGTCGCACTCGACCACCAAGCTGGACGTGGTCGACTTCAAGGCTTCGCGTGAATACTTCGCACTGCCTGGCGGTAACCTGGGCGTGGCGGTCGGCGGCGAATACCGCCGCCTGAAGCTGGACAACCCGTCGCTGTCGGGTTCGGAAGACGGCACCATCAACTCGTCCTACGTGGCCGCCAAGGGCACCGACGACGTCAAGGCGGTGTTCGTCGAAGTCGCTGCGCCGGTGCTCAAGACGGTCGAACTGACCGCCGCGGTGCGCTACGACCGCTACAAGAACTTCAGCTCGACCACGCCGAAGCTGGGCGCCAAGTGGACCCCGCTGAAGACCTTCGCGCTGCGCGGCACCTATTCGGAAGGCTTCCGCGCCCCGGGTCCGGCAGAATCCGGCGCCCAGAGCCAGAGCACCGGCAACTCGTCGGTCCGCGATCCGATCCGCTGCCCGGGCGGTGTCCCGGCTGCCGGCGGCGCCACCCAGGCCGACTGCTCGATCACCATCGGCGCGGTCAAGGTCGGCAACCCGAACCTGCAACCGGAAGAGTCCAAGGGCTACACCCTGGGCATGGTCTGGGATCCGCTGCCGAACACCAGCTTCTCGCTGGATGGCTGGAAGATCAAGCGCAGCAACGAGATCAACCCGCTGTCCTATGTTGAAGCGGCAGCCCTGCCGACCGCGATCCGCAGCGACAACAACCTGGTCGTGAACGGCGTCGTCAAGCCGAACACCGGCACCCTGCTGCTGTCGAACGCGCCCTACCTGAACTCGAGCTACACCCAGGTCAAGGGTATCGACCTCGACCTCAAGCAGCGCATTCCGATGGGCAGCTACGGCCGCGCCGTCGTCGGCCTGACCTGGACCCACGTCGCGACCTGGGTGCGCGCCGAGAAGAGCGGCACGATGTTCCAGTACGCTGGCACCCACGGCAACTGCGATACCTCGAACTGCGCCGGCACGCCGAAGGACAAAATCAGCGTGAACGCCACCTGGGAACGCGATGCCCTCAGCGTCAGCGCGATCGCCAACTATCGTAGCGACATGGAGAACGTGCGCTTCGCAGGCGACAAGTGCGCCTCGCAATTCGCCGACGGTTCTTCGGCGCCGGGCAACTGCCGCCTGGCCTCGTTCACCACGGTCGACCTGTCGGCCCGCTACAAGCTGAGCGCCAACTGGCAGATCTACGGTTCGATCCAGAACCTGTTCGACAAGATCGCCCCGCTGGACCCGCTGACCTACGGCGGCCTGAGCTACAACCCGATGGACGCCAGCGGCGCCATCGGCCGTTACTTCAAGGCTGGCGCACGCTACCAGTTCTAATCCACGGCAACGGCCGCCAGTACGGCGGCCGTAACGAAAACGGCGAACCTCGGTTCGCCGTTTTTTTATCCTGCCGCGCTCGATTCTTCCGCGCTCAGTCCTGACGCACGCGGCGCTGGCGCACCGCCGCCGCCAGCCCTTCCAGCACCTTCACGCTGGTGTCCCAGTCGATGCAGCCGTCGGTCACCGACTGGCCGTAGGTCAGCTCCTGGCCCGGCACCAGGTCCTGGCGCCCACCCACCAGGTGGGACTCGACCATCACGCCAACGATGCGGTCGTCGCCGCTTGCGATCTGGCCGGCGATGTCGGCGCACACCGGCACCTGGTTCTGCGGATTCTTGCTCGAGTTCGCGTGCGAGGCGTCGATCATCAGGCGGCTGGCCAGGCCGTTGGCGGCCAGCTGCTTGCAGGCGTCCTCGACGCTGGCGGCGTCGTAGTTCGGCGCCTTGCCGCCGCGCAGGATGATGTGGCAATCCTCGTTGCCCGCGGTCGACACGATCGCCGAGTGGCCGCCCTTGGTCACCGACAGGAAGTGGTGCGGCTGCGAGGCGGCCTTGATGGCGTCGGCCGCGATCTTGATGTTGCCGTCGGTGCCGTTCTTGAAGCCGACCGGGCAGGACAGGCCGGAGGCCAGCTCGCGGTGCACCTGCGACTCGGTGGTGCGCGCGCCGATTGCGCCCCAGCTGACCAGATCGGCGATGTACTGCGGGCTGATCACGTCGAGGAACTCGGTGCCGGCAGGCAGGCCCAGCTCGTTGATGTCGCGCAGCAGCTCGCGCGCCATGCGCAGGCCGTCGTTGATGCGGAAGCTGTTGTCCATGTAGGGGTCGTTGATCAGGCCCTTCCAGCCGACCGTGGTGCGCGGCTTCTCGAAGTAGACCCGCATCACGATCTCCAGCTCGCCGGCAAAGCGCTTGCGCTCGCCGGCCAGGCGGCGCGCGTACTCCATCGCCGCCTTCGTGTCGTGGATCGAGCAGGGGCCGATCACCACCAGCAGGCGGTCGTCCTGGCCGTGCAGGATGCGGTGCAGCGCCACCCGTGCGTTGGCCGCGGTCTGCTCGGCCGCCGGCGTCACCGGAAACTCGCGGATCAGGTGCGCCGGCGGCGTCAGTTCCTTCATTTCGCGGATGCGTAGATCGTCGGTACGTGGCATTGCTGTTCTCCGTTCTGTAAATGAAAAAACCGCCATCGCTGGCGGTTTTTCTGGAATTTTGCGTCGGACTTCGTTCTGCTGTCGCGTGAACCTGCCGCTACTCCACCGCCGTTGGGCTGGAATGGCTAAACCAAAAATAAAAGGTAAAGAAGGCAGTGTGGCGCATGGTGTCGTCCGGGGGTGGTCGGGCTGACTATAACAACAATGTATGAGCATTGGCAAGCGCTTTATCTGCCGCACGCCGTCGGGTGCGAATGTCTAGACATGCGATCTGGTTGCGTGAATCCGACACCGCATGTGGGTCTGCCGGAGACGGTTGAGGGATGTCATTCGCTTATGCCGTTTGAATGCAAAAGTCGCGGCATACCCCCGCCAATCCGGCAGGGATCCTCCCATAGCCACTGGAGCTGGACATGACCGAAACCCCTATATCCCTATCCGTGCGCCGTCTGTTCGCCGGTGGCGGCGCCGTCGGCCTGGCGCTGCTCGCCTTGCCGATGACGGGCCAGGCCCAGGAAGCCGCGGCCAAGCCGATTCAACGCGTCGAGATCACCGGTTCGAACATCCGCCGCTCGGAAGCCGAGACCGCGTCGTCGGTGATCGCCGTCAACCGCGCCGACATCGAGAAGTCGGGCAAGTCCACCGTCGCCGAGCTGCTGCAGACACTGGCGGTCGACAACCAGGGTTCGGTGCCGACCACCTTCGGCAACGGCTTCGCGTCCGGCGCCTCCGGCATTTCCCTGCGCGGCCTCGGCGCGGCCTCGACCCTGGTGCTGCTGAACGGCCGCCGCATGGCGCCCTACGGCCTGGCCGACGACGGCCAGAAGCAGTTTTCCGACCTCAACGTCATCCCCAGCGACGCCGTCGACCGCATCGAGGTGCTGAAGGACGGCGCCTCGGCCATCTACGGTTCCGACGCCATCGCCGGCGTCGTCAACGTCATCCTGCGCAAGGATTTCACCGGCACCACGATACGCGGCTCGCGCGGCGCCACCGGGGACTGGGACGGCAAGCGCACCAATGTCGCCTTCACCAAGGGCTTCGGCAGCCTCGACGCCGACCGCTACAACCTGCTGTTCAGCCTCGAGTACAAGAAATTCGACGAGATCTGGTACCGCGACCGAGCCGACCGCGACTACATCGGCCGCATCGACCTGCGGCCCTGGGGCTATTCGGCCAACGAGGCGCTGGGCGGCACCGGCGCGATCGTGCCGAACAGCGGCGCGGCCGGCAACGCCATCAACGGCAACGTGCGCAATCCGGCCGACATCGCCAACTACTACAACCGCGGCAACCTGGCCGGGCCGGGATTCACCCGCACCTTCCCGGGCGCGGCCTGCGCCAACCTGACCTCGCACCCGCAGGGCGACCCCGGCGGCGGCTGCATCATCGACTCGACCCAGCAATACAACCAGATCGAACCCAAGCAGGAAAACCTCAGCTTCTTCACGCGCGGCACCTGGCAGTACACGCCCGAGATCCAGCTGTACAGCGAGCTGAACTGGTACACCAGCACCAGCGACACCTCCACCACGCCGTCGGCGGTCAGCACCTCCGTCGGTTATCCGGGCGGGCCGGTCAACAACGCCGGCGTGTCGCTCGGCGCCAACCATCCGGACAACCCCTACTTCGGCACCGCCGCGCGCCTGCGCTACCTGGCATGGGACGTCGGTCCGCGCAAGTCCGGCATCGAGTCGAACTTCATCCGCTGGCTGGGCGGCGCCAAGGGCAGCAATTTCGGCTGGGACTGGGATACGTCCCTGCTGTTCTCGCACAGCCACGTCAACAACAACCGCGACGGCTACCTGCAGCGCGACGTCGCCTTCGCCCTGCTCAACCCGACTCCGGCCAACATTGCTCCCGCGCTGCTGAACAGCCCGGCGTATGCGGCGCTGCCGCTCGGCACCGTGTGGCGCATCGGCGAGAACGCCGGCCTGAACTCGCCGGCCCTGTACGCGGCGCTGTCGCCCACCATCGGCAACAGCGCCAACAGCAAGATCGGCCAGTGGGACTTCAAGGCCACCCGCGAATTCGGCGGCATGCCCTGGCTGACCGCGCCCCTGGGCCTGGCGCTGGGCGGCGAATGGCGCCACGAGAAGACGGCGCTGCAGCCGACCGCCGGCACCGAGCGCGGCAACATCATCGGCCTGGGCTACTCGGCCTATGCCGGCCAGCGCAACGTGTTCGCGCTGTACGGCGAGGCGCTGGCGCCGCTGCCCTTCAACATCGAAGCCTCGGCCGCGCTGCGCTGGGACCATTTCACGGACGTCGGCAACTCCTACACCCCGAAAGCCGGCCTGAAATGGACCCCGACGCGCGAGTTCGCCCTGCGCGGCACCTTCGCCCGCGGCTTCCGTGCGCCGAGCCCGGCAGAGAACGGCGTCGGCGGCCTGGCGGCCTTCTCGACCGCCGCGGACCCGCTGCGCTGCGCACTGGGCGTGACCAGCGTCTGCAATCCTGCCGCCATCGCCCTGATCACCTCGCCCAACCCCAACTTGTCGCCGGAACGCTCGCGCAGCTACAACCTGGGCATGATCTGGGACCCGCTGCCGCGCACCAGCCTCTCGGTCGACTACTGGACCATCAAGCGCAGTAACGAGATCAACCAAGAGCAGGTGGATGCCGCCATCGCCGCCGGCAACGTGGCGCGCGACCCGGCCAGCATCAGCAACATCCCGGGCGACCCCGGCGCCATCACCGCCGTGCTGACGCGCTACGTCAACTCGGCCCAGACCAAGGTGCGCGGGATCGACATCGACGCCCGCTATGCCCAGCGGCTGCCGGACAACTGGGGCCAGGCCACCTTCGACATCAAGTACACCCACATGTTCGAGTGGACCCGTACCGAGCTGGACGGCACCTCCCGCGATTTTGCCGGCACCCACGGCAACTGCGACGTCACCAACTGCACCGGCACGCCGGACAACCGCGCCAACCTGCGCCTGGGCTGGGAGCGCAACGACTGGCGCGTCTCGGCCAACGTGAACTACCGCGGCAAGCTCGACAACAGGCTGTTCAAGGGCAATCCGACTTGCGCCAGCCACCTGGCGAACGGCGCCGACGCCCCGGGCGACTGCGAACTGGCTTCCTTCACCACCCTCGACCTGGTCGCGCGCTGGAAGCCGCTGCCGCGCTGGGAAATCTTCGGCTCGGTCGAGAACGTGTTCGACAAGGTCGCGCCGCTCGATCCGCTCACCTACGGCGCCCAAGCCTACAACCCGCTCGACTATGCCGGCGCCCGCGGCCGCTTCTACCAGCTGGGCGCACGTTATTCCTTCTAAATGGAGCTGGACATGACTGAAACCCCGATATCACTCTCCGTACGCCGCCTGTTCGCCGGAGGCGGCGCCGTCGGCCTGGCCCTGCTCGCGCTGCCGGTGGCGAGCCAGGCCCAGGAAGCCGCGGCCAAGCCCATCCCCCGCGTCGAAGTGACCGGTTCGAACATCCGCCGTTCCGAAGCCGAAACGTCTTCGTCGGTGATCACCATGAACCGCGCCGACATCGAGCGCTCCGGCAAGGCCAGCGTGGCCGAGCTGCTGCAGACCCTGGCGGTCGACAACCAGGGCTCGGTGCCGGCCAGCTTCGGCGCCGGCTTCGCGGCCGGCGCCTCCGGCATCTCGCTGCGCGGCCTCGGCGCGGCCTCGACCCTGGTGCTGCTGAACGGCCGCCGCATGGCGCCCTACGGCCTGGCCGACGACGGCCAGAAGCAGTTCTCCGACCTGAACATCATCCCCAGCGATGCCGTCGACCGCATCGAGGTGCTGAAGGACGGCGCCTCCGCCATCTACGGTTCCGACGCCATCGCCGGCGTGGTCAACGTCATCCTGCGCAAGGACTACACCGGCACCACTGTGCGCGCCGAGCGCGGCATCACCAAGTACTGGGACGGCCACGAGACGACGGCCGCCATTACCTCGGGCTACGGCAATCTCGACAACGACCGCTACAACTTCCTGTTCAGCGTCGAATACAAGAAATTCAATCCGATCTGGTACCGCGACCGCGGCAGCCGGAAATGGATAGGCAAGGACGACCTGCGGCCCTGGGGCTATTCCTCACAACAGGGGCTGGGCGGTACCGGTGCGATCGTCCCCGACAGCGGTACCGCCGGCAGCGCCATCAACGGCAACGTACGCCCGGCCGGCGCGACCGATTACGTCAACCGCGGCAGCCTGATCCCTGCCGCGGACTGCGCCCGGCTCACCAACAACTATCCGCAGGGCGACCCCGGCGGCGGCTGCGTGCTCGACACGGACCGGTTCTATGGCCAGGCCTTGCCGAAACAGGAAAACATCAGCTTCTTCGCGCGCGGCACCTTCCAGCTCATGCCGGACATCCAGGCCTACAGCGAATTCAACTTTTACACCAACCAGACCAGCACCTCGGCCACGCCTTCGGGTGTCAGCCAATCGGTCGGCTTCCCTGGCGGCCCGGTCAACAACGCCGTCGTCCAGCTCGGTCCCACCCACCCGGACAATCCCTTCCCCGGCACGCCCGCGCGCCTGCGCTACATGGCCGCCGACGTCGGCCCGGTGAAAGGCCTCATCGACGGCCAGTTCGTCCGCTGGGTCGGCGGGCTCAAGGGCACGTATGCCGGCTGGGACTGGGATTCCGCGCTGCTGTTCTCGCACAACCACCTCAACACCATCAACGACGGCTTCCTGCAGCGCGATGTCGCCTTTGCCCTGCTCGACCCGAGCCCGGCCAACGTGGCGGCGGCAAGGGCGAACAGCCCGGCTTACGCGGCCCTGCCGCCGGGCACCGTGTGGCGCATCGGCGAGAACGCCGGCCTGAACTCGCCGGCCCTGTACGCGGCGCTGTCGCCGACGATCGGCAACGCGGCCAATACCAAGATGGTCCAGTGGGACCTGAAGGCCACGCGCGAATTTGCCGGCCTGCCTGTGCTGGCCGGTCCGCTGGGCCTGGCGGTCGGCACCGAATGGCGCCATGAGAAGACCGAGCTGCAGCCGGTCGCCGGCACCGAACGCGGCAACATCATCGGCCTGGGTTATTCCGCTTACTCTGGCCAGCGCAACGTGTTCGCGCTGTATGGCGAAGCGCTGGCGCCGCTGCCCTTCAACCTCGAGGCCTCGGCGGCCGTGCGCTGGGACCACTTCACCGACGTCGGCAACTCCTATACGCCGAAGGCGGGGCTGAAATGGACGCCGGCGCGCTCGTTTGCGCTGCGCGGTACCTTCGCGCGCGGCTTCCGTGCCCCGAGCTTCGCCGAGAACGGGCGCGGCGGCCTGGCGGCATTCGCGACCGCAGACGACCCGGTGCGCTGCGCCCTGGGCATCGAGGTGGCCTGCAACGTGGGCGCCGTGGCCGTGATCACGACGCCCAACCCTGCCCTCTCGCCGGAACGTTCGCGCAACTACACGCTGGGCGTGATCTGGGACCCGCTGCCGCGCACCAGCATCTCGGTCGACTACTGGAAGATCAAGCGCAAGAACGAGATCAACCAGCAGCAGCTCGAAACCGCCATCGCGACCGGCTCGGTGGCGCGCGACCCGAGCGGCGCCAGCGGCATCGCCGGCGACCCGGGTCCCATCACCGCGGTGCTGACGCGCTACGTCAACTCGGCCCAGACCAAGGTGCGCGGCGTGGACCTCGATGCGCGCTACGCCCACAAGCTGCCCGAGAACTACGGCACGGCCACCTTCGACGTGAAGTACACCCACTTCTTCGAATGGCTGCGCACCGAGCAGGACGGCACCTCGCGCGAATTCGCCGGCACCCACGGCAACTGCGACGTGACCAACTGCGCCGGCACGCCGGACAACCGCGCCAACTTCCGGATGGGGTGGGAGCGCAATGACTGGCGGGTTTCGCTCAACGCCAACTTCCGCGGCAAGATCGAGAACACCCTGTTCCGCGGCGACAGCTGCGCGGTCACCTTCGACAACGGCGCCAACGCACCGAACGCGGACTGCGAACTGGCTTCCTTCATCAGCTGGGACCTGACCGCACGCTGGAAGCCGGCGCCGCAATGGGAAGTGTTCGGCTCGATCCAGAACCTGTTCGACAAGGTGGCGCCGCTGGATCCGACGACCTACGGCGCGACCTCGTACAACCCGCTGGACTTCGAGGGCGCGCGCGGACGGCTGTTCACCCTGGGGGCGCGTTACACGTTCTGAAGCCCGAAAAACGTCGTCCCCGCCTGCGCGGGGACGACGTAACTCTGTATCCAGCTTAAGCCGTGCCGCCCACCGTCACCCCGTCGATGCGCAGGGTCGGCTGGCCGACGCCCACCGGCACGCTCTGGCCTTCCTTGCCGCACACGCCCACGCCCGAATCCAGGCGCATGTCGTTGCCGATCATGGAAATGCGGTTCATCACGTCCGGGCCATTGCCGATCAGGGTCGCGCCCTTTACCGGGTAGGTCACCTTGCCGTTCTCGATCATGTAGGCCTCGCTGGCCGAGAACACGAACTTGCCGTTGGTGATGTCGACCTGGCCGCCGCCGAAATTGACCGCGTAGATGCCGTTCTTGACCGAGGCCAGGATCTCCTGCGGGTCCTTGTCGCCGGCCAGCATGTAGGTGTTGGTCATGCGCGGCATCGGCAGGTGGGCGAAGGATTCGCGGCGTGCGTTGCCGGTCACCGGCATCTTCATCAGGCGCGCGTTCATCGTGTCCTGGATATAGCCCTTCAGGATGCCGTCCTCGATCAGCGTGGTGCACTGGGTCGGGTTGCCCTCGTCGTCCATGTTCAGCGAGCCGCGGCGGTCTTGCAGGGTGCCGTCGTCGACCACGGTCACGCCCTTGGCGGCGACGCGCTGGCCGATCATGCCGGAGTACGAAGAAGAACCCTTGCGGTTGAAGTCGCCTTCCAGGCCGTGGCCGACCGCCTCGTGCAGCAGCACGCCGGGCCAGCCCGGGCCGAGCACCACGGTCATCGGACCGGCCGGGGCCGGACGCGCTTCCAGGTTGACCAGGGCCGCCTGCACGGCTTCGTCGGCATATTTGTCCAGCAGCTCGTCGCTGAAATAGCTGTAGTCGTAGCGCCCGCCGCCGCCGGACGAACCAATCTCGCGGCGGCCGTCCTGCTCGGCGATCACGGTAACGGACACGCGCACCAGCGGACGGATGTCGGCCGCCAGCACGCCGTCGCTGCGCACCACCAGCACCACGTCGTATTCGCCGGCCAGGCCGGCCATCACCTGGACCACGCGCGGGTCCTTGGCGCGCGCGATCTTCTCGACGCGCTCCAGCAGCTTCACCTTGGCGGTGGCGTCGAGCGAGTTCAGCGGATCGTGCGGCAGGTAGAGCGAACGGCCGCCGCTCTGCTGGATGCTGGAGGCGACCTTGATGCGGCCGGCGCCGGCGCGCGCGATAGTGCGGGTGGCCGCGGCGGCGTCGAGCAGCGCGGCATGCGAGATCTCGTCGGAATAGGAGAAGGCGGTCTTGTCGCCGGACACGGCGCGCACGCCGACACCCTGGTCGATCGAGAAGCTGCCGCTCTTGACGATGCCTTCTTCCAGGCTCCAGCCTTCACTCTTGGTGAATTGGAAATACAGGTCGGCATAGTCGACCTTGTGCGTGAACATCGTTCCGAGCGTGGTGATGAGCTTGCCTTCGTCGAGCCCGAACGGCGTCAACAGCACGTCGCGCGCGACTGCGAGGGAAGAAAGATTCGGTTCGAATGGCTTCATGTTCAGGTCTTTCTGATAGGGATAGGGCATTTTGCCACATCCAGATTTTTTACATTTTTCGATGTTTTAACGCGGGCAGGCTCTGCCGTACCTCGGCCAGGAAGCCGGTATCGATCTCGCCAACGACCACGCCCTCGCCTTCCGGCAGCTGGCCGCGGACTTCGCCCCAGGGGCCGATCAGCATGCTGTGGCCGAAGGTGCGGCGGCCGTTGCGGTGGGTGCCGCCCTGGGCCGAGGCCAGCACGTAGCACTGGTTTTCGATCGCGCGGGCGCGCAGCAGCACTTCCCAGTGCGCCATGCCGGTGGTGTGGGTGAAGGCGGCCGGCACCACGATCAGCGCGCATTCGCCCATCGCCCGGTACAGCTCCGGAAAGCGCAGGTCGTAGCAGACCGACAGGCCGACGCGGCCGAAGGGCGCCTCGAAGGTGCCGACGGCGGCGCCGGGCACGATGGTGCGCGCTTCGTCATATGTCTCGTCGCCCTTGGTGAAGCCGAACAGGTGGATCTTGTCGTAGCGGCTGACCGGCTGCCCTTCCGGGTCGTAGACCAGGGTGGTGTTCAGCACGCGGCCGGCGTCGCCGGAGGCGATCGGCATGGTGCCGCCGATCAGCCAGATGCCGTGCTGTCTCGCCTGCGCCGCCATGAATTCCTGGATCAGGCCGCGGCCCGGCTGCTCGGCATGGCCGACCTTGTCGGTGTCCGACATCCCCATGATCGGCCAGTATTCCGGCAGGGTGACCAGCTTCGCGCCCTTGTCCGCCGCTTCCGCCAGCAGGCGGCGCGCGGTTTCCAGGTTTTCGTCCACGTTCGGCGAGGACACCATCTGCACTGCTGCAACTGTCGTCTTGCTCATCATTGCCCTTTCTTCTTGGCGGCCTGGGTGGCAGCCGCTGCGTTGGCGGCCGCGGTGGCCGCCGCATTCGCCGCCTGCGCGTCCAGCTTGATCACGTTCGGCGACTTCCATGGTCCGGTTACCTGCATGTGGTAAGTGAGGGCCTTCATCACCGGCGCCCGCAGGAACAGCTGGGCCAGATAGCTGCCCAGGCCGATGACCGGGTTCACCGCCAGCGCATACACCAGCGGGCCGGTACCCAGGTTGAATTCCGGGATCACCACCACGTGCAGGTTGGTCGATTCGTTGGCGATGTCGGCGGTGCCGTCCATCAGCACCGTGGCCGCCACCCCATGCATTTTAAGGTTATCGGTGTGCACCACCCCGCGCGAGATCATGGCGTTGGCGGTGATGCCGTCGAAGGCCAGGCCTTCCGAGAACACGTCGTGGAAGTCGAGCTTGAGCATGCGCGGCAGCATCTGCAGGCTCAGCACGCCGAGCAGCTTGGCCGCGCCCGGGTCCTTCTTGAGGAACTGGCCGTCCTCGACGTTCATCTGCACCTGGCCGGACAGGCTCGGGATGTCCAGCGAGTACGGCAGGCCGGACCAGGATACGTCGCCCGACAGCGAACCCTTGCCGCGGCGCAGGGTGCCCGGGAAGCCGAGGCGGTCCAGCAGGCGGCCGGCGTCGCTGATGTCGAGGTTGAAATTCAGCGCGGTATTGCTCTTGCCGTCGCGCGTGAGCCAGCGGCCGTTGGCCTTCAGCTGGCCGTCCGGATTGGTGATGGCGAGGCGGTCGATGCGCCATTCGCGCCCGGCCAGGGCCTGGGCATTGCTGGCGATGAGTTCCAGGCGCCCGAACTGCTTGTCGAACAGTTCGAAGCGCTCGGCCACGATGTCCAGGCCCGGGATGCCGGCGCCGGGATCCTTGCCGGCTTCCAGCAGGTCCTTGACCTCGTTGGCCGACGATTCCGGGATGTCCAGCGACGCCAGGCGCGCCGTGACCTTGCCCATGCCCTGGCCGTTCGAGGCCTCGTTCCAGGTGACATAGCCGGTGATCTGGCGCGAATCGACGCTCGCCTGCCACACGCCCGGCTGGTGCGACACGCCCAGCACCACCTCGTGCAGCGTGCGCTCGCCGATGGTCAGCTCGCCGGCGCGCGCGCCGATCAGGTCCGGCACCACGTACTGCGCCATGCCGCCGCCCTGCCCCGCCTCGGCCGCGCCGGCCGCCGTGGCCGGCGTCGATTTGTCGGATGGGCCGGCGATGCCCGAGGCCGCCGCCAGCCAGTGATCGACGTTCACCGACTTCATGTTCACGTTGATCATCATGCCGGCGTCCGGTTCCGGCGCCGGCAGGTTCACGCCGATGCCGCCGCGCTTGACGATCCAGGCCCCGTGGGGCTGGCGCTCGCGCATGTAGCGCGCGGCGATCGTGCTGCCGAGTCCGACGCGGATCTCGTCGTGCGCCACGCCGTTCTCGCCCGTCGGCTGGCCGGTCAGAACGAAATGCAGCGGCAACTGCTCGGCAGCCGGCTTGTTGAGCGGGGCCGGCAGCTCGACGCCGAGGCCGGCCAGGTTGGAATCGAGCACGATCTGGGTCTGGTGGTCCTTCACCGTCACCGAGCCGCCGAAGCGCGCCCCACCCGACAGCTTGCCGGCCAGGCGCTGCAGGGCCGGCAGCGAGTTCGTGGCGCGCATGCCGTCGGCGGTGGCCGTTCCCGCCATGCGGATCACGATGGCGCCGTCGCGCTGGGTGCCGCCCGACAGCTGCAGCGGCCCGCCCAGGAAGCTGGCGCCGATGCCGTTCAGGTTCACGCCGTGCTCGCTGAACTCGACCTTGCCGAGCGCGGCCTGGATGGGCGGCAGTTCCGGGAACAGGGTCACGTCGTTGCTCTGCAGTTGCAGGGCGCCCTGGACTTTCGCCTCGTGCAGGTTGGCCAGCGGCAGGTGCAGCTTGAGCCCGAGGCGCGCCGCGCCAGTACCCTTGGTGTCTTCCGTGAAGTGGCCGATCCATTCCAGCACCGGGCTGGCCGCCACGTAGCGCAGGAAGTCCTGCAGCTGGCCGGCGGCACTGCCGTCGATGTCCAGCATCGATTCGTGCGAACCCAGTTCCGGGATCACGGCGCGCACGTTGTTCAGGTTCAGGCCCAGGGTGCGCGCGCTGTCGGCGTGGATGTCCATACGCGCGCGGTCGAACACGATGCTGCCGTTGATGTTTTCCAGCAGCGGCCACAGCGATTTGCCCTCGGGCGTGCGGTGTGCCGGCGCGTACTCGAGCTTGCCGTTGTCGATGCGGCCGCTGACGCGGAATTCGCCGCGTGCGCGCTCCGCCGGGCTATCGCCGTGGAAGGGAAAATGGGCGAGTTCGCCGCGCAGGCGCACCCTGGCGTCGCGCAGGGTGCCGCCCTGCAGGGCGCCGGTCAGCCAGTCGCGCAGGCCTTCGTGGGTGGCCAGCGGCAGCCAGCGCTTGACGCTGGCGATGTCGAAGCCGTCCACGGTGCCCGTAAAGTCGGCGTTGCCCGGGCCTTTGCCCTGCCCCAGCGGCAGCACGTGGCGGCCGCTCAGCGTGCCTTTCAGACTGCCCTGGCTGAAATCGAAACCGTCGACCTCGACCAGCAGCTGCTCGTCCTGCGGATAGGACCAGCGCGCGCGCAGGCCCAGCTGGTCGAAGGGAATGTCTGCTTCCGCGAACCAGGCCGGCAGCGTCAGCGCCAGGTGCTCGGAGGCGATGTTCAGGCTGCCGCCGCGGTCGCTGGCGTCGATGCTGCCGCTGAGGTTGCGCACGCCCGGCAGCGCCGCCCGCGCCGGCTGGGCCGGTGTAGTGCCCTCGGCCGGCTGGGCCGCGCGCGCCGCCAGCGCATCGATGCCGAAGCCGTCCACCTGGCCGCGCACGCGCCAGGCGGCCAGCTTGGGGAAATGCCCTTCCCATTCGACGTCGGCGTCGACCAGGCGGCCGCGCGGCGCCAGCCCGGTCAGCAGTTCGCGATGCTGCGGCGCCAGCGGCATCTGGGCCGCCAGGGTGGCGACGGCGCCGAGGTCGAGCTTGTCGGCATGGACTTCGAAGCGCTCCGGCTTGCCGCGCGCGGCCGGGCGCCAGGTTTCGCTCAGCGTAGCGGGCGGCAGCACCACGCCGTCGCGGGTCACGACCGAAAAATTCTCCAGGGCGATGCTGTGGCCGAGCGCGCCGAAGGTCGGCTTGCCGGCATCAACGCCGGGCTTGAGCTCCTCGCGCGCGGACAGGCGCCCGGACACGCGCGTGAGCAGCAGCGGCGGCGCGTCCGGCGCCAGGCGCGCGCTGACGCCGGCCAGGCCGAGGTCGGCCGTGAAGCTGGCCAGGCGGGCCTGGTCGAAGCCCAGCCAGGCGCGCACCGAGCCGCGTCCGGCCTCGAGCTTGAAGGGATAGGCGATCCACTGCTTCCAGCTGGCCAGGTCGGTATTGCGCAGGTCCGCATACAGCTCGCCCTTCCAGCGGCTGGGGTCGGAAGCGCGGGCGCCGAAGGCCGGGTGGTTGAAGCGCGCGCGCACGTCGAGCGGATCGGAGACCCCGCTGGGCGGCGTGGCGCGCAGGGCGAAGCGGTGCGCGGTCCAGCGGCTCTGCAGCACCATGGTGACGTCGGACAGGGCCAGCGCCGGGGCCGCGCGCAGCTCGTCGGTCCAGGACAGGCGGCCTTCGCGGATCACGATCTCGCGCTGGCGCAGCAGCCAGTCGGCGCCGCCTTCGCCGCCCTGCTCCTTGCGGTTCGGATCGATGCGCACCCCGGCCACCCAGAACACGCCGTCGGGCGTGCGCCGCATGTCGAGTTCCGGGCGGTTGACTTCCAGGCTGTCGAAGCGCGGCTCGGCGGCCAGCACCGACCACCAGGACAGCGTGGCCGACACCGAGGGCAGGAGCAGCAGCTGGCGGCCCTGGCGGTCGCGCACGCTCACATCGCCCAGGTAGAGATTCGGGTGCAGGCCGCGCCAGGAAGCGTACACGCGGGCGATCGTGACCTGGTTGCCGAGCGCGCGGCTGGCGGCGCGTTCGATGTCCGGCTTGTACATGTCGATGTTCGGCAGGACCGCCCAGCGCAGCGCCAGGAACAGCAGCATGAAGGTGAAATAGACGAGCAGCACGGCCTTGACCATGAAGCCGAGCACGTGATGCGAAGCCAGGTTGGCATAGCGGTAGGCCGCCTGCAGGCGGTGCCAGCGCTCGGCCAGCGGCAGGTGCTCGTGGCCGCCTTGCGCATCGGAAGCAGGCGCAGGAGTATCGGCGACACGAGCGTCAGCCGCGTGCCGGTCCTCCTCCCCTCGTTCGGCCTGCTGTTCCGGGTTGTGCATCAGGGTGCTCAAATAAAGGCGTCGCCGTAAATAATCTGTAAATAAGAGAAGCGCTTGCAACGATTGCGGCGTCTACCTTACCATCACGCTGACCCAGGGCAGCATGGCGGGCAATTTTACCCCATAGCACGCCTTCCGGAATGGTCAAACTCGCCTGGATCCGCCTATGAACTCCCCCGCAAGCGCGTCACGCTTTCTCCAACGCTGGCTCGGCGCCGACCCGGCGCGTGCCGGACGCCTTGCCGCCCTGGCTGAATTATCGCTGTCCTCCCTCGATTTCGGCGCAGCACTGGAGGCTGAGTCCATCGCCCCCCAGAGCGGGAGCCGGCTGCCGCTGGGACGGGGCATGCGCCGACTACGCAATCTTTTGATCTGCGCCATTATCGAGCGCGACCTCGCCGGCCGCGCCGATCTCGATGAGGTCGTCACGGCGATGAGCCGTTTCGCCGACTTCGCCGTCCAGTCCCACCTGGCCGAACTGATGGCCGAGATGACGGCCGCGCACGGCGTCCCCATCGGCCAGGACACCGGCCGTCCCCAGCAGATGATGGTGCTGGCCATGGGCAAGCATGGTGGCGGCGAGCTCAACGTGTCGTCCGACATCGACCTGATCTTCGTCTACCCGGAAGACGGCGAGACCCAGGCCGGACCGGGCCAGCGCGGGCTGTCCAACCACGAATTCTTCATCCGCCTGGGCAAGAAGCTGATCGCCGCGATCTCGGAAATCACCGAGGACGGCTTCACCTTCCGGGTCGACATGGCGCTGCGCCCGAACGGCAAGTCGGGACCGCTGGCGGCCAGCCTGGCGATGGTCGAGGATTACCTGATCGTGCAAGGCCGCGAGTGGGAGCGCTACGCCTGGGTCAAGGCCAGGGCAGTCACAGGCGACCCGGCCGACATAGCCGCTCTGGACGCCATCGTGCGCCCCTTCGTGTTCCGGCGCTACCTGGACTTCGGCGTGATCGACGCGATCCGCACCATGCACGCCCAGATCCGCGCCGAGGTCAACCGCCAGGAACGCCTGCATCCGGAGCGCAGCCACAACGTCAAGCTTGGCCGCGGCGGCATCCGCGAGATCGAATTCCTGGCCCAGGTGTTCCAGCTGATCCGCGGCGGGCGCGACCCGGCCCTGCGCGAACGCTCGACCCGCAAGACCCTGCGCCTGCTGGCCGAGCGCGAGCTGCTGACCGCGGACACGGTCGAGCGCCTGCTGCAGGCCTATACCTTCCTGCGCAACCTGGAACACCGCCTGCAATACCTGGAAGACGCCCAGACCCACACCCTGCCCGCATCAAGCGAAGACCGGCAGACGGTGGCGCAGATGATGGGCCTGCCGGACGAGGCAACACTCCTGGCGCGCCTGGACGAGCAGCGCGTGTTCGTGGCCGCCCAGTTCGACGCCATCTTCGCCGACAAAGCGGAGAAAAACAGTCCCGAACACGTCGACCCGGCGGCCGCCATGAGCGACCCGGAAAACGGCGAGGCGATCGCCCAGCAGCTGGCCGCGCTCGGCTTCGACAAACCGCAGGAAGCGGCCGCTCGCCTGGTCGCGACCTGGCAGGCGCCGCGCCTGCAGACCCTGCCGGAGGCCAGCCGCAACCGTCTGGCGGCGCTGGTCAACACGGCGCTGGCGCAGATCGCCGCCGTGGTCGGCGAATCCGGCGTGGGCAGCCATGCCGCCACCCTCGGGCGCCTGCTCGACTTCTTCGAGGCCATCGCGCGCCGCTCGGCCTACCTGTCGCTGCTGACCGAGTACCCGCACACGCTGGAACGGGTGATCCGCATGATCAACGCCAGCGGCTGGGCGGCCACCTTCCTGACCCAGCACCCGATCCTGCTCGACGAGCTGCTGGACGACCGCGGCCGCGGCAATGCCGCCGACGATTTATCGGTGCTGGCCGCCAGCCTCGCAGCCCAGCTGGACGCGGCGCATGGGGACACCGAGCGCCAGCTCGATATCCTGCGCGAAGCCCACCATGCCCAGCTGTTCCGCCTGCTGGCGCTGGACCTGGCCGGCGAGCTCTCGGTCGAGCGCCTGGCCGACCACCTGTCGGCGCTGGCCGACCTGATCGTGGCCGAAGTGGTGAAGCGCGCCTGGCTGACCATCCCCAAGCGCCACCGCGAGGTGCCGCGCTTCGCCGTGATCGCCTACGGCAAGCTGGGCGGCAAGGAGCTGGGCTATGTGTCCGACCTCGACGTGATCTTCCTGTTCGACGACGAGGACCAGGATGCGCCCGGCAACTACGCCAAGCTGGCCCAGCGCTTCATCACCTGGATGACCACGCACACGCCGGCCGGCATCCTGTTCGACATCGACACCGCCCTGCGCCCGGACGGCGCCAGCGGCATGCTGGTGTCCTCGATCGGCGCCTTCGAACGCTACCAGCGCAGCTCCGCCTGGATCTGGGAGCACCAGGCGCTGACGCGCGCCCGCTTCTGCGCTGGCGATCTCGAGATCGGCGCGCGCTTCGAAGCCATCCGTGAGGAAGTGCTGCGCCAGGACAGGAGCACGCGCGAGGGGGAGCTGCGCGAGGAAGTCGTCAAAATGCGCAAGCGCATGCACGAGGCCCACCCCGCTCGCGATGACAGTTTCGACCTGAAGCACGACGATGGCGGCATGATCGACATCGAATTCATCGTCCAGTACCTGGTGCTGCGCCATTCCTTCGAACACCCGCAGCTCACCGCCAACAAGGGCAACATCACCCTGCTGCGCATGTTCGGCGAGCTCGGCCTGATCGACCCGGCGCTGGCCCAGGGCGCAGCCGATGCCTACCGGCTGATGCGCAAGCTGCAGCACCAGGTACGCCTGCAGGGCCAGGACAATGCCCGCGTCGACCCGGCCCTGGTGGCGTCCCACGCCGAAACGGTCGTGCGCCTCTGGCGCGCCTGCTTCGGCTGACCGGTTATCATAGAGGGATGCCGGCACCAGGGTCCGGCCCCCACACTAATATACACATGGTTATCAAACTCAAGAACGACAAGGACATCGCCAAGATGCGCGTCGCCGGCCGCCTGGCCGCCGAGGTGCTGGAGATGATCTCCGAATACGTCAAGCCCGGCGTTTCGACCGAGGAACTGGACAGGCGCTGCAACGAATACATCCGCAAGGTGCAGAAGGCGACCCCGGCCAACGTCGGCTACCACGGCTTCCCCAAAACCCTGTGCACCTCGGTGAACGGCGTGGTCTGCCACGGCATTCCGAGCGAGAAGGACGTGCTGAAGGACGGCGACATCATCAACATCGACGTCACGGTGATCAAGGACGGCTGGCACGGCGACACCAGCCGCATGTACTTCGCCGGCACGCCCTCGCCCGAAGCCAAGCGCCTGGTCGAGGTCACCTTCGACGCCATGATGGCCGGCATCCGCACCGTCAAGCCGGGCGCGCGCCTGGGCGACGTCGGCAACGCGATCCAGGTGCTGGCGGAGAAGAACGGCTACTCGGTGGTGCGCGAATACTGCGGCCACGGCATCGGCCGCGTCTACCACGAAGACCCGCAGGTGCTGCACTACGGCCGCCCGAACACCGGCCTGCTGCTGAAGGAAGGCATGACCTTCACCGTCGAGCCCATGCTGAACGCCGGCGACGCCGACGTCGAGCAGCTCGACGATGGCTGGACCGTGGTCACGGCCGACAAATCGCTGTCGGCGCAGTGGGAGCACATGATCGCGGTGACCAGCAACGGCTTCGAGATCCTGACGCCCTGGCCGAAGACGAACCAGACCTGATGCAGCAATAAAAAAACGCTCCCGAGGGAGCGTTTTTCATTGGCGAAGCCTGTCTGCGGATTACTTCGCGTTCATCAGCGCCACGGTGGTGTCCAGCATGCGGTTGCTGAAGCCCCACTCGTTGTCGTACCACGACGAGACCTTCACCAGGCGGCCCGAGACCTTGGTCAGGGTGGCGTCGAAGTTCGACGATGCCGGGTTGTGGTTGAAGTCGACCGACACCAGCGGCTCGGTGTTGTAGGTCAGGATGCCCTTCAACGCGCCTTCCGAGGCGTCCTTCATGATCTTGTTGATTTCTTCAACCGTCGTGTCGCGCTTGGCGATGAAGGACAGGTCGACGATCGAGACGTTGATGGTCGGCACGCGGATCGCGTAGCCATCCAGCTTGCCGTTCAGTTCCGGCAGCACCAGGCCGACCGCCGCGGCGGCGCCGGTCTTGGTCGGGATCATCGACTGGGTGGCCGAACGGGCGCGGCGCAGGTCTTCGTGCATCACGTCGGTCAGCACCTGGTCGTTGGTGTAGGCGTGCACGGTGGTCATCAGGCCGTTCTCCAGGCCGATGGTATCGTTCAGCGGCTTGACCAGCGGAGCCAGGCAGTTGGTGGTGCACGAAGCGTTCGAGATCACGGTGTCGGTCGACTTCAGCACGTCCTGGTTGACGCCGAACACGATGGTGGCGTCGACGTCCTTGCCGCCCGGGGCCGAGATGATGACTTTCTTGGCGCCGCCCTTCAGGTGGGCCGAAGCCTTTTCCTTGGTGGTGAAGAAGCCGGTGCACTCCAGCACCACGTCCACGCCCAGCTCGCCCCACGGGATTTCGGCCGGGTTGCGCTGCGCGAACACGCGGATGCTGTCGCCGTTGACGATCATGGTGTCGCCCTCGACCACGACGGTGCCCGGGAACTTGCCATGGGTGGTGTCGTAGCGGGTCAGGTGGGCGTTGTGCTCGGCGTTGCCGAGATCGTTGATCGCCACGATCTGGATGTCCTGCTTCTTGCCGCCTTCATAGAAAGCGCGCAGCACGTTGCGGCCGATGCGGCCATAGCCATTGATTGCTACTTTGATCGTCATTGTCTACTCCTGATTGAAAAAAATTCTTTTAATTCAAATCGTCAGACCAGCACGGATTTCACTTTGCTTACAACGTTCTCGACCGTGAAGCCGAAGTGCTTGAACAGCACCGGGGCCGGGGCCGATTCGCCGAAGGTGTCGATGCCGACCACGGCGCCTTCCAGGCCCACGTACTTGTACCAGAAGTCGGTCACGCCGGCTTCGATGGCCACACGAGGAATGCCCTTGCCCAGCACCGACGCTTTATAGCTCGCCTCCTGGCGCTCGAACACGTCGGTCGACGGCATCGACACCACGCGCACGGCGATGCCCTGGCCTGCCAGGGTGGCGGCGGCGTTCACGGCCAGCTCGACTTCCGAACCGGTGGCGATCAGCACGGCGCGCGGATTGTCGGCGTCGCGCAGGATGTAGCCGCCCTTGGCGATGGCGGCGACGGTGGCGGCGTCGCGCTCCATGTACGGCAGGTTCTGGCGCGAGAAGATCAGGGTCGCCGGGCCGTCCTTGCGCTTCAGGGCTTCGCCCCATGCCACCATCGATTCGGTGGTGTCGCACGGACGCCAGTTGTCCAGGTTCGGGATCAGGCGCAGCGAGGACACGTGCTCGACCGACTGGTGGGTCGGGCCGTCTTCGCCCAGGCCGATCGAATCGTGGGTGAACACGAACAGCGAACGGATCTTCATCAGCGCGGCCATGCGCAGCGCGTTGCGGCTGTAGTCCGAGAAGGTCAGGAAGGTCGCGCCGAACGGGATGTAGCCGCCGTGCAGGGCGATACCGTTCATCATGGCGGCCATGCCGAACTCGCGCACGCCGTAGTTGATGTGGTTACCCGGGGTGCCCGAACGGACCGGGATCGATTCCTTCCAGTTGGTCAGGTTCGAGCCGGTCAGGTCGGCCGAGCCGCCCAGGAATTCCGGCAGGCTGGATGCCAGCGCCTGGATGGCGTTCTGGCTGGCCTTGCGGGTGGCGATGGTTTCTTTCTTTTCCACGGTCGATGCGACGGCGGCGGCCAGGACTTCTTCGAACTTGCCCGGCAGCTCGCCCTTCATGCGGCGCTCGAATTCGGCGGCCAGTTCCGGGAATTGCGCGCGGTAGCCGTCGAACAGCTTGTTCCATTCGGCTTCGTCTGCGGCGCCCTTCTGCTTGTGGTCCCAGGCTTCGTAGATCGGGGCCGGGATGTCGAACGGGATCGAATCCCAGATCAGGTGTTCGCGCACCGCCGCGACTTCCTTCTCGCCCAGCGCGGCGCCGTGCACCTTGTCGCCGCCCTGCAGGTTCGGCGAACCCTTGCCGATGATGGTCTTGCAGCAGATCAGGGTCGGGCGGTCCGAGGCTTTCGCCTTGGCGATGGCGGCATCGACGGCTTCGACGCTGTGGCCGTCCACGTCCGGGATCACGTTCCAGCCGTAGGCGGCGAAGCGCTTCGGGGTATCGTCGGTGAACCAGCCTTCGACCTTACCGTCGATCGAGATGCCGTTGTCGTCGTACAGCCAGACCAGCTTGTTCAGGCGCAGGGTGCCGGCCAGCGAGGCCACTTCGTGCGAGATGCCTTCCATCAGGCAGCCGTCGCCCAGGAAGGCGTAGGTGTGGTGGTCGACGATGTCGAAGCCCGGACGGTTGAATTCCTTCGCCAGCAGCCACTCCGCCAGCGCCATGCCGACCGAGTTGGCGATGCCCTGGCCCAGCGGACCGGTGGTGGTTTCCACGCCCGGGGTGATGTGCACTTCCGGGTGGCCCGGGGTCTTCGAGTGCAGCTGGCGGAAGCTGCGCAGGTCATCCATCGACAGGTCGTAGCCCGACAGGTGCAGCAGCGAGTAATGCAGCATCGAGCCGTGGCCGTTCGAGAGCAGGAAGCGGTCGCGGTTCATCCAGCCCGGATTGGCCGGGTTGTGGCGATAGTGGCCGTCCCACAGTGCAACGGCAATCTCGGCCATGCCCATCGGCATGCCCGGGTGGCCGGAATTTGCTTTCTGGACGGCGTCCATCGCCAGCGCGCGGATCGCGTTGGCCATCAGGGTGGTGGTTTGCAGAGATTTCATCTGGATGTGGTAAGTCAGAGGATAGGAAAGCGGTGGCGGTGAGACTTGCCTTAACCGGGTATTTTACCAGACCGTTGCGCCGGCGCTTTAAAATGCCGGTCTGTCATCTATACACATTGCCATCCATGCCACGCTTTTACTGCCCCCAGCCCCTGATCCCCGGCGCCATCGTCGACCTGCCGGAAACCGTTGCCCATCACCTGCACGTCGTGCGCCAGCAGCCGGGTGATGAGGTAGTGCTGTTCAACGGCGAAGGGGGCCAGGTGCGCGCGTGCCTGCGCGAGATCGGCAAGCGCCGCGCCAGCGCCGATGTCGTCGCCTTCGAGGACGTCGACGTCGAACTGCCCTACTCCGTTACCCTGGCCCAGGGTCTGCCCGAAGGGAGCAGCAAAATGGACTGGATCGTCGAGAAGGCGGTGGAACTGGGCGTGGCGGCGGTGCAACCGCTGGCGGCGGCGCGCTCGGTGGTCAAGCTGTCGGGCGAGCGCGCGGAAAAGCGCCAGGCGCACTGGGAAGGCGTGATCGTGGCGGCGTCCGAGCAGAGCGGGCGCAATCGGCTGGCTCGCCTCGCGCCGCTGCAGGAGTTCGGGCGCTATATCGCGCAGCCGGCGGACGGGCCGCGGATTCTGCTGTCGCCGCGCGCCACGCAGTCGCTGGCCGGCTGGGCGCGTGCCACCCCCCCGCAGGCCGTGACCCTGCTGATCGGACCGGAGGGCGGGTTCAGCGCGCAGGAAGAGGATGCTGCCATCGCTGCGGGCGCGCTGGCGCTGTCCATGGGGCCGCGGGTGTTGCGTACCGAGACTGCCGGGCTGGCGGCGCTGGCGGCGCTGAACGCGCACTGGGGCGACATCTAGGCTGGTGATGAACGAAAAAAACCGCAGCCGAAGCTGCGGTTTTGCATGTGCCGCTTTTGCGGCGGCACATTCGACGGACTTAGAAACGCTTGTTGTATTCGACCGTCAGTTTGATCGAACGCGGAGTCTGGTAACCCGTGTACTGGTTGTAGTAAGGATTCAGAGTTTCCTGAGCACCTTCGTCGAACGTCGGGTTCTGGGTAATCGGACGTTGCGAGTTGAACGCGTTGAACACGTCGACCTTCGCCGCCAGGCCCGGCAGGAAGTTCGGGGCATAGGTGAAGTTCAGGTCCAGGCGTTTCTCCCAAGGCAGACGACCCTGCGAACCACGCGGCGTCGGCTTGCCGTTGCAGAAGTAATACTCGGCGCCGTAGCCAGGGCCACCGTACTCGACACCGTACGGGAAGTCCGCGCTGCCGGCTTCCGACGCATCGTTCGTACCCAGGCACAGACGCGGACGGCCCGACTGGATCGTCGCGAACGCACCCACCGTGAACTCCGGCGTCAATTGGTACACGCCGATCGCCTTCAGCTGATGCTTACGATCGTTCGGCAGCAGGCCGTCGCTACCTGGTGCGAATTCCGGGAAGTCCCAGGCCGCCGAGGTGCCCACGTCGGTCTGACCGGTGTCGGAACGGGTTTGACCTTCCATGTTGCCGCTCAGACGCGACAGCGTGTAGTTGATACGGCCAAACCAGCCGTTGCGCATCGGGTGTTCAAAGTAGACGTCCATGGCGGCGTAGTTACGCTTGGCCTTGGGCTCGGCGATCTGGGCTGCGGTGAAATGGACGTACTGGCCTTTGCCGGTAACGACAGGATTGCCGGCGGCGTCGTTGCCGTCGACCCACAGGGTAACATCCTCACCCGGGTTATAGATGAAGCAGTTGACGGCGCCCGGGTTCTGGATGGAGATACCGTTTTTGGCGGCGTAGTCGAGGATAGGACGTGTATCGCAGCTATCGTCGATACCGGCGCCCAGCCTGCGGTAAGTCACCTTGCCGCCAAAGTTCAGGTCTGCGCTAAAGGCTTTGTCGAAGCCGAGGGTCAGTTCGTCCTGGTAGTTCGGCTTCAGGTCCTTGGCCACCACCGCACGCGGATCCTTGCGCTGGTTGAATTCGCCGTCCGGGGAGCCTGGCACGTTGATTGCCGTCAGACCGGTTGGAGCACCAGTAGCCGCATCGACACCGGTGTAGGTGAAGTCCTGCTGCAGGTAAGTTGAACGGGAAGCAGCACGTGCCGCCACCGAGGTCGGCAGCTGCAGGTAGTAGCGGCCGAGGCTACCGTAGACCTTCAGCGACTTGTCGCCATTCGCGTCCCAGATTGCCGACAGACGCGGCGCGACCTGATTCTTCATGTCGACGAACTTGTCGCCGTCGCCGGTCGAGTTGGTGTAGGAATCGTTACGGATACCGAGGTTCAGCTGCAGGTTCTTGGTGACCTGCCAGCGGTCTTCCAGATACTGAGCGTTCTGGCTTGCCTTTGCGTCAGTGATCGAACTAAAGATAGTGGAACGCACGTAGTAGCCGGTGGTGCCCGAACCACCGAAGTTGCCGACAATGCCAGGACGGCTGAACGACAGCGGCACCGGCTTGAATGCATTGGCGGTACCGACGGTACGGTAGTTCCAGGTAATGCCGCCGCTAGTGGCCACGCCGGCGCCGGAGACTTCGATTTTCACCGAATCCACGCCTGCGCGCAGGGTATGGTCGCCCAGCTTGTACTCGACGTCGAAACGGGCTGCCTTGGTCTGGTCCTCACCCGGATTTGCGCGGTTACCAGGGAAAATGTTATGAGTACGGAACAAGTTCGGGTCGAGCGTCGGCCAGCGGCCTGCACCGGTCACGGTGACAGTCGGCGGCACGGTGCTGCCGGTGTTCTGGCCGGCGGCCTCGTAGGTGGTGCCACGCTCGCTCTTCAGCACACCATACAGGGCAGTGATGGTCAGGTCATCGTTGATCTGGCCGTTGTAGCGTGCCATGTTCAGCTTGGCGCCTGGCGTTTGCGGGTAGTACGCATCGGTCGGGCCCACATTGCGCGCCACGGCGGACGAGTACAAGGTGTCGTTCGGATGGCCGTTCAGGTTGACGAGGCCATTGGCTCCGACCGCCGGGTTGTCCAGCACATAGCCGTAACGCTTGTAGCGCCCGCGGACGTCGTCGCCGACCGTGGTAAATTCAAGGCGGTGATCGTCGTTGATGTTCCAGTCCACCTTGCCGAGCCAGCGGTTTTCCCACGAGCGATTGGCTGCCCAGCCGCTTTCGGCGATCGTCGCCGGCGCCGCCGAGCTGGTCGAAGACAGGTAGCTATCGCTCGTCAGGGTCTGGTCCGCAGACACAAACATGAACAGCTTGTCCTTGATGATCGGACCGCCGACGAAACCACCGTACTGGTGGGTGGTCAGCGAGCGGTTGTCGCGACGGGTATCCAATGCGTTGTCGCGGCTTGCCGCGCTGGTGTCACCGGTATCGCCGTACGTGAGGTTGCGACGGGTTGCACGCCAGGCCTGCGGCTCGATCGCGTACATTGCGCCAGCTTCCCAGGTGTTGGTGCCGCTCTTCGAGGTTACGGCCAGTACGCCGCCGATCGAACGGCCGAATTCCGCGCCAAAGCCGCCGGTGAGCACGTTGGCTTGCTGGATCGCGCCAAACGGCAGTTCCATTGAGCCAAGCTGGGTCAAGGGGTTGGTGATCGGGAAGCCGTTCAAGTAGAAGGAATTCTCGGATACGCCGGCGCCGCCGAAGGAGGCGGTGTTACCGAACGCCGCATCGCCCTTGGTCGTGTTCGGAGCCAGCAGAACGATCGAGGTCAGGTTCGGCTGAACGGGCAGCTTCGAAAGTTCCTTCGCAGTGAAGGTGGTGCCGTTTGCGGCGGTGGTGAGGTCGATGCGGGTACGGCGGCCGGTCACCATCACCGACTGGACGTTGGAGAACGAAGCGTCGACACCCTGACCCAGCAGAACATCCACTTCGTTCGAACGCAAGACGTTGCCGTTCTGAACCAGGTCAACCTTGTAGTGACCGGGCGGCAGCGAAGTAACCTGGAAACGGCCGCTCGCATCGACTGTACCGGTACGGCGCAGGCCAGTCTCGGTGTTGGTCAGAGCGATGCTGGCACCAGGGGTGCCTTCCACGCGTCCTGTGACGGTACCAGTGGCGTTCGACTGCGCCATCGCCGGCTCGACCACGCCAACAGTCAGTGCGATGCCGCCGAATGCCAGCGCAAGCGCGTGAACTAAAACGGATTTCTTCAACATGTAATTCCCTTATTTTCGATGCCAGCCGTTTTTACGGCTGATGTGTTTGACCACTTCTCCACTCTCGACAGTATTGACAGCCGTATTTACGAACTGCATACTTTAAGTTGAGCATCACTCTGCTTAGCAAAGTTAATGTTTTGCAATAAAAACATATGCATTCTTTACGTGTCAATTTTGCTCATGTATCAAATTGCACTTCCTAGCATCACAGCTTTTGCACCGTTGTAGTGCACACCCTCTCTGCAGCGCATGCTGTGCTGCAACACAAGAATTGCTCTTCATGCCAAGATTTTTTGTTTTTTTGGCATATTTCATCGCGATCAGTTGAGCTGGCACAAGCTTTTACAGAAAACATGCCAGTCTTGACTTCATTGCAATGCAACAATTCGGTGCACTTAAAGTGCTACCTTCCTTATTTCAGCCTGAAAAACGTGCAAATAAGCCTCGATCTGTCTAGATAAGATGAGGGAAAATGATGTTGGTATAGCACAACAGATTGACTATTTAGTATTAAATGTGCGTGTGGATCCTCACCTTGTTTGTTTGCGTTCTTCGGTATGTATTCCCAGTTCGAACGTAAAACGCCCCGGCGCGGACCAAGTCCGCCCCGGGGCGTCGACCTTCAGGAAAAACTGATTAGAAGGTGTAGTTCAGGCCCAGGCTGAAGAAACGGCCGACTGCGCCAGCCTGATGCAGCGACGCGTTGTAGGCGGTCTGCACCGAGGAGTTGCCGTAGGTATTGAAGTCCAGCGGCGGCTGACGGTCGAACATGTTGAGGATCGCGGCGCGCAGGCTCAGCTGCGAGCTCAGCTTGTACTGCACGTTCAGGTTCACTGCAGTGAACGATGGCACGTGGCAGTAGTATGCCGGCTGCGTCAGACCCGAGAAGTAGGCACGGCCGGTGATCGTGGCCGAGCCGGTGGCGCAGTCCTCGCCGCCGACCGACGGGTCCAGTGCCGAGAACGAGCTGGTGTAGTTCAAGGTCGTGGTCACGTCCAGCGGTCCGCGTGCATAGCCGATGCTGAACTGGGCGCGGTCCTTCGGCGAGCCGGTTGCACCAGAGACCACCGACGGGCCTTGGGTGCCGGCCAGCGAGTAGGTCACGCCGGCGACGGTCTGCTGGTAAGCGATGGTATGGGCGGCGCTCAGGTTCGCGCGCAGGGTGCCCAGGTCGCTCGGCAGGCGCCAGCGGTAGCCGATGTCCGCCTCCACGCCGCTGGTCTTGGTGGAACCGGCGTTGATGTACGGCGACTGCGCGTACAGGATTGGACCGGCAGATGGCAGGCCAACCACGGTGTTGGTGCCAACGCCGGTGGCAATGTCGACCGGCGTGATCGGACCGCGGACGAAGGTCGGGAAGTAGTTCGGGTCGTTACCGGCTGCCGACACGATCTGGTTGTTGACCTTGATGTTGTAGTAGTCGACGGTCGCGTTCAGACCCTTGACCGGCTCAACTACGATGCCCAGTGTGTAGGACTTCGATTTTTCCGGCGACAGATTCTTGCTGGTGGTCTGCACGTAGGTCGGCTGCAGCGTGCAGCTGCCGATCACGGTGCCGGCCTGGTTCGGGTTGTTCGCACCACCCGGGCACAGGATCGGGTCGGCGATGCCGTTGAAGCCGAAGAACGAACCTGCATTGCCGGTTTCGGCCGGGTTCGGCGCGCGGAAACCGCGTGCGAAGGTGCCGCGCAGGGCGAACTGCTGGACCGGGGTCCACTTGAAGCTGGCCGCCGGCGTAAACGAATTGCCGAAGGTGTCGAAGTGGTCGTAACGGCTCGAAACGTGCAGTTCGACGTTCTTGATCGGGGTTGCTTGCAGCTCGGCGAAAGCGGCGGTGTTGGTTTCCGAACCGATCACGAAGGCCGACGTGTTGGCGACCTGGCCGTTGGCGGTCAGCGACGCGGCCGGCGCGTCCCAGGTGCGCTTGTGCCAGTGCACGCCGGCAGCAAGCGCCAGCGGGCCGGCGCCCAGTTGCATCAGTTCGCGCGAACCGACGGCGTCGAAGTAGTTCAGCTTCGAGGTCAGGGTGTTCGAGAAGCGCGGCGACACCTGGTCCATGATCGCTTGCGAGTTGCCGCCCAGGACATTGAACTGGCCGGCATTGATGAGGCTGTACAAGCGGGCACGGTCGAGGTAGCCGCTGTAGTCGATGTCGACCTTGGCTTGGGTAATGCCGCCGGCAATGTTGGTGTCCCAACCCCAGGCGCTGCCGTGCAGGTCGAGTGCGAAGCGGGTGGTGCTCGAAGTGTTGTGCTGCTGGGCCTGGCCGTCGATGCCCGGCACATAGCCGTACAGGCGGGCATTGTTCGGGAACGGGTTGGTCAGACCTGCGCCGACCGGTGCGCCTGGTGCGAACAGCGTGCTTGCCACGCGGCCGACGCCGCTGGTCAGCACGCCGTTGTTGAGCGAGGTGCTGCCGGCGAAGGTGGTCGGCGAATAGGTCAGCGGTACGCCGCGGTTGTTGGTATTGACGCGGTTGAACATCGACGCCTTGAAGGCCAGCTCCCAATCCTGGGACAGCTTCTTGGTTGCGCCGAGGACCACGTTGATGTTTTCGGTTGCCGGCTGGATGAAGCCGGTGGTGTCGCGCACCGTGCAGCCGTTCGCGCGATACAGGGTGTAGTTACACTTCGGATCCAGGAACACGAAGTTGGCTGCATTGTTGACGCCGCCAGTACCCGACGGGTTGTACAGGAAAGGCGAGTTTGCTGCGGTCAGGAAACCGTTCAGCGAGATCGGTGCGCCAGTCACTGGGTCCAGGCGTGCGACAGGTGCGCCCAGGCTGAGGTTGTTGCCGCCCACCGAACGGAAATCGCGGTTGGCCCACTGATACTGGTCGCGGTCGGCAACCTTGATCGCGCCCTGACGGCGCCATTCGGCGGTAGCAAAGACGTTATATCCGTCGCTGTCAAGGTCGCCAAAACCGGTGCTGAAGGATGCGCGGTTGGTCTTGCCGCCACCATGCTGGGTGTTACCCGACTCAGCCGCAAGGCGGGTGCCTTGGAAATTCTTGCGCAGCTTGATGTTGATCACACCAGCCACAGCGTCCGAACCGTACAGCGACGAGGCGCCGCTCTTCAATACTTCGATGGAATCGATGGCGTCGAACGGGATGCTCGAGACGTCGACGAAGGAACGCTGCGAGTCGTCGCCGATGGCATAGGGCGACATGCGGTGGCCGTCAATCAGGACCAGGGTCGAACCCACGGTCAGGCCACGCAGCGACACGCCGGAAGCGCCGTTCGCGAACGCGCCGGAGAAGCCGGTACCCAGGGTGCCGGCGCCGTTGGCAGCCAGGTCCTGCAGCAGTTCGGCGACCGAGGTCTTGCCGCTGCGCTGGATATCCTGAGCAGTCAGCACCTGCACTGGGGTCGGGGTTTCAGTGTCGGTGCGGCTGATCAGCGAGCCGGTCACTACCACGCGTTGAGGCGTTGCGCCGCTTGCCCCCGGATTGTCGGTAGTCTGCGCCTGTGCGCCATCCATCACCCCGGCGGTCAGTGCAGCACCGCTGAAAGCGAGCGACAGAGCACGTACTAAAACGGTTTTCTTGAACATGTGATTTCCTATTTTTGGTATTCAGCCGTTCTCTCGAACGGCCCGATAACTACTGCTGAATTACTAAAATGCTGCCAAATCACCCTAACTTTTTCGCTAAAGTCCTACTAAACGCAAAGTTCTATCCCTACAACTGTAAGGATATCTGTACATAGAAACATAACGATTGAGCAAGTGTCAATTGCTGTCCGGCATGGCAAAACAATGCAGGAAGCATAAATATTCATGTGCCAAAACAATGCGGACGGAAGCGCACAATGGTGTTGCGCAGCAAGACATAGGTTGCCAATAAATTGCTGAACATAGAATTTTTATAAATCTCAATGAAATCAAGTAAATAGGTATATGTTGCATGAGTAAATCATGCTTACTGCCTATGCTGCATTACATCATTTGACTACACATCTGATTTATCTCCAGAAATAATGCACTGGAATGGTGCACTTGGTTTTTCTGGTAAGAGAGCGTCAAGCGTTGGGTTGGTACAACGTATCGGACACGATGTGGACATCGGCTTCCACTATGCCGACGGCTAGCGTGGACAATGCAAACGTCCGCGGACAATCGTCTTCGAACGGCCATGCCTGACTCCGAGCCGGCCTACGGTACACCGGGTTACAATATAAGGTTGAACCGACCAAGCGTTGCGAGCCACGCCCTTTACCATGCTGAGAATTGCCGAATTAAAACTTCCCCTCGACCATCCCGAACCCGCATTGCGCCAGGCGGTGCTGAGCCGTCTCGGCATCGCTGAAGACGAACTGATCGACTTCACCGTGTTCAAGCGCAGCTACGACGCCCGCAAGCGGAGTGCCATCGTGCTGATCTATGCACTGGACGTGCAGGTGAAGAACGAGGCGCAGGTCTTGAAGCGGCTGCAGCACGACCGCCAGGTCGGTCCCGCCCCCGATACCGGCTACAAGTTCGTGACCAGCACCAAGCCGGCGCCCGGCGTCCCGCGCCCGGTGGTGGTCGGCATGGGGCCGTGCGGCCTGTTCGTCGCCCTGATCCTGGCCCAGATGGGCTTCAATCCCATCGTGCTGGAGCGCGGCAAGATCGTGCGCGAGCGCACCGTCGATACCTTCGGCTTCTGGCGCAAGCGCAAGCTGAACACCGAGTCGAACGTGCAGTTCGGCGAAGGCGGCGCCGGCACCTTCTCGGACGGCAAGCTGTACAGCCAGGTCAAGGACCCGAAGCACTACGGCCGCAAGGTGCTGTCCGAGTTCGTGAAATCGGGCGCGCCGGAAGAAATCCTGTACGTCAGCAAGCCGCACATCGGCACCTTCCGCCTGGTCAAGATGGTCGAGCAGATGCGCGCCGAGATCCTGTCCCTGGGCGGCGAGATCCGTTTCGAAACGCGCCTGGAAGACGTGCTGGTCGAGGGTGAGGGCAACAGCCGCCAGGTGGTCGGCGTGCGCCTGGCCTCTGGCGAGGAAATCCCGACCAATCATCTGGTGATGGCGATCGGCCACAGCGCGCGCGACACCTTCGAGATGCTCTACGACCGCGGCGTCTATATAGAAGCGAAGCCGTTCTCGATCGGCTTCCGCGTCGAGCACCCGCAGTCGCTGATCGACGTCTGCCGCTTCGGCCCGAACGCCGGCAACAAGATCCTCGGTGCGGCCGACTACAAGATCGTGCACCACGCCTCGAACGGCCGCAGCGTCTACAGCTTCTGCATGTGCCCGGGCGGCACGGTGGTGGCGGCGTCCTCCGAAGAAGGCCGCGTGGTCACCAACGGCATGAGCCAGTACTCGCGCGCCGAGCGCAACGCCAACAGCGCGATCGTGGTCGGCATCACGCCCAGCGACTACCCGGGCCACCCGCTGGCCGGCATCGCCTTCCAGCGCGAGCTGGAGTCGCGCGCCTTCGTCCTCGGCGGCAGCAACTACGACGCCCCGGGCCAGCTGATGGGCGACTTCGTGCGCGGCGTGGCCTCGACCGAATTCGGCTCCGTGGTCCCGTCCTTCAAGCCGGCCGTGCACCTGACCGACCTGGCCACTGCCCTGCCCGACTACGCCACCATCGCGCTACGCGAGGCTTTCGTGGCCTTCGACAAGCAGATCAAGGGCTACTATAAAGAGGACGCCGTGCTGACCGGGGTCGAGACCCGCACCTCCTCGCCGATCCGCATCAAGCGCCACGACGACAACCTGCAAAGCCTGAACACCCGCGGCCTGTATCCGGCCGGCGAAGGCGCCGGCTACGCGGGCGGCATCATGTCGGCCGCGATCGACGGCATCCGCGTGGCGGAAGCGGTCGCGCTGTCCATGGTCGGCTAAGGCGTGACGACCCAGGCCGAAGCCCAGGTCCAGGTCCGGCACGGCGCCGCCCTGCCTGCGCTGGCGATCGCCGCCGCCATGGTGTCGACCTACGCCGGCGCGGCCTTCGCCAAGCATCTGTTCCCGCTGGTCGGGGCCGAAGGCGTGGTGGCGCTGCGCGTCGGTTTGTCGGCCCTGCTGCTGGCGGGCTTCACGCGGCCCTGGCGCGCCCTCCCCTCGCGTGCCGAACTCCCCGCTCTGCTGCTCTACGGCCTGGCGCTGGGCTGCATGAATCTGCTGATCTACCGCGCCTTCGCGCGCATCCCGATCGGCATCGCGGTGTCGATCGAGGTCATGGGGCCGCTGGCCGTGGTGCTGCTCTCGTCGCGCCGCGCGCGCGACTTCCTGTGGGTGGCCTGCGCCGGCATCGGCCTGTGGCTGCTGCTGCCGCTGAAGAACGGCGCCGGGGGGCTCGACCCGCTGGGTGTCGCCTGTGCCGCCGGCGCCGCCCTGTGCTGGGCGCTATACATCGTGTTCGGCAAGCGCGCCTCGCAAGCCCAGGGAGCCGGCACGGTTGCCTGGGGCATGCTGGCGGCCAGCGTCTTCATCGTGCCGATCGGGGTGAGCTACGCGGGCAGCGCCCTGCTCTCGCCCTTCGTGCTCGCAGCGGGCCTTGCGGTTGCAGTGTTGTCCTCGGCCGCGCCCTACACGCTGGAGATGATCGCCCTGCGCAAGCTGCCGCGGCGGGTGTTCGGCATCCTGGTCAGCTCGTCGCCGGCGGTGGCGGCGCTGGCCGGCTTCATGGTGCTGGGCGAGCGCCTGTCCGGCTTGCAGTGGCTCGGGATAGCACTGGTGATTCTCGCCTGCGGCGCCACTGCCGCCAGCGCGGAATAAAGCCCACCGGCGACCGATAGCAGGCAGTGCCGCAAAGGCCTGCCCCCCGTCCGCACCGGACGGCCAGATGTTACATTTCAGAAAAAATCCTGTATTTACATACACTTACCAATAGGAAAGTGTGTCTTATTTCAGCATCATGACAGCTGAATTCGCTTGGTTTGCGAGTTTCTGTCCGTGTATCTTAGCCCTGTTGAAATATTTCAAAAAAAGTATTTTTCAATAAACTAACCCAAGGAATAAGATGCTTACGGAAAAAATCATGGCAAGGACACTGCGTATGGTGTTCTCGGGTACCGCAATCGCAGCCGGTATCGGATTTGCGGGCCAGGCCCTGGCGCAGACCCAGGAAACGCAACAGGCTCCGATTGCACGTGTCGAGATCACCGGCTCGGCAATCAAGCGCATCGACGGCGAAACCGCCGTGCCTGTCACCGTGATCCGCGCCGAAGACCTGAAACGCGAGGGCATCACGACCATCGAGCAGGTGATGGCCAACCTGAGCGTATCGCAAGTCCAGCAGACGTCCAGCCAGTCGGTCGGCTCCAGCACCGGCGGCTCCTCGTTCGCCGACCTGCGCGGCATCGGTGCCAACAAGACCCTGGTGCTGCTGAACGGCCGCCGTCTGGCAAACAACGCCTACGACAGCTCGGCGCCCGACCTGAACATGATCCCGTTCGCCGCGCTCGAGCGCGTCGAAGTGCTGCGTGACGGCGCTTCCGCGCTGTACGGCTCCGACGCCGTGGGCGGTGTGATCAACTTCATCACGAAGAAAGATTTCCAGGGCGGCGTGATTTCCGCCGGCATCGACAAGCCCAAGGAAAAGGGCGGCCAGGGCTACAACGCCAACGTGGCCCTCGGCTGGGGCGACCTGGACGAGAAAGGCTGGAACTTCTCGGCCGTGTACGACCACCAGGAACAGCGCCACATCGGCGGCACCGAGCGTCCGTACAACACCCGCTTCACCGGCGGCCTGTCGGCCTCGACCTTCCCGGCCAACTACTACCAGGGCGGCGGCAGCTTCAACCCGTCGGCTCCGAGCTGCGCCAGCGGCGTGGCCCTGATTCCGAACGGCGCCGGCGCCTGCACCATGACGACTTCGTCCTTCGTCGATTACGTCCCGCGCAGCGTCCGTGATTCCGGCCTGTTCCGCGGCACCCTGAAACTGCCGGGCGGCCACGAACTGGGCGCCGAGTACCTGACCAGCCAGAGCGTGGTGGCAACCCAGATCGCACCGGTCCCGTACGGCGGCCTGTACATGAACCGCCTGACCCCGAGCGGCGCACCGAACCCGTTCTACCCGAACAACCCGGCCCTGAGCCCGACCTACGTCGAGGACTTCATGCCGGCCGGCGTGCAGCCGGGCTTCATCCACGTCCGCTGGCGCGACCTGCCGAACGGCGCGCGCCAGGACAAGAACACCAACAACCAGCAGCGCCTGGTCCTGTCCCTGCGCGGCAACCTGTTCGGCTGGGACTATGACACCGCCGCCACCTGGAACGAAAACCGCGTCAAGGAACGCCTGATCGGCTACAGCAACGGCGACATCATCACGACCGGCGTGCGCAACGGCATCATCAACCCCTTCGGCGAGCAGACCGCCGCCGGCACCGCGCTGCTGAATTCGGCCGGTCTGGAAGGCGAAGTCATGGGCGCCCGCGGCCAGTCGACCGGCCTCGACTTCCACGCCAGCCGCGAGCTGGGCGACTGGCTGAACGCCGGCCGCGGCGCCGGTCTGGCGCTGGGCGCGCAAGCGGGCTACGACAAGTTCACGCAGTCCGCCAACGCGGAATTCGCGGAGAAGGTCATCGCCTCGACCGGTATCGACCCGGCCACCTTCAACTCGGGCACCCGCCACACCTACGCGGTCTACGGCGAGCTGAACGTCCCGATCATCAAGACCCTGGACGTGACCCTGTCGGCCCGCTACGACAAGTACAGCGACTTCGGCACCAGCACCAACCCGAAGGTCGCGTTCCGCTTCCAGCCGGTCGACGCCGTGCTGATCCGCGGTTCCTACTCGACCGGCTTCCGTGCGCCGTCGCTGTATGAGATCCACTCGGCGCAGACCATCACCAACACCGGCAACAACTACGACGACCCGATCAACTGCCCGGGCGGCAAGGCGCTGCCGGGCAAGTCGCCGTCGGCCGTCTGCGACCAGCAGTTCCAGGCTCTGCTGGGCGGTAACGACAACCTGCAGCCGGAGAAGTCGAAGAACGCGACCATCGGCGTGGTGCTCGAGCCGATGAAGGACCTGAGCGTCGGCATCGATCTGTGGGCGATCAGCCTGAAGAACACGATCGGCAACCTGAGCCAGGACTTCATCTTCGCCAACCCGTCCAAGTACGCGGCCCTGTACCACCGCAACCCGGCCGGCGACCTGTCGATCGACGGTTCGCAGTGCCCGAACCCGGCAACCTGCGGCTACATCGACGACCGTACCCAGAACCTGGGCGGCACCATCACCAACGGCGTCGACCTGTCGCTGAACTACCGCCTGCGCGCCGGCTCCTACGGCAACTTCACCCTGGCCTCGAACGCGACCTGGATCCACAAGTACCAGTTCCAGAACGAAGCCGGCGGCGAGTGGGTGCAGAACATCGGCACCTTCGCGCCGGAAGGCACCGGTCCGGTGTTCCGCTGGCAGAACACCACCAACCTGGTGTGGAACAAGGATCGCCTGTCGGCTGGCCTGACCGCCCGCTACAAGACCGGTTACCTGGACCAGGTCAACGAAGATTCCCCGCAACCGGCGGGCTACCACGTGCCTTCGTACACCACCTTCGACACCTATGTCAGCTGGAACGAAAGGAAAGGCCTGGGCCTGACCTTCGGCGTGCGTAACCTGTTCGACCGCGATCCGCCGGTGTCGTACCAGACCTCGACCTTCCAGGCTGGCTACGATCCGCGTTTCTACGATGTGACCGGCCGTACCTTCTACGCACGGGCCAGCTACACCTTCTAAGCACGAGCCCTGCCCTGCCGATGCCAGCCGGTTCGCCGGCTGGCATTTTTATCGGGTGCATAAAAAAACGGATTCATGTTCGCACATGAATCCGTTTTTCGCTTTCAGCGCCTGGCCGCCCGGGAGCGGCCAGTTGAGCCCTACATCAGAACTCGTAACGAGCCGAGAAGCGCACCGAACGCGGCGTCTGGAAGCCGGTCGGCTGCTGGTAGTTGCGGTTCAGCGTACCAACCGTGACGGTGTCGCGCGAGTAGTCGCGCTGCTCGTTCCACTCGGTGACCTTCTGCATGTTAAACACGTTGAAGACGTCGGCCTGCAGCGTCAGGCGGCCATTGGCGACCTTCGGCAGGTAGGCGACCTGCAGGTCCAGCATGAAGTTCCACGGGGTACGGCCAGCGGTGCCTCGGTTGTGCAGTTCCGACACACCCTTTTCGTTCAGGCAGTAGTACGACGATGCAGTGGTATAGCCTGCCGCGTCGGACGCGTCTGGGGTGTAGGCCGGCACGAAGCCGATGCAGCTGGTCGGGCGGCCCGACTGCAGGCTGCTGTTGAAGCCCAGGCGCCACTGGTCGTTCAGGCCGTAGTTGCCGTAGATCTTGAACGTGTGGCGGCGGTCGTTCGACAGGTAGCCGTCAGCGCCATTGGTCAGCGAAGCGAAGTCGAAGTCCTGAGTGATGCCGGCGTCTTCCTGGTTGATGACCGAGTTGACGTAGCCTTCCGCAGTGCCCCTCAGCTTGGCCCAGACGTAGGAACCGGACACGCTCCACTTGCCGTCCCAAGGACGGTCGAAGGTCAGTTCGAGCGCCTTGTACACGCGGGTGTACTTGGCCAGGCCCAGGTAGCTGTTCGGGACGGTCGCGCGCTGCAGCTTGCCGCTGCTGTCCAGGTCCATCATCAGGGTGACGTCGTTACCCGGGTTGACGATCATGCAACCGGCCATCGTGCTGGAATCGAAGTCCTTGTAGCCCTTGTCGGCCGCCCACTTCTCGAAACCGATGTGCGAGCAGTAGTCGTCCATACCGTTGTTGATCTTGCGGTAGGTCGCCTTCAGGCCCATGGTCCAGCGCGCCGCCAGGGCTTTCTGGAAGCCGAGGATGACTTCGTCCTGCGACATCGGCTTGAGGTTCATGTCGGCGATGGTGGCCGGGTTGGCCAGGCTGCCGTCGCTGACGATGCTCGGGTTGCCGATATCCTTGGCGGACAGGCCCAGCGGAGCCTGGGTGCGTGGGTCGCGGCCGGTGAAGGTGTAGAAGCGCTGTTCGAACAGTTCGCCCTGGGTGGCGCGGATGTTGGTGTTCGAGGCGATCGGAATGTAGTAGCGGCCGACGTTACCGTACACTTTCAGCGAAGCGTCGCCATACACGTCCCACGAGGCGCCGATACGCGGTGCGATCAGGTTGTCCTTCTTGGCGAAGCTGATGCCGTCGCCGTTGCGGTTATCGAAGGATTCCGAACGCAGGCCCGCGTATAGCAGCACGTTCGGAACGATCTTCCAGTTGTCTTCCAGGTAGTAGGCCTTGTTCTCGACTTCGAAAGCGCCGCCGGTCGAGGTCGATTCACGCCGGCGCACGTACTGGCCGCCCGGCGCCACCACGTTCGGCACGCCGTTCACGGTGCCGTTCGTGCTGATGAAGTAGCGGTAGTAGTAGCCGCCCGAGTAGGTCGAGCTGCCGGCCTGGATCGAGGTGAACTTCTGGTGGTCGAGGCCGGCGCGCAGGTTGTGGCTGCCCAGCGTGTAGTCGACGTCGAAGCGGTAGGCCTTGCGCTTGTCCTCGTCGTCCGGCGCGTTCAGGGCGCGCACGGCCGGGCCCGGGAAGGGCTTGGCCCAGCAGCCGATCTCGCTGGCGCCGTCGGTCTCTAGGATGACCGGGCAGTCGAGGCCGGCCTGGCGGGCGCCGGTAGTCTTGGCCAGCTTGTCGCGCACCTTGCCGACCAGGGCCGACACGGTCAGGTTGTCGGTCAGGTAGCCGGTGTACTTGCCGATCAGGACGTGGCCGCCCGAGGTCTGATTGCTGTAGGCCGGCGCGCCCTTGTGCCAGGTCAGGTTCTTGTCTTCGGGGTGGACCGCGAGATCCTGGTTCCAGTCGGTAATGTCGACATCCTGCCGGTTGTCGATTCCGGTGAACTCAAGGCGATGCATGTCGGTCGGCGTAAAGTCGACCTTGACCATGCCGTTCGGACGCGCCGAACGCGTGCGGGTGCTGCCTGCTTCACGGAAGCTGTCGGACGTGTCGTGCTTACCCTCGAGGATACCGAATATGAACAGCTTGTCCTGGATGATCGGGCCGCCGGCGAACACGTCGTACGACAAGTCGCTCTGCTTGCGCGGCGCGTTGTACACGGTATAGCTGTTCGGGGTCTGGGGGTTGAGGTCCTGCACGTTCTTGCCCTGCGAGCGCAGCGAATCAGGCTCGTAGAACATGGCGCCGCCCGCCTTCCAGGTGTTGGTGCCGCGCTTGGTCGCGATACTGATGATACCGCCCAGGGAACGGCCGTATTCGACGCCGTAGCCCCCGCTCTTCATCTGCTGCGCGCCGATGGCGTCGAAGGGCAGGTTCGCGTAGGACAGGAAGTTACGGAGATTGGTGACGTCGAAGCCGTTGATGTAGTAGCCGTTCTCGGCCACCGACGCGCCGCTGAAGGACGGGAGGTTGCCTGCGCCCAGGTCGGGGTCGCCGCGCACCACGCCCGGGGCCAGCTGGGCGACCATGTTCACGTCGCGCGCAACCGGCAGCGCCGCCATCTGGTCGGCGGTGAAGACGGTGCTCGATTCGATGGTGCTGACGTCGATGCGGCTGCGGGTGCCGCGCACGACCACGCGCGTCGCATCCTGCCCGCCGAGGTCGACGCTGGAGCCCGAACCGATGTTGACGGTGACGTCGCGCTTGACGCCGCCCGATTCCACCGTGTACGCACCCGGCGGCAGCTTGTTGGCGCTGAACTCACCACGGGAATCAATCGTGACCTGGCGGCTGGAGCCGTTTTCGGTACTGGTGATGGTTACTTTCTGACCCGGCTTGCCATGGCCGTAGATCGAGCCTTCGGAACTTTGCGCATAAGCGAACGATGCGATGAGCATGCTGATCGCCGCAGCGGCGGCACGGCGCTGGAAGCGCGCGGACTGCACTTTCATACTTCCCCCTGTAAATACAATCATTTGTTGTGAAGTCGTCATTGCAATTTAGCAATGCAACTTCTTCAACTTGAACATATGCATGATTAATGTGTCAATATATATGTACAGTCGACAGGTTGTTTAGGGGAAATGTGTTGCAGATTGGTCATCATGGCCGATGACAATCTGTGCTAAGCGATGCGCAAATAAAAAGCCCGCTGCCGTGAGGCAGCGGGCTTTGCCGTTTACACGAGTACCAGGCTTAGAACTGGTAGCTTGCGCTCACATAGCCGGTCTGGCCGCGCGGGTCGTACCAGGTCGGATCGTAGCCAGTCTGGAAGTAGGAACCGCCAGTGATGACTTCGGTCGGCTTGCGGTTGAACAGGTTCTTGACGCCTGCGGTCAGGGTCAGGTTCTTGATGCCGCTATAGGTGCCCTGCAGGTCCCAGGTCGAGAAGGCGCCGACGTGCTGGGCGACCGGCTCTTCCGCATCTGCGCGGTAGCTATCCCAGTAGCCCGACTGGAAGTTGTTGGTCAGCGAGGCGCCGAACTTCTTGTACTTCCAGTCCAGGGTCAGCTGATCCCTCCAGCGGAAGATGATGCCGCCGTTGGAGACCGCGCTCAGGACGTTGCCGTCCTTGTCGATGGTCGCGGCGACGCTGCGCTGCACGGTGCCGTCGGCCAGGGTCAGGTCATACTTCGAGGTGTAGGTACCGTTCAGGCGCAGGTTGAAGTTGCCGTAGGTCGGCGACTTCAGCAGGGCCCAGCGCACGTCGACGTCCACGCCTTCGGTCTTCACGCTGCCGGCGTTGATGTTGGTGCCGACGATGTTGGTGATGTTGCCCGACTTGTCGCGGGTGACCAGGCCGGTGTAGGCCGGGTTGCCGGCGGCAGCCTGGCTCAGCGTGAACGACGGCGACAGCGTGGTCACCAGGTTGTTCACGTTGATCTTCCACCAGTCGACAGCGATCGACAGGCCCTTGACCGGGTCGACCACGATGCCCAGCGAGGACTGTTCCGACTTCTCAGGCTGCAGCTTCGGGTTGCCGCCGTAGGTCTGGTTGAACTGGCCGAACTGGCCGGTAACCGGGTCGGTCAGGTTGGCGCTGGTGCCGATGGTCTGCTGGTTCATCAGCTCGGGCAGCGAAGGCTCGCGGAAGCCCTTGCCGTAGGAGCCGCGCAGCAGCACCTGCGAGATCGGCTGCCAGCGCAGGCTGACCTTCGGGTTGGTGGCGCTGGCGTTCGGGTAGCGGTCGTGACGGACGGCCAGGTCGGCTTCCAGGTTCTTCACGATCGGGACGATGGCTTCGGCGAACACCGCCGACGAATTGCGCGATGCCGACAGCGGCAGCTGGGCGCCGCCGTAGCCCGACACGTCGCCGCTCTGGTAAGCCGCGCTCGGGTTGACCGACAGGTTCTCGTCGCTCATCGAGGCGCCGACGGCGAACTTCACCATGCCGGCCGGCAGCTGATACAGGTCGCCCGAGATGCGCGCATTGAGGGCGTCGTTGCGCAGCACCGCGTTCATCACCGGACCGACGTAGTTGGTGCCGTAGATCTGGCGCGCCAGGTCGGCCGACTGGTACTGGGCCAGCGGGTTGAAGGCGTTGTTGTTGCTCAGCAGTTTGACCAATGCGGTCTGGTTCTGATAACCCTGGATCGCGCGCTCGGTCACGTCGCTCGAGTTGTGGGTGTAGGCGACGTCGTAGTCGTAGCCCTTGACGATGCCGCGGAAGCCCAACACCAGGTGCGATGCGATTGCGGTGTCCTTGGCGATACGGTCGCCGCCGTCGAAGGCGCGGTAGCTGACGGTCAGCGGCTGGCCGTTGACGCCGGCCGCGGTGGCCAGGGCCACCGGGTAGTACGGGCTGCTCGGCGACACGACGATCGCCGGGTACTGGTTCTGCGTGCCGAAGGCCGGGTCGGTCGACAGGAAGGAAGCGCTGTACGGCGAAGGCTGGGCATGCTGGGTGGTCTCGTTGCGCGAGACGAAGCCTTCCGCGAACAGCTCGGTGCTGTCGTTCAGCTTGAAGCGGAAGCTGGCGCCGACGTTGGCGCGCTTGGCTTCCGGCACCAGGTTGACGTAGGGCGAGCTGTCGAAGCGGCAGGTGCCGAGGTTGGCGTCCCAGGCGCTGCCGTTGGCCGCGCAGTTGGCTTGCGACAGGCCGTTGCCGATGCCCTTGCCGATCGAATTCAGCGCGTTCGGGACCACGCCGCCGGCGTTGGCGGTGGTGACCGGGTCGAAGGTGCTGAAGTTGCCGCTCGGAGTCGCGCTCGAATCGCGGAAGCCGTTGTTGTTCCAGCCGGTGCGCGCATAGTCGCGCTGGCGGCCGAAGATGGCCTTGTCCTTGCTGACGTCGGCCGACAGCGTGATGTTGTAACGGTCCGCATCGAAATCGCCCCAGCCGGCCAGGACGCTGGCCTTGTTGGTCTGGCCGCCGCCGCCGCGGCTGACGCTGGTGTAGCCGTTCAGTTCCACGCCCTGGTAGTTCTGGCGGGTGATGAAGTTAATGACGCCGCCGATCGCATCGGAGCCGTAGACGCCGGAAGCGCCGTCCTTCAGCACTTCCACGTGGTCGATCGAGGCCAGCGGGATCGAGTTGACGTCGACCGCGGTGCCGTCGGTAGCGTAGTTGCCGAGGCGGCGGCCGTTGACCAGCACCAGGGTCTTGGAAGCGCCCAGGCCGCGCAGGCTGGCGCTGGACAGGCCGTAGGTCGACAGGCCCGCGCCTTCGGCCTGGTTGCTTGCGCCGGCCATGGCGTTGGCGGTCAGGGTGGTCAGCAGTTCGGCGGTGTTGGTGGCGCCGGTGCGCTTGATGTCCGCGGCGCTGACCATCTGCACCGGCAGTGCGCCTTCGACGTCGGCGCGCTTGATCGAGGAGCCGGTCACTTCGACGCGGGCGATCGGTTTGCTGTCTTCCTGGGCCAGGACCTGGCCCGCGAAGCCGACGCCGATGGCGCCGGCAAACATGACGCGCACGGCGCGCGACAAGGTTTTTTCTTTGAACATGAATTTTCCCAAACGATGATGAGTTGTCGCTGGCTTGGGAAGATCGGGGTCGCCCAAGTCGGCGGCCTGAATAATGATCGCCGGCTTGAGCATCGGTCAATATTTACAGTGTGAAAATCTCATTTCTACAACATAACATCTCGTAACAAATCATAAGTTGCCGAACAAGCTTCAGCTCGTTCCATTTGCTGCAATGCAATAAAAAGAAAGGGCGCCGCAGCGCCCTCTATCTATGAAGCAATGACATTCAAAGCCAGCCGGCCTTGCGGAATTTTCGATACAAATAGAAACAGACCGCAAACATGGCGCCGATCGCCATCGGATAGCCCCACTTCCATTCCAGTTCCGGCATGTACTTGAAATTCATGCCCCACACGCCGGCGAAGGCGGTGAACACGGCAAAGATGGCGGCCCAGGCGGCCAGCTGCTTGTTCACTTCGCTCTCGTCGATCGAGACCATGGCCAGGTTCACCTGGATTGCGGTGGCGATGGTGTCGCGGATGGTGTCGAGGCGGCCGCCGATGCGGATCAGGTGGTCGTGCACGTCGCGGAAGTAGTCCTGGACCCCGCTCGCCATGCTCGGCGCGCGACCGCCCAGCAGGCGCCCGACGGCGTCCATCAGCGGGATCACGGCATGGCGCAGCTCCAGGCCCTTGCGCTTGAGCTGGTACAGGCGCTCGACGTTCTGGCGCTGGGCGCCGTGGGTGAAGATGCGGTCTTCGATGGTTTCCAGCTCGGACTCGAGCTTGTCGACGATGGGGAAATAGCGGTCGACCACGGCGTCCATCAGCGCGTACATCACGAAGGAAGAGCCCATGCTGAGCAGGTGCGGCTCGCGCTCGGCGCGGGCGCGCACGCCCAGGAATCCCTTGGCGGCATCGCGCCGCACCGAGAGCACGTAATTGGGACCGGCGAAGATTGCGAGTTCGCCGGTGGCCAGCGCGTCGCCTTCGAGATCGACGGTGTGCACGACGGTGAACAGGCAGTCGCCATATTCCTCGATCTTCGGGCGCTGGTGGCCGCGCGCGGCATCCTCCACCGCCAGTTCGTGCAGGTTGAACTCCTCCTGCATCTTGCGCATCTCTTCATCGGTGGCGTCGCGCAGCGCGACCCAGACGAAGCAGCCGGGCCGTTCGAGATAATCGCTGATGTCCTCGACGGGGATGTCGGAGAGTTTTTTACCTTCCTGGTAGGCGACGCAATTGATTAGCATGCCGAAAGTCTACACCATGTCCAATCAAGCCCGTCGTTCCCGCGGAGGCGGGAACCCATGCTGCGTTTCGGAACTTGCCAAGTCCGCTTGGGCGTTGGACCTATCGACTTCGGCTCCTCAGCATGGATCCCCGCTTTCGCGGGGATGACGTAACACTATTCGTCCTTCGCGCCGTCGATTCCCAGCTCCGCAATCTTCCGCGTGATCGTATTGCGTCCAATGCCCAGCCGGATCGCCGCATCGTTCTTGCGCCCGTGCGTGTGCTTGAGCGCCGTGCGGATCAGGGCCGATTCGAACTGCTTGCCCAGCACGTCCATCACCTCCACCTGCCCGTCCGACAGCATGCGCGCGGCCTGCAGTTCGAGCAGGCCGATCCAGCCGTCGGCGCCGGTCGCCACGGCGGTCGACATCGACGGCAGCACGCTGGCGACAGCATCGAGACCGCCGTGCAGCGGTCCGGCGCTTGGCGCCGGCATCGCCACTGCTTGCACCGCCGCCATGGCGGAAGCGGCGGCAGCAGGCTGCGCCTGGGTCAGGTCGCGCGGCAGGTCCTTGACCTCGACGGTCTGGCCGGGCGCCATCACGGTGATCCAGTTGCACAGGTTTTCCAGCTGGCGCACGTTGCCCGGCAAGTCGAGGCCGGCCAGGAAACGCGTCGCCTCCTCGCTCAGGCGCTTGGGCTCGACGCCCAACTGGCGTGCACTCTGCACCAGGAAGTGGCGCACCAGGATGGGGATGTCTTCCCTGCGCTCGCGCAGCGACGGCAGACGCAGGCGGATCACGTTCAGGCGGTGATACAGGTCTTCGCGGAACAGGCCGTCGCGCACGCGCTGTTCCAGGTTCTGGTGGGTGGCGGCGATCACGCGCACATTGGCCTTGACCGGCTGGTGCCCGCCCACGCGGTAGAAGTGGCCGTCGGACAGCACGCGCAACAGCCGGGTTTGTAAATCGAAGGGCATGTCCCCGATTTCATCGAGGAACAGGGTGCCGTTCTCGGCCTGCTCGAAGCGGCCGCGCCGCATCGCCTGGGCGCCGGTAAAGGCGCCGCGCTCGTGGCCGAACAGTTCCGACTCCAGCAAGTCCTTCGGGATCGCCGCCGTATTCAGCGCGATGAAAGGCTGGGACGCGCGCGGACTGTGCTTGTGCAGGGCGCGCGCCACCAGCTCCTTGCCGGTGCCGCTTTCGCCGGTGATCAGGACCGTCACGTTCGACTGCGACAGGCGGCCGATGGCGCGGAACACCTCCTGCATGGCCGGCGCCTGGCCCAGGATCTCGGGCGTCTCGGTGGGCGCGGTCTCGACGCTGGCTTCGCGCAGGCTCTCCTCGAGGGCGCGGCGGATCAGCGCCACCGCCTTGTCGATGTCGAAGGGCTTGGCCAGGTATTCGAAGGCGCCGCCCTGGAAGGAGGCGACGGCCGAATCGAGGTCGGAGAAGGCGGTGATGACGATCACCGGCAGGCCGGGATGCTTTTCCTTGACGGCGGCCAGCAGGTCGAGGCCGGACTCGCCCGGCATGCGGATGTCCGAGACCAGCACCTGCGGGCTGTCGTTCTCGAACGCGGCCAGCGCCTCGCGTCCGCTGGCAAAGCTCCGGGTTGCGAGGTTCTCGCGCGCCAGGGCTTTTTCCAGCACCCAGCGGATCGATGCATCGTCGTCGACAATCCAGATTGGTTTCATTAGTTCAGTGCTTCCCGCGAAGGTTCATCATTGGACTGCGGCCGCACTGCCCCCGCCACTTATGGCAGCGGGATCAGAAGACGGAAATCCGTCAGTCCAGGCCGGCTTTCGCACTCGATCATTCCCAGGTGCTGCTGCACGAAGGTCTGCGCCAGCGTCAGCCCGAGACCGCTGCCGCCCTCCCGCCCGGATACGAGCGGGTAGAAGATGCGGTCGCGGATATCGGGCGCGATGCCCGGTCCATTGTCGATGATATGCAAGTCTAATGCCAGCCCGTAACGAACCTTGGCCAGGGTGACCTGGCGCGCCACCCGGGTGCGCAAAACGATCTCGGCCTCGCCCGCGGCGATGCGCTCGCGCAGGGCCTGGGCGGCGTTGTGGACGATGTTCAGCACGGCCTGGATCAGCTGCTCCTTGTCGCCGCGGAACTCGGGAATCGAGGCATCGTAGTCGCGGCGGATCGCCAGGCCGGACGGGAATTCGGCCAGCACCAGGCTGCGCACGCGTTCGCACACTTCATGGATGTTGACGTCGCCGACGATGTGCGGACGGCGGTGCGGCGCCAGCAGGCGGTCGACCAGGGTCTGCAGGCGGTCGGCTTCCTTGATGATCACCTGCGTGTATTCGCGCAGCGAGGTCAGATGCACATCGGGCAGCTCGAGTTCCAGCAGCTGGGCCGCGCCGCGGATGCCGCCCAGCGGGTTCTTGATCTCGTGCGCCAGGTTGCGGATCAGTTCCTTGTTGGCCTGGCTCTGGTCGAGGATGCGCTCCTCGCGGTCGAGCTTGAGCTGCTGGACGTTCTCGCGCAGCTCGACCACCACTTCTTCGTCGCCGGCCGCGCTGACGATGCTGTGCACGTGCAGCGGCTCGCGCCCGCTGCGCTGCAGGGTCAGGTCCTGGCGCAGGTCGGCGTACTTGTGCGCCAGCGCCTGGCGGCACAGCGCATCGAGCTCCTCGCCATTGAGGAAGAGCTCGGCCAGCTTCTGGCGCGACAGCGATTTGACCGAGACTTCGAGCAGATGCTCGGCGGCCGGGTTCGCATAGCGCACCAGGCCGGCGGCATCGGCCACCAGCACGCTCGATGCCAGCAGGTCGAGACCGGCGAAGCGTTCCTGCGATGTGTTGTCCATTAGCGGATGTTGGCGATTTCGCGCTTGAGCGCTTCAACGTTCTTCTCGGCGCGGCCGATGTCGTCGCGCATCTGGGCCACGCGCTCCTGGTACTTGGCGTAATTGCGCTCGTTGCCCTGGCGTTCCGGCTCGCCGTTGTTGAATACGCGCTTCAGGTCGGCCAGCTTCTTCTCTTCGGCGCGCAGTTCCTCGTCGAGGATGGCGCGGCGGTCGTCGTCGCGGGCGCGCTGGGCGGCATTGTCCACGCGCGGGAAGTTGGCGGGACTGGCGGCCGGGCTGGCTGCCGGACGGGCGGCGCCCTGGCGCATGCCGGCCGGCGGACGGCTGGCAGCCGGCGGCGTCGAGATGGCGCCGGACACGACCGAATCGACCACCTTGCAGTTGCCGGCGTTCGTATCGGTGTAGAGCACGCGGCCTTCCTTGTCCACGCAGCGGTAGACCACGGATTGGGCAAGGGCCGGCGTGGCCAGCGCGACGGCCAGGAGGATCCCGATCGGGCGCTTGATGAAAGCGGTACTTGTCATTCGCATCAGGTCAGTCTGCACGATGTGCCTGTTTGGGAATCTTCCGACTATACCGCATCCATATTGAAACGAAAAAAAACTCGGGGGTGCCTGGCGGCCTCCCCGAGTTCTTGTTGCCGCGTGGCTACACTTACGACGAATAGTACATGTCGAATTCGGCCGGGTGCGGGGTCATGCGCAGACGCTGCACTTCACCCATCTTCAGCTCGATGTAGGCGTCGATCATGCTGTCGCTGAACACGCCGCCGCGGGTCAGGAACTCGCGGTCCTTGTTCAGCGCGTCCAGGGCTTCTTCCAGCGATGCGCACACGGTCGGGATCAGCTTGTCTTCTTCCGGCGGCAGGTGGTACAGGTCCTTGGTCGCGGCTTCGCCCGGGTGGATCTTGTTCTGGATGCCGTCCAGGCCTGCCATCAGCAGCGCGGCGAAGCACAGGTAGACGTTGGCCAGCGGGTCCGGGAAGCGGGTCTCGATGCGGCGGCCCTTCGGGTTCGCCACGTGCGGGATGCGGATCGACGCCGAACGGTTGCGGGCCGAATAGGCCAGCTTGACCGGAGCTTCGTAGCCAGGCACCAGGCGCTTGTACGAGTTGGTGCCCGGGTTGGTGATCGCGTTCAGGGCCTTGGCGTGCTTGATGATGCCGCCGATGTAGTACAGGGCGGTTTCCGACAGGCCGGCATAGCCGTCGCCGGCGAACAGGTTCTTGCCGTCCTTCCAGATCGACTGGTGCACGTGCATGCCCGAGCCGTTATCGCCGTTCATCGGCTTCGGCATGAAGGTGGCGGTCTTGCCGTAGCTGTGGGCGACGTTCCAGACCACGTACTTCAGGTTCTGGGTCCAGTCGGCGCGCTCGACCAGGGTCGAGAACTTGGTGCCGATTTCGTTCTGGCCGGCGCCGGCCACTTCGTGGTGATGCACTTCGACCGGGATGCCCAGCGATTCGAGGATCAGGCACATTTCCGAACGCATGTCCTGGAAGCTGTCGACCGGCGGGACCGGGAAGTAGCCGCCCTTGACGGTCGGACGGTGGCCGCTGTTGCCGCCTTCGAATTCCTTGTCGGTCGACCAGGAGGCTTCTTCCGAGCTGATCTTGACCATCGAACCCGACATGTCGATCTTCCAGTGGACCGAGTCGAAGATGAAGAATTCCGGCTCCGGACCGAAGAAGGCGGTGTCGCCCAGGCCCGAGGACTTCAGGTAGGCTTCGGCGCGCTTGGCGATCGAGCGCGGGTCGCGGTCGTAGCCCTTGCCGTCCGACGGTTCGATCACGTCGCACTGCATGAAGACGGTGGTCTCTTCCATGAACGGGTCGAGGTTGGCGGTGTTCGGGTCCGGGATCAGCAGCATGTCGGATGCTTCGATGCCTTTCCAGCCGGCGATCGAGGAGCCGTCGAAGGCGTGGCCGGATTCGAACTTGTCTTCGTCAAAGTGCGAGATGGGAACGGTCACGTGCTGCTCTTTGCCGCGGGTATCCGCGAAACGCAAATCGACGAACTTGACTTCGTTATCCTTCAGCATCTGCATTACATCTGCGGCGGTCCTTGCCATTCGTATTCTCCTGATTGAAAAAGGGGTGTCGGCGACGCCAACGGGGCGTGCGACAGGCGCATGGTCTTATAAGCAGTAAGTGTGCCAGCTCTTGTCCATGAGCAAATAAGCAATCTGTCGTTGGTGCACCCGACATTTGACCCGTAAAATCAATGACCCGATATGGGCGCACGGTTTTGATGCGATCTCATCCATACGCACCAGACTGGTGCAAGTGGCGCAGTATGCACCAACTTGAGGCGGGTTGCACTATTTAGGAGAACAGCATGACCACCACCGACGATATCCTGAACAAGGCCCGCGAGCGCGCTCCCGGCCAGCCTTACGCCGGCGCCGTCACGCCGCAGGAAGCCTATGCCCTGCTCCAGTCCGACCCGCGCGTAAAACTGGTCGACGTGCGCACGAATGCGGAGCGCGACTGGATCGGCCGCCCCGCCATTCCGGAAGCCCAGCACGGTGCGGTGCAATGGACCCTGTACCCGGGTGGCGCGCCGAACCCGGACTTCGCCACCCAGCTGCAGCAGACCGCGGACAAGGAAGACGTGCTGCTGTTCCTGTGCCGCTCGGGCGTGCGCTCGCGTCACGCCGCCCGCGTGGCAACCGAACTCGGTTACACGGATGCCTTCGACATTCTGGAAGGCTTCGAAGGCGACCGCGACGGCGAAGGCCACCGCAAGACGGTGGGCGGCTGGTGCAAGGCCGGCCTGCCCTGGATCGGGGCCTGAGCGGCTGCACACAGCCATTCGCCATGCTAGGATGCCGAAAACACAATATTCGGGGACCGGCATGACAGCAAAAATAGCACGACCGTTCGCGTCAGTTTTGCAGGCGACGCTGCTGGCGGCACTGTGCGCATCCTGCGGCGGCGGAGGCGGCAGCGCCGGCGCGACCGGGCCCGGCGCACCGGCCTCCTCCGCCCGCGTGACGACCCTGGCGCTGGTGGCCGGCAGCGCCACGGAAGCCGGCAACATCGACGCCAGCGGGGCCGCCGCGCGCTTCGGCCATCCGGTCGGCATCGCGGCCGACACGGCCGGCAACCTGTTCGTGGCCGACCGCGACAACTGCAGCATCCGCAAGATCGCCGGCTCGGGCGCCGTCAGCACCATCGCCGGCTCGCCGCTGCGCTGCCAGAGCGTCGACGGCGCGGCCGGCACGGCGGGCTTCGCCTTCCTGACCGCCATCGCCGCTTCGCCCGACGGCAGGCTGTACGCCACCGACGGCCTGGCCGTGCGCGAAATCGACCCGAGTGGCGTGGTCCGCACCATCGCCACGCTCGACACGGCCACCGTTGTGAGCGGCAGCGAGATCCCCTATTTCTACGGCAGCGGCATCGCGGTGGACGGCTTCGCCAACGTGGCCGTGGCCAACGCGATCGGCATCCGCAAGATCGCGCCCACCGGCGCCGTCACCATGGTCGACGGCGTGGCGCGGCTGGACAACATCGCCAGCGTCCTCGGCAGCCATGCCTTCCAGCAGCGCGGCCTCGCCGCCGCCAGGGACGGCACGGTCTACGTGGGCGACTTCGCCAGCACGGTCAGCCGCATCGACCCATCCGGCGCCAGACTGGTGCTGGCCGGGCTGTCCGGCGGCCCCGGTGTCGCCGACGGGCTCGCCGGCGCGGCCCGCTTCGACCACGTCATCGCGCTGACGCTCGACGCTGGCGGCAATCTGTACGCCGCCGACGCCGGAAATAACCTGATCAGGAAAATTACACCGGACCGGTTGGTGTCGACGGTGGCCGGCACGGCCGGCGCCACGGCGCTGCAGCTCGGGAACGGGCCGGGCGCCCTGCCCGCGCTGGGCGGGCTGACGGGCGACGGCAAGGGGACGCTCTACGCGATAGCCGGCAATGCGATCGTGAAGATCACCCTGCCGTAGGATTTTTCAGACTGCCGCGCACGCGCTGGCGCACGAAGTTGATGTGGCTGCGCAGGCCATACAGCGCATCGGCGTAAGCCAGCGGGATCGAGATGTGGTTCACGCGCGCCTCGATGTCGTCGAGGCGGCGCAGCAGGTCGGCGCGCACCTCCTCGCACTGCGCCGGATCGGCGCTCTCCAGCGCCTGCTCGACCGCGCGCAGCTGGCCATACCAGCGGTAGACGCGCGAACGGATGCGCCACACGTACAGCGGCGGCACGATCTTCGACAGCGGGATCACCAGCGCCGCCAGCGCCACCACCACGACCCACAGGCGGTCGAACAGGTTCGCCAGCCAGAACGACAGGTAGCGCTGCAGGAAAGGCGGACCGTCGCGGTAGTATTTCGCGGCTTCGCGCGAGACCGGAATCTCGGTGTACTTCGGCGACGGGAACTGGCCCTGCTGCGAGAACCAGCCTGCCCCGCCGTGGATCTCGGTGGCCGACTTCACGAATTCGTCGACCAGGGCCGGATGCAGGCCCTCGCGCGCGACCAGGGTCGCGGTCGGTGCGATCAGGTGGAAATCCTGGGCCGGGATGTCGCGCCCGAGATCGACGATCCCGCGCGGCAGCACCACATGGGTCAGGAAAGGCAGGCGCCGCGTATAGGCTTCGGCCTGGCGGAAGTCGAACAGCTTGATGCCGGGCGTCTGCAGCAGCATCTGGATCAGCGGCGCTTCCGGCGCGGAGCTGAACACGATGCCGTCGATATGGCCGGCCAGCAGCTCGACGGTGGCCGGCGTGTTTTCCAGCGATGAAATCGTCAGCTGACTCGGCTCGACGCCATTCACCGACAAGACCTGGCGGAACAGTTTCGGCACACCCGTGCCTTCCGGACCGAGGTTGATGCGCAGGCCTTTCAGCTGCGTCAGGCTGCGCACGTCGAGCTTGTGGCGCTTGTCGCCTTCGCGCAGGAACAGCCACACCGGCTCGGTGAACAGGCTGCCCAGCGACATCAGCTCGCCGCGCTCGGCCTGCGCTTCGCTGGTCGAGCCGCTTTGCACGAAGGCGATATCGGCCTTGCCATTCAGGAGGCGCTGCAGGTTGTCTTCGGAGCCGAGGGAGCGCTGCAGCTCGACCTTGATGCCGTCGCGCGCCAGCAGGGCCGCGTACTTGCGGCCGAATTCTTCGTAGGCGCTGTTTTCCTGGCCGGTGGCGAGGATGACGTGGCGCGGCGGGGCCGGATCGACCACGACATAGGCCACCACGCAGGCGGCCGCCACCAGCAGGATGGTGGGCAGCGACGCCACCAGCAGGTCGCGCAGCGACACCAGGCTGAACTTGCCGAGCTTGGGCCGCTTCACGCGGCCCCCATGCACTCAGACGCGCCGCTCAATGCAGCACTTCCTCCACCGCGGCCGGCTTCGGGCGCACCGGCTCGGCCTTGGGTTCCTTCGGCTGGTCCGAAGCCTCGGCGCGCGGTTTGACGGGCTTCGCCACAGGCTTCGCGCGCAGGGCGTCGACCGCTTTCGGATGGCTGTCCTCGGCCGCCGGTTTCACGCGCGGGGCGTCGGCAGCGGGTTTCGGATGCGGCGTCTCACTGGACTTTGCGGCGGCCGGTTTGGCGGCAGCCGGTTTCGCTTGCGCAGCGTCGGCGGCCGGCTTGTGATGCGGCGCCTCTTCCTTGGCCGGCTTGGCGTGGGCCGGCGCGGCGGCTGCCGGAGCGACAGGCGCCGCAGGCTTGGCGGCCACCGGGGCTGTCGGCTTGGCCAGCGCCTCCACCTCTTCCGCCTTGGCGTCTTCCGGCGCCGGCTTGACGGTGGCGACATCGTCGTTGACCGGGCCGGCTGCCGCCGCGGCGGCAGCGGCCTTCTCGGCCGGCGTCACCACGTGCAGGCCCGGCACGATGACGGTGTCCGTTTTCTCGATCATCGGCATCAGGCTCGGCGCCAGGGTCACCAGCAGCTGCACCGGCAATGCGCTGGTGAAGTCGTAGTGGGCCGAGTCCGGGCCGTGCACATAGGCCGTCATGCTGCCGAAGAAGCGCTCGCCGATGTTGAACACAAACGTCGCCGAACGGTTCACGTAGCGCGACTCGATCAGGCGGTGGCCGGCGCCGTAGACGTCGAAGCGCTGGTCGCCGGTGCCGGTCTTGCCGCCCATCGCGATCACGCTGCCGTCCTGTTTGTAGAAGGCCTGCCTGACGCGCTTGGCGGTGCCTTCCATCGCGACGCCGTGGATGGCGTTCGCCACCGCGCGCGCCACCAGCGGGTCCAGCACCTGCTCGCCCTTGCCGTCCTGGCTGCGCTTGACCAGGGTTTCATACGGCGTGTCCTTGGCGAAGTGCAGCGAGTCGATGCGCTGGGTCGGTTTGCGCACGCCGCCGTTGACGATGATGCCCATCAGCTCGGCCAGCGCGATCGGCCGGTCGGCCGAGGCGCCCAGCGTGGTCGCATACGAGGGCACCAGCGAATCGAAGGGATAGCCCATCTTCTTCCACTGGGCGTGGATCTTGAGGAAGGCCTCGACCTCGATCAGGCCGGCGATGCGCTTGTCCTGGGCGTGCTTGCGGTGGGTCTTGAACAGCCAGGAATAGACTTCCTGGCGCTCCTTCACCGAAGCCTTGGTCACCTCGTCCCAGCCCGCTTTCGGGTGGGTGCGCAGATAGCCGGCCAGCCACAGTTCGAGCGGGTGGACCGAAGCCACGTAGCCGCGGTCGGCCAGCGACATGTTCGCCGTCGAGTACTGGTCGTACATCTTGGCGATGCGTTCCTCGTCCACTTCGCGGTCGTCCGGCAGGTGCGTGTGAATGAACTTGCTGAACTCGGCCAGCGAGGCATCCGGCATGATGGTGCGGTGAACCGCCGCCAGCTTCGATGCGGCCGGGCGCACGCCCTGCATCAGCGCGGCCTCGACTTCGGTCCATTCCATGCCGCGGTACTTGTTCCAGAAGCGGGCCAGGAAATCCTTGCCTTCGCGGTCGGCAAAGCGCGACAGGTACTCGGCGCGGCGCGGATCGTCGGCATCGGCCAGCAGCTGGGCCGAGGAACCCGGCAGCTGGAACATGTAATAGCGCACGACGTCGCGCATCAGGCGCACGAACACCAGGTTGGTGGAGTTCTGCAGCGCCTGCTGGACGGTGAGGATGCGGCTGTCATCCAGCTTGCTGAAGTTGCCGAAGGTGTGCAGGCCGCCACCGGTGAAGAAGGCTTCTCCCGGGTTGCCCGAATACTTGCGCTCCATCGCCGCGGCCAGCATCGGCTGCAGTCCGCGGTCGGCGCCTGCCGGCAGGGTCATGAAGTACTCGACGCCCCACTGGCTCAGGCGGTCCTTCGGATCGATCTTCACCGCCGCCAGTTCGCTCTTGCTCATCGGCTCGTAGCGCTTGTGCAGCTGGTCGACGATGTCCATGTAGGTGACCAGGGTGCGCAGCTTGGCGGTCGAACCCAGGTCCAGCTTCGCGCCTTCGTTGATGTCCAGCGGCTGGTCGTAGTTGTCGGTCTGGACCCGCAGGTAGTTGACCTTGTCGCCACGCTCCATCAGCGTGAAGCTGTACACGACCTTGGACGGGTCGCCGTTGCCGAGCATGCCCTTGCCGGTCAGGCCGGCGGCGGCGGCAACTTCGTTGTCGGTCAGGCGGCGCAGCGCCGCGGTGACTGCCTTCTGTGCGTCCGCATTCAGGGTGGTCACCACCGCCAGGTCGAGGCGGTCGAGGTTGTACAGGCGCGAGTCGCCCAGCAGGTTGGCCAGGTGGTTGCGCACCGCGTTGGCGGCCTTGCGGGTGACGAAGGTGTTGGCCGGCGGCGGCGCCACACCGGAGGCGAGCGCCGGATGCAGGACCGTGGCGATGGCGGCTTCGCGCAGCTGCGGCGAGATCACGCCGGCCTGCGCCAGCACGCGCAGGTGGCTGTTGGTGAGGATTTCCAGGTCCTTCTCGCCGGCGCCCAGGTAATAGGCCGGACGGCGCTGCGCGATCATCAGCGACAGCGCTTCCTTGTAGACCAGTGCGAATTCGGCGTTGACCGTCTTGCTGGACAGGATGCGGTTGACCTCCGCGAAATCGCGGCCGTACCAGACCCACATGCCGTCGCCGATGCCGTTCACTTCGCCGTAGCCCAGCTTGGCCGACAGCGGCACGGTGTTCAGGTATTCGAGCACGATGCGGCGCCGGGTGGCGCTGGTGTCTTCGCCGTCCTGGTAGGAGCGCAGCATGGCCGACGCCATCTGGCGCAGCTTGTCGCCCAGCGAGGCGGTGCGGCCTTCCGGCGAATGGCGGTACTTCTCGATCTGGGTCGCCAGCGTGGAACCGCCGGCGACGCGGCCGCCACCGCCCACGCCCACCGCGTGCAGGGACTTGTCGAAGACCGCTTTCGAGAAGCGGTCCCACTCCACCGCCGGGTTGCGCTTCGGGTAGGTGGTGTCGAGCAGCTCACGGTTCTCGATGAACAGCAGGCTCTGGACCAGCAGCGAGGGCGCGGCATCGAATTTGTCGTACAGGCGTTCCGGGAAGCGCGCCGAGAACAGCGGCTCGCCGTTGGTGTCGAGGATGTCGAGGCCGGCGCGGGTCTTCTCGTGATAGGTCGCGAACAGGCCCATGTCGGCCAGTTCCAGCATCTTCGGCGACATGCGCGCCTGCGACTCGACCACGTAGTCGCGCGTTTTCAGCTTGGCCAGGTAGTTCGGCAGGTTCGCGTAGCCGAGGCGTTCGTCGTAGGGACTGGCGGCCGGGAAGCGGATCGCATCACTGGGGCCCTTCTCGACCCGGTAGCTGATCTTCTTGGCCAGGCCGGCGAAGAAGCGCGCCTGCATGGCCGAGGTGCGGCTTTCGTAGACCGCGAACGCGGATCCGCCGGCCACCGCGATCAGCAGCAGCACCAGGAAGGCGCGCTTGACCATGCGCCAGCGGCGCTTTGGCGGCGCGGGCGGCGGCGGCGAGTCCGTGCCGGAACCGGCGTCGGTATCGACGTCGGCATCGTGGGGCACGGATGCGGGAGCAGATGCGGCCGCCGTGTCGAGCACGGGTTCGAGGCGCGAAGGGGTGTCGCGCACGGGGATGTCCTGCACGGCGGCCATGGCGGGCACGCCGGCGATGGCTGGCTGGCCCGGCAATACGAGCTTGCGGATTCGGCGCAGCATGCGGGCGGGGATGTTACGTTCCATATGGTTCAACCGGTTCTAATGTCCTGCAATTCCCGTCAACCGGCGCGCCCAAAACTGCTTGGTCGGTGCGAGTGATCCAGGTCGTCAAGAAGTTCACAATTCAGGCGCGACCTCACTCCAGATCGCACTGCCTACAGACATCATTCCACCACATCAATGTGACACACAGGAACCGCTCTTGCAGATTTTTGACTTCGCCCGACTATTTTCGCAAAAAAACAACGGCTCAGTTTGCAGGACCGTACCAGCATTGCAACGACTGCGCGAATTGTTAGTTCTGCACCTCGTATTCGGCGTTCATGCGCGTGAGTTCCGCACACATCTCGCCAAACGCGGCGTCGACCTGGAGCGGGTCGCCTTTCACGCCCAACTCGATGTGGCGGCGGGTCCTGCTATCACCAACGCTGGGCAGGCTGAACACGTTGACACCGGGGTAGCGGGCTTCGAGGTGTTCCATCAGCGGCGTCAGCACGGCTTCGGCCTGTTCGTACACCAGCAGCGCGCGCTCGAGGCGGGGCTCGCGGTGGAACAACTGACTGTAATGCTGGTCGAGAACCCAGGCGATCATCGGCCACGCCATGACGGGGAAGCCGGGCACGAAGTGATGACTGGCCACGGTAAAGCCGGGGATGCGGTTGTAGGGATTGGGGATGAGGGTGGCGCCGAGCGGGAATTCGACCAGCTTGAGGCGGTGCAGGTTGTCGGGCGCATCGAGGTCCGCTTCGAGGCCGGCTTCGCGCGCGGACTCGCGGATGCGTTCCTGGACCAGCAGCTTGCCTTCCGGGTGCAGCGCGAGCGGCACGCCGAGGGCCGCCGCCGCGCACTGGCGCGTGTGGTCGTCCGGGGTGGCGCCGATGCCGCCGCAGGAGAACACGATGTCCGGCCCGGCCAGGGTCCGCTGCAGCAGCGCGGTGATGCGCGCCGGGTCGTCGCCGACGATCTCGGCCCAGGCCAGTTGCAGCCCGCGCTCGCCCAGCAGCGCGATCACCTTGGGGAGGTGCTGGTCGCTGCGCTTGCCGGACAGGATTTCGTCGCCGATGATGATCAGGCCGAATGCCATCGCCTGCCGCTCCAGGTTGGGTGGGATGGCCCCAGTGTGCCACGAACGGCAAAACGGTCGCGCGCCGATGCGCAGCGCTACATTTCCAGACACGCCGCCGACAATCTCCCGACAATCCCACGCAAGACCGCCGCCCTGCCCCGCCCTAGAATCGGCGCGGTATCCCTAGTGAGGAATCCCATGATCCAACATCGTTCCAGCGCGGCCTTCGCCGCCGCTTCCCTTTTGCTCGCCGCTTGCGGCGGCGGCTCCCTTGAAACCGCGCCCGAGAAGGCCGTCACCAGAATCGATGTGCTGGCGACCAGCTCGCGCGGCATCGGCAATGTGGTCTACAAGGACGGAGCGGCCTGGGCGACGCTGTCGACTTCCGCGCAGGACGGCAGCGCCGTCATGAAGACCCCCTTGCCGCTGCAGGCGGCGTCGCGCTGGACCGACGTGCAGCTCGGCGCCTGCGGCCTGCCGAAGCATGGCGCCGACGGCATGGCGCGCACCCCGGCGCTGCGCGCCCTCGGTTCGAACCTGTGGCTGTTCCAGCAGGCTGGAGAAACACAAAAAGGCAAGGTCGGCGAGCACAGCCTGTGCACGCTCGAGACCTCCGGCGCCTTCGCCGCGCGCGACCAGCCGCTCGAGAACTGCATCGGCGAGTGGTGCGCACCGCTGGCGATGAACGAGCTGAAAATGGTGGGGAACCGCCTCTACACGAATGCCGGCGCCGGCCAGAACCTGTTCGTCTCGGATAACGCGGCGGCCAGCTGGCGCGTGGTGCTGGGCCAGTTCGATTCGATGATCTGCACCCACCAGGCCTTCCAGGTGGTCGGCGAGCGCCTGCTGGTGGGCGGCGAATGCCCGCTCGATGCGGCCTATGTGCGCGCCTACAAGCTTGGCGCAGACGGCCGCCTGGCCTCGGACGCCGAGCTGCCGGTATCGCTGCCGAAGCTGGAAAACCGCAACGTGCAGTTCATCGAGCAGGTGGCAACGACCCAGCGCGTGTTCGCCGGCGTCGAGGGCGGCCTGCTGCGCAGCGAAGATGGCGGCCAGTCCTTCAAATTCGTCATCGAGCAGCCGGTCGAAGGCGCCAGGACCTACCCCTACATCGGCTCCTTCCTGGCGCTCTCCGGCAAGCCGGACACCATCGTGGTGGGCGGCTTCGACAAGGCGAACGCCCTGCCCTACCTGGCGTGGTCGGCGGATGGCGGGTCGAAGTGGACCGATATCTCCTCGCTGCTGCCGGGCTATGCGCGCGCGGCGGGCGATACCTCGTTTGCGGAAGTGACTTCGCTGAGCCAGGACCCGCAGGGCCGCGTGATCGTCACGCTCAACCTGAGGGGCGGCAGCGAAGGCCGGGTGCTGCTGCTTACGCTGGGTTCTTGATTTCTGCTGCCCGCAGGTCGGCGAGCGCCTGCAGGCAGTAGTACTGGAACCACAGGCCGGTGAAGATAAAGATGATCAGGTAAAGCCAGATCGACAGCACCGCCAGCACCGGGAACAGCACCACCGAAAAAAGGGCCCCGCCGATCCAGGCCACGCCGGGCAAGGCGCCCAGCAGGCCGGAAATGGTGCCGATCAGGAGCAGCTGGCGGCGACGGGTAGCGACGATGATGCGGCGCTCTTCCAGGCTGGCGTGGATGGACAGGGCGTCGTAGCTCATCACGCGCGCCGTCAGCCAGCCCCACAGCACGGCCTGCACCAGCAGCGCCACCGGCGCCAGCGCGTACAGCGGCAGGGTCAGGATCCACAGCAGCGCGAACACCACGATGCCGGACAGGTTCACCCCGAGGCTGCCGAGGAAGCTGCCGCCCTCCTTGCGTTCGAGGGTCGGGAACTGGACCCGGCTGACGTGGCGCGCAATGGCCGGCATGGCGCCCACGCCGATGAACAGCAGCGAGGTGACGATCATCAGCGGCAGCAGCGCCAGCATGGCCGCCAGCGGCACCACCAGGGTTTTCAAAAAGCCCAGGCCCAGCGTGGAGAGGATGCTGCCGCTGGTCTCGAACAGGCCATATTCGTGGAAGCTGTCCTGCAGCCAGTCGTACAGCGGCTGCATGCCGGCGTACAGCAGGCTGCCCCACAGCGCCAGCGAGAGCAGCAGCGGCACCACCGACAGCAGCAGCATGCGGCTCGAGAACTGCGAGCGCAGGGCGCGCCCGTAGGCGAGAGCGATCGGGCGCAGCATCAGGCCCTCATTGCTCGACCCTTCGGGGCCGGCGAGAGAAGGATTCGGCCAGGCGCACCAGCCCCAGCCACTGCTGGCGCCAGAAGCCGCGCCCGTAGTCGCGCGCCGGCTTGAGCGTGCCGTCCGGCGCGGTACGTTCGAACTGGTCGCGCACGCCGGTGCCGCGGATCTCGGTGGCGAAGTTGGCGGTCCTGAACAGCAGGTCCCAGACCGGCAGCAGCACGCCGAAATTGCAGCCGCCCAGCTCGCGGCCCTTCGATTCGTGGCCGATACCGACCGCATGGTGGGTGCGGTGGAAGCGCGGCGACACCAGCAGGCGCTCGCCGAGCCAGCCGAAGTGCAGGCGCACGTTCGCATGCTGCAGCGACTGCAGCGCGCGCGATACCGATACCAGCAGCACGTACTGCGAAGGCGCCACGCCGATCGCCAGCGCGATCACGGCCAGGTAGACGTCGCGCAGCAGGTCATCCAGCAGGTGGTTGCGGTCGTCGCTCCACAAATTCATGTTCTGCTGGCTGTGGTGCAGGCTGTGCAGGGCCCACCACCAGCGGAACTTGTGCTGGCCGCGGTGGAACCAGTAATCGAAGAAATCCAGCACCACCAGGTAGACCAGGAAGCTGGCCAGGGGGCTCATGCCGGTTACCAGCGACTCCAGGTTGAACGGGTGCACACCCTCCATGCGCAGCGCGCCGGCCACGTGGTCCATGAGGGGGTCGAGGGTGAAGAATACCGCCATGGTGAAGAAACCCAGGCGGTGGATCAGGGTGTAGACGAAGTCGTTCCAGCGCGCGTAACGGTCGCTCATCTTTTGCGCGGGGATCAGGGATTCGAGCGGCCGCAGGACCAGGAACAGGGCCGCCACCTCGCAGGCCCCGGCCAGGAACCACTCGACGCCCTCGAAGGCGTCCTCGGCGTATTCACCCATGCCCGCATAGAACAGGAAAGGCTCGACCACGGACTCGAACAGCCAGCCCTGGAGGAATGCGAACCAGTCGATGAAGTGCTGAATCATTGTTTGAATTGGGAAGCGTAATCGGGATGCTCACGCAGTGTAGCGAAACAGAAGCCTTTCTGCTGAAGCCCGGCGATCAGGGGTTCCAGGTTGGCCGGCGCCCACGGGTCCTTGCGCGACCAGATGCCCATGTGGGCCATGAAGATGTCGCCGTCCTTCAGCTTGTCCAGCGCGCGCTTCAGCAGCAGCGCGTTGGGGAAGGCTTCGCTAGACGTCTCGTCGCCCGAGAAGCCGGCTTTGGCCCAGCCGACATGGCTGTAGCCGCAGCTTTTCGCGGCGGCCAGCACGTTCGGCGAAGTATAGCCGCCCGGCGCGCGGAAGATCGGATCCAGGCCGCGCCCGGTCAGCTCGCGGAAGCGGCTGTCGACGCGGCGCAGCTCGTCGCAATACTGCTTGGCGGTCCAGGTTTCCTGCTTGCCGGCGTGGGCGCCGAACTGGGGTTTCACCATGATCCGGCCGCCGGCCTCGTCGCGCTTCCAGTAGACGTGGTCGAAGGTGTGGCTGCCGAAGGCGTGGCCTTCCGCCACCCGCGCCTTCCAGTAGGCGGCCCAGGCCGGGTCGAGCGACCAGTCGCCGCGCACCGTCTTCTCGTTGGCGAGGAAGAAGGTGGCCTTGATGTGGTGCTTGCCCAGCGTGTCGGCGATCAGCGCGGCCTGTGACTGGCTGCCGGTGTCGAAAGTGAGGTAGATGGTGCCCTTGCAGGGCCCGGGCGCAGGCTCGGGCGCGGCCGAGGCTTGCAAGGCAGGGAGAAGAGTGGCCGCCAGCAGCAGCGCCGCCGCGGCCTGGGCTAGTGTTAACCCGGGCCGCGTCCGCATCACATCCTCGGCGCCGAATTGGCGAAGAACACGCCGTGCGGCGAACGGCCGACCGGAATCATCTTGATCACCTTGCGGCTGGCGACGTCGATCACCGCCACCTTCTTGATCCAGCGCTGGGTCACCCACAGGGTCTTGCCGTCGGCCGACAGTTCCATGCAGTCCGGACCGCCCGGCACCGGGATCATGCCGACGTTCTCCAGCGTGACCTGGTCGATGATGTTGATCGAGTTCTGCACGCGGTTCGACACGAACACGTGGCGCTTGTCGCCGACCGCGCGGAAGTTGTGGGCGCCGTTGCCGGTCTTGATGCGCTTGACGGACTTCGCGGTGCGCCAGTCGATGACTTCGACGTAGTCGCTGCCCATGATCCCGACCAGCAGGTATTTGTCGTCCGGGGTCATGGTGATGCCGGCCGGGAGCTTGCCGACCGCGAGGGTCCATTTGACCACGCCGGTCTTCAGGTCGATCGCGCTGACCTGGTCGCTGCCCTGGCGGGTGATGAAGGCCGTGGTGCTGGCGGCGTCGAAGGCGATGTGGCTGGGCATGCGCGGCAGCGGCACGCGGCGGCTCAGCACCAGCTTGCCGTTCACGTACTGGTAGATGTCCACGCGGTCCAGGCGCAGCGCGGTCGAGACGAACCATTTCTGGTCTGGCGAGAAGCCGATCTGGTAGGGGTCGAGCACGTCCGTCAGGCGCTGCTGGATCTTGCCGGTGATCGGATCCAGGAAGATCAGCTCGTTACCCACCGAGCTGGCGACGATCACGGACTTGTTGTCCGGCGTCGGCATCAGGTGGTGGGGCTCCTTGCCCACGGCGAAGGTACCGTTGTCGGCGCCGGTGGCCTGGTCGAGCAGCTGGACCGTGGCATCACGCGAGTTCAGGACGACGACGACATTGGCCTGGGCGGCTTGGACAGCGCTCAACAGGCAGAGACCAGTGACAAAAAGCTTACGGAAACGACGCAGCATGGGAGGACGTATGCCCGGAGGTGGAAGAAGTTCTTATTCTACGGGGAAACGTCTGCATTCGAAGGGTGGTTGACATGTTTCATGAAGAATTCGGCGCGCCGTCGCAACACAGTGGAAAAGGCGTCAACAGAAGCGTCGTAGCAGATCGACAGGTACATGCACTACAATCGTGATTTACACCTGAACAAGAGGACAAGACCATGCCCATCACCACCACGAATTCCGGCCTGCAATACGAAGACACCGTCGCCGGCGACGGCCCGGAAGCCAAGGCCGGCCAGTACGTGACCGTGCACTACACCGGCTGGCTGCAGAACGACGACGGCAGCCAGGGCGCCAAGTTCGACTCCAGCAAAGACCGCAACGACCCCTTCCAGTTCCCGCTGGGCGCCGGCCATGTGATCAAGGGCTGGGACGAAGGCGTGCAGGGCATGAAGGTGGGCGGCGCGCGCCGCCTGATCATCCCGGCTGCCCTGGGCTATGGCGCACGCGGCGCCGGCGGCGTGATTCCGCCGAACGCCACGCTGATCTTCGACGTCGAGCTGCTCGGCCTGTAATCGAGGCTCCACTCTAAAATCCCGTCGTATCGAAGGTGATTCCCGGGACGATGCGCTAAGATGGCCGAAGAATTGCCATTTTATCCAAGGAGTCACCAATGAGTTTGCAAGAACAGTTCGCCCAGGCCCAGATCGATTCGAAGAACCTGCCCGAGCGTCCGGACAACATGACCCTGCTGAAGATCTACGCCCTGTACAAGCAGGGCTCGAGCGGCGACGCCCTAGGTGAGCGCCCGGGCTTCACCGACATGGTCGGCCGCGCCAAGTTCGACGCCTGGGCTGCTCTGAAAGGCACCTCGCAGGACGACGCGATGCAGCAGTACGTCGACCTGATCGAAGACCTCAAGGCTTAAGCAAACACCTTGCGCATGCTTTCCGCCACCTTCGTCTCGATGGTCGAGCGGAAAGCGCCCATCAGCATCCCGAGTTTGATGCGCAGCGCGGCCTGACTGTCGCCCAGCGCCAGCGTGCCTTCCACGCCGCTGCGTTCGAAACGCAGCACGTCGCCGTCCCACCTGCATTGCAGGCCATATTCCCCCGCCAGCTTGTCCGCCACTTTCTGGGCGGCAGCGCGCGCCGCCTCCGCGCTGAGCTGGTGTTGCTGGGTAATGCTGATATCCGCCATCTGGCATCCTTCCTGATCTGAAAACAACAGAGCCCGCCATGATGCCAGCTGGGCGGCGCATTGGCTAGTTGACTCAAATCAATGCCCAAATCAATTGACGGGCGACCATTTCCTTCGCAGCCTGCCTGTCGCAGCCTGCTCCACCGGAGGAAGTGATCATGAGTGCAAGTGACAGCCTGCCCGACCCTGCCCAGCCCCCGATCGGCTACGTGCCGATGCCGGCCGCCCCCTACCGCCAGCACCGCAAGGCCGCCCAGCTGCTCGACCAGCCGGGCCGCCCGCGCCTGCCGGCCGGTCCGTGGGGCGCCGCACCGGGCCAGCCCGGCGCCGCCGAGGAAGGCGGCCAGGCAGACGTCCCCCTGCCCTACGCTTTCGGCGCGCGCGTGCTGATGTGGAAGCAGGACCCGTCGGTGTCCGAGATCGGCACCCGCAAGGTCTTCCTGCCGGGCGTGGTGCTGACCGGCCCGCGCGACGCCCGCATCGCCATCGCCGCCGATCCCGACCTCCCGGTGGTCGAGCCGAACGCCTTCGGCGACTTCGTCACCATGCCCGACACCCCGCAATTCGACGCCGTCCACACCTATGCCGTGGTGCGCCAGACCCTCACGATGTACCAGCGCGCCCTGTCCACCGCCGGCGCCGCCATGCCCCTGCCCTGGCAGTGGAACAGCAGCGCCGATACCTCGCCGCTGCAGGTCCATCCCTACGGCCTGCCGAACGTGATGAACGCCTATTACAGCCGGACCCAGGCCTGCCTGAAGTTCGGCGATTTCGTCCCGCCCGGCGAAACGGCGCGCCTGTACACCTGCCGCTCCTTCGACATCGTCTCGCACGAGACCGGCCACGCGGTGCTGGACGGCCTCAAGCCGCAATGGCTGATGGCGGACAATCCGCCGCAGACGGGCGGTCTGCACGAATCCTTCGGCGACCTCACTGCGATCTTCCTGGCCCTGTCCCAGCTCGACCAGTGCGAGGCGGTGGTGGCCCAGACCAAGGCCCATCTGCATGATAAAACCTTCCTGGCCGACATCGCCGAGCAGTTCGGCCTGGCGCTGGGCAGCACCAACGGCCTGCGCAACGCCGACAACGACCTGACCCTGAGCCAGGCCGGCACCGAGGTCCACGCGATCTCCCAGGTGTTCACCGGCGCGATGTACGACATCCTGGCCGACATCTTCGCCTTCGAGCGCAATCCGGAGCTGGAAGATTGCGCCGTCGTGCTGCACCGGGTCGCCGCCTGGCTGCGCGGGCTGCTGCTGCGGGCATTGATCGCCGCGCCCGACGCCGCCGCCACCTATGCCGACGTCGCCAACGAAATGCTGCGCCTGACCTTCGAGGACGGCAAACCGGCCGACTACACCACTTTCATTCGCAACCGCTTCGCCCAGCGCGAAGTGGTCGAGGTGCCGGCCACCCTGACCGGCCCGCACCCGGCCGGACTGCGCCTGGCGGCCCTGGTGCAGGACGCCCCCGGCGCCAAACAGGACCGGCGCGCCTGCTGCGGCACCATGAACCTGGCCGAGTACTACGAGGTCGAACGCATCCTGGACGCCGAGGCGCAGGCGCTGGCGCGCTGGTGCGCCGAGCACGGGCGCTTCGGCCCGGCCGGCGAGCAGCAGGCGGCGACGGAGGCCGAAGCCACGGTGGCGGTGGCGATCGCCACCGCGAAGGTATCCGCCCTTCCCACCACCTGAGGCGAAGCGATGAAGATCACGGCCCGCGCCAGCGGCGGCTTTGCCGGCCGCGCCGAGCGCTTCGAGCTCGACACCGGCTGCCACCGCGACGGCCAGGCGATCGAATCCCTGCTCGAGCGCCTCGACTTCTTCGGCGCGGCGCCCGCCTGCCCGGTGGGCGCCGACCAGATGCGCTGGGAAATCACCGCCGACGACGGCCAGCGCTGCCGCACGGTGACCCTGCCGGAGGACGGCGCCGACGCCGCCGGCTGGCAGGCCCTGATCCAGCACCTGCGTGCAAGCCGTTAAATATTCGGCAATTGTGCGGCCGGGATGAACATTTGCTTATGTGTATTGTGTATAAGCCTGATTTGTCGTAAAGGCCGAATTGCCCTAAAATACAGTGCTTTGCCGCGTCCGGCGAGCTCCCCTGTATCCAACACGCCGCCGCTTCCACTGATTAAGGACTGTTATGACCCACGTTGTCACCGAATCGTGCATCCAATGTCGCTATACCGACTGCGTGGATGTATGCCCGGTAGATTGTTTCCGGGAAGGCCCGAACTTCCTCGCCATTGACCCGGACGAGTGCATCGACTGCGCCGTGTGCGTGGCGGAATGCCCGGTCAACGCGATCTACGCGGAAGAGGACGTGCCGTCGGACCAGCAGCAATTCATCAAGATCAACGCCGACCTGTCGCGCAACTGGCCATCGATCACCAAGACCAAGCCCGCCCTGCCCGACGCGGACAAGTGGAAGGACGTCAAGGAAAAGCTGGACCAACTGGCCCGCTAAGACGCGTCCGCCAAACCACATCAACAGGAATCAAGCATGACTATCAGTGCTGCCCCGGAAGTGGGCACCATCGCTCCCAACAGCTCTTTTGCCGGCGCCATCGAAGCCGATGCCGTGATCATCGGCGCGGGCCCGGTCGGCCTGTTCCAGGTGTTCGAACTGGGCCTGCTCGAGATCAAAGCCCACGTGATCGATTCGCTGCCGGCCGTCGGCGGCCAGTGCGTTGAACTGTACCCGGACAAGCCGATCTACGACATCCCGGCCGTGCCCGTCTGCACCGGCCAGGAACTGACCGACAACCTGCTCAAGCAGATCGAGCCTTTCGACCCGACCTTCCACCTGGGCCAGGAAGTGACCACGGTGCAGCGCCGTGAAGACCAGCGCTTCAACGTCGAGACCTCGACCGGCACCCGCTTCATCACCAAGACCATCTTCATCGCTGCCGGCGTCGGTTCCTTCCAGGCGCGCACGATCAAGGTCGACGGCATCGAGAAGTTCGAGAACAGCCAGCTGTTCTACCGCGTCAAGGATCCGGCTCTGTTCGAAGGCAAGAACCTGGTCATCTGCGGCGGCGGCGACTCCGCCCTGGACTGGGCCCTGAACTTCGTCGGCAAGGCCGAATCGGTCGTGCTGGTGCACCGCCGTGAAGATTTCCGCGCGGCGCCGGCCTCGGTCGCCAAGATGAAGCAGCTGTGCGACGAGTACGAAATGCAGCTGATCACCGGCCAGGTCACCGGCTTCGACGAAAAGGACGGCCAGCTGTCCGAAGTCAAGGTCACCGGCGCCGACGGCGTCACCCGCCGCGTCCCGCTGGACATGCTGATGGTGTTCTTCGGCCTGTCGCCGAAGCTGGGCCCGATCGCCGAGTGGGGCCTGGACATCGAGCGCAAGCAGCTCAAGGTGGTGGACACCGAGAAGTTCGAAACCAATGTGCCGGGCATCTTTGCCGTGGGTGACATCAACACCTACCCGGGCAAGAAGAAGCTGATCCTGTCGGGCTTCCACGAAGCCGCGCTGGCCGCCTTCGGCGCCGCACCGTACATCTTCCCGGACAAGAAGATCCACATGCAGTACACGACGACCTCGCCGAAACTGCACAAGATCCTCGGCGTCGAGACCCCGGTATTCGACTAAACGTTCCGTTACCGACGCACGACAAAAAATGCCCCGCCAATGCGGGGCATTTTTCTTATGTAGGGCACCTAACCGAAGGCAGTATGGGAACTGTGATACTAATGTTGCATCGCACTATTTTTTCAATGATGAACACCTTTTCATGTTGCCCCACGCCAAGCCAATTGGCCTATAATTGATTGATCTGCCGAACAAAACGTTTGCCAAAGCAGAGCAATGTGAAGGAAATAATATGCTTTATCAACTGCACGAGATGCAACGCTCCTTCCTGAACCCGCTGATGCAGTGGGCCGACGCCTCTGCAAAACTGTTCTCGAATCCCGTCTCGCCATTCGCCCACACCCCGTTCTCCCAGCGTATCGCCGCGGGCTACGAACTGATGTACCGCCTGGGCAAGGATTACGAAAAACCAGGCTTTGACCTGAATTCGACCACGATCGACGGCCAGACCGTCGGCATCATGGAACGCACGGCGGTCAGCAAGCCCTTCTGCAAGCTGCTGCATTTCAAGAAAGACATGCCGGACGCGCAGTTCGCCGCGCTCAAGCAGCCCACCGTGCTGGTGGTCGCTCCATTGTCGGGGCACCACGCCACGCTGCTGCGCGATACCGTCCGCGCCCTGCTGCCGAACCAGGACGTCTACATCACCGACTGGGTCGACGCCCGCATGGTGCCGATGTCCGACGGCGAGTTCCATCTCCACGACTATATCTATTACGTGCAGGACTTCATCCGCCACCTCGGGCCGGACGTGCACGTGATCTCGGTCTGCCAGCCGACCGTGCCGGTGCTGGCCGCGATCTCGCTGATGGCGACCAACAAGGATCCGAAACTGCCGAAATCGATGGTCATGATGGGCGGCCCGATCGACCCGCGCAAGTCGCCGACCGCGGTCAACGACCTGGCCACCGAAAAGCCGTTCTCGTGGTTCGAAAACACCGTGATCTACGCGGTGCCGGGCAATTATCCGGGCTTCGGCCGCAAGGTCTATCCGGGCTTCCTGCAGCACGCCGGCTTCATCGCGATGAACCCGGGCCGCCATGCCCAGAGCCACCGCGAGTTCTACCAGCACCTGGTGCGCGGAGACGACGATTCGGCGGAAGCCCACCGCAAGTTCTACGACGAGTACAACGCCGTGCTGGACATGCCGGCCGAGTACTACCTGGAGACCATCAAGACCGTGTTCCAGGACTTCGCCCTGCCGAAAGGCACCTGGGAAGTCGGCGGCCAGCTGGTGCGTCCGCAGGACATCGAGAGCGTGGCCCTGTTCACCATCGAAGGCGAGCTGGACGACATCTCCGGCGCCGGCCAGACCCAGGCCGCGCACGAGCTGTGCACCGGCATCCCGGCCGAGAAGCAGCAGCACTTCACGGCGCCGAAATGCGGCCACTACGGCATCTTCTCGGGCCGCCGCTGGCGCGAGATCATCTGTCCGATGATTGGGGAGTTCATTCGTAAGAATGCCTGATTGCCGGTAGCGTCATAAAAAATGCCGCGGAGTTCACACTCCGCGGCATTTTTTTATGCGCCGACGGCCAGCCGGCCTACTTCTGCGCAGCCCGGTAGCGCGCCAGCTCGGTGTTCAGCCATTGCGCGCTGGTGATGGTCTGCCCGTTGCCGCAGCGGACCTGGTAGGCCTTGTGGCTGAAGCTGCTCTCCGAGGCCGCGCGTTCGATGAAGGACTTGGTGTCCGGCACCAGGTCGCGGCGCTGCAGGTAATCGTACTTTTCCTTGAGATGGTCGCGCGCCGCCTTGCTGTCGTGCCAACTGCCGTTGCGGTTGAACTGGCAGCCGGACTGGGCAACGAAGTCGAGCAGATGGGTGATTTCCTGGCGCGCGCCCGCGTCCTGCTGCGCCCATGCGGGTGCGCTCGCACACGAGGCGGCGGCAGTGGACAAGGCGATCAGTGTTCGGTGCATTCGTCCTCCTCAAAGCAAGCTGCCGCAGTGCCATGTCGAGCATGGCAATGCGGCTTTCTGGTCACCTGCCGGGGCCGCCCCATTGGGCAGCCCGCAGCTCAGTGATTGATGATCAGGTCTGCGATGATGCCGGTAGCCACTGCCGCCAGCACATAATCGCCGCCTGTCTGCACCCAATGATAACCTCGCGGCGGTGGCCGCAAATGGTGCTCTCGATAATTGTTCACCACGTACTGGTGGTTGCGGTAGCGCTCAGGCAAGCGCTGGCCGCGGCGGAAGCTGTGGTCCGGCCCGGCGCCATCGTAGCGGCGCTCTTCGCCCCAGCCTTCGCTGCCGGCGCGTCCGCCGCCCTGTGCGCGGTAGCCGTCACGGCGGTCATCGCGGCGGGTGTCATAGCGGTCACGGTCGCCGTCGCGGTCGCGCTGGCTGTAGCGGTCGCTACGGTCGCCACGGTCACGGTCGCCGTGGTAGCGGTCCTGGGCGAAACTCGGGGCGCTGGCGCCCATCAGTGCGGCAACCAGTGCCGGAATAATGAGGTGCTTCTTTTCCATAAGACCCTCCTGTCGGTTTATTGCCTGGGTCCAGTAGACCACCAGCCGGCCTCAGCACTCCGTACGTTGCAGCACCTAAGGCTGTAGGACAAAAGGCAGCGTTCTTGACGGCTGAGCGGCCGCTTTTTCCGGCCCCATTTAGCCGCGGCAGGCCATTTAGCGGATAATGGCGGTTTAGCAAATTGCTCGACCACCGTGACGAAATCCCTCGCCGACCAGATCGAAGACCTGTTGCCGCAGACGCAGTGTACGAAGTGCGGCTATCCCGCCTGCCGCCCGTACGCCGAAGCGATCGCCCGCGGCGAGGCCGACATCAACCGCTGCCCGCCGGGCGGCATGGAAGGCGTCGCGCGGCTGGCCAGCGTGACCGGCCGCCCCGTCATCCCGATCAATCCGGCCAACGGCGTGGAACGCCCGCGCCCGGTCGCCTTCATCGACGAGAACCTGTGCATCGGCTGCACCCTGTGCATCCAGGCCTGCCCGGTCGACGCCATCCTCGGCGCGCCCAAGCAGATGCACACCATCCTGCCCAGCCTGTGCACCGGCTGCGACCTGTGCGTGGCGCCCTGCCCGGTCGACTGCATCAGCATGATTCCGGTAACGGGAGATCGCACCGGCTGGGACGCCTGGTCCTCGGCGCAGGCCGATGCCGCCCGCGCGCGCCACGATTTCAGGACCGAACGCCTGCAGCGCGAGAAGGCAGAGAACGATGCACGCCTGGCCGCCAAGGCCCTGGAAAAGATGCGCGCGGTGACCGCCGAAGAAACCAATACCGCCGAAGAGCTGGCCGAGAAGGAACGCAAGCGCGCGATCATCGCCGCCGCCATCGAACGCGCGCGTCAGAAGGCCGCAGGAAAGCCCGAATGAACCCAGCCAAACGCTACGAGATCTTCAAGCGCTTCCGCGAAGCGAATCCGAATCCGACCACCGAGCTCGAATACACCACGCCCTTCGAACTGCTGATCGCGGTGCTGTTGTCGGCGCAGTCGACCGACGTCGGCGTCAACAAGGCCACCCGCAGGCTCTACCCGGTGGCGAACACGCCGCAAGCCATCCTCGACCTCGGCCTCGACGAGCTGAAGACCTATATCTCGACCATCGGCCTGTACAACAACAAGGCCAAGAACGTCATCGCCACCTGCGAGATCCTGGTGAACCAGTACGGCGGCGAAGTCCCGCGCGAGCGCGAGGCGCTGGAAGCCCTGCCGGGCGTGGGCCGCAAGACCGCCAACGTGGTGCTCAACACCGCCTTCGGCGAGCCGGCGATGGCGGTCGACACCCACATCTTCCGCGTCTCGAACCGCACGAAGATCGCCCCCGGCAAGAACGTCGACGTGGTCGAGCAGAAGCTGCTGAAGTTCGTGCCGAAGGAATTCCTGCAGGACGCCCACCACTGGCTGATCCTGCACGGCCGCTACACCTGCGTGGCGCGCACGCCCAAGTGCTGGAACTGCATCATCGCCGACCTGTGCGAATACAAGGACAAGACCCCGGCGCCGAAGAAGGTCCTGCCGCCGTCCGTGGCCTCGCTTACGGATTAAGAAGCGTCATCGCCCCCGGTGCGAACGAGGCGCGCTTGATGCGCCCGTCGACCACCTCGTAAATGCACAGCATCTCGAGCGTGCCCACGCCTTCCGGGAAGTTGCGGGTGATGAGCTCCAGGTCGGTCACGAAACTTCCCATCACGGTGCGCGACAGCAGGCGCGCATGCAGGTCCGGCTCCGTGAAACGCGCCACGTAGCGCGGGCGAATCTCGCCTTCTCCCTTGGCCAGGCGCTCGCCGTGCAGCGCGAACTGCTCGGCGTCCGGCGCATAGGCGCGCATCAGCGCATCGATGTCCTTGGCGTTGAAGGCGTCGAGCTGGGCCTGGACGACGGCGAGGGGCGAGGTGTGTTCCATTCTGGTGCTGGTCCTTTCGGGTTCCGGGGCTTCATTTTAATCACTTCGTCAGCACCAGCGAAAAAAACAGGGAGCCCAATCCGTTCGACAGCTTGAAGAACAGCTTGTTGCGGCCCTGCCTGACGTGCACGACGCGCTTGCCTTCGCTGAAGTTGTAATCGCGGCCATGGATGTTGTCCGCGCCCTGGACCTCCCTGTAGAACGGAGCCTTGGCCACATGTCTGCCGCGCCAGACCAGCCTGTCGTTGAGCCACAGCTGCGCGTCGTCGTGGGCGCCGACCCAGATCGTCAGGTCCTGTTCCTTGTCGACCATCAGCTCGGTATAGCCGTAATACACGGCTTCTTCGGCAGGCTGGGGCGGAACCAGCGGATAGTTCGCCGAGTCGACGTATTCCCACTTGAGCAGGCGGCCGTCCTTGCCGCGATAGGCGGCGTCCAGGACCACGGCCTGCTCGGGCGGATCGGGCGCAAGCCACGCGTCACCATGCTTGCGGTCGAAGGGGCCGATCAGGTACCAGCGATTGACGTAGACGCGGTCGGCATAAGGGCCGCCGGGGCCGATGATGCGGCCCGTGCCCTTGACCCTGGCGCCGGCGGGGACCTCCGGAATGCGCACGATGGTTCGATCGACGTCGCCGTGGTCGCCCGCCACGACATTGCCCTCGATCCCCCGGCCCGCCCGGTCGGCATTCATGAATGCATCGATCGTCCGAAACACGGACGACATGGACATGCCGCCGAGGCTTTTCGCGCCCGGGGGGCCGCCGCCAACTTGCCCGCCTGGCCCGCCCTGCCGCGCAGCGCTGCCGCTGCGTGATTCGCCGGCCGCCACGCGCGTACCGTCCTGCTGCTGCGCCAGTTGCCCGCCGCGCCGGGCCAAAGCGTCGCGTGCCTTCGCTTCGAGCTGCTCGATCTTTGCCGCTGCATCGACGGGCTTGCCGGCTTCAGCGCCGGCCGGCTCTTCCGGTTTGCGCGTCTGCGCGAGCTTTTCCAGTGCTTTTTGCTTCGGGACGTGGAGCAGCTTCGCCAGCCATTCGGCGCGGTCGTCGCGCTCGATCTCGTCGATCTTGCGGGACAGCTCCCTGGCTTCCTTGAGCAGTTCTTCCGGCGTCCTGGGCTGTGCGCTGAACTGCACATCGTCGTCTTTCTCAGCTGCCCCCGATGCGAGCTGGGACTTGATCCGCGCCATGTCGCGCACGCGCTGTTCGAGGCGCGCCCGTTCCATCAGCTGCCTGCCGGCGCCGACCAATGGCTGCTCCCGGCTGCGCCGGATGCGCTGCTGGTCCAGCTCGACGCGAACCACGACCAAGTACAGCACGCCGAGCAGCGCCGCATGCGCCACGAGGGACAGCACCAGGAACGGGTAGCGCCGGACGAGGATCATTTCGACAGCACCACCGAATAAAACATCAGGTCCACGCCGTTGTACAACTTGAGCAGGATGCTGTTGCGCCCCTTGTTGAAGTGCAGCCGGCGCTTGCCTTCGGTGAGGTTCAGGGTTTGGATCTCGGGCAGCGTCATGAAAGGCTGGCGGTACCAGGGCTTGTCGATGTTATCGCCGCTGAGCCAGACCAGGCGGTCGTTGAACCACATCTTGGTGTCGTCGTCGCCGCCTATCCACACCCACAGATCCATGTCGCGGTCGACCACGACCTCGGTGTAGGCGTAATACACGGCGTTCTCGGCGCGCGGCAGCGGGATCGACGGATAGCGCGCGTCCTGCTGGAAGGTCCAGCGCACCGGCAGGTCGTTCTTGCCGTAATAGACCGCGTCGAGGTCGACCCCACGTTCGGGCGGATAGAGCGCGTTCTGGCTGTCATGGCCGGCGCCGCCGAAGGGGCCGATCACATACCAGGTATCGAGGAAGATACGGTTGGCGTAGGCGCCGCCGGCGCCGATCGTGTGGCCGCGGCCGCTGCGCATGCTTGCGGCGTCGACCGGCGGCGGTTCCTGGAATGCGCCGAAGCTGCGGGAGTCGCTGAAGGCATTGCTCGCCATGTCGATGCTGCTGCCGGTGATCGCGCCAGGCGCGCCCAGCGCCAGGCCGCTGACCAGGGCCTCGACCTTGCTGCCGCGCGAGGCCGAGTTCTGCGCGAAGCCACTGCCGCCTGGCCGTCCACCCTGGCCGCCCTGGCCGCTCATCTGGCCATTGCCTTGTCCCTGGCCACCCTGGCCCGCCATCTTGCCGCTGCCCGGTCCCTGGCCGGCTTTGCCGCCTTGCGGGCGGCCTGGCTTCAGCGCTCCGGCCTCCGGCTTGATTGCGACGCCCTGCTGCTGCGCCAGCAATTGCGCGCGGCGCTGCGCCAGGGCGGCCTTGGCCTGTTGCGCCAGCTGGGCCACCTGGACTTCCGGCGATGCGTGCCTGGTCGATGCCGGTCTGGGCTTGCGCGCCTCCTCGAGCTGCACGCGCTTGAGGACCTCGGCCTCGGGAATGCGCAACACGCGCGCCAACTCGGTGGCGCGGATCTTCTGCTGCACCTGTTCGATCTGCCGGGCCAGTTCACGCGCCCGCACGGCGGGATCGGGCGACCTGGCAGCGTCCTTGCCGCCCTTGCCCTTGCCCTCGCCACCGGCTACGCCCGCGCTTTCCGCCAGCGCATCGCGGATCTCCTCCATCGTGCGCAGCTCGCGCCGCATCTGGCGCTGCTCGGTGTGCTGCAGCGACTGCGCGACCTGCGCGCGCAAGCCGTCGTTGCGCTTGACGGCGACATGCACCGGGCCGGCCGTGTACAGGCTGGCCGCGAGCACGCCATGCGCCGCCAGCGATGCGATCAGCCAGGGATGGCGGCGCCACAGCTCGGCCATGCTCGAACCGTCCAGCCGCAAAGTCGCGTCGGCATTCATTTACTGCCGGCGCGCACGCATCGCGATATTGGTCAGGCCTTCGAACTGGCACAGGTCGAGCACATGGACGATGGACTGGTAAGAGGCATTGCCATCGCCTTCGATGCGCACCGGCCGGCCCGGATGCGCACGCGCCTCGCCCGACAGGCGCTCGTGCAGGGCCTCGGTCGACAGCTTGTCCTCGCCGATCGCCACCTGGCCCGCACGGTCGACCCGGATCACCAGCGGATCGGGCGCGGCGTCGGCCAGGTCGAGCGTGGCGGAGGAGCGCGGCAGCGTGATCGGGATCGCCTTGTCCTTGTGCTGCTGCTCCTTCTGCTTGAAGGAAGTCGCGACCATGAAGAACATCAGCAGGAAGAAGATGCAGTCGATCAGCGCGATCAGGCCGATCTCGGGCTGCTCGTCGTCGCCGAACTCAATGCGCATGGCTGCGCTCCTGCTCATGGTTCCGCACGTGCTCGCGCGCACGGCTTGCATCGAGCAGCCGTCCCAGCTGGCGTTCCAGCGTGATGCCGATGTTGACCATGCGGTTGCGGAAGAAGTGGTGCATCGCCAGCGAGGGCAGCGCCACCGACAGGCCGGCCGCCGTGTTCACCAGCGCCTTCGAGATGCCGCCCGCCAGCAGGGTCGGATCGCCCATGCCGTTGAAGGCGATCACGTGGAAGGCCTCGATCATGCCGATCACGGTGCCCAGCAGGCCGACGATGGGCGCGATGGTGGCGACCACGTTCAGCGCATAGGCCTTCTGCTGCTGCAGGCGCAGTTCCGTCGATGCGATGTCGGCCGCACGCGCGGACAAGGTATCGATGGGCAGGCGCGGATGCCCGGCCAGGAATTCCAGCACGCGCGCAAGGCTGCTGCGGTCTTCCGCAGCGCGTGCGGCGAGGGCCTGGTAATCGCCGTCCCGCCACAGGCCGAGGGCCTCGTCGGCCAGCGCCTGGGGCGCCACCCTGCTTGCCCGGAAGTTGGCCAGGCGCTCGAAGGACACCGCAAGCGCCAGCACCGATAGTGCGCCGATCACGACGACACCTGTGCCGCCTTCCATCAGCTGGGAGGCAAGGTTGAGTTCCTGCATGACGATCCTTTCGCTGGCTGTTCATTATTTCCAGCTAATGTAGCATGAAATATCACCTCCCGCGCAATAATCATTTCTACTATCTAGCAATTGGGTTGCCAGCACAAGGTAGCTTCCTCGCTATCGACCCTGACGGGCGTGCAACAATCTGCGCACATTCAGCGTGTCCAAACTGTTAATCTTGTCGTCTGTTTTCCATGAGTGATTGTGAAGCACGACCATGAATGCTATTTCCCGCTTCACCCTGCTGGCCTGCCTGGCCACGCTCAGCCCCTGGAGCAAGGCGGACCCCGCGCAAGACGCCGCCCGTAACATCGAGAACGCCCGCCGCGACGCCGAAACCACACAGCGCGCGCTGGCCACGCTGCCCGCCGCGTGCACTGTCGGTACGGCCGTCCACGCGAAAGGCAAGTGGCTGGTCGCGCCCAAGGCCGCGCCCGAGCCGGGCCAGCCTTACACGATGGTCCAGCAATTCGAGTCGGCGACATCGACCGGCGTCGTGCGCGCTGGGCTCAACCGCGCGGCGGTGCGTGTACTCGAGAAGGTGGAAACCCGCGATGCCCAGGGCAAGTGGCTTGACGCCGGGCCGGTAACCGTCCATGAGGCGCCGGCCGGCTGCGACTATGTGTGGCTGCAGCAGGACCTGGGCGGCCAGCGGCAGGTCGGGGCGCTACGTTATACCCTCCGCCGAAGCGAGGAGCCGGCCACCGTGACCAACGCCGCCATTTTGCTATCCAACTGATGAGTACTCGAATGCCTGCAATGAACATCCGCTTGCACGCCGCCTTCACGCTGGCGTTGATCTCCCTGTCCTGTGCCGCCACCGCACAGACATCCACCTTCACCACGGCCATCCGCTACGGCGTCATGCCGGCGCTGGACTGCAAGCAAGTGAGCAAAACCGGCGCGCCAAGCCGCTGGATGGAGGCCAACGGCGCCGCCGTGGAAGGCGTCCCGACCCGCCGGATGCGCCTGAGCTTCAACGATCCGGTTGCCACCGACATGATCCATGCCGCGATGAACGGCGCAGGCGCGCGCGAGCTGGCACTGGTCGAGGTCCAGGACGGAAAGGGGAACTGGCAGAAGATCTGGGAAGGACAGATGGCGTCGCCCGCTCCCGGCTTCGAGCAGACCTGCTTCGAACAGCAGCTGCCGAAGAAGCAGGTGGTGCAGGCGATGCGTCTTACCTTCCGCTCGGCGCAGAACGAGATCGAGGTCAACCATGCGGCGCTGCTGCGCCGCTGACAGCCGCGTAAGTTCTTAGAGCAGGACCAGGTTATCCCGGTGCACCAGCTCCGGGCCTTCGACATAGCCGAGGATGGCTTCGATCTCGCCTGAGGAATGGCGCATGATGCGTTTCACTTCCGAGGCGGTGTAGTTGGTCAGGCCGCGTGCGATCTCGCGGCCGTCTTCCGCCACGCAGGACACCAGCGCGCCGCGACCGAACTCGCCGCGCACGGCGGACACGCCGATCGGCAGCAGGGACTTGCCCTCCTTCGCCAGCTTCTGCACGGCGCCGGCATCCAGCACCAGTTCGCCCGCGGTGTGCAGGTGGTCGACCATCCACTGGCGGCGTGCCGTCAGGCGCGCGGTCGGCGCCAGCAGCTGGGTGCCGATCGCTTCGCCGCTAGCCAGGCGCACCAGCACGTTGTCTTCCCTGCCCCAGGCGATTACGGTATGCGCACCCGAGCGCGCGGCGCGCTTGGCGGCCAGCACCTTGGTCAGCATGCCGCCGCTGCCGATATTGCTGCCGGCGCCGCCGGCCATCGCTTCGAGCGAGGTGTCGCCGGCCTGGGCTTCGGCGATCAGCTTCGCTTGCGGGTCCTTGCGCGGATCGGCCGAGTACAGGCCTTTCTGGTCGGTCAGGATCACCAGCGCGTCGGCTTCGATCAGGTTGGCCACCAGCGCGCCCAGGGTGTCGTTGTCGCCGAACTTGATTTCGTCGGTGACCACGGTGTCGTTCTCGTTGATGATGGGGACCACGCCCAGGCGCAGCAGGGTGGTCAGCGTCGAGCGCGCGTTCAGGTAGCGTTCGCGGTCGGCCAGGTCGGCGTGGGTCAGCAGCACCTGGGCGGTCTTGACGCCGTGGGTGGCGAAGCTGGTTTCGTAGATCTGGGCCAGGCCCATCTGGCCGCAGGCAGCGCAAGCCTGAAGTTCGTGGATGTCGGTCGGACGGCTGGCAAAACCGATGCGCAGCATGCCTTCGGCGATCGCGCCGGAAGACACCAGCACGACTTCCTTGCCGAGCGTGCGCAGCGACGCGATCTGGGCGGCCCAGCGCGCGATGGCGGCGTTATCGAGGCCGCGGCCTTCGTTGGTGACGAGCGAGGAGCCGACCTTGACGATGATGCGGGAGGCTTGATGAATGACTGAGTTCATGGCGATGGCGATGGCGCAAAAGGCTTGCCGCGCGGGCGAAGCAGCAGCAGCGCCAGGCCGGCCAGCAATTCGATCCCGCTAACGACGAACAATAAACCCTGGGGCAGGCCGATCGCAAACGATGCGACGAAGCGGCCGAGCGGCTGCGCCAGGAGGAATAGTGCTGCGAGGTCGCCGAGGATGGGCTGGTCGCCCTGCCTGGCCGCCAACAGAGCCAGCCCCGCGGTGGCGAGGCGCACTCCGACATAGATGGCGTAGAACTGGCTGTAGCCGTTCACGCCGACGAGAAACAGTCCCATCGCGGCCGCCGTGCGGTCGGGATCCAGCATGGCCGACAGCGCGGCCAGCGAATTGACCGTGGCGATCGCCTGCAGCAGCTGGCTGCGCAGGCGGAGGCGGCGCGATGGACTTGGTATCAACTCGGCAAATCAGTCTTCGAGGATCTTGAAGCGGGGGTCGTCCGGATCGATCGACGAGATGCCGCGCGCTTCCTCGGTCATCTGCTTTTCCTCCGAGCGCTGCTCGCTATGGCGCTTCTCTTCCAGGTACTTGTAGATCGCGTGCACCAGGTCTTCGCAGCCTTCGCGGTTCAGCGCCGAGATCTCGAAGACCGGGCCCTTCCAGGCCAGCTTCTTGACGAAGTCCTTGACCAGCTTCTTGCGGTCTTCTTCCGGCACCACGTCGAGCTTGTTCAGCACCAGCCAGCGCGGCTTGTTGACCAGCTCTTCGTCGTACTTCTCGAGTTCCTTGACCAGGGCCTTGGTGTCCTTGACCGGATCGCTCTTGCCGTCCGCCGGTGCAAAATCGACGATGTGCAGCAGCAGGCCGGTGCGGCTCAGGTGGCGCAGGAACTGGTGACCCAGGCCGGCGCCTTCCGCCGCGCCTTCGATCAGGCCGGGAATGTCGGCGATCACGAAGCTCTTCTCGTGCGAGACGCGCACCACGCCCAGGTTCGGATGCAGGGTCGTGAACGGGTAGTCGGCGACCTTCGGACGCGCATTCGAGATGGCCGTCACGAAGGTGGACTTGCCGGCGTTCGGCATGCCCAGCAGGCCGACGTCGGCCAGCACCTTCAGCTCGAGGCGCAGCGCACGGCGCTCGCCTTCCTTGCCTTCGGTCTTCTGGCGCGGCGCGCGGTTGGTCGAGGTCTTGAAGTGGATGTTGCCCCAGCCGCCTTCGCCGCCGCGCGCCAGCAGTTCCTTTTGGCCGTGCTCGGTCAGGTCGGCAATGATCTCGCCATTGTTGTCATCGATGATGATGGTGCCGACCGGCATGCGCATGACGACGTCTTCGGCGCCCTTGCCGTAGCAATCGGAGCCGCGACCCGGTTCGCCGTTCTTTGCCGTGTGCACTTTGGAGAAGCGGAAGTCGACCAGCGTGTTGATGTTGCGGTCGGCGATCACCCAGATCGAGCCGCCACGTCCGCCGTCGCCGCCGTCAGGACCGCCGAAGGGACGGAACTTCTCGCGGCGGAACGAGGCGCAGCCGTTGCCGCCGTCGCCGGCGATGACTTCGATTCTTGCTTCGTCGATAAACTTCATGATGAACCACCAAAACTGAAGGCTATGTCACTGTTAAATGTGCCACAAGATGGCCCATGGATACGCACTTAACGGTGACAGCGCCGGAAATTAAAAAGGCTCTACCGGTGGGCAGAGCCTATCGATTGCAAGGCTTGCGCCTTACTGCGCGGAACCCGGCCGGAGCCAGGGTCCCGCTGCACCGCCTTATTTAGGCAGCGACTGCTTCAGCAGCAACGACGGTCACGTACTGCTTCGAACCGACGCCTTGCTTGACGAACTTGACCGAACCGTCGACCAGCGCGAACAGGGTGTGATCCTTGCCCATGCCGACGTTGGTGCCCGGACGCACGGTGGTGCCGCGCTGACGCACGATGATGCCGCCTGCGTTGATCGACTGGCCGCCGTAGACTTTCACGCCAAGGCGTTTGCTTTCTGAGTCACGGCCGTTGCGGGTAGTACCGCCGCCTTTTTTGTGTGCCATTTAGATGCTCCTTGATGACTGATGAGGGCGCGCGGCAATTAGCCGTTGATCGCAACCACTTGGATTTCGGTGTAGTTCTGGCGATGGCCCTGACGCTTCTGGTAGTGCTTACGACGACGCATCTTGAAGATACGCACTTTGTCGTGGCGACCCTGCGAAATAACAGTCACGCGAACCGAAGCACCTTCCACCAGCGGAGCACCAAATTTGATGCTCTCGCCCTCGCCTACTGCGAGAACCTGATCGATAGTGAGTTCGGAACCAATGTCTGCCGGTATCTGTTCGATTTTGAGTTTTTCGCCAGCGACAACTTTATACTGCTTGCCACCGGTTTTTATGACCGCGTACATGATTTGAAACCTCATTGAGTGTTTAAAGAAATTCCTGCGAACCGGGCCTACAGCATGCTCGAGATTCGGGGAACAGAGGATTATACATAAATTGGTGCGGGGCGTCAAAACCGCTGTGGTGACCCGAGAACAGGGGCCTGCTCCGGTGCAACTCATGTGAAAAAGCGCGAGTTTTGCTTGCTTATCGTATAATCGCGCCACTTAACACATCCACATCGCTCTCAACGTAAGCAGGTCCGCCTTGTCCGCCGCTACCAACACCGCTCAACAGAACCCCATCACCCGCACGATCGCCGCCGACATGGAGGCCGTCAACGGCGTGATCCGACAGCGGCTGCAATCGGACGTCGCACTGGTGAACCAGATTGCCGAATACATCATCGGTGCCGGCGGCAAGCGGATCCGTCCGGTGCTGGTGCTGCTGCTGGCGAACGCCTACGGCTACAAAGGCGCCGGCCACCACGAACTGGCGGCCGTGGTCGAGTTCATCCATACCGCCACCCTGCTGCACGACGACGTGGTCGACGAATCCTCGATGCGCCGCGGCCGCCAGACCGCCAACGCGATGTTCGGCAACGCGGCATCCGTGCTGGTCGGCGACTACCTGTACTCGCGCGCCTTCGAGATGATGACCAGCCTGGACAACATGCGCGTGATGGAAATCCTGTCGCGCGCTACCACCGTCATCGCCGAGGGTGAAGTCCTGCAGCTGCTCAACATGCACGATCCGGACGTCACCCAGGAAAGCTACCTGACGGTGATCCGTTCGAAAACCGCCAAGCTGTTCGAAGCTGCAGCCCAGCTCGGCGCCCTGGTGGCCGGCGCCAACGACGCCCAGATCGACGCCGCCGGCGAATACGGCCGCTCGCTGGGCACCGCATTCCAGCTGATCGACGACGTGCTCGACTATGCCGGCGACGCCAGCGAGATCGGCAAGAACGTCGGCGACGACCTGCGCGAAGGCAAGCCCACCCTGCCCCTGATCTACGTGATGGAAAACGGCAGCGCCGAGCAGCGCGAACTGATCCGCAGCTGCATCGAACAGGGCGACGAGACCCATTTCGACGCCGTGCTGTCGGCCGTCACCACCAGCGGCGCACTCGACTATACGCGCCGCGAAGCCGAGACTGCCGCCCGCCGCGCAGCCGACGCCATCGCCGATCTGCCGGACAGCGAATACAAGCAAAGCCTGCTGCAGCTGTGCAGCTTCGCAGTTGACAGGAACCATTGAGGCAACTATAGTAATGCCTTCCCGAGATTCGGCGACGAGTCTCAAACCAGTCGGGGTGTAGCTTAGCCCGGTAGAGCGCTACGTTCGGGACGTAGAGGCCGGAGGTTCGAATCCTCTCACCCCGACCATCTGTTTTTCTCCCTCAGCAGTCATCAATACCAGTCGGGGTGTAGCTTAGCCCGGTAGAGCGCTACGTTCGGGACGTAGAGGCCGGAGGTTCGAATCCTCTCACCCCCGACCACCTGTTTTTCTCCCTCAGCAATACTCATACCAGTCGGACTGTAGCTTAACTTGGTAGAGCGCCATCTTCGGGACATATAGGTCGGAAGCTCCAATTCTCTTACCACCGTTAAAGAATCCGCCTGCTTATCAAGCATCAGTCTAATGGCGACAAATCTCGTCCATTTCAGAATTCAACAAGCTCTGCCGTAGCCGTAAAGGCTTCCCGAATGAGTGCACCACCCCTACCAGCTCTTCCTCACAGGTTGGCTGCTCAGCATCGCCTTGACGCTAACGCTAAATCGTACCGACGACACCCGGAAAAGCCTGTCTAATCTCCGAACAACGGTAATCCGTCCCTGAAGGCAGCTTAGCGGTACCGCAAACGCGAGCGAAGCGAATGTTAATTGCATTTTTTACAATAATATAAACATTGCTAGCTACGTTCAGCAATCAGGTTGACACACAACATATTTGATGTGTACTATCCAACATGTCTACAACTTTTATTATCTCGAATGACCGACAGGCGCGCGAGACAGCAGCGCTAATTGCGCAGATTAATCAAGCATTATCATCTGAGCAAGTTTTAAAATCTATTGTGGAAGGATTACCTCGAGAGGTAATCAGCGGGGTGCAGCGCTCGTTATCTTCCGAAAAAAAGGAGTTAAGTGATACTTTAGATGCTTATCTTCAAGCAAAAGATGGCAACTTTGAGCTCCTTAAGAAAAGAACAGAGAATGACCCTGGCGATTTTTTGATTGCTGCGCGCATAATAAAAGGCTGGTCACAAAAAGAACTTGCACAAAAACTTGGACTACGCGAACAAGCAATTCAACGCTATGAGGCCGAGCATTATCGTAGCATAAGCCTCGGAAATTATATGCGTGTTGCAAAGGTTTTATCCATTAAATTGTCTGCGGATTTTTTTTCACCGTTTGCTAGGAATCTGTTCCCGTCTTTCGAAGATACTCATGACCAAGCACAAAAAGTATTAAAACATGCAAGAACAAACGGCTGGTTGCCAAATGATGATGACTCAGACGAAAACGGATTAAATCAGTTAATTCGACACGTTACAGATCACGTCGAAATGCACGGCACGCCTTCGTTACTTCGAACCGGTTTAAACGTGGAAGATCACACGACTGACTGGTTGCTTTTGTGTTGGAAAGCTCAAATTACTCGGCGCGCCAAAGCGATAATTGACCAAGAAAAAATTAAATATCGCCCATTAGACGTTTCTTGGCTTATCGATTTAGTGAGGCTGAGCAAATCGGAAAACGGCCCAGTCCTGGCCAGTCAACTTCTGAAAGAACATGGGATAGTTCTTATCATCGAACCGCATATTCCTGGAATGAAAGTAGATGGAGCAGCTTTTCTAGTTGATCAAGTTCCAATTATCGGCTTAACACTCTTACGTGATTCAATTGATAATTTTTGGTTTACTTTGCTGCATGAAGTCGGCCACATAATTTTGCACTATCGCACCGGCTTATCGGCTGGGTTCTTTGATGATACTGAAGCGTCTCAAGTAGACGAGCTAGAAGAAGAGGCTAACAAGTTTGCCTCTAATATGTTAATACCTGAAGAATTATGGGCCCGATCACCAGCTAGAATCGCCAAAACCTCGGCCCCTATCGAAAATTTTGCCGAACAATTAGGGATCTCACCGGCTATAGTTTTTGGTCGGATCAGATTAGAACGAAAGAACTACTCAATTTTTTCCGATAAAATCGGGCGCGGCAAAGTACGAAAGCATTTTTACTCTCTAAATTCCGGAGGTGGTTTGTGATCGAATTTGATAAAGCTCTATACTCCCCAGCTTTGCGGATGAAACAAGGCGAATTGAATGGTGTACGCGAACTGGCAAGTGATGTTGCTGCGTATATCATACCGCGCTTTATCGTCCCTCCGATTGGAGAGAGGAGTGACGTCAATCAAATCGATCTTTTCCCCCCAGGAAAAGCACCGGATATTGGAGGCATTCTGGCAAAATACTGGCAAGGTCGTCGATCATTTGTAGATCTCACTTACTTAATCGACGAAGCTGGTCGCGATAACATAGCTCTTTGGCTTCCTGATTTGTTCAAACGGGCGAGAAACTTAAAATCACGCGCAATACCAATGGCCTTGCTTAGTGATATTACTGCCCACGAAGCAGTGGCATTTAAGGCTGCAATTGCTCACAACGAATTATTGAAGTTTGCTATTTGCGTTCCTTCAGGAGAAATGGTTCGCGTTGATTTCGGAAATGATATTCTTTCCGCATTATCATTGCTTGGACTGACCGTGCAAGAATGCGCAATTATTGCTGATTTCTCCGATTCAGACCTTTCTGAGCCAGAAAATGTTGCTCCAATTATTAGTGGAGCGTTAGAGCAGCTACAAGATATTGGAGGATGGCAACACATCATTTTCCAAGGCACTTACTACCCTGAAAAAAATCCGGCAGAACCTGGCAATGGTGTCCTGTGCCCACGTAATGAATGGCTCGCTTGGTGTCAGGCGGTAAAATTTGATCCTAGTACTGCTGACCATATGATCTTTGGCGACTATGCGGCCGATTCAGCCAGAATAATTTTTGGAGGGAAAGGTGGTCGCCCGATCAGGCACTACCGATACACGATTCAGAATGCTTGGCTAGTCGAAAGAGGTCAAGATTCGGGCAATGACAAGGAAATTATGAAAGATGTATGCCGTCGAATCGTTAACAGCGGACATTTCTTGGGGTCACGGTTTTCAGCCGCTGATTCATATATTTACGAAACTGCGAATGGGTTAGATGGCCCAGGAAACTCCGCGACTTGGCGCCAAGTGAACACTACACACCATATAACTAAAGTGGTAAAAGATGTCGCTACAGTAAGAAGTATTTTGATTTCAGAAATTACAGAGGAACTGCAAGGAGAGCAATTATCTTTGCTGGTTTGAGGCTAATCAGCCGCCACCTACCTCATCTCGACTTTCAATGACAATCCCTTTAGAAATTGTCATCAGAGAAAACGTTTCTCTAAAATTATTATCAATGGAGCATTAATTTTCACCTTCGTAGCTGTTCAGATAAGCAGCGATGATATCGCCATGACAGGCAAGCGGTTTACAATGACATCCCAAACGATACCCCCTGAGAGAAAGTAGTGCCCTATGTTTTTCTGGATCAACCAGTAATTCCTCAAAGAAGTAGGCTCGAAATTTTTCTATAACCACCTCCCGGCTGTCGCCAGTTCCACCTAACCCTATTGGAAATGGGTTGCCCCACGGGGTTCCACGACCAATATATACGTCGTACCGCTCTTCTTTATCTTTGTTTTTGACTTTAGCAAGCTGAATTGGAATAATTCGCAAATTTTTCCGCAGCAGCTTCGAAAAGAAAACAATATCGGTAAGATCGTCACCGTCCCAAAATACCACTACATGAGAAAAAGTATCCACCCATCTTTTGGCTGAACTCCTTGTTTTAGCCAATGACGCTGTTTTTATTTGGATGTTTTTCTCCGCGAAAAAATCTCGAGCAATCGAATCCTCATCTTGCGCAACTTCGATTACATCTGGAACAAAATTCTCTAAAAGCTTAGATACCCTTTCGTGAAACATATTCCGAAACCCAAAGCCTTTTGAAAGCGCAATCAAAAGACGGTTTTCCGCTATATCAGTCATTATATAAGATGCTCTACTTTAAATCGATCTTGCCAAGCCGAGTTTAAATACTCTATTGCGAGGCGCCGATGGCATTGATGAGGCTTATGTTCACTACACAAAAGACATCCATCCTCTATCGCGGATGGAGTTAGAATTGACTCGACAGACCGTCGGGCTAACAATTCTACATATTTCAACTGATAATAATCCCAATTTATTATTTTATTCTTATAATCTTTTAACAAATTTTCCTCAGGGAAAAGCTCTGGAACTTCGACATAATCAATTCCGCAAATTTCCTTAAGGAAAAATTTTAAATCGTCTCGCTTCGCAAAACCAGACAGTTGCGACGTATTCTGCAATCGCACATCAAGAACAATCTTCGTATTACTCTTTTTTAGCAACGTGAAGAATCGCTCTGCATTTTTTCCTGTAAAACCGATAGATAAGACTCGACTTTCACTCATCACAGTTCCCGTGCATATCAGGTAATTTGATTCTTACGGAGCAAATATAGCCGCAACCAGTTTGTAATGATAACCATTCCAAGGCTCACTTATGCTGACGGAAATAATGGCGCCGTCTACAGCATACGGAATATTTTCGTCATAGTCGTTTTTCCGTTCAGTGAACCTAGGGTCAGTAACCTTCAGATTATAGGTAGTTTGGCCTACATCAAATAGTGCCCGCATTACCTTTTTAGGGTTACCAAACGCGGCACCTTCGATGCTCACCATGAGTCTAAAGTTACGGGGGCTTATCAGTCGTAGCGAGTCAGGCTGCAGAGCGGCCTGTTCAGGTGAGAGCCTATCGTTAACTCCGTTCCATGTTGAGCTTCCACTGCCCCAGAGATCTGAGTGAGTTTCTACCATCGCTGCTAAGTCGGCCAATTGTAGTCTACCTCGCTTTAGCCACGTACTGTTATCGATCCGATGGTTCTCGACTTGACAACCATGCGGTACCGGTCCGAGAAATGAAATTTCCAAAATATCAAGTAACTGAGGCTGTGTTCCGTCTTGTAGGCGCGATGCTGTAGGGGAGATCGCTCCTTCATCAGTAGCATAGTCGCCTACCGGTCGAATCCATGCTCCTGAGCGATGTCCATCCCAAACCTTACCTGCAATACATCTACTCGGATGATGTTTAATTGAATTTGCTAGACAAACAATGGTGCGACTGTACGCCATGTGACCTCCCAGGTAATAAGGATTATTGTCAGTAAGTTACAATAGCACTGTTGCATGTTTTTTATCAACAGTAGTTGCAAATTTAAAACTTGTAGAGGCAGAGCCGTTCCCCAAAAGCACGGACGCTATCTGGTACGCCATAACCTACAAACCTTCGCGAACAACAACTGCCGGGGTGGGGACTAAGGATTGACTGGTAACGACAAAATGTATCCCTCGGGACTTAAAGGCTGGCAGCTTAAATCTGCCGAAGTACGGGCTGGCGGCCATCCTCATCTTCATCGGAGCGAAGATGCTGCTGCTGGACGTCTACAAGATTCCGGTCGGGGTCGCACTGGGCGGTGTAGGACTGATCCTGGTGGTGGCCGTGGTGGCGAGCCTGCTCACATCGAAGCCTGTGCGAAGGACCTGATTGCCCGCTGAGCCATTCGCAGGTAGGCTCATGCCACGGACCAAGGAGAACCTTCACATGACCATCACCATCACCGCTTTCGAACGCTCGCCCGACGGCGGCAAGGGACTGGCGCGCGACACGCGCGTGCGCTGGGCGCTGGAAGAAGTCGGCCAGCCCTACGAGGTGCGCCTGGTGCCGCACCGTTCGATGAAGGAGCCGGCGCACCTGGCGATCCATCCTTTCGGCCAGATCCCGACCTATGAAGAGGACGGGCTGACGCTGTTCGAGACCGGCGCGATCGTCTTCCACCTCTCCCAGCGTTATCCCGGCCTGCTGCCGGTCGAGCCGAATGCGAGGGCGCGGGCGATTACCTGGATGTTCGCCGCGCTGAATACGATCGAGCCGCCTATCCTCGAGATCTTCACGGCGCGGATCCTCGAGGGCGACAAGCCCTGGGCCGCGGAGCGCCTGCCGCTGGTGCTGGACCGGGTGCGAGGCCGCCTGCGGCAGCTGGCCGCGCGCCTGGGCGATGCCGAGTGGCTGGACGGCGAGTTCAGTGCAGGGGACCTGCTGATGGTGTCGGTGCTGCTGCGGGCGCGGCCATCGGGTGTGCTGGAAGAGTTCCCGACCCTGGCCGCGTATGTGGCGCGGGGTGAGGCGCGGCCAGCCTATCAACGGGCGTTTGCCGCCCAGCTGGCCGTCAACACGGCCCCGCTTCCAGGCTGATTATTTCGCTTTCAGGCGCACCAGCAGAGCGCAGCCCGAAGCCAGGGTCGCCAGCAGCACCACGCCGGTCCAGCCCCAGCTGGCCAGCGCCTGGGCGCCGAGCAGGCCGCCCACCGACATGCCGATGAACATGCAGGTCATCAGGACCGCGTTCAGGCGGCTGCGCGCTTCCGGCGCGATGCCGTAGACGATGGTCTGGTGCGAGATCAGGCTGGCCTGCACGCCCAGGTCGAAGCCGAGCGTGGCGAGGGCCAGCAGCGCCAGCTGGCCCTGCACCGGCAGAAGCGGCATCAGCAGCATGGACGCAAACGACACCGCGGCGATGCCGCAGGCGATGCGCAGCACCCAGTCCGGGCCGTGACGGTCCGCCAGACGGCCGGCGAAGGGCGCGGCCAGCGCACCGGCGGCGCCGGCCAGGCCGAAGGCGCCGGCAGCGGCGGAACCCAGGTGGAACGGGGCCTCGTGCAGCATCACGGCCAGGGTCGACCAGAAGGCCGAGAAGCCGAGCGCCAGCAGGCCCTGGGCCAGCGCCGCCTGGCGCAGCTTCGGATACTCGACCCACAGGTGCAGCAGCGATTTCAGGAGTTCCGGATAGGGATGGCTGGTGGTCGGCGCAAAGCGCGGCAGGCCGCGCGCCAGCACCACGGCCAGCACGGCCACGCTGACGGCGGCCGCGACAAACATCGAGCGCCAGCCGAAGTTCTCGGCGACGAAGCCGCTCACCACGCGCGACAGCAGGATGCCCATCAGCAGGCCGGTCATCACGGTGCCGACCGCCTTGCCGCGCTCATGGGCCGGCGCCAGCGTGGCGGCGGCGGGGACGATGTCCTGGGCCACCGTCGCGAACAGGCCGACCAGCAGGCTGGCCACCAGGAGCACGCCGAGGCCGGGCGCGAAGCCGGTCAGCAGCAGCGCCGCGCACAGGATCGCCGCCTTCAGCAGGATGATGTTGCGGCGGTCGAAGCGGTCGCCGAGGGGCGCGAGCAGCAGCAGGCCGAGCGCGTAGCCGAGCTGGGTCAGGGTCGGGATCCAGCCGATCTCGCGCGGGCTGGCGTGCAGGTCGCCGGCCAGCACCCCGAGGGTCGGCTGGCTGTAATAGAGGGCGGCGACCGTCAGGCCGGTGCCGGCGGCCAGCAGAAAGGTCAGCGATGACGATAAATGGGGCTGGGCGGGTTTCACTGTAGTGGAAGCGGAGTTCATGGCTGTGTTGGCTGGATTGACGATGGAGCCATTATCCTTAGCCCGGAATGCACATGGTAGACGCGCCGGACGTCGAACTGTTATACGATGCACGTATGAACCTCGACCTGAATGGCGTTGTTTCCACCGCCGACCGTATGATGCTCGTGGAAACCTTCGTGCGCATCGTCGATGCCGGCAGCCTGTCGGCCGCGGCGCGCCTGCTGGAAACCACGCAGCCGACCGTCAGCCGGCGCCTCAAGACGCTGGAGAAATCGCTGGGTGTGCGCCTGCTGCAGCGCTCCACCCATGCGATGAAGCTGACCGACGACGGTATGCGCTGCTACACGCGCGCGAAGGAGCTGATCGCCGGCTGGCAGGAATTCGAAAGCGAGATCCGCGGCGCCGGCGAAGAGCCGGTCGGGCTGCTGCGCGTGATCGCGCCGCACGCCTTCGGCCAGCAGCAGCTGGTGGCGCCGCTGGCCGAGTATCTGCAGCGCTATCCGAAGATGACGGTCGACTGGACCCTGCACGACCGCACCCCGGATTTCATCGCCGAGGGCATCGACTGCGCGATCCGTGTCGGCGACATTCCCGATCCGTCGGTGGTGGCGATCCGCCTGGGCGAGGTGCCGCGCATCGTGGTCTGCGCGCCTTCCGTGCTGGAAGGCCGCGAAGCGCCGACGCATCCGGAGCAGCTGGCCGCCCTGCCCTGGATCGCGGTGTCGACCTTCTACCGCAACGAGGTGGCGCTGACGCACTGCCAGCGCGGCGAGACGCTGCGCTTCCCGATTCAGCCGCGCATGTACACCGACAACCTGTACGCGATGCGCAACGCCGCCCTGCTGGGCGTGGGCGTGGCGCTCGGCTCGTCCTGGGCGCTGCGCGAGGAGCTCGAAGCCGGGCGCCTGGTGCAGCTGACGCCGGACTGGGGCGCGGCGCCGCTGCCCATCCACCTGCTGTATCCGCCGGCGCGCTTCTATCCGGCGCGGCTGCGGCGCTTCATCGACATCATGAAGGTGGCGGTGCCGCAGGCTTTCGGCATCCTGCCCGCGGCCTGAAACTGCTTATTCGCCGGCTTCGACGGAACCGATGCCCGACGCCTTCTTGTTCACTGTGCGAGGCTTGCCGTAATAGGTCAGGTTGCCCATGCCCTGCACCACGGCGTCGAGCCGGTTGCTGGCGTAGACGCTGACCTCGCCGACGCCGCGGAAGCGGATGTCCGTGTCGCTCGCGCGCAGCGCCTTGGCATCGACTTCGCCGACGCCTTCCGCCCGCATGCTGAAGGCCTTGACCTCGCCGTTGATCTCCATGCGGCCGGCGCCGCGATAGTTGACGTCGAAGCGTTCGCCACGGATCTGGTTCAGCTTGATCTCGCCGGCGCCTTCGACCGCCAGCGAACGCAGCGTGGGCATCGTGATGACGACGCGCGGATCCTCATGCCTGCTCTTGTAGCTCTTGTCGTCCAGGCGCAGGCGCAGTTCGCCGTTGACCACTTCGCTGCTCAGCTCCTTGATGAAACGGGCGTCGCCGCGCACGGTCATCGACTGCGCCTTGCCGGCATCGACGGTAACGCTGATCGGACCGTGCACGCTGATCGAGGTGAAGGCCGGCGCGCTGCGCACCTGGTCGTCCGCGTGGGCGGTGGCGGCAAAGGACAGGGCGGCGGCAAGGGCAAGGCTAAGGCTTGGGCTAAATGAGCGCATCGCAGACTCTCGGTTGATTGACGATGAAGCCATTCTAGGCATCGCATGCCTGCCCGGCCGGGAGTTTGAGACGAACTGCGATTTTCGCGGGATGGCCTGCGTTTATTGCGCCAGCAGCGCCCGTATCTCCGGCACGCAGGAGCCGCAATTGCCGCCCGCCTTGACGCAAGCAGTAACCGCAGCCGCATCCTTCAGGCCGTGCTTTTCGATGGCGATGCGGATCGTGTTGCGGCCCACGCCGAAGCAGGAGCAGACGGTCGGCCCCGGGTCCACGCCCTGCTCACGCGCCCGTCCGGACAATAGCCCGATGCGGTCCTGCGAGCTCAGGCCGTCCTTGGCGAACATCTGGGCCAGCCAAGCCCGCGCCGGCAGATCCTGGCGCTGCGAGACGAACAGGCAAGCCTCGATGCGGCCGTCGACCAGGAAGGCCGCGCGGTACACGCCGCCGTTGCGGTCCTCGAGCTCGATCCAGTCGGCGTCTTCGTCCTCGACCTGCAGCAGCTTGCGCGCCCAGTTGCCGGCATCGGCGAAGGGCTTGCGTCCCGCCAGCTCGTAGCGGACGAAGTCACTGCCCTGGATGCGGGTCCAGTTGGCCGCCTCCTCCAGCGGCAGCTCGCTGCGGCTGAGAATGAAGCCGTACCAGTTCACGCCGAAAGGCTCGACCCGCACCGGCGTGTGCTTGAACTCCGGCTCGCCCGACACCGGGTCGACCGCCGGGTTCACGACCGCGCCCACGCGCGCGTCGGACGCCGTCTGCCCGCTCCAGTGAATGGGCATGAAGACGCTGCCGCGCGCGATGCCGCCGCCGTGCCGCACGCGCGCCACGCTCGAACCCCAGTTGCTGGTCACGCGCGCCAGTTCCCCTTCCTTCACGCCGCACAGCAGCGCATCCTGCGGGTGCAGGTCAAGGAAAGGTTCCGGCACGTGTTCGGCCAGTTTGACGGAGCGGCCGGTGCGGGTCATCGTGTGCCACTGGTCGCGCACGCGGCCGGTGTTCAGCACCAGCGGGAACTCGGCGTCCGGCAGGTTCTCGGGCAGGCGCGCGCGGGTGGCGACGAAGCGCGCCTTGCCGTCCGGGTAAGCGAAGCGGCCGTCGCCGAACAGGCGCTTTGCACGGTCTCCGGGCCGGCGCACGGGCCACTGCACCGGCTCCAGCGCATCGTATTCCGCGCGGCTCAGGCCGGCCAGGCCGGCGATGTCGAACACGCGGCGGCGCTGGCCGCTGGCGCCGTTCTGCCAGCTGGACAGGCGCGCATGCTCGTCGAAGATCTGCTGCGGCGCCGCGAAATCGAAACCCGTAAAGCCCATGCGGCGCGCGACGTCGCACACGATCTGCCAGTCCGGCCGCGCCTGCCCCGGCGCCGACAGGAAGGCACGCTGGCGCGAGATGCAGCGCTCGGAATTCGTGACCGTGCCATCCTTCTCGCCCCAGCCCAGGGCCGGCAGCAGGACGTCGGCCAGCGCATTCGTGTCGGTGCCCAGCACGATGTCGGAGGCCACCACCAGCTCGCACTTTTCCAGGGCGCGCCGGGCCTGGTCCGCATCCGGCAGGCTGACCAGCGGATTGGTTGCCATGATCCACACGGCCTTGACCTTGCCCGCCTCGATCGCGCGGAACAGGTCGACCGCTTTCAGGCCGGGCTTGTCCGCCATGCGCGGCGCATCCCAGAAGGCCTGCACGGCGGCGCGCTGGGACGGGTCCTCGATGTCCATGTGGGCCGCCAGCATGTTCGCCAGGCCGCCCACTTCCCGGCCGCCCATCGCGTTCGGCTGCCCGGTCAGCGAGAACGGCCCCATGCCGGGGCGGCCGATGCGGCCGGTGGCGAGATGGCAGTTGATGATGGCGTTGACCTTGTCGGCGCCGCTGGAGGACTGGTTCACGCCCATGGTGAAGGCGGTGACGGTTTTCTCGTTCTGCGCGAACAGTTCGTAGAAGGCCAGCAGCTGCTGCGGGGCGAGGCGGCAGGCTTTCGCCACCACCTGCAGATCGCCGCTTTCGCCGGCCGCCTCCAGCGCGTCTTCGATGCAGGCGGTATGCGCTTCCACGTAGTCGCCGGCCAGCGCGCCCTGGGTAGCGAGATAGCTCAGCAAGCCATTGAACAGCCAGACGTCGCTGCCCGGCTTGAGCGGCAGGTGCAGGTCGGCCAGGTCGCAGGTGGCGGTGCGGCGCGGGTCGATCACCACCACGCGCATACCCGGCCGCGCTTCCTTCGCGCGGACGATGCGCTGGTACAGGGTCGGGTGGCACCAGGCGGCGTTGGAGCCGACCAGCACCACCAGGTCGGCCAGCTCGAAGTCTTCGTAACAGCCGGGCACGATGTCTTCGCCGAAGGCGCGCTTGTGGCCGGCCACCGCCGCCGACATGCACAGGCGCGAATTGGTGTCGATGTTCGCGCTGCCGACATAGCCCTTCATGAACTTGTTGGCGACGTAGTAATCCTCGGTCAGAAGCTGGCCCGACACATACAGGGCGACCGCGTCCGGGCCGTGCTCGGCGATGATCTTCCGGAAGCCGTCGGCCACTTTGTCGAGCGCTTCCGGCCACGAGGCCTCGCGCAAACCTTCTTCCGAACGCAGCATCGGCGTCAGCAGACGGCCCTCGAGGCCGACGGTCTCGCCCAGCGCCGAGCCCTTCACGCACAGGCGGCCCTGGCTGGCAGGGTGGTTCTCATCACCAGCGATGGCAAGCGAACCGTCCTGGCCGACCTGGGCGCGCACGCCGCAGCCGACGCCGCAATAAGGACAGGTGGTGCGAACGGTGGTCGGAATGGCGGACAATTTCATGAAAACTCCAGGTCAGGCCGCAAGCACGGATTGCGCCTGGCCAAACAGCAGCTGGTTGCGGATGGCCGAGATATCGGTGCGGTTCTGGATCAGTTCGAAGTACCAGGGGCCGTCGGCGACGTCGCCGTACAGCACCGCGCCCGTCAGGCGGCGGCCGCTCACCACCAAGCGTTTATAGACGCCGCCGCGGCGGTCGCGCAGCACCAGGTCTTCGCTGCCCTCGCCGCCGACGATGTCGCCGGCCGAGTACAGGTCCACGCCCGTCACCTTCAGCTTGGTGGCGGTGGCCTGCTGCACGTAGCGGCGGTGGCCGCTGCCTGCCAGGTGGGCCGCGCAGACGCGCGCCTGGTCCCAGATCGGCGCCACCAGGCCGAAGGTGGCGCGGCGGTGCTGCACGCATTCGCCGACCGCGTAGACGCGCGGGTCGTAGGTCTGCAGGGTGTCGTCGACCACGATCGCGCGCTCGACGTGCAGGCCGGCCGTCTTCGCCAGTTCCACGTTGGGGCGCACGCCGGCCGCCATCACGACCAGGTCGGCAGGAACGGTCTCGCCGTCGGCGAAGCGCACCGTCTGTACGCGCCCCTCCCCTTCGATGGCGGCGGTCTGGCGGCTCAGCAGGATGCGCAGGCCGCGCCGCTCCAACGAGGCGCGCAGCAGCTCGGCGGCGGGTCCGTCCAGCTGCTGGTTCATCAGGCTGGCGGTCACGTGCACCACCGTCACGTCCATCCCCTGGCGCAGCAGGCCGTTGGCCGCTTCCAGCCCGAGCAGGCCGCCGCCGATCACGACCGCGCTGCCGCCCGTGCGCGCGGCCGCCAGCATGGCGTCGACGTCGTGCAGGTCGCGGAAGCCGATCACGCCGGGCAGCTCATGGCCCGGCACCGGCACGATGAAGGGCTTCGAGCCGGTGGCGATCAGCAGGCGGTCGTAGCGCGCCGCCAGGCCGGACCTCGCATGCACGATGCGGCGCTTGCGGTCGATGCGCAGCACCGGATCGCCGGCATGCAGGGTAATACCATTCGCCGCATACCACTCGCGCGTGTGCAGCATGATGTCGTCGACCGTCTTTTCGCCCGCCAGCACCGGAGACAAGAGGATGCGGTTGTAGTTCCCGTGCGGCTCGGCGCCGAACACGGTGATGCCGTACATGTCGGGGGCGAGCTTGAGCAGCTCCTCGACCGTGCGCATGCCGGCCATGCCGTTGCCGATCACGACCAGCGATGGCTTGTCCATGTTCAGGCCCCGACCCAGACCTGGCCGTCCTGGACCCGCACCGGATAGCTGGACACCGAGTTGTGCGGCGCCTCAAGGCATTCGCCGGTGCGCAGGTCGAAGTGCTGCTTGTAGATGGGCGAGGCCACCACCACGCGCTCGCCGATGCTGCCGACCAGGCCGCGCGACAGCACGGCCGCATGCGAGTTCGGGTCGTAGTTATCGATGGCGAACAGGCTGGGCTCCTCGGCGCCGACGCGGAACACCGCCACTTGCCTGCCGTTGAGCAGTGCACAGACGCCGGTATCGGGCACGATGCGATCGAGGGGGCAGACGGCGTTCCATTGGTTGAGCTGAATGTCGCGATGCATGTTTGTCTCCTAATAGATCAGGCGCTGCGGATGATGGGGATGACGCGGCGTTCTTCCGGTTTCGCGGGCCGCACCTGGCCGCGTTCCGGCATGAAGACCACGTTGTCGTCGACGCCCTCGGCGTTGACGAAGCTGCGGAAGCGCGCACGCACGGCCGGGTCCTCGACCGCGTTCTTCCACTCGTCGGCATAGCTGTCGACCACGCGCTGCATGTCGGCTTCCAGCTCGGCGGCGATGCCCAGGCTGTCCTCGACCACCACCTGCTTCAGGTAGTCCAGGCCGCCCTCGAGGCTCTCGCGCCAGGTGCTGGTGCGCTGCAGGCGGTCGCCGGTGCGCACGTAGAACATCAGGAAGCGGTCGACCAGCTTCACGACTTCTTCTTCATTCAAGTTCGACGCCAGCAGTTCGGCATGGCGCGGCTTCATGCCGCCATTGCCGCACACGTAGAGGTTCCAGCCCTTGTCGGTGGCGATCAGGCCGACGTCCTTGCCCTGGGCTTCGGCGCATTCGCGGGTGCAGCCGGACACGCCGAACTTGATCTTGTGCGGCGCGCGCAGGCCTTTATAGCGGTTCTCCAGCGCGATGCCGAAGCCGATGCTGTCGCCGACGCCGTAGCGGCACCAGGTCGAGCCGACGCAGGATTTCACGGTGCGCAGGGACTTGCCGTAGGCGTGGCCGGATCCGAAGCCGGCCGCGATGAGCTCTTCCCAGATCAGCGGCAGCTGGTCGACGCGGGCGCCGAACATGTCCACGCGGGCGCCGCCAGTGATCTTGGTGTACAGGCCGTACTTCTTGGCCACCTGCCCCACCGCGATCAGGCCGTCCGGCGTGACTTCGCCGCCCGGCATGCGCGGCACCACGGAATAGGTGCCGTCCTTCTGGATATTGCCGAGGAAGTAGTCGTTCGAATCCTGCAGGCTGGCGTGCTCCGGCTTCAGCACGAAATCGTTCCAGGTCGAGGCCAGGATGTTCGCGGCGACCGGCTTGCAGATGTCGCAGCCCAGGCCCTTGCCGTGCTTGCCCAGCAGCTCGCCGAAGCTCCTGATCCCGCCAATACGAACGAGGTGGTGCAGCTCCTGGCGCGAGTACGGGAAGTGCTCGCACAGGTGATTGCTGACGGCAAGCCCGGCCTTCGCCATCTCGGCCTTCATGATCTGGTTCACCAGCGGCACGCAGCCGCCGCAGGAGGTGCCGGCCATGGTGCAGGCTTTTACCGCTGCGATGTCGCAGGCGCCGCCCGCCACCGCATCGACGATGGCGCCCTTGCTGACCGCGTTGCAGGAGCAGACCTGGGCCGTTGCCGGCAGCGCCTCCACGCCGATCGCGGGCGCCACGCCGCCTTCGCTCTGCGGCAGGATCAGGAACTCGGGCGCGGCGGGCAGCTTCAGGCCGTTCAGCATGGTCTGCAGCAGGTTGCCGTATTCGGCGGCGTCGCCGACCAGCACCGCGCCCAGCAGGCGCTTGCCGCAATCGGAGACGACGATCTTCTTGTAGACCTGCTTGCGCTCGTCGCTGAACTGGAAGCTGCGGCTGCCCGGCGTGTTCGCGTGCGCATCGCCGATCGAGGCCACGTCCACGCCCATCAGTTTCAGCTTGGTGCTCATGTCGGCACCTAGAAAAGTCCCTTCCTTACCGAGCAGCGCCCGCGCCACGGTGCGCGCCATGTCGTAACCCGGGGCCACCAGGCCGAAGGTCTGGCCCTTCCATGCGGCGCACTCGCCGATCGCATACACGTCCGGATCGGAGCTCAGGCAGGCATCGTCGATGGCGATGCCGCCGCGCGGGCCGAGTTCCAGGCCGCTGGCGCGCGCCAGCTCGTCGCGCGGACGGATACCGGCCGAGAACACGATCATGTCGGTTTCCAGGAAGCTGCCGTCGGCAAACTCCATGCGGTGGGTGGCGGCTTCGCCGTCGACGATGCGCAGCGTGTTCTTTTGCGTGTGGACCGTCACGCCCAGTTCCTCGATACGGCCGCGCAGCATGCGGCCGCCCAGCTCGTCGACCTGCACCGCCATCAGGCGCGGCGCAAATTCGACCACGTGGGTGTCGAGCTGCATGTCGCGCAGCGCCTTCGCGCATTCGAGGCCCAGCAGGCCGCCGCCGATCACCACGCCGGAGCGCGCCCTGGAGCCGCAAGCCAGCATCGCTTCCAGGTCTTCGATGGTGCGGTAGACGAAGCAGCCGTCCCGCTCACGGCCCGGGACCGGCGGCACGAAGGGAGACGACCCGGTGGCGAACACCAGCTTGTCGTAGCCCAGCACCTCGCCATCGGCCAAAGTCACGCTTTTCGCCGCGCGGTCGACCGCCATCACCTTGGCGTTCAGCTTCAGCGCCAGACCGGGACGTTCGAAGAAACCTGGCACCACCAGCGACAGCTCGTCGGCACTGCGGCCGGCAAAGAACTCCGACAGGTGCACGCGGTCATAGGCCGGACGCGGCTCTTCGCACAGCACGGTCACGTCAAAGGCGGACGCGCCGGCATCGCCGTACAGGGTTTCGAGAAATTTGTGGCCCACCATGCCGTGGCCGATGACGATCAGTTTCATGGTACCTATCCTTTAAGCCGCAGCAGGCGCCGGGGCTTCGGCAGCCGTGGCGCCAAAGCGCACGCCGATGGCACAGGCGCTCGACAGCAGCACCGCGCCGCCGAGGATGAACAGGGTCTGGCGCACGTCGCCGGTGCCTTTCATCAGGAAGCCGGCCAGCACCGCGCCGACGTTGCCGCCAGCGCCGACGATGCCGGCCACGCCGCCCAGCGCCTTGCGGTTCACGAAGGGCACCAGCGCGTAGGTGGCGCCGCAAGCCATGTGGGTGCACATGCCGAAGGCCAGCATCGCCACGATGGCCAGCGCCACGCTGGCGGTCTGCGAGAACCACAGCAGGCCCAGGCCCTCGCCCACCATCAGGATGAAGAGCAGGTTGACGCGGCTGTTCAGGCTACCCTTTGCCGCGGCCTTGTCGGACAGCCAGCCGCCGAGGGCGCGGGCGAACAGGGCCAGCAGGCCGAAGCTGCCGGCGGCCATGCCGGCCTGGGGCAGCGAGAGCTTGAAGTGGTCGACGTAATAGACGGCGGCGACGTTGTGGATGAAGAGTTCGATGCCGAAGCAGGCGCCGTAGGTGACGAACAGCAGCCATGCGCGGTAATTGCGGCAGGCCTCGAGGAAGCTGTCCATGCCGCCCTTGCCGCTGGCTTCGAAGGGGATGCCGGCCGCGCGCAGTTCCGCAAAATTCCCTTCCGGGCAGTCCTGGGTGAACTTCCAGTACACCACCGCCATCACCAGCATCAGCACGCCCGGCACCAGCAGGGCCACGCGCCAGCCCATGGTCTCGCTCACGCCCAGCATGATCACGGCGCCCATCAGCAGCGGCATGGTGGCTTGCGCGACGCCGCCGCCGCTGTTGCCCCAGCCGGCCGCCGCCGCGTTGGCGGTGCCGACCACGCGCGGGCCGAACATCACCGAGGTGTGGTACTGGGTGATCACGAAGCTGGCGCCGACCGCGCCGATCCCGAGGCGGAACAGCAGGAAGCTCTCGTAGCTCTGGGCCATGGCCACGCCCAGCGCGGGAATCGCGCCGAGGGCCAGCAGACCGGTATAGGTCTTGCGCGGACCGAAGCGGTCGCACAGCGGGCCCACCAGCAGGCGCACGATGATGGTGATGGCGACGGCCGCGATATTGATGTCGGCGATCTGCGCCATCGACAGGTGGAACTCGCCTTTGATGACCGGCATCAGCGGCGCGCAGGCGAACCAGGCGAAGAAGCAGACAAAGAAGGCCACCCAGGTCAGGTGAAAAGCACGCATCTGCGGCGTACTGAAGGAGAACAGCTTGATCGAATTTGCCTTGGCCATGAATCGCTCCCGAAAAAAAGAAAGGCGCCCGCTGCGTAACCGGGCACATTCAGCATGTGCTCGGGTGCAGCGGACGCCGTTGTCCGTCAAACTCTAGTTCATGGGATCGCCGTTGATCCTCGATGGGAGTGTTTGCAAGAGCCGTGCCAGACGGGCTTCCCTCTGGCGCGGGCCGCAAGGCTCAGCGCATGCGCTTCATTGCGGTGCACCATGCGCGAAAACAGGGCGCGCCGCTGCACCGTCAAAGGCAGAGATATAAGCCAGCGGATCGCTGCCGTTCCAGACCCTGCCGTCCATCAGCACCGATGAGCGCAACAGGCCGGCGGGCACCGCCACGCCCGCCAGCTCGGCGGCTTCGCGGTACAGGCCGACCCGGTTGACGCGGGCGGCGACCGCCAGGTAGTCCGGGTCTTCGCGCAGCAGGCCCCAGCGCCGGTGCTGGGTCATGAACCACATGCCGTCGGACAGCCAGGGGAAGTTCGCGTCGCCGCGGGCGTGGAAGTGCAGCGGGTCGGGGTCGAGCCAGCGCCGTCCCAGCCCGTCTTCGTAGCGGCCCTGCAGGCGCGCGCCGATGATGTCGCGGCCGGCGTTCACCCAGGCCGGGCTGGCGAGGATCTCGGCGGTGGCGTCGCGGTGTTCGGGCGAGGCGTCGATCCAGCGCCCCGCTTCCAGCAGCGCCGCCACCAGCGCGCGGCAGGCCTGCGGATTGGCGTCGGCGAAGGCGGCGGTGGCGCCCAGCGCCTTGCCCGGATGGTCGGGCCAGACGTCCTGGCTGGCCGCCACCGTGACCCCGCTGCCGTCCAGCACCGCCAGCGCACCCCAGGGTTCGCCGGCGCAGAAGCCGTCGATGTGCCCTGCCGCCAGGCTGGCCGCCATCTGCCCCGGCGGCACGGTGGCGGCCTGGATGTCGCGCAGCGGATCGATGCCGGCCGCGGCGAGCCAGTAATACAGGAACATCGCGTGGTTCCCGGTCGGGAAGGTATGGGCAAACGTGAACTTGCGGCGGCTGCGGCGCATGTGGGCCGCCAGCGATGGTCCGTCGACCACGCCCTGCTCCGCCAGCGCGCGCGACAGGGTAATGGCCTGGCCGTTGCGCGACAAATTCATCAGCACGGCCATGGGCACGGCGCGCGAGCCGATGCCCATCTCCACGCCATATAGCAGTCCGTACAGCACATGGGCCACGTCCAGGCTGCCCGCGATCAGGCGGTCGCGCATGCCCGACCAGGAATGCTCGCGGCTGAGGGCCAGCTTGACGCCGTATTGTTCGTCCAGGCCGAGCACGGAAGCCATCACCAGCGGCGCACAGTCGGTGAGCGGCATGAAGCCGGCGCGAATGATGGTTTGTTCGCCTGTCAAAGTAAATCCTCCACATCCAAAATCCGCTGCGCCACCTCGCCCAGCTTCAACTTCCGGTTCATCGCCATGCTGCGCAGCTTCTGGAAAGCCTGCTCCTCGCTCAAGCCGCTGCGCGCCATCAGCACGCCCTTGGCCCGCTCGACCAGCTTGCGGTCGGCCAGCTGGCGGCGGGTATCCGACAGTTCGTCCAGCAGCTTGCGCTCGCGCCGGAAGCGCGCCAGCGCCACGTCCAGCACGGGTTTCACGCGCTCGGCCTGCAGCCCGGCCACGATATAGGCCGAGACGCCGGCGTCGATGGCGGCGTCCATTCTTGCCGGGTCCTGGTCGTCGGTGAATAGCACGATGGGGCGCGGCTCGTCGCGCGTGGCGATCACGATGTGCTCGAGCACGTCGCGGGCGTCGGATTCGCTGTCGATGATGATCATGTCCGGCTGGATCTGGGCGATCCGCTCGGGCAGGAAGATATCGGCGGGCAGCGAGGCGACGATGTCGTAACCGGATTCCAGCAGCCCGATGCGCAGCGCCGTGTTGCGTTGCGCCTGGGCGACCATGGCCTGTTCGCCGACGCAAGGCGTGGTGTTGACCACGACGATACGCAGATGACGCTGAACGGAAGGGGGCGAATTCATGCCTTAGGGATATGCAAGTTTTGGGCCAGACCCAAGAGACTGCATCCGGAGAGATATTTCCAATGCGTATATCAGGAGTAAAGAGCGGCCACAGTTTGCTTCCAGAAAACATTCACAAAACTAATGGAGAACATCACGAACTAAAAGTTCCCTTATTTCTGAAGTCTACCTATACTGCAACGCAACATCACAGTATTTATCGGGAGAACTTCATGAGCACAGCAACCATCACCCAGGCGCAGGACAAGGGACTGCGCCACCAGTTTGCAGAGACCGTCCGCAACATCCGCGACTTCGCGATCGAACTGTATGCCGCACACGGCGGCTGGTTCGTGCACGACGCCGGCCAGCCGGCCAGCATCGCCATCGCCCGCGCCAACCAGAAGAGCCGCCGCGAACTGCTGTCGCTGGCCGCCGACGCGGAATCCCATAGCCCGGCCCTGTCGGCCGAACTGCGCAATCTCGCTTCCAAATAATCGAGGACATCATCATGACTCCAGTCGAATACGTCACCGTCGCCATCTCGGCCCTGGCCATCGTCACCCGCATCGTCTTCTTCATCCGCAACCCGTCCGTGACCACCCCGGCCGAACTGTGGATCGCGGAACACCCGCAAATGAAGGAAGTCGGCTAAGCACCGACCAGTCGTACCGCTCGCTTCTCCACACGCCCGGCATTGGCCGGGCGTCGTCGTTTACGGCCCGTACGTACGCATGCACGCGACGCATGCATATAGAATTCCCGCCCTGCATTAATGTCGGCTGAGCTAGAATGTTTTTTTGCAATTTCTACTCCGACAACCGACGATGCGCCTTCCTCTCTCCGCTTCCGCTCTCACCGTCCTGGCCGCCCTGCTGGCCGCTCCTGTCCTGGCCTCCACGCCGGTGACCCTCGACCAGGCCATGGCCCATCCCGACTGGATCGGCACGCCGGTGGAAGCCGCATGGTGGAGCTGGGACGGCAAGCAGGTCCTGTACAAACAGAAGCGCACCGGTTCGCCGCTACGCGACATTTTCCAGACCAACGCCACCGCCGGCATCGACAAGGCCAGGCTAGTGAGCGATGCCGAGCTGGCCAAGATCGACAGCCCCGACGTCGCGTACAACCGCGAACGCACCCGCGCCATCCTGCTGCGCAACGGCGACCTGTTCGAGCGCGACCTGAAGACCGGTGAGCTGGTGCAGATCTCGCGTGCGAGCGGCGTCGCCATCGGCGCCGTGCAGTATTCCGCCGACGGCCGCAGCGTGCAGTTCCGCGTCGGCGACGACTGGGCCAGCTGGGACCGCGCCAGCCGCCTGATCTCGCCGGTGGCAGTGCCGCGCGCCGCCAAGGATCCGAATGCCGCTCCGGAAGCGGACGCGCTACGCGACATGCAGCTGCGCCTGATCGCCACTCTCAAGCGCCAGAAGGACGAACGCGAAGCCCAGCGCAACCGCGCCGAAGAAGAGCGCCGCGCCGACCCGACCCGCGCGCCGGCCCCGGTCTACCTCGGCGACAAGCTGGCGATCGTCACCTCGCACCTGTCGCCGGACGGGCGCTGGCTGCTGGTGGTCACTGGTCCGAAGGACGCCGACAAGGGCCGCGCCGGCAAGATGCCGCGCTACGTGACGGAATCGGGCTACGAAGAGACTTCGGACGAGCGCACCCGCGTCGGACGCAAGGACCCGCGCCCGCACGGCCTCAAGCTCGTCAACCTGCAGACGCGCGAGGTGAAGGACCTGTCCTTCGACGTCCTGCCGGGCATCAAGGACGATCCGCTGGCTGCGCTGCGTACCGAGCACAAGCTCGAGGCGATCAAGGGCAACCGCCCGGTCAAGATCGGCTTCGGCGGCGAAACGGTCGTGTGGAGCAGCAACGGCGCGAATGCCGCGGTGATGCTGCGCTCGGTCGACAACAAGGACCGCTGGATCGCCACCGTCGACCTGCCGCGCGCCGCGCTCAAGCCGGTGCACCGCCTGACGGATCAGGCCTGGGTCAACTTCGACAACAGCGAATTCGGCTGGCTGCCGGACAACGGCACCCTGTGGTACCTGTCCGAGGAAAGCGGCTACTCGCACCTGTACACGCTGGACGCCGGCGGCCGCACCCGTGCCCTCACCTCCGGCAAGTGGGAAGCCTCGGACGTGGCCTGGTCGCGCGATGGCGACACCGCCTGGCTGCTCTGCAACCGCAAGACCCCGGGTACCTACGAGGTCTGCGCCGTCAATGCGAAGGATGGCGCCACCCGTGAAGTCAGCAGCCTGGATGGCGGCGTCGAGGACTTCCGCCTGTCGCCGGACCAGCGCAAGCTGCTGGTCCATTACTCCGGCCCCTACCTGCCGCCGCAGATCGCCACCCTGCCCTCGCATGGAGGCGAGGCGGTCAAGCTGACCGACACCCGCAGCGCCGACTTCAAGGCCCGCGACTGGATCCAGCCGCAATTCGTGGCGGTCCCCTCGACCCATGGCGCGGAGCCGATCTGGTCCAAGCTGTATCGCCCGGCCCAGCTCGAACCGGGTAAACAATATCCGGTGGTGATGTTCGTGCACGGCGCCGGCTACCTGCAGAACGTCTCGCACCGCTATACGCCCTACTTCCGCGAGCAGATGTTCCACAACCTGCTGGTGCAGAAGGGCTACGTGGTGCTGGACATGGACTACCGCGCCTCGAAAGGCTATGGCGCCAAATGGCGCAACGCGATCTACCGCCAGATGGGTCACCCGGAGCTGGAGGACTACCTGGACGGCGTGAACTGGATGGTCGCCAACCAGCAGGGCGATGCGAAGAACGTCGGCGTCTACGGCGGCAGCTACGGCGGCTTCATGACCTTCATGGCGCTGCTGCGCGCACCGGAGGTGTTCAAATCGGGCGCCGCGCTGCGCCCGGTCACCGACTGGACCACCTATAACCACGAGTACACCGCCAACATCCTGAATACGCCGGATGTCGATCCGGAAGCCTATAAAGTGTCCTCGCCGATCGAGTATGCGCAGAACCTGAAGGGCAACCTGCTGATCGCGCACGGCATGGTCGACGACAACGTGTTTTTCCAGGACTCGGTGCGCATGGCCCAGCGCCTGATCGAGCTGAAGAAGGACAACTGGGAACTGGCGCCCTACCCGATGGAGCGCCATTCCTTCGTGCAGCCGGAGAGCTGGTACGATGAATACCGCCGCATCTACCAGCTGTTCGAGCGCACGCTCAAGCAGCCGGCGCCATCCACGGCGCAGTAAGCGGTATCATCGGGGCGCCTTCGGGCGCCTTTTTCATTTCAGCTGCCGATATCCCATGCCTGTCTTCCGCCTGCCGTCCGTCCTGCTCCTTGCCAGCCTGCTGCCCACCGCCATCCATGCCCAGAGCCTGCCCGACACCGGCCAGCTCGACGCGCAGAAGGTGCTGCAGTCGCGCTATACCGGTGCGGGATCGGCCAACTCCCCGGCTGCAGCGCCGGGACAGGCCACGCCGGACTGGGGCGACGGCATCACGGGCGTGGTCGTGGAAACCGGAGACGCCGGCGGCAAGACGCCGATTCCGCTCAGCTTCGGCCAGGTGTTCGCCCAGGGCGACCTGAAACGCAGCGACGCGCTGCTGGGCCGCCTGCCCGACGGCCATACGGTGCCGCTGCAGGTCGACGTCAAGGCCACCCACCCGGACGGCTCGGTGCGGCATGCGGTGATCAGCGCCGTGCTGCCGGGCGCCGGCAAATCGGGGTCGCAGGCGCTGGCGCTGCTCATCGACCACAACAAGGAAAAGAACAAGGCGGGCGCCGCGAAACCGGGCGCGCCGGCTTCCGCGCAAGCCTTGCTCGACGCCGGCTTCACGGCCACGGCCAGCGCCACCATCGCCGGCGAGGCCTGGACCGCCTCCGCCGACAAGCTGCTGCGCCAGAAGTCCGAGGTCTGGCTGGACGGTCCCCTGGTGACCGAGTGGCTGGTCTCGGCCCCGCTCAGGAACGAGAAGGGCGTGGAGCATCCGCGCCTGAGCGCGCGCTTCGCGGTGCGCTGGTACCGCGCGCTGGGCAAGGCGCGCGTCGACGTCAGCATCGAGAACGCCTGGGCTTTCCAGCAGAACCCGCGCAACGAAACCTACGACGCCCTGATCACGGTGGGCGGCAAGGAAGCGTATGCGAAGCAGGGCCTGGTTCACTACAACCAGGCGCGCTGGCGCAAGACCTTCTGGTGGGGCGAGGTCCCGGCAGTGCACCTGCGCCACGACAGCGCCTATCTGATGGCCTCGCGCGCGCTGCCGAACTATGACCGCTCGGTGCAGGTTGCCGACCGTGCGCTGGCCGAGCTGAAGGCAGGCTGGAACGGGGCGAAGACGGAACCGATGGGCATCGGCCTGGCGGTCGCCTACATGCCGACCACCGGCGGGCGCAACGACATCGGCCTGCTGCCCGGCTGGGCCGCGATGCACCTGCTCAGCATGGACAAGCGCGCCGCGGAAGTCACGCTCGGCACCGCCGAGCTGGCGGGCAGCTGGTCCGTGCACTACCGCAACCGCAACACCGGCCGGCCCGTCAGCCTGATCGACTTCCCCTACATGACCATCGTCGGGGAAGCGAGCGACACCCGGAACCCGAAGACCGGCAAATCGGAAGCCTTCCCGCCCTGTCCCAAGGACGCCTGCAAGACTCCCTATGTGCAGGACGTGTCGCACCAGCCCTCCTTCGCCTACCTGCCCTATTTGCTGACCGGCGACTTCTATTACCTGGAAGAGCTGGAATTCTGGGCGATGTTCGACGTGCTCCATTCCAATCCGAGCTACCGCGAAAACATCAAGGGCCTGCTCAAGCCCGAGCAGGTGCGCGGCCAGGCCTGGGGCTTGCGTACGCTGGGCGAAGCTGCTTACATCGCGCCGGACGCCGATCCCTTGAAGAAGGACTTCCAGCGCATCCTCAAGAGTAACCTGGACTGGTACAACGCCGAGTACACCGACAACCCCAAGGCGAACAAGCTGGGCTTCATCGCCAACGGCTACGCCTTCGTCTACAACAATGGCACCGGCGTGGCGCCGTGGATGGATGACTTCTTCACCGCCGCGGTGGGCCATCTTGCCGACTTCGGATTCGAGGATGCCAAGCGCCTGCTGGCCTGGAAAGCGAAGTTCCCGATCCTGCGCATGACGGCGCCCGGCGCCTGCTGGATCAACGCCTCCATCTACACGCTCATCGTGCGCGAGTCCTCGACCTCCCCCGTCTACGCGAGCATGGCGGAAGCCTGGAAGGCCAGCCTGCCGCCCGAAATCGCCAGGCTGGACTGCGACAGCAGCGAGCTGGCACAGGCCCTCAAGCTCAAACGCGGAGAAATGACCGGCTACGCGGACAGCACCGGCGGCTTTCCCGCCAACCTGCAGCCGGCGCTGGCCTATGCGGCCGACGTCGGCGGCAAGGCGGGACAGGAAGCGTGGCGCAGGTTCATGGCGCGCAGCGTCAAGCCCGATTACGGGACGGCGCCGCAGTTTGCGATCGTGCCGCGCGGGGCACGGCAGTAGGAATCAGGCCTGTACTTCGACAGGAGCGGCGGCGGCCGGGACCGGCGCGGTGGGCGAAACCGCCGGCGGAAGAATGGCGGCGCGGATCTCGGCCGCCGGCGGCTTCTGGCGCGACTGGAAACGCACCGTCCTGAAGCCGGCCTGCTCCAGGCGGCCGTCGCGCAGCTGGTCCTTCACCTTCGAATGGGTGCGGTCGTCCAGCTCGACGACGGCGACGACTTCGCAGCGCCTGTTGCAGACCACGTAGTCGATGCGCTGCTGTGCGATGCGCAGCCGGTCGCTGTGCGCCTGCTTGCGGTCCGTGTTGGCGGGTGCCAGCAGGGCCGACATCGCCACTTGGGGAAAGATGTAATGCTCCGGCAGGGCGGCGACCAGCCGGCCGAAAAACTCCAGCTCGTTCTCCGTCATGATGGGGCTGCGTTTGTATTTCGGCTCCGGCGCGCGCTTGCCTGCATTGGCAAGCACCAGCTTCATGAGCAGCACCAGCACCAGCAGCACTGGCAAGACGAAGAACGCGATATTCATGGCCGATCTCTTTGCTATCCGTTTGCAAGATCAGCAGGATAGCAAGCAAGAGGGCCCGGAAAATCCACGCTTTGTCACGGCGCCGGCCGGCGCCTTCACTCTCCCAGCAGATCGAGCAAGCTCAGCGCCACCACCTTGGTCGCCTTGCGCAGGTCTTCGAGGTTCAGCTTCTCGTCCGCCTTCTTGGCATTCGATTCCGGCACCGTGCGCGGTCCGGCGCCATACAGCACGGCCGGGATGCCGCGCTCGCCGTACAGGCGCGCATCCGCGTACAGCGGCGTGCCCTTGGCTTGCGGCGCTTCGCCCATGACGGCCTGGCCGTTGCGCTGCAGGCTCTCGACCAGTTTTTCGCCGCCCGCCAGCGGCCGCAGCGCGTGCGACAGCAGCAGGCGCCGGATCTCGAGGCGGATGCCGGGGCAGTCCTTCACCGCATCCTCGATCAGCGCGCGCACCTGGGCTTCCACCGCCACCGGATCTTCTTCCGGGATCATGCGGCGGTCCATCTTCATGACCACCTTGCCCGGCACCACATTGGTGTTGGTGCCGCCGTCGATGCGGCCGACCAGCATGGTGGGGGAATCGATGCCGGGGACTTGCGACTTGATCTTCTTGAGCTCGGGCAGCTGGCCGTAAATCGCATTCAGGATGCGCGTCGCGGCCTGCAAGGCATCGACCGCCGTCTCCGGCATCGCGCCATGGCCGGCCTTGCCGTGCACCGTGATCTCCAGCTGCAGGCAGGCGTTGTGGGCGGTGACGATATCGTAGGCAAAGCCGGCGGCGATCACGAAGTCGGGCTTGGTCAGGTTCTGTTCCAGCAGGTAGCCGGGACCGAGCAGGCCGCCGAATTCCTCGTCGTAGGTGAAGTGCAGCTCCAGCGCACCCTTCAGCGGCACACCCAGGGATTCGAGCGCGCGCGTGGCGAAGATGAAGGTGGCGAAGTCGCTCTTCGATACTGCCGCCGCGCGGCCGTAGATGAAACCGTCCTCGATCACGCCGCCGTAGGGAGGCTTGGTCCAGCCCTCGCCCGGCGGCACCACGTCGCCATGGGCATTCAGGGCCACGGTCGGTCCGCCCGCGGCGTAGGGGCGGCGCACGATCAGGTTGGTGATGCTCTGCATGCCGTAGTCGCGCACGCGCTCCTCGGGCACGGCGTGCTTCTCGGCCTGCCAGCCATACGCCGCCACCTTCTCGGCCACCGCGTCCGCGTGCGGCGCGTTGTTGCCGGGCGGGGTGTCGGTCGGGATGCGGATCATCTCCTGCAGGAAAGCCACCTCTTCGTCGAAGTGGGCGTCGATCCATTGCAGCAGTTTTTCTTGTGCTTGTTCCATGGTCAGCTCAATTGGTTCCAGTTTGGGCGCCGCTCTCGAACCAGGCTGCAAGCCTGGCGCGTTCGGCGTCCGTCATGTTCGTCATGTTCGCCAGCGGCATGGCCTTCAGCTGCACCGCCTGCTGGTAGATGCGCTGCGCGTTCTGCGAGATCCCGTGCGGGTCGTCCAGCATCACGCCGGCCGGCGCGGTGGCGAAGCCGGGCTGCGTCGGATGCGCCGCATGGCAGGATACGCAGCGCTGCTGGATGATGCCCTGGACCGCGGCAAACTGTGCGCCCACATTGGCGTTGGCGCCGGTCGAAGCAGCCGAAGCAGCCGGCGGTTTCGGCGCGATCGCGATCGCCACCGCCAGCAGCAGCACCACGCCCACCGCAGGATACTGCCATTCGACCCGGCCCTTGTGGCGCAGGTTGAAGAAGTGGCGGATGAAGACGCCGGCCAGCATGATCCCGGCCAGCACCGCCCAGGCATGCTCGTGGCGGTAGGTCATCGCGAAGTGGTTGCTGATCATGATGAACAGCACCGGCAAGGTGAAGTAGTTGTTGTGCACGCTGCGCTGCTTGCCGCGGATGCCGTAGATGGGGTCGGGCTTCTCGCCGGCGATCATCGCATTCACCATCTTGCGCTGGCCCGGAATGATGACCATGGCCACGTTGGCGACCATGATGGTGCCGATCATCGCGCCGACGTGGATGTAGGCCGCGCGCCCGCTCAGGTAGTGGGTCAGCACCCAGGTCGCGCCGACCAGCAGGGCGAAGACGACGGCGCCGAAGGCCAGGTCGTGCTTGCCCAGTTTCGAGCGGCACAGCAGGTCGTAGACCACCCAGCCCACCACCAGGCTGCCGAGGCCGATGCCCACCGCCTGCCAGCTCGACAGGTCGGCCACGCCGCGGTCGACCATCATGGCCTGGGCATTGAAGTAATACACGATGGTCAGCAGCGCGAAGCCCGACAGCCAGGTCGAATAGGCTTCCCACTTGAACCAGTGCAGGTCGGCCGGCAGCTCGGCGGGGGCGACCAGGTATTTTTGCGGGTTGTAGAAGCCGCCGCCATGCACCGCCCACAACTCGCCGGCCACGCCCTTCTTCGCCAGTTCGCCGCCAGGCGCCGGTGGCCGCAGCGAGTTGTCGAGCCAGACGAAATAGAAGGAAGCGCCGATCCAGGCGATGCCGGTAATGATGTGCAGCCAGCGAACCAGCAGGTTCATCCATTCGAGGCCGTAGGGAAGCAGGTATTCCATTTGAATCCTTTTTCTAGAGCAGACTGCGCGTGATTACCACAAGATAAACCGGTTTCCATTTATTCAACATGAAAAATACCGTATATTCAACATAAGCACACGCATATACGAATCGAATCTTCATGAGCAGCCTGCCCCAGCACCTCGACCTGCACCTGATCCGCATCCTCTACCTGCTGCTGGTGGAGAAGAACGTGTCGCGCGTGGCCCTGAAACTGAACCAGCCGCAGCCTTCGATCTCGGCTTCGCTGCGCAAACTGCGCGAGCTGACTGGCGATCCGTTGCTGGTGCGCGGCGCGCGCGGCATGGTGCCGACCCAGCACGGCGAGAGCCTGCTCAAGCCGGCCAAGCGCATCCTCGACGAAACCGAGAGCCTGTTCATCAAGAAGTCGCCCTTCGTGCCCGAGCAGGCGGCGCGCACCTTCCACATTGCCGCACCCGACTACCTGGACACGCAGTTCCTGCCGAATGTGGTGGCCTCGATCCGGCGCGGCGCGCCGAACAGCAAAGTCGCCATTCACCACCTGGGCGCCGGCACGGATTACCTGCGCATGCTGTCGGACGGCGAGATCGACCTGGTGATCGCCAACTGGGACGAGCCGCCCGCCCACCTGCACATCTCCAAGCTGTTCGAGGATCCGATCATCTGCACCATGCGCGCCGACAGCGCCTACGCCAAGCGCACTGCTGGCGACGCGATGACGCTCGAAGACTACCTCAGCCTGCCGCACGTGGCGCCCTCGCCCATGCTGCCGGGCTACCACGGCGTCATCGACGCTTTCCTGGAGCGCGAAGGCCTGCAGCGCAAGGTGGCGGTCGAATCGCCCTACTTCGGCCTGATCCCCTACATGCTGACCCAGACCGACCTGGTGCTGACCACCGGCCGCCAGTTTATCCGCTTCTACGAACGCACCCTGCCGCTGAAGAATTTCACGGTGCCGATCAAGTTCCCGCCGATGCGCTTCTATCAGCTGTGGCATCAGCGGGTGCACCAGTCGCCGGAGCACAAGTGGCTGCGGGACCAGATTACCGCTGCCGCGAAAGCGCTGGTCAAACCCGAATAACGATCATCAGGGTTAGCATATGAACGGGACATCTGCAGGATTTATCATCACGCCATGACTACCCTAGCCCACCTGAACAGCTGCGACACCGCCAGCTTCGTCGACCAGCTACGCGGCATCTACGAGCATTCGCCGTGGATTCCGGAGCGCGCCGCCGCCCACCGTCCCTTCGCCAGCCTGGCCGCCCTCAAGCTGGCGCTGCAGGACGCCGTCACGCAAGCCAGCGAAGACGAGCAGCTGTCCCTGCTGCGCGCCCACCCGGAGCTGGCCGGCAAGGCCGCGATCGCGGGCGAACTCACGGCGGAGTCGACCGGCGAGCAGGCGGCCTCCGGCCTGGACCGCTGCAGCCCCGAGGAATTCGCGCTTCTCCACCGCCTGAACGCCGCCTACAACGACAAGTTCGGCTTCCCCTTCATCCTCGCGGTGAAGGGCCCGACCGGCAAGGGTCTGACGCGCCAGGCCATCATCGCGACCTTCGAGCGGCGCCTCAAGCAGCGCCGCCAGGACGAGCTGCAGGAAGCGCTGCGCCAGGTGCACCGCATCGCCGAGATCCGCCTGAACGCGCTGCTGGGCGTCGAGCTGGCCTACGGCCCGGCCATCATGGCATGGTGCGAAGAGATCGGCGCCATCTCGGACGACGAGCAGGGCCTGACCTGCGCCTACATGACGCCGGGCCACCTGCAGACCGCCGCGCGAATCGCCGGCTGGATGGTTGATGCCGGCATGGACGTGCACATCGACGCGGTCGGCAACGTGGTCGGCCGCTACGCCGCCCTCGACCCGGCTGCGAAAACGCTGATCACCGGCTCCCACTACGACACCGTGCGCAACGGCGGCAAGTACGACGGCCGCCTCGGCATCCTGCTGCCGATCGCGATCGTGAAGGATCTGCACGCGCGCGGCGAGCGCCTGCCCTACCACCTCGAAGTCATCGGCTTTGCGGAAGAGGAAGGCGTGCGCTTTCGTTCCACCTTCCTCGGCAGCCATGCGGTGACGGGGCATTTCGACCTGTCCCTGCTGGAGCGCCAGGATGCCGCCGGCGTGACGATGCGCGAGGCCCTGCAGCAGGCCGGCCACGATCCGCAACAGATCCCGGCCATCGCGCGCGATCCGGCAAAGCTGCTCGGCTATGTCGAAGTCCACATCGAGCAGGGGCCGGTGCTGCTGGAAAAAGGCCTGGCGCTGGGCGTCGTCACGGCGATTGCCGGCAGCTCGCGCTACCTGGTCGAGCTGGAAGGGCTGGCCAGCCACGCCGGCACCACTCCGATGTATATGCGGCGTGATGCCGCCGCCGCGGCGGCCGAGATCGTGCTGCTGGTCGAGCAGCGCTGCTCCGGCAAGGGCACCCTGGTCGGCACGGTCGGCCAGCTTGCGGTGCCGGACGGTTCGGTCAACGTGGTGCCGGGCCGCTGCCGCCTGTCGCTCGACATCCGCTCGGCCACCGACGCCGAGCGCACCGCGGCAGTGAAGGATGTCATGGACGGCATCGAGGCCATCTGCGCGCGGCGCGGCATCGAATTCAGCGTCGAGCAGCTGGTCGAGGCCCAAGCCGCGCCCTGCGCCCCGCGCCTGATGGACCAGCTGGGCGAGGCCGTACAGCGCGCCGGCCTGCCGCGCTTCGACCTGCTGTCCGGCGCCGGCCACGATGCGATGGCGATGGCGGCCGTGACCGAGGTTGCAATGCTGTTCACGCGCTGCGGCAACGGCGGCATCAGCCATAATCCGCTGGAGACCATGACGGCGGACGATGCCGACATCGCGGCGCGCGTCTTGCTCGACTTTTTGCGACACTACCGCTGAATCGTTTGAACCTTTTGGCGGCAAGGAGGTATTCACCGTCAACAAGGAGACCGAATGCGCGACAGGCAGACGGATGGGGAGGCGGAGCTGCTCGGCCGTATCGCGGCCGGGAACCGTCACGCCTTCGAAATCCTGTACCGCGCCTATTTCCCGCGCCTGACGCGCTTCCTGCACCGCATGACGCGCAGCGTCCCGCTGATCGAGGAGCTCGTCAACGACACGATGCTGGTGGTGTGGCAGAAGGCGGACAGCTACGACGGCAGCTGCAAGGTCTCGACCTGGGTGTTCGCGATCGCCTACCGCAAGGCGTGCAAGGCCTTGCACGGGCTGGATGAGCCTCTGGAATCCCTCGAGGAAGCCAGGGAGAGCGACGCGAGCTGGCAGCCGGAATGGCAGTTCGAACAGCTGAGCCTCAGCCATGCGGTCGATGCCGCGCTCGCCGCACTGCCGCTGGAGCAGCGCGCGGCCTTCCAGCTGACCTTCTATCACGACATGGCGTATGCGGAGATCGCGGATATCATGGAATGCCCCGTCAACACGGTCAAGACGCGCCTGTTCCACGCGCGGCGCCGGCTTGCCTTGCTGCTGGGGCGGCAACTGGAGGCCAGGACATGAGCGCACTCGACGGCAGTCAACGCAATGAGCATAAGGCAGCGCAGGAAGCCCTGCCCTGGCTCGTCAACGGCAGCCTGGACGGCATCGAGGCGGAACGGCTGCGCGCCCACCTGCACAGCTGCACACGCTGCCGCGAGGACGTCGACCTGCTGCAGGCCGTACATGACGCCGGCTCCGGCCCGGCGCCCGCCTGCGATGTGGACCGCGCCCTCGCGCGCGTGCTGCCGCGCCTCGACGCCGCCCCGCTCCCGACGCCGGCCGCGGCCGCGCCACCGGTCGGCGTGATGGAGCGCTGGCGCGCGCGCATCGCCGCCAACGACCATGGCTGGCTGCGTTACGCCGTGGGGCTGCAGGCCTGCCTGATCGCCGTGCTGGCCCTGTTGCTGGTCCGTCCGCAGCAACCGGACAGCGCCTATCGCGGGCTCGGCGCATCCGCACCGGCATCCGCCCGCATCGTGGTCGTGTTCCGACCGGAGACGCCGGAGCGCGAGCTGCGCCGCATCGTGCGCGACAGCGGTGGCCACCTGGCCGGCGGGCCGACCGCCAGCGATGCCTGGCTGGTCGACGGCGCCGACACCAGGGCCGTGCTGGCCAGCCTGCGCGCCGAGGCGGCCGTCGTGCTGGCCGAACCGCTGGCCGCGGAGACGCAGCCTTGAAAGCCCTGCTCGCCGCCATCCTGGCATGCTGGCTGGCCTGCTGCGCCCTGCCCTGCGGCGTCCAGGCAGCCGAGGCCATTGCAGCCGGCACGCCTGCGGCCGGCGCCTCGCGCCAGCTGCTGGTCATGCTGCGCCTGCCGCCGCCGCACTACCGGCCGGACAGCAGCTATGGCGGCGGCTATGCCGACGACGGCACCCGCGCCGCGCGGCGCCGCCAGGCCACGGAGCTGGCCGCGGCCTACGGGCTCAAGCTGGTGGACGACTGGCCGATGCCGGCGATCGGCATCGACTGTTTCGTGATGGAAGACCCGGGCAGCGCACCGCTGGCGCGCGTGCTCGACGCGCTCGGGCGCGACCCGCGCGTGGCCTGGGCTCAGGCGGTCAACGAGTACCGCGGCCTTGGCGGCGCGAACGGCCGTGGCGGCGATCCTTTATTACCCTTGCAGCCGGCCGCGCGCGCCTGGCGCCTGACCGAGCTGCACCGCGCCAGCACCGGGCGCAAGGTGGTGGTGGCGGTGGTGGACAGCGGTGTCGACGCTGCCCACCCGGACCTGGCCGGGCAGGTGGCGCTGCGCCAGAATTTCGTCGATACGGTTCCGGATGCGGCGGAAAGCCATGGCACCGCAGTGGCCGGCATCGTCGCTGCGCGCGCCGGCAACGGACTGGGCATCGCCGGGGTGGCCCCGCAAGCCAGGCTGATGGCCTTGCGCGCCTGCTGGGAAGCCGCACGCCAGGAGACCCGCTGCAACAGCTTCACCCTGGGCAAGGCCCTGCATTTCGCCGTCATCAACGATGCGCGGGTCATCAACCTCAGCCTGGGCGGGCCGCCGGACCGCTTGCTGCAGACCCTGATCGACACCGCCCTGGCGCGCGGCACCGCCGTGGTCGCCGCGGTGGACCCGGAGCGTGCCGACGGCGGTTTTCCCGCCGCCTGGCCCGGCGTGATCGCGGTGACGGCAGCCAGCGACCGACGCCCTCTTCCCGACGGCACCCTGCAAGCGCCCGACGCCGACATCCCGGCGCCGCTGCCCGGGGCGCGCTGGGGCATGGTGACCGGTTCCTCGTACGCCGCGGCCCAGGTCGCCGGGCTGGCCGCGCTGCTGGTCGAGCTGCGCCCTGCGCCGGCCTTGCCATGGCGGCGCGCCTTCGTGACGGCGGCGCGTACCAGCCCGGTTGCACACGAGGGCGGTGCGCGCCAGGAGCAAGCTGGTAGCATAGACGCATGCGCGACCATTGCGCGCGCCGCCGGAGCATGCGTTTGCCTATGTCCCTCGACCGCCGCAACGACAGCCGAACTTCTCCGTTAATCCCTCGCGGCCTGCTCGCCCTTGCCTGTCTTTCGCTGGCCTGTGCGGCCTGGCCCGCCGCAGCCCAGACCAGCGCCAACCTGGCCCTGGTATCCGAATACGCGGTGCGCGGCATTTCGCTTGGCGCCCATCCGGCGTTGCAGCTGCGGGTCGATCACGATGCGCCGGGCGGCTGGTACCTGGGCGGCTTCCTGTCGCCGGCCACCCTGGGCGATCGCCGCCAGTCCGAGTCGATCGTGTACGGCGGCCGCGCAGGCCAGCTGCCTTCCGGCCTCACCTGGGACGCCGGCATCAGCCGCGCTTCCTTCTCGCGCGATCACGAATACGACTACTACGAATTCCACGCCGGCCTGGCGCTGGACCGGGCCAGTGCCCGCCTGTTCCTGTCGCCCGCCTACTACGGCGAAAACCGCAGCGCCTACCTCGACCTGAACGCCTTCCACCCGCTCGGCGAGCGCCTCAGGCTGACCTTCCACGCAGGCCTGCTGCACAGCTTCGGCGACGATACGGACACGCGCGCCGACCTGCGCGTCGGGCTGGCCGCCACGCTGGGCGATGTCAGCCTGCAGCTGGGCTGGCAGACGCTCCTGCGCGAAGCGGGCAACGGGCCGCCGAGGGCACGCGCATTAACCGGCAGCGCCGGCATCCGCTTCTGACAAATTGAACCTTGCAGGGCCTGGACGGCATTAACCGAATGCCCTTCCCTCCAATGCCATCAAGGAGTCATCATGCGCATCCAATCCAAAGCGGCCGCCTGCCTGAAGGCCGGCCTGTTCGGCGCCGGCCTGGCCGCCGTCCTCGTCGCCTGCGGCGGCGGTGGCGGCGACGGCATGCCGATGTCGTCGACCACACCGCCGCCGGTGGTCACGCCCACCATCGCCAGCGCCTTCGTCACGCGTACCCTGGTGGCGGACAGCGGCACGGGCGCGGAACACCTCGACCCCAAGCTGGTCAACGCCTGGGGCATCGCCTTCAACCCGACCGGCTTCGTCTGGGTGGCGAACAACGGCAGCGCCACCTCGACGCTCTACGACGGCAACGGCGTACCGCAAACCCTGGTCGTCGCCATCCCGCCGGGCAGCGCGGGCACATCGAATCCGACCGGTATCGTCTTCAACAGCGGCACTACCTTCCAGGTGACGCAGAACGGTGTCAGCGGCGGCAGCGCCTTCATCTTCGCCAGCGAAAACGGCACGCTGTCCGGCTGGTCGCCGGCGGTCAACCGCAACAACGCCATCGTCGCGGTCGATACCGGCGCCGGCGGCGCGGTCTACAAGGGGCTCGCCACCGCAAGCTTCTCGGGCGCGAGCTATTTGTATGCGGCCGATTTCCGCAACGGCAGGATCGACGTCTACGACAGCACCTGGAAGCCGGTGACGCTGCCCGGCGGCAGCTTCAGCGATCCCAACCTGCCCGCCGGCTATGCGCCCTTCGGCATCCAGGCCATCGGCGGCCGCATCTACGTCGCCTATGCGCAGCGCGCTGCCGGCAGCACGGAAGAAAACAAGGGCGCGGGCCTCGGCATCGTCGACGTGTTCGATGCCGGCGGCGCGCTGGTCAAGCGCCTTGTCAACAACGGCGGCGCCCTGAACGCGCCCTGGGGTCTGGCGATGGCGCCGGCCAACTTCGGCGGCGCCGGCAATATGCTGCTGGTGGCGAACTTCGGCGATGGCAAGATCAACGCCTACAATGCCGACACCGGCGCCTTCGCCGGCACGCTGTCCAGGAGCGGCGGCGCACCCATCGTCATCGACGGCCTGTGGGGCATTGCTTTCGGCAATGGCGTCAACAACCAGCCCACCAATACCCTGTTCTACACCGCCGGGCCCGGCGACGAGGCGCACGGCGTGTACGGCCGGATCGACCTGCAATAGGGCCATTTTGGCGCACGCGTGCACCACGGCGGTGCACGCGCACACGAACAAGGGCGCCGCCAAGGGCCTGCGCCCCTGCGGTGCATCCCTGCACCACTCTGCTCCCCAAATTGGAACGCTTATTGCTAACAAGAAGTGCTACAGCAAAACAAACGCACTTTTTGGGAGCAGTACCGATGGATGCCTACAAAACCGGGGCCGACGCGCTTTTCATCCTGCTCGGCGGGATCATGATTCTGGCCATGCATGCCGGCTTCGCCTTCCTCGAGCTGGGCACCGTGCGCCGCAAGAGCCAGGTGAACGCGCTGGTGAAGATCCTGATCGACTTTGCCGTCTCGACCATCGCCTATTTCTTCGTCGGCTATGGCATTGCCTATGGCATGCACTTCTTCGGCAGCACGGACACGCTGGTGGCGAAGAACGGCTACGAACTCGTGAAGTTCTTCTTCCTGCTGACTTTCGCGGCGGCAATCCCGGCCATCATCTCCGGCGGCATCGCGGAGCGCGCCAAGTTCCACCCGCAGATGGCGGCCACCTTCATCCTGGTCGGCTTCATTTATCCCTTCTTCGAGGGGATCGCCTGGAATAACAGGTTCGGCATCCAAGACTGGCTGCAGGCCAGCTTTGGAGCCCCCTTCCACGACTTCGCCGGCTCGGTGGTGGTGCACGCGGTGGGCGGCTGGGCCGCGCTGCCGGCGGTGCTGCTGCTCGGTGCGCGGCGCGGCCGCTACGCCAAGGACGGGCGCATCGCCGCCCACCCGCCCTCGAACATCCCCTTCCTGGCGCTGGGCGCCTGGGTCCTGACCGTCGGCTGGTTCGGCTTCAACGTGATGAGCGCGCAAACGCTGGACAAGATGAACGGCCTGGTGGCCGTGAATTCGCTGATGGCGCTGACCGGCGGCACCCTGACCGCCTTCGTCATGGGCCGCAACGACCCCGGCTTCGTCTACAACGGCCCGCTGGCCGGCCTGGTGGCGGTGTGCGCCGGCTCCGACCTCATGCATCCGCTCGGCGCACTGGTCACCGGCGCGGTGGCCGGCGGCATCTTCGTGTCGCTGTTCACGCTGGCGCAGAACCGCTGGCGCATCGACGACGTGCTGGGCGTGTGGCCGCTGCACGGCCTGTGCGGCGCCTGGGGCGGCATCGCGGCCGGGATCTTCGGCAGCCGCGCGCTGGGCGGCCTGGGCGGGGTGTCGCTGCTGTCGCAGCTTGCCGGCACCGTGCTCGGCATCGTGATTGCGGTCCTGGGCAGCTGGATCGTGTACGGGGTGCTGAAGAAGACGGTCGGCCTGCGTCTCGACGCCGAGCAGGAATTCGACGGCGCCGACCTGGCCATCCACCGCATCAGCGCCACGCCGGAGCGCGAGACTACCTTCCAGTAAGCGGCGCAATCAGTGCAGGACGGCGGCGCCGAACATGGACAGCACCGCCACCGCCATCACCGCCGTGCACAGCCAGCCCAGCGCGCGCAGGCGGCCCTTGATCTTCAGGCTGCCCATGATCTTGTCGCTGGAGGCCACCGCCATCATGATCACCATGACCGGCACCGCGATCACCCCATTCAGCACCGCGCTCCAGTACAGCGCCTTGATCGGATCGATCGGAACGAAGTTGATGCCGACGCCGGCCAGGGTGGCGACGATGATGATGGCGTAGAACTTGCGCGCGGCCGAGAACTTACTTTCCAGGCTGCTCTTCCAGTGGAAGGTGCCGGCCATCGCATAGGCGGCCGACCCGGCCAGCACCGGAATCGCCAGCAGGCCGGTGCCGACGATGCCGGCCGCGAACAGCATGAAGGCCAGCTCGCCGGCGACAGGCTTCAGCGCCGACGCCGCCTGGGCCGATGACTGCAGGTCGACTGCGCCATGCGCATGCAGGGTCGTCGCGGTGGTCAGCATGATGAAGAAGGCGACCAGGTTCGAAACCGCCATGCCGACCAGGGTGTCGAAGCGGATGCGCCGGAACTGCGCCTTGACCTGTTCGGGCGCGCGCCGCAGCGGCTGGGCGTCGGCGTCGGCGCGCAGCTCCTCGACTTCCTGGGCGGCCTGCCAGAAGAACAGGTAGGGGCTGATGGTGGTGCCGAACACGGCGACGATGGTGGTCAGGTATTCCTTGTGCCACACCGGCTGCGGCCATACCGTCGAGCGCAGCACCTCGGCCCAGGGCACGCGCACCACGAACACCGTGGCGACGTAGGCCAGCAGCACCAGCGTCAGCCACTTCAGCAGGTTGACGTAGCGCTGGTAAGGCACGAACACCTGCAGCAGCACCGACAGCACGCCAAACGCCACTGCGTAGTAATGGGACTTGCCGGGCGCGACCAGCACCATGGCGTCGCCCATCGCCGCGATATCGGCGGCGATATTGATGACGTTCGCGATGAGCAGCAGGCCAACGATCAGCCAGACCAGCTGGCGCGGTGCGAAGCGCTGCAGGTTGGTGGCCAGCCCGCGCCCGGTGACCCGGCCGATGTGCGCGCTGATGACCTGGATCGCCGCCATCAGCGGATAGGTGAGCAGCAGTGTCCACAACAGGTTGAAGCCGAAGCGGGCGCCGGCCTGCGAATAGGTCGCGATGCCGCTCGGGTCATCGTCGGCCGCGCCGGTGATCAGCCCCGGCCCCAGCTTCGAGAGCCTGGCCGAGGCTTCCGGTGACGGCTTGTCAAGCTCACTGGATTCCATGCGTGCAGTGTGCCGGACGGCGCCGGGGCCGTCCGTACGCGGCCGCACGCAACACGACTATGAGGCCTGGAGCGCCGCCAGCAGCCTGCTGCCGACCGGCGAACCCCAGCCGGTGCAGGCGTCCCAGCCCGGCGCCGCCGCATACGCGCCATTGTTCCCCGAGGTGATGTCGCGGAAGGCGCCGGTGCCGGCCACCGGCCCGTAGAGCAGCGGATTGAGCCAGCCCACCGGCGTCGCCAGGCGCTGGTTGAAGCGTGCCACCAGGCCCGCCCACAGCGGCGAGACGGCGCTGGTGCCGCCCACCACGAAGTTCAGGAAGTCGACCCGCACCCGGTAGCCGGTCGAGGGCGAGGCATTCCCGGCGACGTCGGGCACGCCGCGTCCGATGCGCCTGCCCGCGTTGCCCGAGCGCGGCACGTTCGCACTGTCCTGATAAGCCGGCAGCTCGAACACGTCGCTGACGCCGCCGCCGGTGGCGCTGGTCTGGACGTCGTCGTTCCACACCGTTTCGCTGTCGATGGCGCCGCCGTTGGCGACCAGGCGGGTGCCGCCGCAAGCCAGCACGTAAGGGCTGGATGCCGGGAAGTCGGCATGCATCAGGCCATCCGGCGTGCCATTCTGCGGATTCTGGTCGCTGGAGCCGGCATCGCCGGAGGCGCAGCACACCGTCACGCCCAGCGTCGCCGCTGCCTGGAAGGCCTGGTCCATGGCCTGCAGGCCCTGTTCCGACCAGTCCTTCTCCGGCGCACCCCAGCTGATCGAGATCACCGAAGGTTTGTTGACGCTGTCGTGCACCGCCGCGCCGATGGCGTCCAGGAAGCCCTGCTCGCTGTTCGGCGCGAAGTAGACGGCAATCGACGCGCCCGGCGCCACCGCACCGGCGATCTCGATGTCGAGCATCACCTCGGCGTCTGCGCTCCACGGCAGCGAGGGGCTGTTGCGGCCGCCGTCCACCGACACCGCCGTGACTTTCGGCGTCGGCAGGTTCAGGCTGCGGAAGTAGGCGTTCAGGTCCGAGGTCCGGTAGCCGCCCCCGAGTTCGATGATGGCGATGCACTGGCCGCTGCCGTCCAGCCCCTGCGGGAAATCGTAGAGCGTGGCGATGTCGGGCGGGGTGAAGGCGGCTGCGGCGGCGCGCTCGTCGGCGGCCTGCATCGGCGGGGTGGCGAAGCGGTAGTAGGGACGCGCGATGGGCGTGTCCTCGATCCCGAACACGCCGACGACGATGTCGGCCAGTTCCGGCGGCACTTGCACGGGCGCCGTGCGGCGGCGCGAGATGCCGGCCGCATGCTCGACCCGCTCGATCCCGGTATGGAAGGCGGCGCCGACCTGGGCCGCGGTGACCGACAGGACGATGCTGCACGCCGCCGGCCTGCGCTCGACCACGGCCATGCCGGCCTTGCGGGCAAAGTCGGCGACGGCATCCAGGTCGGCTTCGCTGGCGCCGTGCGCGGCCGCGTATTCCTCGCGCGTCAGGTAGCGGCGCTGCGGCAGCGCGGCCTGCATCCCATGCAGCTGGGGCGCCGCGCGGCCGCGCACGGCCACGGTGATCTCGAATCGTTCGTCGGCCGGCACCGGGCCGATGGAATGCGCGTCGGCCATGGGAGCCGGCATGCTGCCAGGGAGTTTGACCATGTTTGACCTCGTTGTAGTGGCACGGACTGGAAGGGCACAGCATCAGCCAGTGTGCGCGTCCACGTCGAGGATGTGTTTGATCGGCGCCAAGCACCGCCTGGCGTCAGGCCATCTCCTCGGCGTGTGCCAGCGGCAGGCGGGCAAGCACCTCCACGATCGCATCGATGCCGACGGGCTTCGTCAGGTGCATGTCGAAACCGGCGCGGCCGGTCGCCTCACGGTCGTTCAAGGCGCCCCACCCGGTGACGGCAACCAGGAACGCGCCGCGCATGGCCTCATCCTGGCGGAAGGCGCGCGCCACGTCGCAGCCGCCGATGTCCGGCAGCCCCAGGTCCATGAACACGATCTCGGGCCGGAACAGCGGGCCGCGCCCGATGGCCGAGGCCCCCGTGTGCACGAGTTCGACCTCGTGGCCGCAACTGGCCAGCAGCATGGAGAAGGAACGTGCAAGGTCGGGATTGTCCTCGACGACGAGTATGCGGCGCCGGGTGGCCGGCAGGCAGCCGTCCGGCCTGGAGGCCTGCGCCGGGGCCGGGGCCGGGACAGGCGGTGACGCCGCGGACAGCGGCAGGCGGATCGTGAAGGTGCTCCCGCACCCGGGGCCGCCGCTGCTGGCCGTGAGCGTGCCGCCGTGCAGCGTCACCAGCCGGCGCGCCAGGCACAGGCCGATGCCGATGCCGCCGCGGCGCATCGCGCGTCCCGACTCGGCCTGGCTGAAGACTTCGAACAGCGTGGGCAAGGTGGCCGCGTCGATGCCGATCCCATTGTCGGCAATGCGGATCGCCGCCAGCCTGCCTTCCGCCGCGGCGCTCACGCGAATGTGGCCGCCGGCCGGCGTGTACTTGGCGGCGTTGGTCAGAAGGTTCGTCAATACCTGCTCGATGCGGACACGGTCGACCTTCACGCTGCACGGTTCCGGCGGCAGCTGGAGCTCGAGCGTGTGGCCGGCGGCGGCGATGCAGGGACCGCTGACCTGCAGCGCGCTGTCGATCACCTCGGCGAGCATCGCGTTTTCCTTGACCAGTTCCAGCTTGCCGGTATTGATGCGGCTGACGTCGAGCAGGTCGTCGATCAGGCGCACCAGGTGTCCGAGCTGGCGATCCATGATCTCGTGCGTCCGCCCCAGCGCCGGCGCCCCGGGCGGCGATACCTTCATGAGGTCGAGGGCGGTGCGGATCGCGGCCAGCGGATTGCGCAGTTCGTGCGCCAGGGTCGCGATGAACTCGTCCTTGCGCCGGCTGTCTTCGCGCAGCAGGCCTGACACCTGCTTCTGCGCAGTGATGTCGACGAAGGAGCTGACGGCGCCGGCCAGGTCGCCGGCGGCGTCGCGCAGCGGCGCGGCATTGACCAGGATATGCACGATCTCGCCATTCTCGAAATGCACCTCGAGCTCGTCGCCGCGCACCGGGATGCCGGCAGCGGCCATCTGCAGGGGCAGGCTGTCGATCGCGCAGTCCTTGCCGTGGCGGCGCAGCTTGTACGAATGTTCTCCAGGCGATGCGAGCGAAATGGGCTCGCCCGGGCGCATGCGCAGCATCCGCATGACTTCGCGGTTCCCGGTGACGTCCTCGCAACGCGGGGAGCGGGTCATGAAGATCGCGGCGGGCACGGCGTCCATCAGGGCTTCCAGCTCCGCGGCGCGCTCGCGTTCGCGGCGCTCGCTGTCCTGCAGCGCGTCGTTGAGGCGCTTCTCGCCGGTGATCTCTTCGACGGTGACGTTCACGCCAAGCACCGCACCGTCAGGCGCCATGATCGGATACACGTTCTCGCGCCAGAAGCGCTCGACGCCGGGCTGCGAAGCGACCTCGCCGCCGAGGACGATGCCAAGTATGGGTTTGCCGGTCCGGATCACCTGCCCAAGCTGTTCCTCTGCCTGCGCCGCCAGGTGGGGGATGATCTCCCGCAGCGATTTGCCCACGTGGTCGCCCACGGCGACGCCGTTGATATCGGCGAGATAACGGTTGATGCGGATATAGCGCAGGTCGCGGTCGAGCATGGCCAGACCCAGCGGCGCGTCGACGTAGACCTTTTCCATGGCGTCGACATCGATCTGGTAGCGCGCGAGCCGTTCGCGGCAGGCCGCGCGTTCGCGCCGCAAGGCCACGGCCAGCGCCACGAGCGCCACGACCAGGATGGCGCAGGCCGCACCCGGGATGATGAGCATGATTCCCTGTTCCAATTGACTCTCCTTGGATCAGACTGGCAACGCTTGCCGACTCATGATGTATCTCATCACATTAGCGCATATCTACCCCACCCCAGCAAGAAAAAAGCGCTTTTCATGATGGGAACTGTTGCGCAAGAATCGCAGACCCTCGGGTACTCAGGTGCTGGCTTCCGTTTCGGCGGGACCGCGGCTCACGGCCTGTGCGATGTGGGCCAACAGCGAGGCGGGTTCGACCGGCTTTGCGAGGTAGTCGTTGAACCCGGCCTGCATGGCCTTGTTGCGGTCGTCCTGGCGCGTGAAGGCGGTCAGGGCGATCGCCGGGATGGCGCCGCCGGCGCCGGCCGAACGGCGGCGGATGCGGCGCATCAGCTCGAAACCGTCGACGTCCGGCATGCCGATGTCGCTGACGATCACGTCCGGCCGCTCGTGCTCCAGCAGCGCCAGGGCCTTGCCGGCGCTGGATGCGGCCATGATGGTGGCGCCGCTGTGCTGAAGAATCTGCTGCAGCACGTCGAGGGTGTCGGTGGCGTCGTCCACCAGCAGCACCTTGACGCCGGCCAGGTCGCCCTGCGCCTGCCCTTGCGGCCCGGTGGTGACGGGTGGGGCCGGCGGCGCCACCTCGGTCTTGGCCTCGGCCAGCGGCAGTCGCACGGTAAAGGTGGTGCCGGCATGCGTGCCCGGACTGGCGACGCCGATGGTCCCGCCATGCAGCTCGATCAGCTGGCGCGCGATCGACAGGCCCAGTCCCAGCCCGCCGTGCTTGCGCGTGATCGAGGCATCCTGCTGGCGGAAGCGGTCGAACACATAAGGCAGGAAGTCGGGTTCGATGCCGATCCCGGAATCGGCCACGCGGATCACGACGTCCTGGCCGTCGCGGCCCAGCATCACCTGCACCATGCCGCCGTTGGGCGTGAACTTCACCGCGTTCGACAGCAGGTTCCACATGACCTGCTGCAGCCGGCCGGCGTCGCCCAGCACCTGGCCCAGTCCTTTGGCGACGTCCACGCGCAAATCGATCCGCTTGGCCACCGCGGCCGGATGCACGGTGCCGAGGGCCGCCTCGACGACCCTGTCCGGCTCCAGCAGCTGCACGTCCAGGCGCAGGTTGCCGGAAATGATGCGGCTCATGTCGAGCAGGTCGTCGATCAGCTGGCCCTGGGCGCGCGCATTGCGCTCGATGGTCTCGAGGCCGCGCTTGAAGGTTTCCTCGTCCTTCACGCCGCGCTGCAGCATGCTGGCCCAGCCGAGAATGGCGTTGAGCGGAGTGCGCAGCTCGTGCGACAGCGTTGCCAGGAATTCGTCCTTCAGGGCGCTGAGGCGCTCGGCCTCGTCGCGCGCGCCGCGCTCGCGCGTGAGCAGGTCTTCGCGCTCGATCGCGGTGGCCTGCGAGATCTCCAGCACGCGCGCGTTGGCTTCCAGGCGCGCATCGAACAGGGATGCCAGCATCGCGAAGCCGAGCACGCCGAAGGTCGCGATCACAACCAGCGTCGCCAGCCCGCCATGATCGACGCCGCCGCGCGCGGCCATGCACACGCTGTCCAGCGGGAAGCTGGCGGCCGCCATGCCGGTGTAGTGCATGCCGACGATGGCCGCCCCCATCACGATCGCCGCGCCTATCCGCGGCAGCCACACATGGGGTACGTTATGGCGCAGGCGGAAGGCGATCCACAGCGCCAGGCCGGACGCCGCGATGGCAATGAGCACCGACAGCGCGAACAGCCAGGGGTCGTAGACGATGCCCGGCTCCATGCGCATGGCGGCCATGCCGGTGTAGTGCATGGCGTTGATGCCGATACCCATCACCACCGCGCTGACGGCCAGGCGCTTCCATCCCAGCTCGGCGCGGCTGACCTGCCACAGGGCCAGGCAGGAGGCGGCGATCGGCAGCAGCAGCGACACCATGGTCAGCGACAGGTCGAAGGCGATCGGGATCGGCAGGCGGAAGGCCAGCATGCCGACGAAGTGCATGGCCCAGATGCCCGAACCCATGGCGATGGCGCCGCCGAAGACCCACGCAAGGACAGCGCGGCCACGCGATTCGCTCACGCGGCCGGCCAGGCTGAGCGCCGCATAGGAAGCGGCGATCGCAACCAGGATCGAAATGAGGACCAGCGGTGTTTCGTAATGACCAGTCAGCATCGTCTGACACCCGTCGGGAGACTGAAATCGGAATAGCAACTTTGAACAGTATGCTACGACTTCTTCCGCTTAGGCTAAAGAGGAAACATCCGAAACGAAATTGTTACTAGTGTGCAACAATTTCGCCGGTCACGCCGCACGATTACGTGCTAGCCCGCCACCACCCCCGCCCGCTCCAGCATCGCGTGCAGCAGCACGTTGCAGCCGGCTTCCAAGTGGTCCGGCCGCGCGTCCTCGATCTCGTTGTGGCTGATGCCATCCTTGCAGGGTACGAAGATCATCCCGGCCGGCGCCAGGCGCGCCACGTAGATCGCGTCGTGGCCGGCGCCGGAGACCACGTCCATGGTCGAATACCCCAGCGTGGCGGCGGCCTTCCGTACGGCGCCCACGCAATCCGGGTGGAAGGGGCAAGGCGGATAGTAGGAGACCCGTTCCAGCTCGATCTTCAGCCCGGTCTCGCTGCTGGTGCGCTGGATGAAGGCCGTCATCTCCTCGTGCATGGTGTTGAGGAGTTCGTCGTTCACGTTACGCAGGTCGATGCTGAACTTGACCCGGCCCGGGATCACGTTGCGGCTGTTGGGGAAGACCTGCACCATGCCCACCGTGCCGCGGCCATAGGGCGGGTAGCGGTTGGCGATCGCCACGGTCTCCTGCATGATGGCCGTGGCCACCTGCAGCGCGTCGCGGCGCAAATGCATCGGGGTCGGGCCGGCGTGGGCTTCCATGCCCTCGACCGTGCAGTCGTACCAGGACAGGCCCATCACGGCAGGCACCACGCCGATCACCTTGTCTTCGTCTTCCAGCACCGGTCCCTGTTCGATATGGGTTTCGAAATAGGCGCCGATCGGATGCTCGCCCGGGGTCTGTTCTCCCTGGTAGCCTATCCTTGCGAGTTCTTCGCCGACGCTCTTGCCGTCGACGTCGCGCGCGGCATAGGCCGTTTCCAGGCTGAAGGCGCCGCAGAACACGCCCGAGCCCATCATCACCGGCACGAAGCGCGAACCTTCCTCGTTGGTCCAGAACGCGACCTCGATCGGGGCTTCGGTCTTGATCTTGAGGTCGTTCAGGGTGCGCACCACTTCCAGCCCTGCCAGCACGCCATAGTTGCCGTCGAACTTGCCGCCGGTGGGCTGGGTGTCGATGTGGCTGCCGGTGACGATGGGCGGCAGCGCCGGATTCGCGCCTTCGCGGCGCATGAAGACGTTGCCGATCTTGTCGACCGTGATGCTCAGCCCGGCCTCCTTCGCCCACTGGACGACCAGGTCGCGGCCCTGGCGATCCAGGTCGGTGAGGGCCAGGCGCTTGACGCCGCCTTTATCGGTGGCGCCGATCTTCGCCAGTTCCATCAGGGAGTTCCACAGGCGGGAGCCGTCGATGCGCAGTTCGTTCATGTGTTTTCTCCTTCAGGCAGCGGCAGCGGTGGTGGCGGTGAATGCGGGGCGCTCGACATACCGGCCCGCCCCCTCTTCGGCGCGCAGGTCGCCGTTCGCGAACGCCAGCTTCCCGGCCGCCAGGGTATGCGTCGGCACGCCGCGCACGGTCCTACCTTCGAACACGTTGAAGCCGCCCTTCGAATGCTGGGTCGCCGCGGACAAGGTGCGCGTCGCTTCCGGATCCCACACCACGATATCGGCATCCGCGCCCGGCGCCAGCACGCCCTTGCGCGGGTAGATGTTGAAGATCTGGGCGGCGTTGGTCGAGGTCACGCGCACGAATTCGGAGGGGGTCAGGCGGCCGGTGTTGACGCCGGCGTCCCAGACCACGGCCATGCGCTCCTCGACGCCGCCGCAGCCGTTCGGGATGCGCGTGAAGTCGTCGGCGCCCATCGCCTTCTGCTCGGCGCAGAAGGTGCAGTGGTCGGTCGCAGTGGTGTGCAGGTTCCCGCCCTGCAGGCCCTGCCACAGCGCGGTCTGGTGGTGGCTGGAGCGGAACGGAGGGCTCATCACGAAGGCGCGCGCGAAGGCCGGGTCGGGGTTGGTGTAGACGCTGTCGTCAATCACCAGGTGGCCGGCCAGGGCTTCGCCGTACACGCGCTGGCCATGCGCCCGCGCGCGGGTGATGGCTTCGAGCGACTCGGCACAGGAGACGTGGACGATGTAGACCGGGGTGCCGAGCACACCGGCGATGGCGATCGCGCGGTTGGCCGCTTCGGCTTCGACGGCCGGAGGGCGCGACAGCGGATGCGCTTCCGGTCCGCGGATGCCCTTGGCCAGCAGCTCGCGCTGCAGCTGGTAGACGAGTTCGCCGTTCTCCGCGTGCACGGTGGGGATCGCGCCCAGCTCGAGCGCGCGGCGGAAGCTCTTCACCAGGGTCTCGTCGTCGGCCATGATCGCGTTTTTGTAGGCCATGAAGTGCTTGAAGCTGTTGACGCCATGTTCCCTGACCAGGGTGCCCATGTCGGCGTGCACCGACTCGTCCCACCAGGTGACGGCCACGTGGAAGGTGTAGTCGGCGGCCGACTTTTTCGCCCAGCCGCGCCAGGTGTGGAAGGCGTCCATCAGCGGCTGCTTCGGATCGGGGATCACGAAGTCCATGATGGTGGTGGTGCCGCCGGCCAGGGCCGCCGCGGTGCCGGTATAGAAATCGTCGGCGGTGACCGTGCCCATGAAGGGCAGCTGCATGTGGGTATGGGTGTCGATCCCGCCCGGCATCACGTACTGGCCGCCGGCGTCGACGATGGTGGCGTTGGCCGGCGCCTCGAGGTTTTCGCCGACGGCGACGATCTTGTCACCCTCGCACAGGACATCGGCACGGAACGCGCGGTCTGCGTTCACGACGGTACCACCGCGAATCAAAACGGACATGTGGATCTCCCCAGGTAGGGTGGGCACCCCGTGCCCACGTACGTCGTCAATCGAGCGGGCGCGCGGCGGCCATGGCCGGCACCGCCCTGCCCTTCATCATCAGGCCGTACACCACCGCGGCGATCGCGATGCCGACGAACCATGCATAGGTATATAAAGTCTTGAATGCGGCGCCGACGTCCGGGAACGACTCCGGAAAGGCGGCGTTCAGGAAGCCGGGAATATTCGGCAGCACGCCGGCCACGAAGGCCACGATGGCGGCCGTGTTCCAGCCATTCCCGTATGAGTAGATGCCGTCCTCGCGGTACAGCTGATCGACCGCCAGCTCGGTCTTGCGGATGAAGTAGTAATCGATGATCAGCACCCCGGCGATGGGCCCCAGCAGCGCCGAGTAGCCGATCAGCCAGGTGAAGATATAGCCCTGGGTCGATTCCAGGATCTTCCAGGGCATCATGGCCAGCGCGATGCCAGCGGTCAGGTAGCCGCCGGTGCGGTAGGAGATCTTGCGCGGCGCCAGCGCCGAAAAGTCGTAGGCCGGACCGACCAGGTTGGCAGCCAGGTTGACGCTGACGGTATCGACCAGCAGCACGATGAGCGCGATGAGCACGGCGGCGCCCGTCATGCGGCTGGCCAGGTCGACCGGGTCCCACAAGGCTTTACCGTACAGGACCACGGTGGCCGAGGTGACGATCACCGCCAGCGCCGCCAGCAGGCCCATGGGAACGGGCAGGCCGATGGTCTGGCCGACCACCTGGTCGCGCTGGGTGCGCGCGAAGCGGGTGAAGTCCGGGATGTTCAGGGCCAGCGTGGCCCAGAAGCCGACCATGGCTGTGAGCGAAGGCCAGAAGGTGGGCCAGAACTGCCCTGCCTTCTTGCCGCCTTCGACGAAGGCCGACGGTTGATCGAGCAGCGGGCCGAAGCCGCCGGCCTTCTGGTAGACCCAGCCGAGCAGCACGAAGCAGATCGCGATCTTCAGCGGCGCGGTATAGGTCTCCAGCTTGCGGATCGCGTTCATGCCGTGGACGATGAAGTAGAACTGGATCGCCCAGAAGGCCAGGAAACAGCCCAGTTGCGCACCGTTGATGCCGAGGCCGGCGATTTTCGCGCCGCCGATCTCGTGCCCGGCCATGACGCCCAGCAGCGTGTAGATCATGCTGCCGCCGAACCAGGTCTGGATGCCGTACCAGCCGCAGGCGACGATGGCGCGCATCAGGGCCGGCAGCCGCGCCCCGCGCGTGCCGAAGGAAGCGCGCGCCAGCACCGCGTACGGAATTCCGTACTTGGTGCCGGCGTGCCCGATCAGCAGCATCGGCAGCAGCACGATGGCGTTCGCCAGGAAGACCGTGAACACGGCCTGGTAGGCCGACATGCCGGCCTCGATCAGGCTGGCCGACAGCGTGTAGGCCGGTATGCACATCACCATGCCCACCCACAGGGCGGCGAAGTGATACCAGCGCCAGGTACGCTGGGCGGCGCCGGTCGGGGCCAGGTCTTCGTTCCAGAGTTCGTTGTGTGCGGCTGGGTCCATGCTCATCGATTCTAGCCTCCTAGGTAGGGTGGGCACTACGTGCCCACGCGGATGGTCACATCATGCCAGCATTCGCGTGGGCACGGTGTGCCCACCCTACGCCACCTCTGCTCTCGGGTTCCGCGGGTCCTGCGTCCAGTTCATGTACGGCAGGCCGGTCGGCTGCGGCACCATCGTGATGCAGCTCTCGACCGGGCAGGTGATCTCGCACAGGTTGCAGCCCACGCACTCGGTCGGCTTGACCTCGTAGCGGCGCGCATTCCCATCCACCAGCCGCGCGATCGCCTGGTGCGAAGTGTCTTCGCAGGCGACGTAGCACTTGCCGCACTGGATGCACTTCTCCTGGTCGATGCTGGCGATGACCTGGTAATTCATGTCCAGGTATTTCCAGTCGGTGGTGTTGGCCACGGCCTTGCGCGAGAAGGCGGCGATGTTCTCGTAGCCCTTGCGGTCCATCCAGCGCGACAGCCCGTCCTTCATCTCTTCGACGATGCGGAAGCCGTGCAGCATCGCTGCGGTGCAGACCTGCACCGAGCCGGCGCCCAGCGCGATGAATTCGGCCGCATCGCTCCAGTTGCCGATGCCGCCGATGCCGGAAATCGGCAGGTTCCTGGTTACCGGGTCACGTGCGATCTCGGCCACCATGTTCAGCGCGATCGGTTTCACCGCCGAGCCGCAGTAGCCGCCATGGGTGCTGCGCCCGCCGACCACCGGATAGGCCACCATATTGTCCAGGTCCAGGTGGGTGATGGAATTGACGGTGTTGATCAGCGAAACCGCATCCGCCCCGCCGGCCAGCGCCGCCCGCGCGGGCGCCCGCACGTCGGTGATATTGGGGGTCAGCTTCACGATCACCGGCAGCTTCGTATAAGTCTTGCACCAGCGCGTCACCAGCTCGATCAGGTCCGGCTGCTGGCCCACGGCGGCGCCCATGCCGCGCTCGGGCATGCCGTGCGGGCAGCCGAAATTCAGCTCGATGCCGTCGGCGCCGGTCGCTTCGACCAGCGGCAGGATTTCCTTCCACGGCGCTTCCTCGCAGGGCAGCATCAGGGACACGATCATGGCGCGGTCCGGCCAGGCCTTCTTGACCGCAGTGATCTCTTCCAGGTTCAGCGCCAGGCTGCGGTCGGTGATCAGCTCGATGTTGTTGAAGCCGATGACTTCGCGGTTCTTGCCATGCAGGGCCGAGTAGCGCGAAGAGACGTTGACGGCCGGCGGATCCTCGCCCAGCGTCTTCCAGACCACGCCGCCCCAGCCGGCCTCAAAGGCGCGCACCACGTTGTAGGCTTTGTCGGTCGGCGGCGCCGAGGCCAGCCAGAACGGGTTCGGGGACTTGATGCCGCAAAAATCGATGCTCAGGTCGGCCATGCTGCCTCCGCTTTGGATTGGATATCGTGATGGATGGCCAGCGCGGCCAGCTTGCCATGCTGGACCGCCTGCACCGTCAGGTCCTGCCCCGGCGCGACGCAATCGCCGCCCGCGTACACGCCCGGCAGCGCGGTGCGCAGGCAGGCGTCGACGACGATCTTGTCGGTCCGTTCGATCTCGCGTGCCAGCGGATCGACCAGCGCGGCCAGTCCCATGCCCTGGCCGATGGCTTTGAACACGGCGTCGGCGGCGATCTCGATGATGCCGCCGGTCGCGACCAGGCGGCCATCCTGCATGCGGGTCTCCTCGAAGCGCATGCCGCGCACGCGGCCGGCATCGTCGAGCAGCACTTCCAGCGGCGCGGCCCAGGTGCGCATGCGCACGAAATGGGCCTTCGCGATGTCGATCTCGTGGCCGGTCGCGCTCATGGCTTCGAAGCCGCGGCGGTAAACCAGAGTGACCTCTTCCGCGCCCAGGCGCTTGAGCTGGACCGCCATGTCGATCGCGGTATTGCCGGCGCCGATGACGATGGCGCGGCGCGGCACCGGCAGCGCCGACAGGTCGTCCGACTGGCGCAAGGTGGCGATGTAGTCGACCGCCGCCATCAGGCCCGGCGCGTTTTCGCCGGTCAGGCCCAGCTCGCGGCTAGCCGCCAGGCCGAGGCCAAGGAAGACCGCGTCGTAGCGTGCGTGCAGCTCGGACAGCTGCAGGTTCACGCCGAGCGCGCGGCCATGCTGGATCTCGATCCCGCCGATGGACAGCAGGAACTCGACTTCCTTCTGGGCGAAGTCACCCGGCAGCTTGTACTTGGCGATGCCGTATTCATTCAGGCCGCCGGATTTTTCGCGCGCCTCGAACACGACCACGTCATGGCCCAGCATGGCCAGGCGGTGCGCGCAGGACAGCCCGGCAGGGCCGGCGCCGACCACGGCGATGGTCTTGCCGGTCGATGGCGCCCGCTTGAAGGGATGGCCGTCGAACTGTGCGTTGTCGATGGCGTGGCGCTGCAGCAGGCCGATCTTGACCGGCTGGCCCTCGGCGTCGTTGTTGCGCACGCAGGCGTCCTCGCACAGGATCTCGGTCGGGCACACCCGCGCGCAGCTGCCGCCGAAGATGTTCGCCTGCAGGATGGTGGTGGCGGCGCCGTCGATGTTGTGGTCGTGGATGTTACGGATGAAGCTGGCGACGTCGATGCCGGTCGGGCAGGCGCGCGTGCAGGGCGCGTCATAGCAATAAAGGCAGCGCGCGCTTTCGATGGCCGCCTGGCGCGCGGTGAGCGCCGGGGCGAGATCGGTGAAGCGTTCGGACAATGCGTCGTGCGTGCCGCCTGCTTGCGGCAGGTAGTGAAGTGTTTCGATCATGGTGCATCCCTTTGCTTATGTTTTACTTCGTGGTGCGGGAAATGCCGTGCTGCCCTACTTCATCTGCGGGAATGCAAATTCCACGCCAGCGCTCGCCGTATTCGGCCAGCGCTGCATGACCGCCTTGTGCCGCGTATAGAACCGGACCCCCTCCGGCCCATACGCGTGGTGGTCGCCGAACAGACTCTTTTTCCAGCCGCCGAAGCTGTTGAAGGCCATCGGCACCGGCAGCGGCACGTTCACGCCCACCATGCCCACCTCTACCAGCCGCACGAATTCGCGGGCCACGCCGCCGTCGCGGGTGAAGACGGCGACGCCGTTGCCGTACTCGTTCCTGTTGATCAGTTCCAGCGCGCTGCCGATGTCGGGCATGCGCACCACGCACAGCACCGGGCCGAAGATCTCTTCCTGGTAGATGCTCATCGAAGGCTGCACGTGGTCGAACAGGGTGCCGCCGACGAAGAAGCCGTCCTCGCAGCCGGCCACGCGGTAGCCGCGCCCGTCCACCACCAGGGTCGCGCCCTGCTCAACGCCTTCGCCGATCAGCTTTTCGATGCGCTGCTTGGCCGCCTGCGTGACCACCGGGCCCATCTCGGCGCCCTCGCTCATGCCGTCGCCGATCTTCAGCGCCTTGGTGCGTTCGGCCAGGCGCTCGACCAGCTTGTCGCCGGCGTCGCCGATCGCCACTGCCACCGAGATCGCCATGCAGCGCTCGCCCGCCGAGCCGTAGGCGGCGCCGATCAGGGCGTCCACCGCCATGTCCATGTCGGCATCCGGCATCACGACCATGTGGTTCTTGGCGCCGCCCAGCGCCTGCACCCGCTTGCCGGCTGCGCTGCCGCGGGCGTAGATGTATTCGGCGATCGGGGTCGAGCCGACGAAGCTGAGCGCCTGCACGTCCGGATGATCGAGCAGCGCGTCGACGGCAAGCTTGTCGCCCTGGACCACGTTGAACACGCCGTCCGGCAGTCCGGCTTCCTTCAGCAGGCGTGCATGCAGCAGCGAGGCCGACGGATCGCGCTCGGAAGGTTTCAACACGAAGGTATTTCCGCAGGCGATGGCGACCGGGAACATCCACATCGGCACCATCACCGGGAAGTTGAAGGGCGTGATGCCTGCGACCACGCCGAGCGGCTGGCGCATCGACCAGGCGTCGATGCCGCGTGCGATCTGGTCGGTGAATTCGCCCTTCAGCAACTGCGGGATGCCGACCGCGAACTCCACCACCTCGATGCCGCGCGCGACCTCGCCCTGGGCATCGGCGAAGGTCTTGCCGTGCTCGCGCGTGACCAGGGCCGCGAATTCGTCCACCTGCTGCTGGCACAGCTGCAGGTATTTGAAAAGCACGCGCGCCCGCGCCAGCGGCGGGGTCGCGGCCCAGGCCGGGAAGGCTGCGTGGGCGGCAGCGACCGCCGCATCCACGTCTTCGGGCGCGGCCAGCGCCACGCGTGCGCAGGGCTGGCCCAGCGCCGGGTTGTAGACGTCGGCATAGCGTCCGGATGCGCCGTCAAGCTCGCGGCCGCCGATGTAGTGTTGGATCGTCTCGTTCATGATGTTCTTTGCTTAGTCCAGGTTCCGGAGTACGTCGGCCAGTTTGCCGAACAGCTCGTCGATGTGTTTTTTCTCGAGGATCAGCGGCGGCGACAGCGCGATGATGTCGCCCGTCACGCGGATCAGGATGCCGTCCGCGAAGGCCTTCTTGAAGGCGGCAAAGGCACGCGCACCCGGCTTGCCGGCGATCGGCTCCAGCTCGATGCCGGCCACCAGACCGATGGTGCGGATGTCGATCACGTGCGGCAGCCCGCGCAGCGAATGCACCGCGTCTTCCCAGTAGGGCTGGATCGCTTTCGCGTTTTCCAGCACGCCCTGCTCCTTGAACACCTCCAGCGTGGCGATCGAAGCCGCGCAGGCCAGCGGGTGGCCGGAATAGGTATAGCCGTGGGCCAGCTCGATGCCCGGCGGCGCGTCCATGAAGGCGTCGTGGATGAATTTTTTCGAGAACACCGCGCCCATCGGCACCACGCCGTTGGTCAGGCCTTTCGCCGTGGTCATCATGTCCGGCTCGACGTCGAAGTAGTCGACCGCGAAGGGCGTGGTGAGCCTGCCGAAGCCGGTGATCACCTCGTCGAAGATCAGCAGGATGCCGTGCCTGGTGCAGATTTCGCGCAGACGCTTCAGGTAGCCCTTGGGCGGCACCAGCACGCCGGTGGAACCCGACACCGGCTCGATGATGACGGCGGCGATGGTCGACGGGTCGTGCAGCGCGACGATGCGTTCCAGCTCGTCGGCCAGCTCGGCACCGAAGTCCGGCTCGCCGCGCGAGAACGCGTTCTTCAGCAGGTTGTGCGTGTGCGGCAGGTGGTCGACGCCGGGCAGCAGCGGGCCGAAATTCTTGCGGTTGGGGCCAATGCCGCCCACCGACAGGCCACCGAAGCCGACGCCGTGGTAGCCGCGCTCGCGGCCGATCAGGCGGGTACGGCCGCCCTCGCCGCGCGCCTTGTGGTAGGCCAGCGCGATCTTCAAGGCGGTGTCGACCGCTTCGGAACCCGAGTTCGTATAAAACACGTGGCCGAACTTGTGGCCGGTGTATTCCATTAGCTGCTCGGCCAGGTCGAAGGCAGCCGGGTGGCCCATCTGGAAGGTGGGCGCGAAGTCGAGCTGGCCGACCATTTCGCTGACGGCGGCGATGATCTTTGGCTGCGCATGCCCGCAGGGGACGCACCACAGGCCGGCGGTACCGTCGAGGATGGCGTTGCCGTCGACGTCCTTGTAATACATGCCTGCCGCCGACACCAGCAGGCGCGGATTGGCCTTGAAGTCGCGGTTGTTCGTGAATGGCATCCAGAACGACGACATCGATTGCGGCTTGGACTCGTTCATCTGTCTCTCTCCCTAGGGTCAGCCAAAAGATTTACCAATTGGCAAAATCATCGTGCAATAATAGTCAGCAAGACAAGGGCGGCACATATACACAACCGGCGAAATCCGCCAACCGTACTGGCAGCATAACCTGTACAGTTGCCGGCGTCGCACCGGAGGGAGTCGGCAATGGCTGTATCTGGGGAACACCAGCTTGAAGTCCTGAGTGAGCAAGATCTTGCCGCCAACGACGGCAAGGCGGGCTCGGCTTGGCCCGTGCTGAGCATCGACCGCCAGCGCCGCGGCAGCCTGGTCGACCAGATCGTCGCGGCGATCATCGGGATGGTAAATCGCCGGGTACTCCGCGTCGGCACCAAAATGCCCTCGGTTCGACAATTCGCAAAGGTCAACGCCGTCAGCACCTTCACGGTCGTCGAATCCTACGACCGCCTGCTCCATCTGGGCGTGCTGTCCTCGCGCCGCGGTTCCGGCTTTTTCGTGGCCCGCTGCGGTCCGGATGCGCCGCAGCAGGCCTGCGCCCCTTCCGCCACAGCGGCTGTCGACGCCCTCACCCCGGATCTCTATTCCGGCCAGTCCGAAGCGCTGCCGGTCGGCGCCGGCTGGCTGCCGCCCGAGTGGTATGGCGAATCGACGATCCTGGACGCGGTGCGCCACGCGATGAAGATTCCGGCCGGCCGCCTGCGCGGCTACGGCCACCCGCTCGGCTTCCCGAGCCTGCGGCAGCACCTGGCCAAGACCCTGTCCGGCGAACTGTGCGCGGTCGAGCCGGAACAGATCCTGCTGACCCACGGCGCCACCCACGCCTTCGACCTCGTCCTGCGCACGCTGACGCGTCCCGGCGACGTGGTATTCGTCGAAGACCCCGGCTACAGCAACCTGCTCGCGCTGGTGCGCCATCACGGCTGCATCCCGGTCGGCATCCCGCGCAGCGCGGCCGGCCTGGACATGGAAGCGCTGGCGCGCGAAGCAGCCGCCCACCACCCCAAGCTCATGTTCGTCAACACGGTGCTGCAGAATCCCCTCGGCACCTCGCTGTCGCAAGCTCAGGCGCACCGTTTGCTGGCGCTGGCCGAGCAATTCGATTTCTGGCTGGTCGAGGACGACATTTACCGCGAACTCGCCAGCGCCGGCGAAGCCTCGCTGGCAGCAATGGACGGCCTGCGCCGCGTGATCCGCATCGGCAGCTTTTCCAAGACCCTGTCGCCGGTGCTGCGGGTCGGCTCGATCTGCGCGTCCGGCTCGCTGATCCCGGAACTGGTGCGCGTGAAGATGCTGACCGGGCTGACGACCTCCGAAGTCAACGAGCGCGCTGTGTTCGACGCCGTCAGCAACCGCGCCTACCGCAGACAGGTCGAGCGCCTGACGCAGCAGCTTGCGCAGGCCAGCGAGCGCGCCCAGGAGCGCCTGGTGGACGCCGGCCTGCAGCCGCTGGCGCGCCCGCGCGGCGGCATGTTCGTCAGCGCCGGCTGGACTGCCCCAGGCACGCGGGACCGCAACGCCAGGACGATCGCCGAACAGGCCCTGCGCGCCGGCATCCTGCTCGCGCCCGGCGACTTCTTCAGCCTGCAAACGCCGGCCACGCCCTGGTTCCGCTTCAACGTCGCCTACGCCGCCGAACCCTTACTCCTCGATTTCCTTCGCACCTGCCGCTAAGACATCGCCATGACAATGACAATCAATGAGACCAGCCTTGAACCCGCCGGCGTCACCTTGCCCGGCAAGCGCGTGCAGCACCGCGAGGAAGTCGAAACCGCGATCCTGCGCGAAGCGGTGCGCCTGTTCGCCGAGCGCGGCTTCGAAGGCACGCCGATCGCGGAAGTGGCCGAGCGCGCCGGCCTGTCGAAGCAGAACCTGATGTACTACTTCCCGACCAAGCAGGCGCTGTACAAACGCGTGCTGGACGACGTGCTGGACGACTGGCTGGCACGCATGGCCAGCCTGGCCGACCCCAGCCAGGATCCGGCCGACGTGCTGCGCGCCTACGTCGCGGCCAAGCTGCGCTTTTCGCGCGAGCAGCCGCTGGCCTCGCGCGTGTACGCGATGGAAGTGATCGGCGGCGCCAAGATGTACGGCGAGCAGATACGCCACCGCGTGGTGCCGCTGCTGCGCCAGGACATCGCCGTGTTCGAGCGCTGGATCGCGGACGGCCGCATCGCTCCGGTCAACGCGACGCATCTGTTGTTTGCCGTATGGGCGATGACGCAGTCGTATGCGGATTTTTCGGCGCAGATGGCGCTGGTGCTGGGGCGCGCAGAGTTGACGGCGCAGGATTTCGAAGAAGCCGAACGCGTCATCACGGCGATGGTACTGTCCCTCACCGATCAAGGAAACAAGCATGCCTGAACTGAAGCCTACCACCCACGACACCGAACGCCTGCAATTGCGCTGGATGACGGAAGACGACGTGGCCGGCCACTACGCCGTGTTTTCCGACCCGGTGGTCGCGCGCTACTGGAGCAGCGAACCCTGGACCGACATCGAGCAGGCCCGCCAGGGCATCGCCGCGACCATCGCCGCCTACGCAGACGGCAGCGGCGTGCGCTTCGGGATCGTGTTGCGGGAGACGGGAGAATTGATCGGCAACGTCTCCCTGCACCACTTCTTCGAGCAGAACCGCCGCTGCGAGATCGGCTACGCGCTCGGTAGCCGCCACTGGGGCCAGGGCTATGCCACCGAGGCCCTGCGCGCCGCCATCCAGTACGGCTTCGACGCCCTGAACCTGAACCGCATCGAAGCCGACATCGACCCGCGCAACATCGGCTCGGGCCGGGTACTGGAGAAAGTCGGCTTCAGGAAGGAAGGTTATATGCCCGAGCGCTGGTTCGTGTTCGGCGAGTTTGCGGACACGGTCAACTACGGGCTGCTGAAGCGTTACTGGGACGAAGCCTGAGGGTTCACCCAGACCATATTCCAGAGGTGACCGTCCAGGTCCTCGAAGCCCTGGCTGACCATGAAGCCCTCGTCCTCCAGCGGATGCGGCGCACGGCCGCCGGCCGCCACGGCCTTCTCCACCAGGCTCGCGACCTCTTCACGGCTTTCGCACATCAGGCAGATGATCACCTCGTTGCCTTCCTTCGCCTGTACGACGGGCTTGTCGATCAGGGACTTGAAGAAGGCTTCGGTGGTCAGCATGGCCTGGATGTTCTCTCCCTCGATGACCATCATCGCCGCGTGGTCGCCGGACACCTTCGGATTGAAGCCGAAGCCCAGGCTGGCAAAGAAGGCCTTCGATTTTTCCAGGTCCCGGACCGGCAGGTTGAAAATGACTTGCTTGCTCATGACGTTCTCCTTTTTGATATTGTAATTATCCGGATCAGGCTTGCGGTGCCATCCAGACCAGTTCCCAGATGTGGCCATCCAGGTCCTCGAAGGCGTGGGCGTACATGAAGCCGTGGTCTTGCGGGGCGCGGGGCGCGCGGCCGCCGGCGGCGATGGCTTTCGCCACCAGGCCGTCGACTTCCTCGCGGCTCTCGCAGCTCAGGCAGACCAGCACTTCGGTCGCTTCCTTCGCCTGGACGATGGGCTTGTCGATGAAGGTCTTGAAGAAGGGTTCGGTCAGCAGCATTGCATAAATGCTGCCCTCGGCGATGACCATGCAGGCCCCGCTGTCGTTGGTGAACTGCGGGTTGAAGCTGTAGCCGAGGGCGCCGAAGAAGGCCTTGGACTTGTCCAGGTCCTTCACCGGCAGGTTGACGAAGATTTGCTTGTTCATGACATCCCCATGTTGATGAAAGGTGAGTAGAAAACGGCTGCTACATCCTGACGACGAACGATGATGGGGGAAATCGACAAGCTTGTGAAAATATTTTTTACCAGACCCTCATCACCAGACCGCTTCGGTGTTGCGCCACGCCGGCAGCGCCTGCACGCGCTCGAACCAGGCCAGCAGGTGCGGATAGTCCTCCAGTGGCAGGCGCGCCCGTTCGCGGTACATCAGCGGCGCTGCCACCGCATAGTCGGCCAGGGTCACGCCGTCCCACACCAGCCAGCGGCGGCGCGCCAGGTGCTTGTCCAGCACCTCGGCCGCCCGCGCCAGGTCGGCTGCGCCGCGCGCCAGTTCGTTGACGTCGGCGTCGATGCCGGTCACCATCTTCTTCCACACGTTTTCCCAGGCGATCACGCTGACCGCCGGCGCGAAGTGCTGGCAGGCCCAGAACATCCAGCGGTTGACGTCGGCGCGCCCCAGCGGGTCGGCCGGGTAGACCGTCTGGCCCGCCTTGCTGTCGGCCAGGTACTGCATGATCGCGCAGGATTCCCACAACACGAAGCCGTCGTCCACCAGCACCGGGATCTTGTTGTTGTCGTTGACTTCGGCCAGGCGGCGGCGGTCGCCCTCGTTCATCAGGTTGACTTCGATGAGGTCGAGCTGGATGCCGAGGTGGTCGGCCGCCAGCAGGACGCGGCGCGCATTGGACGAGATGGGATGATAGTAGAGCTGCATTGCCAGGTCCTTTCAGGTTAGGAATCTGGCAATGTTAGCGAGACGCTATGACAGATCCTGTCAGGAGTGATCCGGGATGCCGTGCAGCGCCCGCCACTGCTTCAGCAGCGCATGGCGCGGCGTCGGATAGCGCTCCTCGCCCATCTCGGCGTTGACGATGCGGTCGATGCGGAAGTGGCGGATCGCATCGCGCAGCTCGCACCAGGCGGCCATCACGCGGCGCTCCTGGAAGAAGGCCAGCGCGAAGGGCCATACCACCCGTTCCGAAGCAGCGTCCTTTTCGTCGCGGTAGGCGATGCGCAGCTTGCACTGGCGCCGGATCGCTTCGCGCGCCGGCTGCACGAAGGGTTCCGGCGCAGACGGCTGCGGCCCTGCCGGCACCCACAGGCTCATCTCCGCCATGTGGTCGCGCAGGTCACGCGGGGTGGCGGTGGCGATCTTGGCCAGCGCGCGCTCGGCGGCCTCGCTCAGGGACGCATCGCCCTGGTGGCGCACCCAGCGCGCGCCCAGCACCAGCGCTTCCAGCTCGTCGGCGTCGAAAATCAGCGGCGGCAGGAAGAAGCCGGTGCGCAGCATGTAGCCGACGCCGGCCGAGCCGTCGACCGGCGCGCCGAGCTGGGCCAGGGCCTGGATGTCGCGGTAGATCGTGCGTTCGGAGACGCCGAGTTTCTCGGCCAGCTGGGCGGCCGTGACCGGGCGGCGGTTGCCGCGCAGGGCGTCCATCAGCTGGAACAGGCGGCCGGTGCGGCTCATGGCGCGTCCGGCAGCAGCAGGAGCAGGTCGGTCGCGCCGACATCGATGCCCATCTGCGAAAACAGGGTCGTCGCCTGGCCGCGATGGTGGGTCTGGTGATTGAAGACGTGCTGCAGGACCTGGCCCAGGATTTTCCTGTTGCTGCCGCCCTTGGTCGACGTCCACTCGAAGGCTTCGCCCAGCCGGGCGGGGGCCACTTCGGCGCAGAAGGCGACGATCGCTTCATCGAGCACGGCCCTGAGCTCGGCCAGCCCGGCCAGGGTCGGGCGCAGCGGCGTATTGGGGAAGCCCGGCTGCGGCAGCTGTTCCACGCACTCGAGTGAAACCAGGCCAGGCAGGTAGCGGTCTATCCGTTTGAACCAGAGGATATCGCCGATCGCGATATGGTTCAGCGTGCCAAAGATCGAGCCGAAGAAGGCGCCGCGGTCGCGGTGCAGCTCTTCTTCCGGCAAGGCAGCCGCCGCCTCGTACAGCTTCCTGTTCATCCATTGGTTGTAGCTGGCGAGCCGGGAAAAATAGGCGTTGGTAGGCATGGCGCGGTGAAAAATTGGCGGTTTGCAATATTACAATAGCATTCCATTTATCTGTCTGCATGACCGGCCATCCCACGTTTCCTGCACTTCGTCGGACACCGGTAGAAGCCGGCGGATTGCGCCATTAAAGTAACTCCATCGCATAACGAAACAGGAGTACCACCTCATGAAAAGCGCCAATTTCCGCACCTTCTGGGACAGCATGGAAGACGTCGCCCGCGACATCGTGCGCGCCTGCCGCCGCGGCGCGCGCAGCATCGCCGCCATGCCGCTGCCGGCCATGATCGCCTGCTGCATCCTGCTGGCGTTTGTGATCAGCATCCTGCCGCTGGCCCTGTTCCTGTTCATCCTCTTCATGGGCGTGAAGGTCGTGGCCGGCGCCTTCGTCATCGACCGCCGCCGCACCGTGCGAGAGCAATAAGGAGTTCGTATCATGCGCGCCAGCCAGATCAATCACGGGCTCGACTTCCTGCGCGACGCCTTCAACGAAGCCAGCAAGCTGTGGTGGCGCTTCTTCGACTGGCTCGCAGTGGTCGACTGGCGCCAGCTGTTCCTGACCTGGTTCCTGGCGGTGGTGTTCTGCATCATCCTGAACATGCCCGAACCGGCCTTCTGGTACGTGCTGATCTCCTTCGGCGTCAAGGTCCTGGCCGGCGGCAAGCGCAAGGCCGAGCTGGTGGCGAAGGAAGCCACCATGCAGGCCAATGTCGCCACGCTGGAACGGCGCCTGATGGAAGCGCAGATGGCGGCCCTGCAGGCCCAGGTCGAGCCGCACTTCCTGTTCAATACCCTGGCCCTGATCGGCCAGCTGATCGAGACCGACCCGCAGGAAGCCGCGCGCGTGCATGCCCACCTGATCGAATACCTGCGCTCGACCCTGCCGCAGATGCGCGCCCGCGACGGCGGCACGCTGGGCAAGCAGGTCGAGCTGTCGAAGGCCTACCTGTCCATCATGCAGGCGCGGATGAAGGAACGCCTGAACGTGCGCTTCGAGGTGCCGGTCTTCCTCGGCAGCGCGCCCTTCCCGCCCATGATGCTGCAGACCCTGATCGAGAACTCGATCAAGCACGGCCTGGAGCCGAAGATCGAAGGCGGCACCGTCACCGTGCGCGCCTATGTCGACGGCGCCACGCTGCACGTCGAGGTCTGCGACGACGGCATTGGCATCGACCCGCATGCGGACGACGGCATCGGCCTGGCCAACATCCGCGAACGCCTGCAGCTGCTGTACGGCGCGGACGCCGAGCTGATAATCCACACCCCGCCCGCCGGCGGCGCCTGCGCCCTGATCAAACTGCCCTACAAGATGATGGAGACCGCATGATGAAGGATGGCGTCCTCACCGCCATGATCGCCGACGACGAAGCGCCGATGCGCGACCTGCTGCGCGCGCGCCTGGCCGTGGTCTGGCCCGAACTGCGCATCGTCGCCGAGGCCGCGAACGGCGTCGAAGCCGTGGCCCTCGGCGAACAGCACCAGCCCGACATCGCCTTCCTCGACATCCGCATGCCGGGCCTGAACGGCATCGAGGCGGCGCGCCAGCTGTACCGGCGTTCGCACATCGTGTTCGCCACCGCCTACGACCAGTACGCGCTGGACGCCTTCGAACAGGGCGCACTCGACTATCTGTTGAAGCCGGTGAGCGCGGAGCGGCTGGCCACCACCTGTGAACGCCTGCGCAGCCGCATAAAAACGCCCGCGCCCGCGCAGCCGGACATCGGCCAGCAGCTGGCGAAGCTGACCTCGCTCCTGGAAAAAAAGGGAAGCGAAAAACCGAAGACCGGCTACCTGCGCTGGATCCAGGCCCAGGTCGGCGCCAGCCTGCGCATGGTGAGCACGCGCGAGGTGCTGTTCTTCCAGTCGGACGAGAAGTACACGCGGGTGCAGACGGCCAGCGCCGAATTCCTGATCCGCAAAACCCTGAAGGAGCTGGCCGAGGAGCTCGACCCGGACGAGTTCTGGCGCATCCACCGCTCGACCCTGGTGCGCGTGGACGCCATCGGCGAAGTCGCGCGCGACCTGCGCGGACGCCATATGCTCAGGCTGCGCGGCCATCCCTTCGAACTCGAAGTGAGCCGCAATCACACCTATCTGTTCCAGCAGATGTGAATCGCGCGGCGGCGCTGGTAGGATGGGCGTGTCCACCCATCGAGGAGCCGCCGATGCCATCCGCTGCCATTCCCTGCATGCGTTACCGCGACGCGCCCGCCGCCATCGCCTGGCTGTGCGAGGCCTTCGGCTTCCAGTGCCAGTTGGTGGTGCCGGGCAGCGGCGACACCATCGCCCATGCCCAGCTGACGCTGAACGGCGGCATGATCATGCTGGGTTCGGTCAGCAGGGACAATGAATACGGCAAGCACCTGGCCCAGCCGGACCAGATCGGCGGCCGCGAGACCCAGACCGTCTACCTGCATGTCGACGATGCGGACCGTGTCTGCGAGCGCGCGCGCACTGCCGGCGCCGTGATCCTGCAGGAGCCGGCCGATACCGAGTTCGGCAGCCGCGGCTTCATGTGCCGCGACCCCGAGGGCCATATCTGGAATGTCGGGACCTACGATCCCTGGCAGCCGGAGCTGCTCGACCACCCCTGATCAGCCGGGTCGATCAGCCAAACAAGCCTTCGTCGGACCCGTCGCCGTCGAAGAAGCCGCCATTGTTGTCCAGGCTGCCGCCATCGTCGAGACCGCTGTCGAACAGGCCTTCCGAGGCGACGTCGCCGGAACCGCTGTCCAGCAGATGATTGCCGGACGCGCCGCCGATGTCGCCGAGGCCGGCCTGGTCGGCCAGCGCGCTGCCCGACTGGTCGCTGAACAGGTTGTTGCCCTGGTCGTCGCTGTTCAGCAGGCGGTTGCCGCCGCCCTGGTCATGGTGGTGGAACATATTGTCCAGGCCGTGGAACAGGAAATTGCCCGCAGCCACGCCGGCCGCCGTCGCCGCGATCGAGCCCAGCAGGCCGCCGCCACCGCCCAGGAAGCCGCCGCCGGAGCGCGAGCCGAACATGCCGCCCATCATCGACGGTTGAGAGGACTGCGGCTGGTACTGCTGCTGGTACTGCGGCGGGTAGTCGCGCGGATCGCGATAGTACTCGCGCCGCTCCTGCTGCATCGGCGCGCTCGCGGGACGCGAACCGCCGCTATTGCCCCAGGCATTCGCGTCGAGGAAGCGCCGGTCGCCCTGCTGGACGGATTGCAGCTGATTTTGCAGCTGCGCGATCTGCTCTTTCGCATTGTTCAGGGCCTGCTCCTGCAGCAGCGAGCGCTGCACCAGCAGGTAGGCCGCGTCCGGCTGCTGGGCAACGGCGCGCTGGATCATTGCATCGGCCTCCGGGTCCTTCTGGACGCCGCGCGCCTGGATCAGCTGGTTCAGGAAATCGTGCAACATCTGTGTATCTTGCGGGCTCATGACCTTGCCTCCTTAATAATGATTCCGGATAGGCCTTCATGTTGAGGGCGTGATCGGGATTTCAAGTCGCCACCACCACTTTACGCGCTTGCCGCGCCGGCTGCGGGTCCGGGTTCGGGTTCGCGGCGCCGGCGCGCGCTTCGGCGGACGGCGCATCGAATTCGTAGTTGCTTGCTTCATGCACTTCCCAGGCGCCCTCGCCCGTCAGGTGCAGCACGTGGGTATGGTGGCGCAGCACGGCGGCGCGGTGGGCGATGCTGATCAGGGTCGTGCCGCTCTCGCGCAGGCGCGCATAGAGCGAGGCTTCGTTGGCGCTGTCGAGCGCGCTGGTCGCTTCGTCCAGGATGACGATGCCCGGCGCATGCACCAGCACACGGCCGAAGGCCAGGCGCTGCTGCTCACCCACCGACAGCAGCTTTGCCCAGTCCTGCACGGCGTCCAGGCCGCCCACGCGCTCGGCCAGGCGCGGCAAGTGCACCAGCTGCAGGATTTCCAGCAGCTGCTCGTCGCTCAAGTCGCAATGCGCACTGGGGTAGATCAGCTGGCTGCGCAGCGTGCCCGCCTGCAGATAGGGCTGCTGGGGCAGGAAGAAGAAATCCTCGATGGGCGGATGATGGATCGCGCCACTGCCCGTGTGCCACAAGCCTGCGATCGCGCGCAGCAGCGAGCTCTTGCCGCAGCCGCTGTCGCCGGTGATGAGCAGGGCGTCGCCCGGCTTCAGCTTCAGATTCAATTCCTTGATCAGCACGCGCTCGGATTGCGGCGGATGCAGGGTGAGCGACTCCAGCGCGAGGTGACCGGCCGGATGCCGCTCGATGCGCGGGTGCTTGCCCTCGTCCAGGTTGGCCGGCGCCACGCCCGGCAGCACCAGCTCGGACAAGGCCTGCAGGCGGCCGATGCCCGCCACGAAGCGGCTCAGGCTCTCGAAGTTGTCGACGATGACGCCGACGGCGCCGAGCACCGCGGTGAAGGCGCCGGCCGCCTGGATCGCCCGCCCCACTTCCAGTTCGCCGGACAGCACGCCGTCGGCCAGGAGCACGCCCGGCAGCACCAGGGTGAGCTGGCTGAAGGTGCGCTGGAAAAAGTTGAGATTGCGCTGCTTTTTGATCAGCCGGGTAAAGTTGTTGATTACCTTGTCCAGCTTGCTGTCGATGTGGGCCCGCTCCTGCGCCTCGCCGCGGTAGAAGGCGATCGACTCGGCGTTTTCGCGCACGCGCATCAGGCTGAAGCGGAAATCGGCCTCGCGCCGCAGCTGCCAGAAATTCAGGTGGATCAGCGGGGTGCCGAACACCCAGAGGGCGATCACGGTGCCCAGCAGCGCATACACCGCCAGCACGCCGACCAGCAGGTGCGAGATCGACCACAGCACGGCGCTGAAGGCCACCAGCTGCATGATCGAACCGAGGAAGATCAGCAGGAAGTTGATCGACCTGCCGGTGAAGGTGTTGATGTCTTCGCTGATGCGCTGGTCGGGGTTGTCGATCTCGCTGTCGGACCCGAGCTCGTAGTATTTGCGCCCTTTCAGGTAGCCGTCGAGGAAGCGGCCGGTGAGCCAGCGCCGCCACTGGTTCGCGAACAGGTCGCGCATGTAGTAATAGAAGGCGTAGACCGGCACCGCGAAGGCCAGCACGAACAGGCAGGCCCGCACCGATTTCCAGAAACGGCCGCCATCCTTGGCCGCCAGCGCCGAGGTCATCTCGCCGGACTGGTCGTTCAGCATGACCGCCAGCTTGGTCTCGACCAGCATCAGCACGATCAGGAGCAGCAGCAGGACCCAGGCTTTCTTCTTTTGCTCGCCCAGCCAGTAAGGCTTCGCCACACTGAGGAATTGCTTCCATGCTTCGATCGACAAGGGAGCGGCGCGCCGTCGCTTGGGTGCCGGGACCTCATCGGTCTCGGCCTTGCTGGGTGCGGAAGATCGCTTGGTCATTTCTTGTGCCGCCGTATTTGCATGAATCACGGCCCCAGCATACGACCGGGTACAGGTCTGTTCAGTGCGGAAACAGACATAGCAGGAATACCTCTGGCAGACGCTGCACGACACAATTCCTGTCGGCATTCTTTACAGGTAAAAACACGACACAAATTTAACATACGTAAATACCAATCAAATCAGGCACTTACCTGTCTGGCATGGTAGTTGCTTATATAAAAGCAAGCTTGCTGGAAGTCTACTAATTAAGATAAAAGCGATAAAAGAAAGGTCCAAAATGTTACTCAAACCGATCAGCGCATTACTCTCTACCTGCGGCGTTCTGTTGTTCGTTTCGACGAGTGCACAGGCTGCCGTCATCACGCTGGACAAAGGTTTCTCCACTAGCGCATCGAGCGCGACGTTCAATGGCACCGGAACGAAAAGCCAGACTGCCACGACGACGACGAGCTTCAGCCAGTTCGACGCCAGCAAAGGCGTGCTGACCGGCGTGAATATCGCCGCCAAGACCGCTGACACCAGCGGCCAGAACGTCAGCCTTGACGTCAAGTACAGCGGGAATACCCCGAACGCCAGCCCGGCCAGCTCGGTGCAGACCACGGTCGGCGTGACGGCCGCAGGCGCAGACACCAGCGCAAAATCGGCCGCGAGCAAGGCAGCAGTTACTTGCACACACACGGTGGCAACTTCCCCCTCGACCAAGTGCGGCACCACGGTGGTCACTGGCGCCAACACGGCAACGACGTCGAAGACCGCTTCGGGTGGATTATCTGGCGGTGTGTCCACGGATGTCGACAATTCCTACCTGAACGCTTACGTCGGCGCCGGCAAGGTCGATGTGACCGAATCGCTTGAAGTCAGCGCCACGAATTCCGGTGCCCTCACCAATGCCACGTCGACGACGAAAGCAAACGCCACCTGGAACGGCAGCACGACGCTGAGCTACACCTATCAGGAACATGCGGCTGCGGGCTTCGTCGGCAGCGCCGGCAACACGCTGGATCTGAATTTCGGTTCGTTCTTCGTGGGTGACAAGGTTGGCAGCCTCGGCTTCTCGCTGGCCAATCTGCTGGGTGACCGCGTTGCCTTGAGCCTGCTCGCAATCGACCAGACCGGTGACACCGCCCATCAGTTTTCGACCAACCTGGCCCTGTTCGACGACCTGAGCGCAGGCGAAAGCACCCTGTTCCAGGCTGACTTCCTGGCAAACATCGCCGGCCTGCACTCTGTCAGCTACCTGCTGACTTTCGGCGACTATGCGCCGGACGCAGCCTCGAACAGCCTGTATTCGGGATCGACCCTGACCCTGAATCTGTTTGCTGAAGTCATTCAGCCGGAACAGCAGCAAATCGACGTGCCGGAGCCGGCATCGATTCTGCTGCTGGGCATGGGCGCAGCTGCCTTTGGATTCAGCCGCAAGCGCCGCCAGCGCTGATTGACACGCGGCTGGACGCCCCGCGCGGGGCTTCCAGCCAGCGGTTTGCTACTGCATTACTTCTGCATTACTTCTGCAAGTCCCAACCACCGAAGGCGTTCGGCAGCTGAGCTGCCGCGGTGGTCTCCATCAGGTCCCCCTTCAGGTTCGTCAATACCACCGGCAGATTGTTACCGCCCAGCTCCAGGGTCACCTGGCGGCAGGCGCCACAGGGCGCGATCGGGCCCTCGGTGTCGCCGATCACGGCCAGGGCCGTGAAATCGCCCGGCTTGTAGCCGTGCGCGATGGCCGAAAAGAAGGCGGTGCGCTCGGCGCAGTTGCACAGGCCGTAGGATGCGTTCTCCACATTACAGCCGCGGAAGATGCGGCCATCCTTGCATTCCAGTGCGGCGCCGACCTTGAACTTCGAGTACGGCGTGTAGGCCAGTTCGCGGGCGGCGCGGGCTTCCTCGATCAGCTTTTCGTATTTCATCGTGGTTCCCTTACGGACGGATGGTCTTGTAGATCATCGGCTGCGCAGCTGGCTGCTCCTGCGCGATGCGGTATGCGGCCTGCACCTGACGGACGGCCTGCTCGGCCGCTTCCTGGGTGCGTGCGTGCACCAGCGCGATCGGCTGGCCGGCATCCACCTTGTTGCCCAGTTCGATCAGGTCGGTCAGGCCGACGGCGAAGTCGATCGGGTCCTGCGGACGGATACGGCCGCCGCCCAGCGCCACCACCGCCAGGCCCAGGCCGCGGCAGTCGGTGGAATAGGCGTAGCCGGATTCCAGCGCCGGCACCGGCACCACGATCGGCGCCTTGGCCAGGTGGGCGTCCGGCTTGTCCATCAGGTCGGCCGGGCCGCCCAGGGCGGTCACCATGCGTGCGAAACGCTCGGCAGCTTCGCCCGAATCCAGCGCGCGCTGCAGCTTGGCGTGGGCTTCTTCGCTGGTCGCTGCCAGGCCGGAGATGACCAGCATCTCGGCGCACAGCGCCATCGTGACTTCGTGCAGGCGCGCCGGGCGCGATTTGCCGGTCAGGTAGTCGATTGCGACGCGCACTTCGACCGCATTGCCGGCCGCCGGGCACAGCGACTCGTTCATGCCGGTCAGGATGGCGGAAGTACGGGTGCCGGCGCCGTTGCCGACCTTGACGATCGACTCCGCCAGTTCCACCGATTTCTCGTAGGTCGGCATGAAGGCGCCGCTGCCCGCCTTGACGTCCATGACCAGCGCGTCCAGGCCCGCCGCCAGCTTCTTCGACAGGATCGAGCCGGTGATCATGGCGACCGATTCCACGGTGGCCGTGGTGTCGCGGATGCTGTAGAAGCGCTTGTCGGCCGGCGCCAGCTGGGCGGTCTGGCCGATGATGGCGACGCCGACTTCCTTCACCACTTTCTTGAAGAGCTCAGGATCGGGGACGGTGGAATAGCCGGGGATCGAATCGAACTTGTCCAGCGTGCCGCCGGTGTGGCCCAGGCCGCGGCCCGAGATCATCGGCACGTAGCCGCCGCAGGCCGCGATCATCGGGCCCAGCATCAGCGAGACGACGTCGCCGACGCCGCCGGTCGAGTGCTTGTCGACCACCGGACCCGGCAGGTTCAGCGACTTCCACTCCATGACCTGGCCGGAATCGCGCATCGCCAGCGTGAAGGCGACGCGTTCGTCCATGTTCATGTCGTTGAAGTAGACGGCCATCGCGAGGGCCGCGATCTGGCCTTCGGTGACCTCACCGTTGGGGATGCCGCGCACGAAGAACTGGATCTCTTCCTTGGAAAGGACGCCGCCATCGCGCTTTTTGCGGATGATTTCTTGGGGGAGGAACATGAGATGCTTCCTTAAATGTTAGCTCTTGAAACGTCATTCCCGCGGAGGCGGGAATCCATACGTCGCGTGCTCATAGGCTCAGTATGGATTCCCGCCTTCGCGGGAATGACGTTGTTTTATGTCGCTACTACTTAGACGCCGTACGGAATCCAGACGTTCTTCACCTGGCTGGCATGCTGCAGAACCGACTTGCCGCAAGCCTGCTTGGCATCGAACCAGTCGCGGCCTTTCGCGCCGCCGGTCCAGGTGCGCTTCAGCGACTCGGCCGACAGGCGCTCGACTTCGGCGCAGCCCTCGGCCGAACCGTCGTGGCGCCACACGGCATCCACGTCGAAGTGCGAAGCCAGCGTGCGCGCCAGTTCGTCGGCCGAACCGGTGACGATGTTCAGCGCGCCGCCCGGCAGGTCCGAGGTATCCAGCACCTGGTACAGGTCCAGCGCCGACAGCGGATGCGCTTCCGACGGCACGGCGATCACGCGGTTGCCCAGCGCCAGCGCCGGCGCCACCAGCGAGATGAAGCCCAGCAGCGGGTTCTCGTTCGGGCAGATGATGCCGATCACGCCGACCGGCTCGTTCAGCGCCACGGTGATGCCGTGCATCGGCGGCTGGTGCGCCAGGCCGTCGTACTTGTCGGCCCATGCGGCCCAGTAGAACAGCCGTTCGATCGATGCCTGCACTTCCGCAGCGGCGTTCTTCGAACCGGTCTGCTGCGCGATGCGCGTCGCGAATTCGTCGGCGCGCACGGCCAGGTTTTCGGCGATGTAGTACAGGACCTGGGCGCGGTTGTGCGCGGTTGCCTTGGACCAGCCGGCCGCCTTGTGCGCGGCTTCGACGGCGTTACGGATGTCCTTGCGGTTGCCTTCGCCGATGTCCGCCAGGAAGGCGCCGTTGGCGCCGTTGATGGCGCGGCTGTAGGCGCCGTCAGGGCGTGCCTGCTTGCCGCCGATGTAGAGCTTGGCGGTGCGGTCGACAGCGAACGGAACGCCCTCTTCCGTCGGCTTGACCTTGCCTTTTTCTGCCACGACCGGTGCGGCCGGGCGGCGGTCTTCCGCCAGCGGGGTCAGGTACTCGTACATGCCCTCTTTGCCGCCTTCGCGGCCGAAGCCCGATTCCTTGTAGCCGCCGAAGCCGCAGGCTGCGTCGAACTGGTTGGCGGTGTTGATCCACACCACGCCGGCCTTGATGGCGGGCGCCACGTCCAGCGCCAGGCTGATCGACTCGGTCCACACGCAGGCGGCCAGGCCGTACACGGTGTTGTTGGCCAGCTGGACGGCTTCACCCGGGGTGCGGAAGCTCATCGCCACCAGCACCGGACCGAAGATTTCGGTCTGGGCCACGGCGGCCGAGGTCGAGGCGCCGGTGATCAGGGTCGGAAGGAACCACGAACCGCCAACCGGCATGTCGCAGGCCGGCTGCCAGATTTCGCAGCCTTCGGCACGGGCGGATTCCACCAGGCCGTTGATGCGCTGCTGCTGCACCGGATCGACCAGGGCGCCGATGTCGTTCGACTTGTCGAGCGGCGAGCCGACGCGCAGGTTCTGCATGCGCGCCTTGACCTTGGCGATGAAGCGCGGGTACACGGACTCCTGCACCATCAGGCGCGAGCCTGCGCAGCAGACCTGGCCCTGGTTGAACCAGATCGAATCGACCAGGCCTTCGACGGCGGCGTCCAGGTCCGCATCTTCGAAGACGATGAAGGGCGACTTGCCGCCCAGTTCCAGCGACAGCTTCTTGCCGGTGCCGGCGGTCGCCTTGCGGATGATGCGGCCCACTTCGGTCGAGCCGGTGAAGGCCAGCTTGTCGATGCCAGGATGATTGACGATGGCTTCGCCCACGCGGCCGTCGCCGGTGACGATGTTGACCACGCCGGCCGGCACGCCTGCCTGCACGCAGATCTCGGCGAACAGCAGTGCGGTCAGCGAGGTGAACTCGGCCGGCTTGAAGACGATGGTGTTACCAGCAGCCAGGGCCGGGGCGATTTTCCACGCCAGCATCAGCAGCGGAAAGTTCCACGGCACGATCTGACCAACCACGCCGACGGCGCGGTAGTCGGCGAATTCTTCCGACTGCAGCTGGGCCCAGCCGGCGTGATGGTAGAAGTGGCGCGCGGCCAGCGGCAGGTCGGCATCGCGGGTTTCGCGGATGGTCTTGCCGTTGTCCAGGGTCTCGAGCACCGCGAACAGGCGCGAGTGCTTTTGCAGCAGGCGGGCCAGCGCGTACAGGACCTTGGCGCGGCCGTGGCCGCCCATGGCGACCCAGCCCGGCTGCGCACGGCGTGCGGCGGCAACTGCGCGCTCCACGTCGTCCGCGGTGGCCTGGCTGACTTGCGCCAGTTCGCTGCCGTCGGCCGGATTGAAGGAGCCGAAAGTCTCTGCCGCTTCGGTCCAGGCGTTATCGATGAACAGGCCGAAACGGCGGCCGTGCTGGTCCAGCCACGCTTGCGCTTCCTTGGTGCTTTCGGGTGCGGGACCGTAATCCATAGTCTGAAGAATCTCTTTAATAGTAGGCATGACGAATCCGTAATTCTTAAGGTTGCGCGTGGCGGTGGGCGGCCGAGTAGTAGCCCGTGACATGGTGCTCGAGCTGGCGCTCGATGTCGGTCAGGAGGCTGGAGGCGCCGATGCGGAACAGGTGCGGTTCCAGCCACTCGTTGCCCAGCTCTTCCTTCATCACGGTCAGGTACTGCAGCGCGGACTTGGCGGTGCTGACGCCGCCGGCCGGCTTGTAGCCGATCTTGAAGCCGGTACGCTCGTAGTATTCGCGGATCGCGCGCACCATCACCAGCGACACCGGAATCGTCGCGTTGACGCCTTCCTTGCCGGTCGAGGTCTTGATGAAGTCGGCGCCTGCCATCATGCAGACCCACGACGCCTTGGCCACGTTTTCCAGGGTGACCAGGTCGCCGGTCGCCAGAATGGCTTTCACGTGCGCTTCGCCGCACGCCTGGCGGTAGGCCAGCATCTCGTCGTACAGCGCCTGCCAGTTACCGGTCAGGACGTGCTGGCGGGTGATCACGATGTCGATCTCGGTCGCGCCTGCGGCCACGCTCAATTCGATCTCGCGCAGCTTGGTTTCCATGCTCGACAGGCCGGCCGGGAAAGCGGTCGACACGGCGGCGATCGGCATGCGGCCCTGCAGCACCTGCACGGCCGGGGCGATCATCTCGTGGTACACGCAAACGGCGCCGGTCTGCAGGCTGTCCAGGCCCAGTGCCTGCATCAGGTCGGTGCGCAGCGGGCGCATCGCCTTCATGCACAGGCGCTCGACGCGGCCCGGGGTGTCGTCGCCCGACAGGGTGGTCAGGTCGATGCACTGGATGGCTTTCACCAGCCAGGCAGCCTGGTAGTCCTTCTTGACCGTGCGGCGGTTCGCCAGGCTGACGGCGCGGCGGTCGGCGGCGTTGCGGTTGACCTTGAGGTGGTTGATCCAGCCCAGGTCGAGGCCGATGGCCGTGTTACGTTTGAATTCCAGGTTCGGGCTCATAGCAGGGCAGTTCCGTTCGAAAGAGGTTTGACGCCGAGGTGTTTGGCAAGGGTTGCACCGATATCGCTGAAGGTGTCGGCGGTCGGCAGTTCTTTGCTTGGTGCGGCCGGGCCGAAGAACAGCATCGGGATGTGTTCGCGGGTGTGGTCCGAACCGGGCCAGGTCGGGTCGCAGCCGTGGTCGGCGGTGATCACGACCAGGTCGCCTTCCTTCAGCTTGGCGATGAATTCCGGCAGGCGCGCGTCCAGCTCGTGCAGCGCGTTCGAGTAACCGGCGACGTCGCGGCGGTGGCCGAAGTGCATGTCGAAGTCGACGAAGTTCACGAAGGTCAGCGATTTATCGGCGGCGGTGTCGGCCACTTCGAGCAGGCGGTCGAACAGCGCCATGTTGTCGGCGCCCTTGATCAGCTGGGTCACGCCCTGGCCTGCGAAGATGTCGCTGATTTTGCCGAGGGCGATGACTTCGCCGCCGGCGTCCTTGACGTGGTCCAGCAGGGTCGGCGCGACCGGCGGCACGGCGTAGTCGTGGCGGTTGCTGGTGCGCTTGTACTTGCCATTGCTGCCGACGAAGGGACGCGCGATCACGCGGCCGATGTTGTAAGGCTTGACCAGTTCGTAGGCGGCTTCGCAGACTTCGTACAGGCGCTCCAGGCCGAAGGACTCTTCGTGCGCGGCGATCTGCAGCACCGAGTCGGCCGAGGTGTACAGGATAGGCTTGCCGCTGGCGACGTGCTCGTCGCCCAGCTGGTCGATGATGGTGGTGCCGGAAGCGTGGCAGTTGCCCAGCCAGCCCGGCACGCCGGTCAGTTCCTGCAGCTTGTCGGTCAGCTCTTGCGGGAAGCTCGGCACGGTCTTCGGGAAGTAGCCCCAGTCGAACAGCACCGGCACGCCGGCGATTTCCCAGTGGCCGCTCTGCGTGTCCTTGCCGGTCGACTGCTCGCGGGCGACGCCCCAGGCGCCGCTGAAGCCTTCGCGTCTGGCGAAACCGGCCGGCCATTCGCCGCTGGCTTTATGGGCAGCGGCGCCGAGGCCGATGCTTTCCAGGGTCGGCAGCGACATCGGCTTGCCTTCCCTGGCGGCCCACTCGGCAATGTGGCCGAGGGTGTTGGCGCCAGTGTCGCCGTACTTGTCGGCGTCCGGCAGCGCGCCGAGGCCGAAGGAGTCGAGCAGGAGGATGAATGCGCGTGACATAAAGTCTCTCTAATCAGTCGGGGGTCAGAGCCCACCCGTGAAATTCGGGCTCTGACCCCGAATCGTAATCAAGCAGTGGTGGTTGCGCCCAGGCGTTCGATGAATGCGTGCATCAGCGCGACCAGGTCCTTGGCCGCGATCGCAGCGTACTTCAGGGTCTGCTCGTGCGACAGCGGGAACGGGGTCAGGCCTTCGGCCAGGTTGGTGATGGCGGACATGCCGGCAACCTTCAGGCCGCAGTGGCGGGCGGCGATCACTTCCGGGACCACCGACATGCCGACCATGTCGGCGCCCATGGTGCGGAAGGCGCGGATCTCGGCGGCCGTCTCGAAGTGCGGGCCCGGGGTCGACAGGTAGACGCCTTCGTGCAGGGTGATGCCCTTCTCCGCCGCCACGCTCTTCACCAGTTCGCGGGTTTCGGCATCGTAGGCATTGGCCATGCTGAAGAAGCGCGGGCCGAAGCGGTCGTCGTTCGGGCCGGCCATCGGGCTGCCCGGCAGCAGGTTGATGTGATCGGTCAGCACCACGATGCTGCCGGCGTCGACTTCAGGACGCAGCGAACCGGCGGCGTTGGTCACGAACAGCAGCTCGCAGCCGATCAGTTTCAGGGTACGGACAGCGGATGTCATCACGCTGGCGCCGTAGCCTTCATAGAAGTGGCCGCGGCCCTTCATGCAGGCGACCGGTACGCCGGCCAGGGTGCCCAGCACCAGTTCGCCGGCGTGGCCGTGCACGGTGCTGATCGGGAAGCCAGGCAGGTCGGCATAGCTGATCGCGACAGCATCCGTCATCTGCTCGGCCAGCACGCCGAGGCCGGAGCCGAGGATGAGCGCCACACGCGGCGTGAATCCGGGCTTGCGGGCGCGGATGACGTCGGCGGCTTCGAATGGGGTGTTGCTGAGCATGGATGGCTTCCTTGTGAATACGCTGGATTTGGGGTGTTTTGCTGGCGGACCGGGGAGGCTTTTACTGCGGGTTGCACGGAAAGCGGGAGCCAGGTGCACCAAATTAATCGAACTATGCATTATCGTGGATTGGTATGGCAAATACCAAATTTCTGCTCGATTTATATGAAGAAGGTATAAATAAGCTATCCTACATATTCGCTGGCGCATACATGGTATTGCCAGCCACAACTAAGAGCGAAAGCGTATGCATTGACGCCAACCAAACAAATGTTTAACATCAAAAACAATTGTTTATCGCCTTTTCTACCGTGACCGAGCACTCAAAAAAACAACAGCTGTACGAGCTGATCCGCGCGAATCCCTTCATTTCGCAGCAGGACCTGGCCGCCAGCCTGGGCCTGTCTCGTTCGGCAGTCGCCGGCCATATCGCCGGCCTGATCCGCGAGCGCAAGCTGCTCGGACGCGCCTATGTGCTGCCGGACCGCCGTCCCGTCACCTGCATCGGCGCGGCCAACCTCGACCGCAAACTGCGCTCGCTGGCCGGCATCGCCCTGCACACATCGAACCCCGCCAGCCAGAGCGAATCCTTCGGCGGCGTCGCCCGCAACATCGCCGAGAACCTCGCGCGCCTTGGCACGCCGGTTGCTTTACTCACTGCAACAGGCAAGGACAGCTCGGGCGCCGCCCTGCTCGCGCATGCACAGGGTCTCGGCATCGATACCGGCGGCACCCTGCAGATCGAGGGCGCGGCCAGCGGCACCTACACGGCGGTGCTGGACCAGGACGGCGAGATGGTGGTGGCGCTGGCCGACATGGCCTTGTACGACCGCCTCGACCCCGCCTTCGTCGACGCTTGCCAGACCCGGATCGCAACCAGCGCGCTGGTGGTGGCCGACCTGAATCTGCCGCTGGACACCGTGGACGCCGTGATCGCCCAGGCCCGCCTTGCCGAGGTGCCGCTGGTGCTGGTGGCGGTATCCGAGCCGAAGATGGCGCGCCTGCCGCAGGATTTGTCCGGCGTGCGCCTCCTGATCCTGAACCGCGGCGAGCTCGCGGCGCGGGTCGGGCGCGAGCTCGCCAGCGAAACGGACTTCGATGCCGCGGTGGCCGAAGTGCGGGCCCAGGGCGCGCGCGACCTGGTCGTCACGCGCGGCGCCGAGGGCGTGATGTACACCCGCGGCGGCGACATCGTCCGCTTATATGCGCACGGCGCCCAGGTGGTCGACGTCACCGGCGCCGGCGATGCCTTCGCGGCCGCCGTGTGCTGGTCGCTTATCCAGGACGGCGACGACCTCGAACTGGCCTGCCGCCGCGGCCTGAAACTGTCGGCGCTCACGCTCGGCGTGGCCGAGACGGTGCATCCGCGGCTCGGCCCGGAGACTCTCATGAACACGAACACCCAGGACTGAACATGCAATCCTTCCTCCAGTTTTCCCCTGAAGTACAAGCCGCCCGCGCCGCCGGCAAGCCCATCGTCGCCCTCGAATCGACCATCATCTCGCACGGCATGCCCTATCCGCAGAACGTGCAGACCGCGCGCGAAGTCGAGCAGGTGATCCGCGACGCCGGCGCGGTGCCGGCCACCATCGCCATCATCGACGGCCGCATCTGCATCGGCCTGGCCGACGAGCAGCTTGAGCTGCTGGGCCAATCGAAGGACGCGATCAAGGTCAGCCGCCGCGACCTGGCCTACGTACTCTCGCAGAAGAAGCTCGGCGCCACCACGGTGGCCGCGACCATGATCTGCGCGAAGCTGGCCGGCATCGAAGTCTTCGTCACCGGCGGCATCGGCGGCGTGCACCGCGGCGCCGAAACCAGCTTCGACATCTCGGCCGACCTGCAGGAACTGGCGCAGACCGGCGTGGCCGTCGTCTGCGCGGGCGTGAAGTCCATCCTCGACATCGGCCTGACCCTCGAATACCTCGAGACCCATGGCGTGCCGGTGGTGAGCGTCGGCCAGGCGGCCTTCCCCGCTTTCTTCACGCGCGACAGCGGCTTCAAGGCCGACTTCCAGCTCGACACGCCGGAAGAACAGGCGCGCTTCATCCGCACCAAGTGGCAGCTCGGCCTGGAAGGCGGCGTGGTGGTCAGCAACCCGGTGCCGGAAGCCTCCGCGATGCAGAGCGAGGAGATCGACGCCATCATCGCCCAGGCGCTGCGCGAAGCGGACCAGCAAGGCGTGAAGGGCAAGCTGGTGACGCCCTTCCTGCTGGCGCGCATCAAGGAGCTGACCGGCGGCCGCAGCCTCGTCACCAACATCGCCCTGGTCAAGAACAACGCCCTGGTCGGCGCGCAGCTGGCCGTGGCGCTGGCCCACGTGGCTCACTAACTCACGGACCGACATGTCGATCGACCTGAAGCAGCTGAAATACTTCCTCGCGGTGGCCGAAGAAAAGAGCTTCAGCCGCGCCGCCGAGCGCCTGCACATTTCGCAGCCGCCGCTCTCGCAGCAGATCATGAAGCTGGAAAGCGAATTGGGCGTGCGCCTGTTCGCGCGCACCACACGCAGTTTCGAGCTGACCGTGGCCGGCAAGGCCCTGATGCAGGAAGCCTCGGATCTGCTGGGGCGGATGCGGATTGCGGTCGACACCATCCGCCAGATCGACCGCGGCGAGGTCGGGCGCCTGCGCGTGGGCATCGTCGGCTCGGCGATGTGGGGACCGATCCCCGGCCTGCTCGAGCAGTTCCAGAGCCAGTTCCCGCGCGTGACCTGGACCATCCACGAACTCGGCCCCGACGAGCAGTGGGACGCGCTGCGCGGCAAGCAGATCGACGTCGGCTTCTGGCGCGAGCCGAAGCGCGAAGAGGACGACCTGAAGCACGCCAACCTGCGCCAGGACCTGTGCTTCCAGGAGAACTACTGCGTGGCGGTGAATGCCCAGCACCCGCTGGCGGGCAAGGACCATATCGACCTGACGGACATCGCCGGCGAGCCGCTGCTGACCCTGCACCTCGACCAGTCGGCCGAGCCGCGCTACCTGATCCAGTGCTGCGTGAACGCCGGCTTCCAGCCGACCATCTTCCAGGAGGCGGCCGAGCCGCAGACCCTGCTGGCGATGGTGGGCGCCGGACTGGGCGTGGCGCTGATGCCGGAGACGACCGGACGCATCGGCTGGCCGGGGGTGCGCTTCTTGTCGATCAAGCGGAATCCGCCGTCGGCCAATCTGTATATCACCTATCCGATCCAGGACGATGCGCCGGTGGTGCGGGCGTTTTTGAAGATCGTGAATCCCGAAGGGGAATGAACAGTTAGAATGCGTGCTTGAAAACCTGAGGGAGCAGCACGATGAAAAAGACCGACCTGGCCAAGTACGACGCCAAGAAACTGATGAACCAGGCAGGCCCGCGCGCAGCCTCCTTCGGTACCGCCACGGCAGCGCCGGTCGACCGCCGCGAACAGCGCGAGCGCGAGCGGGCCCTTGGACTGGTGCCCTTCGCGGTCAAGCTCAACGGCGACCTGGTCAAGCAGCTGCAGGAGCTGGCGAAGGAACGTGGCGTCGAGATGAACGAGCTGGTGGCCGAGGTTCTGCAAAAAGGCCTGGCCGCCTGACCGTCCGAAGGCTAGTCACATCGCGCCAGCGCGCTGCGTTCATCGCAAGGAATCGTCCCTTCCAATCGATGAAGGTTCGACGTGACCTGCCCTTTGCACGCGAAGACCGATTCACGGCCCTGGCTGCCGGGCGTCACCTGCACACCCCGGTGATACTCGGGCTTTTCACCGCCGTCGTAATAATCGAACACCATATAGGCATATTTCCCGATCGAGAACGTCACCTCGGAACGCTCGGTCTGAAACCGTGAATAGTGGGCATACCGAAAATGTTCGGGGTTCCCATTGGCCTTGTCGGGGTAGGCCAGTTCGATTTTTTGTCGCGTACCGAAGCGGTAGTACAGGCTTCCCTTGCCGGCAGCGAGATCCGGCGAAGCACACATCGACACGATCTTCGAAGCCCGGCCGGTCGCACAGGCAAAGATGACCTGCTCACCCGCAAGGCAGAGGTTTTCGCCGGCGGAGGCGCCCGCTCCCGCTACCGAACAAAGAACAAGCAGAAGCCTGCCGGCCATGGCCGACTTCAATGCGTCGCCCCACCCGCCAGCACCACATCGGTCTCCACTCCCACCGCCACCTCCACCGCCACGCGCAAGCCCGCCACGATCTCCTCCAGCGTCATCGACGGCGTCGGCTCCGCATAAGCCGCAGCCTGCTCCGGCAGGAAAGGCACATGAATAAATCCTGCTTTGACCGGCAAACCGCGCAGATGGTGCATCAGCGCATAGAACACGTGATTGCACACGAAAGTCCCGGCAGTCTGCGACACCCCCGCCTTGATGCCCTGCTCGCGGATCGCCGCCACCATGGCCTTGATCGGCAGGGTCGTGAAGTAGGCAGCCGGGCCGTCTGCGACGATGGGCACGTCGATCGGCTGCTGGCCGGCGTTGTCGAGGAAACGGGCGTCGTCGACGTTGATGGCGATGCGTTCGATCGAAATCTCGGGACGCCCGCCGGCCAGGCCGACGGCGATTGCAATGTCGGGACGGAGCTCGTCGACGAAGCCGAGCAGCGCCTCGGCGGCGCGGCCGAATACGCAGGGCAGCAGGCGCACCTCGACCCGGAAGGCTGCGCCTTTCCCATCGCCTGACCAGCCGTCGAGAAGGCGCACGGCTTCCCACGAGGGGTTGATGTCGGCGCCGCCAAAGGGTTCGAATCCGGTGAGCAGAACGGTTTTCATAGGTTTATCGATACATCAGGAAGTACAACAGGACGATATTCGCCAGCAGCAGCGGCAGCGCGGTCGGCAGCTGGGCCTTGATTACGGCGTTCTTGTCCGGCAGCTCCAGCAGGGCCGCCGGCACGATGTTGAAGTTGGCGGCCATCGGCGTCATCAGGGTGCCGCAGTAGGCGCTGAACATGCCGATTGCCGCCATCACGGCCGGATTCGCATGATACACCCCGACCAGCACCGGAATCCCGATGCCGCCCGCGATCACGGGAAAGGCGGCGAAGCCGTTGCCCATCACGACCGTGAACAGGGCCATGCCGATGCAGAAGGCGGCGCAGGCGACCAGGCGCGAATCCATCGCGATGTAGGAGGTGGTGATGTGGGCCACCGCCTTGCCGACGCCCGCTTCGGAGAACAGCAGCCCGAGCACGGCCAGCATGTGCGGCAGCACCACGGCCCAGCTCATCGCGTCGATCAGGCGGCGCGCCTCGCGCACGCCCTGCAGCGGCGTGGCGCGCGTGAACCAGCAGGCCAGCGCCAGCGCGATCACGGACGCGCAGCCCATGCTCACCAGGGTCAGGTTCTTCGGGTCCAGCAAGGGCGTGGCGTCGATGCGCACGTCTTTCAGCAGCGTCGAGCCGATCATCGTCACCACCGGAATCGCCAGCGCCGGCACCAGCAGCTTGTGGCCCAGGCGCGATGCGCTGGCGCGGCGCGCCTCTTCCGGCGCCAGCTGCGCCTTGCCGCCCTTGACCAGGCCGCAGCCGGCCACCAGCGCCATCGCGATCATCAGCAGGCCGGTAACCGCGGGGGGCAGGCGTCCGCCGGCCAGGTACAGCAGCGCGTACAAGCCCCAGAACATCGCCGTCGTGAAGCGGCGCGGGTTGGTCCGGTCGCGCAGGTTCATGATGGCCGTGGCCGCGAACAGCAGGCCGATCAGGACATAGAAATCGTCTAAGGAGAAAATCACTTCGGCGCTCCCGCGGCGGCGCGCAGGATGCGGGCATCGAGCCGGCGCAAATTCCAGGCGTGGATGATGAAGGCCGTCACCGCCGTCGGAATGCCCCACAGCGCCATGTGCAGCGGATCGATTTCCAGCCCTTCGGCGCGCAGGATGGTCTGCATCAGCACGATGGCGCCGAAGGCCACGAACACGTCCTCGCCGAAAAACAAACCGACGTTGTCGGTGGCGGCGCTCATGGCGCGGATGCGCTGGCGCATGGCTTCGTCCAGCGTGCGATTGTTCTCGTGGTAGCGCGCTTCGGCGGCGGCCTCGGCCATCGGCGCCACCAGCGGCCGCACCATGTTCGGATGGCCGCCCAGGCTGGTCAGGCCGAAGGCGGCGGCCAGCTCGCGCGCCAGCAGGTACACGGTCAGCAGGCGCCCGGTGGTGGCGGAGCGGATCTTCGCGATGCTGGCCTGCGCATGCTCCTTCAGGCCGGCGCGCTCAAGCAGGCCGATCGCCGCCAGCGGCAGCAGCAGGATCAGCGGCAGGTTGCGCGTCTTGACGAAGGCCGTGCCGAGCGACTCCAGCAGGTGCATCAAGGGCAGGCCGCCGGCGATGCCGGTGACGCCGCAGGCGGCGATCACGACCAGCACCGGATTCGCGCGCAGCAGGAATCCGGCAACGACGACGGCGATGCCGAGCAGCGGCCACAGGTTGACAGCAGTGTGCATGTGTCTCCAGCTGAGTTTTGTTAGCGCGAAGATATTACCTCAGCATAGGTCACGTATAGCGAATGGATGAGATCCACGACCGAAATCCGCGCCGCCGTCGCTTTTGAGCCGGAAAGCCGGACCCTGCACGAATCCGCCTTTTTTCTTTGCGTGCGCGCATGCCGGATCGACGCGTGCTCGCTATGCTCGGTGGGTCATCAAGAGGAGAGATGTCATGAATTCGCTATTGCGCTGCGCGGCCCTGCTGGCCGCGCTCGGGCTCGCCAGTTGCGGCGGCGACGTCGGCATCGGCATCGGCGTCGTCTGGCACCCCGACGATCATCCCTGGCCCAACCATCCTGACTGGCCCAGCTGGCCCGACCGGCCGCAGGGCGCCACCGGCCTCTTCCCCATCGCCGGGGACGTGTGCGGCGTCTGCAGCGGCTCCGCGGACGGCACTGGCTCGGCGGCGCGCTTCAATGCGCCGGAAGGCATCGTCGCGGACACTGCCGGCAACCTGTACGTGGCGGAGCCGGCCAGTGCGACCGTCCGCAAAGTCACGCCGCAGGGCGCCGTCACGACCCTGGCCGGCGCCCGCAACGCGGTCGGCTATGCGGACGGCGACGGCGCTGCGGCGCGCTTCAACCAGCCTTCCCGGCTCACGACGGATGCGCAGGGCAATGTCTACCTGACCGATACTGGCAACTCGGTGGTGCGGCGGATCACGGCGGGAGGATCGGTGGGCACGGTGGCCGGCAACGGCACCTGCGGCAGCGCGGACGGACGCGCGACCGGCGCCCAGTTCTGCAATCCGAAGGGCATCACCCTGGACCGCCGCGGCAACCTGTGGATCGCCGACACCGGCAACCACACGGTGCGCCGCATCGACAGCGTCGGCAACGTGACGACGGTGGCCGGCTCGCCGGGCGTGTGCGGCAGCGCAGACGGACGCGGCGGCACGGCGCGCTTCTGCAATCCGCAGGACGTCGGCGTGGACGAGTGGGATAACGTGTACGTGGTCGATACCGGCAACTCGACGGTTCGGATGATCAAGCCGAATGGCGAGGTATCGACGCTGGCCGGCCAGGCGGGCCAGTGCGGAGCGGTGGACGGCAGCACGAGCGTGTCGCGGCTGTGTGCGCCCAGCGGCATCGCCGTGGAGGGCAATGACCTGTATATCGCGGACACCGGCAACGCCACCATCCGCAGGATCAACCTCGACGACGTGACCAGCACGGTGGCGGGTGTGGCCGGCCATCAGGGCATCGCCCTGGGCGCCCTGCCCGGCGGCCTGGACCGGCCGGCCGGGGTGGCGCGCGCGCCGGACGGCTCCTTCGCGCTCACGACCCATAACCTCGTCGTGAAGCTGCTGCCGGCGAAGTAGGATTAGTCCGGACGCACTGGGGTAGCAGCGTCCTTGCCCACCACGGTGGTCCACGGACGCACGATCCAGGACTGCACCAGGCCTTCGGTCACGTAAGGATCGGCCTTGGCGAAGCGCTCGGCCACTTCCGGCGAGTCGCCGGTGAACAGCAGGACGGCGTAGTCGGCCGGGTCGGCCAGGGCGCCGGCGATCACGATCTCGCCGCGCTGCTCGGCTTCCCAGGCCAGTTTCAGGTGTTCGTTGCGGAATTCGCCGCGGCGCGCCAGGTAATCGGGCGCCAGTTCATACATCAGCAAGTAGTGCACGTAGTCTCCAGTAGGTAGGGAAGGAATCATATGACAGTCCATCTTAACCGATCAGGAGCAATGCAGGTCCCGGTGGGGATGGCACCATGGCCCCATGAAACGCCATCTCATTACCCTGGGCGCCCGCACGACCGCGGACGGCGTCGTCAGCTCGGCCTCGAGCGCCATGTCGATCGACGGCGCCCGCGTCGCCCTCGAAGGCGATGAAGTCAGCTGCCATACCTGCGGCGCCACCGGCACCATCCGCTGCACGGGGCCGCGCACGCCGGAGCGCTTCGACGGCAGGCTGGTCGCGCTGGAAAACGACGAGTGCGTCTGCAGCTGCGCCACGCCGCCCAAACTGCTCCCCAGCCAGGGCCTGCGCTACCAGATGGTGGACGACGCGGCCGCTTTCTGAGCGCCTCCTGCAGCTTTGCGCCATGCATAGTATAGTTATACCGTGTTGTGTTATGGCAACGTTGTGCAGGTAATTCTCAAGCCATCAGGGTTTTGTACCTCAGCGCACAGACTGTTCAAGGATGGCAGAGGTAGACTGGTAGCATGGACACTCGGAAAAAAGTAGCGGCGGGAATGGCTGGCTTTGCCAGCATGCTGTGGCTAGGCCTCACGGCTGCGGTCGCGGCCAACCAGCGCCGCCTGGTGTTCAATCCGACCGTCGAGCGGGAAGTCAAAAGCCCGCGCAGCAGCGGCCACCGCACCCGTCCCGTGGTCTTGCGCGCCGCCGACGGCACCCGTCTGTGCGGCTGGCTGATGACGCCCAAGATTCCGGGTCCGCACCCGGCCGTCGTCTACTTCGGCGGCCGCTCCGAGGAAGTCTCCTGGGTGGTGCGCGATGCCGGCAAACTCTTTCCGAATATGGCCGTGCTGGCCGTGAATTACCGCGGCTATGGCGAATCGCATGGCGTGCCGGCCGAGATCCAGATGGTCGAGGATGGCTGCATGCTGTTCGACTGGATGGCCGCGCGCCATCACGTGGATGCGCGCCGCATCGCCGTGGTCGGCCGCAGCCTGGGTTCCGGGGTGGCGGTGCAAGTCGCGAAGGAGCGCCCGGCGCATTCGGTGGTCCTGATCACGCCCTACGATTCGATCCTGGCGATTGCCAAGCGCAAGTTCCGCGTGATGCCGATCGAGTACATGCTGCGCCACCGCTTCGAGTCGATCAAGTATGCGCCGGCCTTGAAGGCGCCGACCTATGTGCTGCGCGCCGCCAGCGACGACGTGGTGCCGCATTCGCATACCGACCAGCTGGTGGCCAAGCTGGCCCAGTTGTGCGGCGACGACATCGTGCCCGAGTCGGACCACATGAACATCCCTTACCTGGAAGGCACCCAGAGCCGTATCGCGACTTTCCTGAGCTCCCAGTTCGACAAGCCGCTCGGCGAACCCATCCCCGTGCAGGTGCAGGTCCAGGCCATTGCCGCTTCCGCCGGCATCATTCCCGCCCCGGCCATCGCTGCCGCCGCGATCGACGCGGCGCCTGTCCTCATGCCGCCGCCCGGCGCGGCAATTCCCGCGCCCACGCTGGCGGCGGTCGTCAATCCGTCCGAGCCAATCAATGTGCCGGGCCTGTCCCTTCCGCTCACCGGAAAGTAAGGTGTTGTCATTACGCACACGCCAACACGTGTGGTTTTCTGTAAGAAACACCTGAAAAGTAGCACTATTTATATTTCAACTAAATAAATTGCGAAGTAAAATCGTATTTGCCACGAATAAACGGGCTGATGCATAGTTCGCAAAGCTGAAGGTCTCCGGACTGCGCCATGCGCCCGGCCTCGACCGCGATACAAATCGTAACCACTAGATAGAACGAGATTTGACAAAATCCGCTGGCAGTGCGCCGCGGATGGCTGGTCCTTGCTTTGCCGCCTCCCATCGCAGCCGTTGCGCCGGGTACAATATCAGGATTCCAGGAGCGATTTACATGAAATTCAAGCAACTCAGTATGACGATCGCGGCGCTGTGCGTCGCCGGCAGTGCGGCCGCCGCGGGCGCGCCGAAGCTGGGCATCGTCTACGACGCCGGCGGCAAGTTCGACAAGTCGTTCAACCAGTCGGCAGCCGAAGGCATTGAGCGCTTCAAGAAAGAAAACGGCATCAACGTCTTCGAAGCCCAGGCCAGCAGCGATACCCAGGCCGAGCAGGTGCTGCGCGGCCTCGCCCGCAAGAAGCTCGACCTGATCGTGTCGATCGGTTTCTCGCAGACCCAGGCCGTGCAGAAGATCGCCGCCGAGTTCCCGGCCGTGCACTTCGTGATCATCGACGGTAACGCCACCGGCAAGAACGTCAACTCGATCCTGTTCAAGGAACAGGAAGGCTCCTACCTGGTCGGCATGGCCGCCGCGATGGCTGCCAAGTCGGGCAAGATCGGCTTCGTCGGCGGCATGGACATCCCGCTGATCCGCGCCTTCGAATGCGGCTATGCGCAGGGCGCCAAGGCCGTCAATTCGAAGATCGACGTGCAGCAGAACATGGTCGGCACCACCGCCGCGGCCTGGAACGATCCAGCCAAGGGCGGCGAGCTGGCGCGTGCGCAGTTCGACCGCGGCGCCGACGTGGTGTTTGCCGTGGCCGGCGGTTCGGGCCTGGGCGTGCTGCAGATGGCCAAGACCAAGGGCAAGCTGGCGATCGGCGTCGACTCCAACCAGAACGACATCCAGCCGGGTTCCGTGCTGACCTCGATGGTCAAGAACGTCGGCAACGCCACCTATGACGCGCTGATGCAGGCCAAGGCCGGCCAGTTCGCTTCCGGCGTGACCTACAAGGGCCTGAAGGAAGGCGGCGTCGACTGGGCACTGGACAAGAACAACCGTGCCGTCGTTCCTGCTGCAATGGAAAAGCGCGTGAACCAGGCCAAGGCCGACATCATCAGCGGCAAGATCAAGGTCGTGGACTACCGCACCGCCGGTTCCTGCCCGCAGTAAGAAATTTTTCTGATTTAAACAAAGCGCGCCGCGCCGGCATCAACCGGCGCGGCGCGTTTTTGAATAATGCACCCCGTCTTTATTTACTCTGACTACAGATCGCTATGCAGCCAGCCGTAGAATTTCGCAACATTAGCAAAGCCTTCGGGGCGGTGCAGGCGAATGCAGACGTCAGCTTCTCGATTGCCAAGGGCTCGATCCATGGCGTGATCGGTGAAAATGGCGCCGGCAAGTCGACCCTCATGAGCATCCTGTACGGCTATTACAACGCCGACAGCGGCCAGGTCCTGATCGATGGCCAGGCACAGGATATCCGCACCAGCCACGAAGCCATCGCGCTCGGCATCGGCATGGTGCACCAGCACTTCATGCTGGTCGAGAACATGACCGTGCTCGACAACGTCATGCTGGGCAACGAAGGCGGTTTCAAGCTGGCTGCCAAGCGCGGCGCCGTGGAAGCGAAGCTGCGCGAGATCTGCGAACGCTACCGCCTCGACGTCGACCCGCTGGCCACCATCCACGACCTGTCCGTGGGCGCCCAGCAGCGCGTCGAGATCCTCAAGCAGATCTACCGCAGCGCCAACATCCTGATCCTGGACGAGCCCACCGCGGTGCTGACCGCCCAGGAAACGGCATCCCTGTTCGAGATCCTTCGCTTGTTCAAGGAACAGGGCAAGACCATCATCCTGATCACCCACAAGCTGCAGGAGATCATGGACATCACCGACGAGGTGACGGTCATGCGCGCCGGCCGCGTGGTGGGCGCCGTGAAAACCGCGGAGACCTCGAAGGAGCAGCTGGCCAACATGATGGTCGGCCGCCCGATCCAGAGCGAGCTGCCGCGCGCGCCCTACAAGCCCGGCGCGGAAGTCCTGAAAGTCTCGAAGGTCCAGCTGAAGGACGCCAACGGCGTCGCCCTCCTCTCGGACATCGACTTCACGTTGCGCGCGGGTGAAGTGGTGGCGATCGCCGGCGTGTCCGGCAACGGCCAGAGCGAGCTGCTCGAGATCCTGTCCGGCATGCGCCTGCCGACCGCTGGCCGCGTCGAATTCCTGGGTAAAGAGCTGTCCTACGCCGGCCGCGGCAACGCTGACGGCCTGCCGGCCACCTTCCGCGAGCTGGGCATCGGCCACGTACCGGAAGACCGCCTGCGCGACGGCGTGATCAAGGATTTCTCGGTCATGCACAACACCGTGTTCGGCTACCAGGACCACGTGAAGAACCGCTGGGGCCTGTTCGATTTTAAAAAGATCGCACAGCGCTGCGCGGGACTGATGCAGGCCTTCGACGTCCGCCCGAACAATCCCGACCTGCGTATCGGCCTGCTCTCGGGCGGCAACCAGCAGAAGGTCGTGATCGCGCGCGAAGTCGCGGCCAAGCCGAAGATGATGCTGGTCGGCCAGCCGACCCGCGGCGTCGACATCGGCACCATCGAGAGCATCCACACCCAGCTGCTGCGCCTGCGCGACGAAGGCGTGGCGATCCTGCTCTCCTCCGTGGAACTGGAAGAAGTGCGCGCGCTGGCCGACCGCATTCTCGTGATGTCCGGCGGCCGCATCACCGGCATTCTCCCGATCGACGAATTCGACACCACCCGCATCGGCCTGCTGATGGGCGGGATGCACAAGTCCTGACATGAAAACTGAACTCCCACGCTGGGCCACGGGTTTCGTCCTGCCCATTCTGAACCTGCTGTCGGCGCTGCTGGTTGCGGCACTGGTGATCCACCTGCTGGGCGAGAGCCCGCTGGAATCGATGCAGATCCTGATCAACAGCGCGATCGTCAATCCGGAAGGCCTGGCCTACACGCTGTTCTACGCCTCGACCTTCATCTTCACCGGCCTGGCGGTGTCGATCGCCATGCAGGCGGGCCTCTTCAATATCGGCGCCGAAGGCCAGATGTACATCGGCGGCCTTGGCATCACGCTGGTCATGCTGGCCTTCGACGCCAGCCTGCCGGCCTGGGTGCTGATCCCGGCCGGCATGCTGGGCGCGGCCCTGTTCGGCGGCCTGTGGGCCTTCCTGCCGGGCTACCTGCAGGCCAAGCGCGGCAGCCACGTGGTGGTCACGACCATCATGTTCAACTTCATCGCCGCCAACCTGATGAACTTCCTGATCGTGCGCTACATGATCCCGGAAGGCCAGCAGAACCCGGCCTCGCGCACCTTCTCGGAAGCCGCCGCCATGCCGCAGCTGCAGAACTGGTTCATGAAGGCCGACGGCACTTCGCTGCTGGGCGACACCCCGCTCAACATCAGCTTCCTGATCGCGATCGTGGCCCTGGTGATCTACGGCGTGGCAGTGTGGCGCTCCTCCTGGGGCTACAAGCTGCGCGCCACCGGTTTGAACCAGCACGCCGCGCACTACGCCGGCGTGAAGATCAGCCGCACCATCGTCGTCACCATGCTGGTGTCGGGCGCGCTGGCCGGCCTGGCCGCCGTCAACTCGGTGATGGGCTCGACCCACTACCTGTCGCTGAACTTCCCGGCCGGCGCCGGCTTCGTCGGCATCGCGATCGCGCTGATGGGCCGCCAGCACCCGGTCGGCATCTTCCTGTCGTCGGTGCTGTTCGGCGCGCTGATCCAGGGCGGTTTCGACCTCTCGCTGGAAAAACCGAACATCCCGCAGGAGACCTTCATCTTCATCCAGGGCCTGATCATCCTGTTCTGCGGCGCCATGGAATACCTGTACGGTCCGGCGCTGCTGAAACTGATCAATCTTCGCAAGGGTAAATAAAATGGAAGACCTTCATCTCGCCAGCATCGTCGTCTCGACGATCCGCAATGCGCCGGTGCTGATGTTCGCCGCGATGGCCGGCCTGTTCGCCGAACGCAGCGGCGTGGTCGACATCGGCCTGGAAGGCAAGATCCTGGCCTCGGCCTTCGTCTCCGCCGCGGTCGCGTACACGACCCAGAACCCGTGGTACGGCATCCTCGCCGGCGTGGCCGTATCGAGCGCCCTGGCCATGATCCAGGCTTTCGTCGCTATCACCCAGAAGGGCAACCAGCTGGTCTGCGGCATCGCCATCAACATCGCGATGAGCGGCCTGACCTTCGTGCTGGCCCAGTTCTTCTTCCAGCAGGGCGGCCGCACGCCGGACCTGGGCGGCGCGCGCCTGAGCGACGTCGTCTTCCCCGGCACCGCGGCCCTGGACGGCATCCCCGTCATCGGCTGGCTGTACGGCCACGTGATCGGCGGCCAGTCGGTGCTGGTCTACCTGGCGTTCCTGCTGGTGCCGGTGGTGCACTGGGTGGTCTACCACAGCCGCTTCGGCCTGCGCCTGCGCGCCTGCGGCGAGAACCCGCACGCGGCCGACGCCGCCGGCGTCTCGGTGGAACGTACCCGCTATCTGGCGATGCTGGTGGCCGGCGTGCTGTGCTCCTTCTCGGGCGCCTACCTGGCGATCGTCCAGAGCGGCTTCTTCCTGCGCGACATGTCGGCCGGCGCCGGCTACCTGGCCCTGACCGCCCTCGTGTTCGGCAACTGGCGTCCGCTGCACACCGTGCTGGGCTGCCTGATGTTCGGCCTGTTCGGCGCGATCCAGATCCAGCTCGAAGGCGTCGACCTGCCGGTGGTCGGCCGCATCCCGGGCTCGCTGATCCAGATGATTCCCTACGTCGTCACCGTCGTCGTGCTGGCCGGCCTGATGGCCAAGTCGGTGGCGCCGAAGGCGATCGGCAAGCCCTTCGTCAAGTCGCGCTGATCCGCATCCTGTCCGCGGACCCACACGGTCCGCGGGCTTTACAAATCTTTACCCGGCACACACAAGCCGGCAAAACGGCGGCCCTACAGTGGAACCCTCCATCCACTCAGACAAGGGCTACCGATGAACATCCCCAACCACACCGATCCGTCCCACACCGCCGCCCGCCGGCGCCGCTGGGCCATCGCAGCGGCAATGACCGTGGCGGTCGGCGCCGCCTGCGCCAGCTACGCCAAGGGACTGCCTGCCCTGCACGGCCATCACGGCCACACGGCGATGAGCCCGGCGGCGATGAAAACGCACATCGACCAGATGATCGAGCACTGCGCCGCCGACGCCAGCGCCGATCAGAAGACGCGGCTGGCCGCGATTGCCAACGGCGCCGTCGACGAGCTGCGCACGGCGCACGCGCAGTTCGGCGCGGACCACGCGCGCGGGCATGCGCTGCTGATGGCGCCCGTGCTCGACCGCGCCGCGCTCGAGCAGTGGCGCGCCGGGCAGATACAGCGCGTGGACCTCATGAGCCGGCGTGTGCTGGCGGCGGTGGAAGACGCCGCCGAGCAGCTCACGCCGGAACAGCGGGCCAGGTGCGCCGGGCATCTGGGCATGCCCATGCCTTGAGGTATGATGCCTTCATGCTCCATCAAGTCCTGATGATCGAAGACGACGAGCGGCTGGCCGGCATGGTCGCCGCTTATCTCGCGCCGCACGGTTTCGCGGTGCGGCACGCGGCCAGCGCGCAGGAAGGCCTGGCCTTGCTGCGGCAGGACGGCGCGGCTTTCGCCCTGGTCCTGCTCGACCTGATGCTGCCGGATGCCGATGGCCTGGACGTGTGCCGCCAGCTGCGCGCGCTCGACGCCCCTGTGCGCGCACTGCCCATCGTGATGCTGACCGCGAAAGGCGATCCCTTCGATCGCGTGCTCGGCCTCGAGATCGGCGCCGACGACTATCTACCCAAGCCATTCGAGCCGCGCGAACTGCTGGCGCGCCTGCGCGCAGTGCTGCGGCGTCCGCCACTGGCGAGCGAAGCGCCGCCGGTGCTGCGCTTCGGCCGCCTCGAGATCGATCCCGGCGCGCGCGCCGTGCGGCTCGACGGCGTGGCGCGCCCCCTCACCGCTTACCAGTTCGACCTGCTGGTCGTCATGGCCGAGCGGGCCGGCCGCGTGCTGTCGCGCGAACAGCTCATCGACGCGGTCAAGGGCGAGATCTCCGATCCCTTCGACCGTTCGATCGACGTCCACATCGGCCGCCTGCGCGCCGCCATCGAGGACGACGTCAAGCAGCCGCGCCGCATTGTGACCGTGCGCGGCGCCGGCTACGTGTTCGCCCGGGTGCAGGATGCCTGAAGCCTTGCCGCGCATCCCCGCCGCACGGCGCCTGTACGTGCGCGTCTACCTGGCCTTGCTGGCCAGCCTGCTGGTGGCCATGGTCCTGTTTGGCCTGGCACACCAGCACTTCGATCCGGCGCGCGCCGGCCTGGCCCTGCGCGGGCCGGGCTCGCACCTGATCGGTCTGGGCGCGATGCTGGCCGTGATTGGCGTCGTGGTGGCAATCGGCGCCTATCCCGTGGTGCGGCGCCTGACCCGGCGCCTGGAACGGCTGCAGGACAGCGTCCAGGCCTGGGGCGAGGGACAGTTCGCGACCCGCGTCGCGGTCGAGGGCGGCGACGAGATCGCGCGGCTCGCCGCCAGCTTCAACGATGCGGCCGCACGCATCGAGTCGCTGGTCGCGGCACAGAAGTCGCTTCTGGCGAACGCCTCGCACGAACTGCGCTCCCCGCTGGCCCGCATCCGCATGGCGGCCGAATTGATGGGGGAGCACGCGCCGCCGGCCATCGGTGCCGAACTGCGGCGCAACGTCGCGGAACTCGACCAGCTGATCGACGAAGTGCTGCTCGCCAGCCGCCTCGACGCGGCCAGCCCGGCGGCGCGCTGTCTGGAAGACGTCGATTTCACCGGCATCGTGGCCGAGGAATGCGCACGCGCGAATGCGGCACTGGAGGCGCAGCCGCTGTGCCTGGCGGGCGAACCGAAACTGCTGCGCCGGATGGTGCGCAACCTGCTCGAGAATGCGGTGCGCTACGGCGCCGGCACCCCGATCGAGGTGCGGCTCGCGCAGGCCGGCGGTGCGCTGTGCCTGGACGTTTGCGATGGCGGTCCGGGCATTCCCGATGCGGAGCGCGAACACATCTTCGAAGCTTTCTACCGGCTTGCCGGCGCCAGCGAAGCGGCGGGCGGCGTCGGCCTCGGCCTGGCCCTGGTGCGCCAGATCGCGCGCCGGCATGGCGGCGATGCGGTATGCCTCGCGAGCGGCGCAGGCGCCTGTTTGCGCGTCACCCTGCCGCGTCGGTGCTGACAGTCGTGGGCACGGGGTGCCCACCCTACCGCGATTCGTAGGGTGGGGCAAATCAGTCCGGGGGACTGATTTGCGAGCCCACGATTCTCATTTATTCCGCCGCGCGGGCGCGCTCCTGCGAACGCGCGAAGGTCCACACCAGCCCAACGAAGGCCGACACGCCGCTCGACTTGCGCATCAGCGGACTGTCCTTGTTGGCCGCTCCCGAATACAGCTCGTAACGCAATGAACTGAACAGGCGCAGGTCCTGGTTCAGGCGCAGGCTGCCGCCCACGCCGGTGCGCACCAGCATCAGGCCGGCGTCGGCGCGGTAGGCGGGACGCGCCGCCGTCGCGTACTGCGGCTCGACTTCGTAGAAATAATGGTTGACGCGGCGGTCGCCGAACACGGCGCCCAGCTGGGCATCCATGGTCCAGCGCGCGGCCTCATCGCGCTTTTCCCACACCAGGCGCGGCTCCATGGTCCAGCCCTGGCGCCGCAGCCCTCCCCTCGCCTCGATCACGGCGCGCAGCGGCAGGTCGAAGCGCAACCTCCCCTGCTCGCCCAGGTCGGCAAACTTGTATTTCACGCGCGGTCCGAATTCCAGCAGCGTGCCCAGGTCCGGCATGCCGCGCCGCGCTTCGACATCGTCCGAATGCGCCGGCAGCGAACCCGAAAAGCCGATATCGAATTCGAGCTTGTCGGTGTTCAGCAAACGTGCGCCGACGCCGTTCTGGTCGGCGCGGAAGACCTTGCCGCGGTAGATCACGAAAGGCAGGACCAGGCCGCGGTTCGAGCGATCCGACGACCCGGGATAGGCCGGTGTGCTGAAACCGGCGGCGCCGATGCCGGCTTCCCACAGGGGCAGGCTGCGGTCGATGGGTTCGACGCGTTCGACCTGGGCGGCGGCGAGGGTGGGCAGGAGGAAGGTGCCTGTGAAGGCGAGAATGGATAATTTGCGCATGGGCGCCATTCTAATGGCACCGACGTGCGAATGGCGCTTGCATCGCATCGTGGGCACGGGGTGCCCACGAGAACGTTTTACTTGTAGATGGCCTGCAGCAGCTGCGCCAGGTGATACCCACCCTTGATCAGCTGGGTCTTGGCAATCGCCGAACTCGGCACCGGGTAGTTCTGCGGCACTTCCAGGCTCCAGGTGTAGTAGGTCTCGCCCTTCTTGCTGACCTGCGGGGTGATCTTGCCGACGGTGACACCGTCGAAAGCCTGCTTCGACACCGCCAGCGCGTCGTCCGCCCACTGGTAAGGCCAGGTAGCGAGGTCGCCGGTGGCTGAAGCAATCGCCGGCTTGGAATCGATTGCGGCCTGCGCGAACTTTTCCGGGGTCTTGGTCTGGATGCGGCGGAAGGCGTAGTTGACGGTGGTGCTGTCCCAGTAGGAGTGGAAAGGCTTGGTCAGCGCCTTGGGCACGCCTTCCTTGAGCGGCTTCGCCTCTTCCGGCGGAATCACGTCGGACAGTTTGGCGACCAGGCCAGTGAGCTTTTCGTCGTCCAGCAGGAAGTTGTTGCCACCGCGCGAATCGAAGACGGCGGTTTCGTCGATCTCGGCCTTGGTCTTCGGGACCACGAACTTGCCATCTTTGCTGACGAAGGCCGCGCCCACGTGCAGCGGCTGGTGGATGTCGCCGGTCATGTGGGTGATCAGGATCAGGGCCTGGCGCGGGGTGAACTTGTGCGGGTTGGTGGCCGGCGTGTCCTTGCCCTGCAGGACGGCGATCGCCTGCTTCAGGGTCTGCACGATGTCGTCGTCGGCGGTGCCGGCGGCGCCGTCATGGTAGTGGTCCAGCTGGAACGGCACGTCGGTATAGTGGTACTCGCTGTGCTTCGGGTTTGCGTTCACGTACTCGACCATGTCCTGGCTCTGCGGGCCGCAATAGGTGCCCTTCACGCAGTCCGGCCAGTTGGCGACCGATTCCAGGGTTTCGCCCGGCAGCAGGATGGCCTTGATCTGCTGTTCGGCCTTGCTGCCCTTGAGCAGCTTGTCGGCGATGGCGCCGACCGCGCGGTGGCCATCGTTGCCCCAGGCGAGCGCGTCGGTCGAAGCAAAAGCGCCTGCCAGCGCGAGTACACAAGCGAGTTTTTTCATGTTCGTTCCTTGTTGCGGTTCATTGTTCAAAGGTCAGCGCACTTTATTGATTCGGGGCTGGGGCGCGGCCAGCGAAGTCGCGCCGGTATCGGGGTTCTGCTTCAGATAGGCGATCAGGGCGTCGAGGTCGCGCATGCCCGTGTCCTGGCGGTTGACGCCCTTGGCCAGTACCGGGAAATTATCGCCGCCGTCGGCCAGGAAGTTGTTCGCCACGATGCGATAGGTTTTATTCTCATCGACCGGCTTGCCGTCCACCTTCAGGCTGCCCGGTACCAGGCGCTGGCCCACCGGGCGCGTGCTGTCCCAGGCATAGGACAAGCCGCGCGACACCTGCAGCATGTACTGGTCCTTCTCCGGGCGGTCCCACTGCTGTTCGAGCATGGTGCGCAGCTGGGCGCCCGTCAGGTCCAGGATCACCAGGGTATTCCCGAACGGTAGGACGGCCTGGGCCTGGCCGAAGCTGACCACCCCGCCCTCGCCCGCTTCCAGGTCCTTGCGGATGCCGCCCGGGTTCATGAAGCCGAGCTGCACGCCCTGGCCGCGGGTGGCGGCGACGACCGCATCGGCGATCACGTCGCCCAGCGCCGATTCGCCCGACTCGCCTTCCTTGCGGGCGACGTTGGGCGCGGCGATGCGTGCGACCGGCTTGGCCAGTTCGGCGGTGCTGCGCGCGCGCACGTCGCGCAGGTAGGCGCTCAGCTGCGCGTCCGGGGTGAACGCGTCCGGCGCCATCACCACGTTGCGGACCTGGATGTCGTCGACGCGGCCGCTGTCCGCATCGACCTGCATCTTGATGCGCGAGAGCACGTGGCCGGCATAGTCGGCCTGGGTCACGACCCTGCCATCGACCTTGCACAGGTAACCCTTGTGCGAGTGGCCGGTGATGACCAGGCGGATCGCCGGGTCGAGCTTTTTCACGATGCCGACGATCGGGCCTTCGAGACCGTCGCAGTAAGTCTTGTCGAAGGCTTCGCCGGTGTGGCCGCCTTCGTGGATCAGGACCACGAACACCTTGGCGCCCGCGGCGCGCATCTCCGGCAGCACCTTGTTGATCGATTCCGCCTCGTCGAGGAAGGACAGGCCCTTGATCGCGGACGCCACCGCCACCGACGGCGTGTCCTTCAGCACCGCGCCGACCAGGCCGACCTTGACGCCCTTGACGTCGACGACACGCCAGCCGGGCACCAGGTTCTTGCCGCTCTGCGCATCGACCACGTTGGTGGCCAGGTAAGTGAAACCGGCGCCGCGGAAGTCCTTCGCGATCTGGCAGGCCTTGCCCGGACGCGGCGAATCGCAGCCGCCGTGCTGCTGGCGCAGCAGTTCCTTGCTGCCCTGGTCGAACTCGTGGTTGCCCAGCGAGCTCGCGACCAGGCCCATACGGTTCATTGCTTCGATACTGGGCTCGTCCGCGAACATCGAGGACATCGCCGGGCTGGCGCCGATCAGGTCACCGGCGGCAACGAACAGCAGGTCCTTGTCTTCCTTGCGGAAGGTATCGAGCGCGCCTTTCAGCACGTCGATGCCGCCGGCCTGGATGGTCAGCTTCTTGTCGCTGCCTGCCGGCGTGTAGGTGTACTTGCTCGGCTCCAGGTTGCCGTGAAAATCGTTGATGGCAACGAGGTTGAGTTCGACGGGACCACCCGGCTTGGTGGCGGGCGCGCCGGCGCAAGCAGCCAGCAAAAGGCTCGAAGCGAGTGCGGTCAGGGCAGGACGAAAAACGGTCATGAAACGATTACCTTATCTTGTTACCGGGGCTTGCAAGCGAGCGATTATTGCATGTAATACGCCCATCGCGGGTCTTTACGGGACCGCAAAAACCACGCTTCCATAAAAAGAAAAACGGCCGGTGTCTCCACCGGCCGTCATGACCATCTGCTTACGAAATCAGGAAATTAGAAGTCGTAGTGCAGGGTGACCTGTGCCGACCACTGCGATTCGCCCTTGGTCTGGCGGATCACGTAGTTGTCCACGGTGCTGCGCACGGCGTACACGTAACGGCCCTGTGCATCCAGACCGGCGTAGTCGACGAAGCCGCGGTTCTGGCCACCGTTCGAGAAGAACGCGATCTCGTTGATGTGACCCCACTTCTTGTTCAGCAGGTTGCCGACGTTGAAGATGTCGAAGTCGATACGGCCCTTGTTACGAGCGAACATGCCTGGGATTTCCTGGCTGATCTTCAGGTCGAAGCTGTTGGTCCACGGCGAGAAGTCGCTGTAGCGGCTCACGACGCCACCGGCGGCGTTCTTCAGCGCCTTGTTGGCGTTGACGACGTCCCAGAAGCGCTGCTCGTTGGCGTGGCTGGTCGCGGTATCGCCTGCGAACACGACTTCACCCGAACCGAAGGCTTTCGGGATGTACATCAGGTCGTTGTTGCTGATGCCGTCGCCGTTCAGGTCGTTCTTGTAGGTCCAGCTGAACGGCTTGCCGGTACGGCCTTCGTAGAACAGGCCGAAGCGGGTCTTGTAGCCGGCCAGGAAGGCCTTCTCGAAGCTCACGTTGCTGTTGATACGGTTCTTCACCAGGTAAGCCGAGTTCGCGGCCACGTCTTCGTTCGGGTTGAACGAGGCGCGGGCGCCGTAGTTCGAGCTCGAGGTCGACGAGGTCAGGTTCGAGACTTCGGTCGCATAGGTGTGGGTAGCCGACACGGTCCAGCCGAAGCCTTTGGTCATCGGGTACTTCAGCGACACGGTTTCGACACGGCTTTCGCCCTTGTCGGTGCTGGTGGCCATCAGGACGTTACCGAAGGACGCGTTGCTCAGCGCCTTGGCGGTGTTGGTGCAACCCGAAGCAACGCTGACCGAGTTGTTACCCACGTTCCAGCACTTCTGCAGCAGGCCGCCGTTGGCGGTGTAGTACAGCTCACGACCGTCGGTGCCGCGTCCGGTCGACGCGCCCAGGTTCAGGTTCTGGTAGGTCAGGCCGTTCTTGACCTTCAAGTACAGCGCCTCGGCTCCGGCGACCATGCCAAACCATGGCAGTTCGGTTTCGAACGCCAGGTTGGCTTTCCAGGTCGACGGCTGACGCAGGCCTGCATCCAGCAGGTCGACGTTGGCGGTCGGGGTCGAGCCGGTCACGATCTTCTGTGCGTCGACGTTGGTGCTGAAGGTGCCGTCCACGTTCGGGCAGCGGGTTGCGGCCGAGCCCGAGCAGGTGATGGTGCGGGTGGCGATACCGGCGTTCTGGTACGGGTTGGCCAGCCACACGCTCATGGCCGCGCCCTGGAACAGGCCTGCGCCGCCGCGCACTTGCATCATGCGCTGGGTGTCGAAGCGGTAGTTGAAGCCGAAGCGCGGCTGGAACAGCTTGGTGCCGTCCGGGGTGACGGTGTTGTCACGGCCGAAACCACCGGTCTGGCGACCGCCGTTGACGCCGGCAACGGTTGCAGCGGCCACGGCGGCGTTTGCCGGCGGACGCGAGCCCACGCCCACCTGGTCGACGCGCACGCCGTAGTTGATGGTCAGGTTGCGGTTGATGGTCCAGGTGTCCTGCAGGAACAGGCCGGTGTTCTCCATCGAGAACTGGGCGATCGCGTCGTTCAGGGTGAAGCCCGGCGCGGCGCTCTGCAGGGTGTACGAGGTCGGACGGCCGCGGCGGAAGTTCTCCAGCACTGCCGCTTCGATCGTGGCCAGCGACGCGGTGCCGCAGTTGATCGTGCTCGAGCCGATCGAATTGTAGGTGAAGTTGTTGTCGCAGGCGAAGGTGTAGTTACCGTACACGTTCTGCAGGAACGCGTTGTAGATCTTGTTCTTCTGGTAGTCGGCACCGAACTTGATTTCGTGGTCGCCGAGGGTCCAGTTGGCGCCGCCGTAGTAGTCCTGGGTACGGGTACCCAGCACGTTCTGCTGACGCGAGTTTTCGGTGCCGGCGTTCAGGAAGCGGTTACCGGTGCCGGTGCCCGACGGTGCGTCCGACGGCAGCGGGCCGCTGAACTGGAAGCCCAGGGTCGGCAGGCGCGCGTTGTTCTTCGGCACCGAGTCGTAGTCACGCTTGGAGGCCTTGAACTCGGTCGAGAAGGTCGGGGTCCAGTCCGAGAAGACCTGGGCGACGTAGGTCTGGATGTCCTTCTTCTGGGTGTACAGGAAGGAGCTCAGCGAGATGCCGGAGGTCGAGAAGCTCGGGTACTGCGGTTCCGACTGCGAGGTACGCTGGATACGCAGGTTGGCGCGGTGGTTTTCGTTGATGTTCCAGTCGACCTTGAACATCTGCTCGCGCGAGCTCAGCTCGCTGCCGCCCGACACGGTGTTGCCGAGGTCGACGCCGTAGACGCTCTTGGCAGTGTTGCGGACCTGGTCGATTTCGTTGCGGGTGATGCCGACGGTGCTGCCGGTGCCCTGGCCGATGTAGCCGAAGTCCGGTGCTGCGCGGCTCGAGCTGGTTTCTTCGCTCAGGGCGTAGAAGAACAGCTTGTCCTTGATGATCGGGCCGCTGGCCCACACGCCCTTGGTGGTTTCGGTGAAGCTCGGCGCGTCGCTGTAGGTATCGGCGGAGATGTTGTAGCGCTTGCCGACCAGGTTGTCGTCGCGGTAGACGTAGTAGAGGCCGCCCTTCCAGTTGTTGGTACCGGACTTGGTAACAGCGTTGATGTTACCGCCGGTGTAGCCCTTCTGGGTCACGTCGTAGTTGGCGACGTTGACCTGCACCGACTGGATGGCTTCGATCGAGATCGGCTGGCGCGCGGTAGGGGTGCCGCTGGCTTCCAGGCCGAAGGTGTCGTTGATGGCGACGCCGTCGACGGTCATCGAGTTGAAGCGCGAGTTCTGGCCGGCGACGGACATTTCGCCGCGTTCCTTGTCGGTCTGCGACACGCGGGGGTCGGCGCGTGCGAAGTCCTGCAGGTTGCGGTTGATCGACGCCTGGGTCTGCAGCTCGGCGTTGCTGATCGAGGTGCCCGCACCCATGTTGTTGCGGTTGAAGATGTCGGCGCGTGCACGGTTGCCGGCAACGGTCACGGTCTGCATCGGCGCGCCGATGGTCGCGTCCACAGAAGCGGTCTCGGCCAGCTCCAGGTAGATGCCGTCACGTTTCTCGGTCACGCCGTTCTTCGTGATAATGATCGTGTACGGACCGCCGGTACGCAGGCCGCGTGCAACGTAGCGGCCTTCAGCGTCGGTAGTGACGTTGCTGACCGAACCGGACTCGGTGTGGATGATTTGCACCGCGGCGCCAGCGGCAGGCTTGCCGTCCGGGCTCGTGACGCGACCGCCGACTGCCGAAGTGGTGTTCTGTGCCAGCGCCGGTGCGCCCGCCAGAGCAATCGACAAAGCCAGCGCCAGCTTGGTCAGCTGGATCCGTTTTTGATAGATCATTGGATTAACCCCAAAAAGACTAATAGTTATAAGAGAACCGAAGTTCCCTCTCTCACAGTACTGCAACCCTAAAGACCGACCGCATATCGCCGTCGTTCATGTATTCCGTACAACTTGCGCAAAAGGCAGCGCACGCGATTCTAGCGGTCAATTATTTCCTGGACGTTACAGCCAGAAGTTGCCAGCATCGTCTTGAAATTGGTTAATAAAAGACCAATATGCATGAAGCTGGAAAACCTGACAAATACGTTTTCTCTTGAAAATTTATAGCTTGCGCGACTAAGTTGCCGAAAAAACCGGCAGAAATCCGCGTGCGGAGTACGTTTCCCCTAGGAAAAGCATACGGCGGGATTATAAGGGAGGCGGTTTGTAGAAAAATTGTTTCGCTTGTTTTTTGGGCAAAGGCTTCTAGAATCTGCGAAATTTGTAGCTAGTTGACCACAGCCAATAGCATAAGCATATGCATATTTGCGGATAAATACAGCCGTAAACGGCCTCGCCCCCGCAAAACGAGGACTCAGGTTTGCTTGCGCCGTCTTGACGCAAATAACACCTGAGCCCGCACTTCGCGGGGGCGACGGATTGAAAATCAGCGGAGGTTCAGGGCTTGGCAGCGAGCTTCCCGAGGCCGGCAACTTCCGCTTCGAATTTCATAAAACGCTCATCCAGCTGCTTCGTCAGCCGCGCCTTGCCGGCCGCGTCCAGGAAGGAATAACGGATGCTGTTATAGGACGCTTTCTTGACCTCCGCATAGCTCGGCTTGTAGCGGCTGGCGAACAGCACGTACTCGTTGGCCAGGTTATGCCGGGTCACGCCGGCGTCGTCGGTCGAGATCACGTAGGGCACGCCGTACTTGCGGTACAGGGTGACCGGGTGGTTCTCCCCTTTCACGCCATTGATGAAGCCGTTCGAGGTCAGGTTGATCTCGACCGGGATGTCCTTGTCGCGCATGCGCTGCATGATGGCTGCGGCATTCGTTTCGTGGGCCAGGTCGATGCCGTGTCCGATGCGGTCGGCGCCGGCCAGGTTCAGGGCTTCGTCGATGTGGAATTGCAGGTCTTCCGGCGGGACGTCGCCCAGGGCCAGCTCGCCGGCGTGCAGCGCCACCTTGACGTCCGGGTAGACCGACTTCAGGAAGCGGAACATCTTCATGTGCAGCGTGTAGTCGCGCATCGAGACCATCTGGCTTTCCTGGCCGACGATGTTGACGCCGACGATCTTGCTGTCCGCCTTTGCCGCCTTGAAGCCGGCCAGCATCGAGGAAAACACCTGGGACGGGTTCAGCAGGCGCAGCACATAGGTCTGGTAGCGCATGGTGAAGCGCTCGTCGTCGATGCCGGCGGCGGCTTCGTCGATCTTGGCCGTGAAGTCGGCGATGGACTGGTTGAACTTCTGGTCCTGGTCCAGCTGGGCCATCCAGGCGCGCATCTGGGCTTCGAAGGCCTTGTCGTCCTTTGCGTTTTGCCAGGCCTGGGTATCGAACTCTTTATTGACGACGAACGGCGACATCTTGAACATGGTCTCGATGTAGGCGACGTTCTCGCGGATGGCGCGTTCCTTGATCTCGACCAGGCCTTCATGGAAGTTGGCGTTCGAGACGGGGCCGAAGTAGCCGAAGGTCTGGAAGAACTGGCGGTCCGGCGGCGCCTGCAGCGCGCCGTGGTTGGTGAAATCCTTGCTCGACCAGCGCTGCAGCAGCTCGCGGTAGGTGAAGTCGTCGGCGTAGACGTCCGCGGTGCCCAGGCAGTTGCGCTCCTTGGCCGGCTTGGCGCGCTCGGATTCCACGGTCGCCTGCTTCGTTTCGATCTTGTAGGTCTGCTTGTCGACGCAGAAGCCCTGCTTGTCGAGGAAGTCGACATAGGTCTCGGCGTAGATCGCGCCCGAATAGTGATGGTGCAGGTCGCCGCCCTTGGGCATCTGGGTGAAGAACATGGTCAGCTCGGCCGTCTTCGGCTCGCTGCCCGCGATCAGCGCCGCATAGTGGCGCGCGGTGGCGGCCTCGTTGGCGTTGGCGGCGTTCGGGCGCGCGCCGGCATTCGCGGCGGCCAGGGCGGCTGCGGCGATCAGGAGGCTGCTGCTAAATGTCTTCTGCATGCGATGGTCTCGTGGCTGTTCCAGGGTCGGTCGTCAGGGCAGCGTCCGCTCGTGGACGAGCTTGCCGGCCGCGTAGGTGGCGCGGATGGCGCGGTCGTCGCCCAGCAGGGCCAGCGCGAACAGGGTCTCCTCGAGCGTATTGCTGTGCGCGGTGCGGCGCTCCAGCAGCGGCGTGGCCTTGGGGTCGAGGACGATGAAGTCGGCCTCGACGCCGGGCGCGAAGTTCCCGATCGTGCCTTCGAGCTGCATGCTGCGCGCGGCGCCCAGCGTGGCCAGATAAAACATGCGCAGGGCCGGGAGGTAGCTGCCTTTCAGTCGCGCAACTTTATACGCTTCATTCATGGTTTGCAACAAGGAGAACGAGGTGCCCGCCCCCACGTCCGTGCCCAGCGAGACCAGGGCGCCCGCGTTGTCGGCGCGCGCGATGTCGAACAGGCCGCTGCCCAGGAACAGGTTCGAGGTCGGGCAGTGGGAAATCGCCGAGCCGCTTTCCGCCATGCGCGCGAAGTCGGCATCGTCCAGCCAGATGCAGTGGCCGTACATGGCGCGCGGGCGCATCAGGCCGTAGTGGTCGTAGACGTCCAGGTAGCTGCGCCGCTGCGGGAACAGCTCGCCCACCCACTTGCACTCGTCCTGGTTTTCCGAGACGTGGGTCTGGATGAAGGTGTCCGGGTAGGCGCGCGCCAGCTCGCCGGTGGCGGCCAGCTGGGCTTCGGTCGAGGTCGGGGCGAAGCGCGGGGTGATCGCGTACATGCTTCTACCGCCGTTCTTCCCACCGTTGTGCCAGCGCTTGATCAGGTCCTCGCTCTCGCGCAGATCGGCGGTGTCCTGCAAAAAGTCCGGGCAGTGGCGGTCCATCAGCACCTTGCCGCCGCCCATGCGCAAGTTGCGGGCGGTGCTGGCCTCGAACAGCGCGTCCACCGATTCCTTGTGCACGGTGCAGTAGACCATGGCCGTGGTGGTGCCGTTGCGCAGCAGCTCGTCGAGGAAGAAATCGGCGGTCGCGCGCGCATGCGCAGGATCGCCGAACTGGCGCTCGGTCGGGAAGGTGAAGTTCTCCAGCCACGGCAGCAGGCCAGGCGCCGGCGAGGCGATCATGTCGGTCTGCGGGAAATGCAGGTGGGTGTCGATGAAGCCGGGCACGATGATCTTGCCGCGATAGTCCACGACGTTGACGCCCGCCGGCAGGCTGGACGCCAGCTGCGCGTAGTCGCCGGCCGCCTTGACGTGGCCGTTCTCGACGATCAGCAGGCCGTCCGCATGCCAGGCGTAGGCGTCTTCGGCAAAGGCCGGATCGGCGTGAAAATGCAGCAGGCTCGCTCGGTAGGCCTGCAGGTTCTGGGTGTCCATCGACATTAGATTATTCCTGTTGAAGCTTTGGTAGCGGTGCGGGCTTCCCACACCATCAGCAACTGCGCGGCCACGGCGACGGCGATCACGGCCGGCGCCTTGCCTTCGATGCCGGGCACCCCGATCGGGCAAACCATGGCCTCGAGGCGCGCATGGTCGATGCCGCGGTCGCGCAGGCGGTGCTCGAACTGCTTGCGTTTGGTTTGCGATCCGATCAGTCCGAACCAGTCGTCGGCGAAGTCCGGGCGCTTGAGGATCGCTTCGGCCAGGCGCTGGTCGAGCGCATGGCTGTGTGTCATGACGAGGAAGCTGGTGCCCGATGGGGCCTGTTCCGCCAAGGCTTCCGGGGTATCGGTCGCTTCGACCGCGACATTGGCCGGCAGCTGCGCGGGGAACAGGTCCTCGCGCTCGTCGACCCAGGTCACGCGGCAAGGCAGATCCGCCAGGGCGCGCACGATGGCCGCGCCCACGTGGCCGGCGCCGAACAGCATCAGGTGATCCTGCGGCGCTTCGACCTTGTCGACCAGCCAGCGCCGTTCGTCGGGACCGCGCATGATATGGGTGCCTTGCGTGCGTGTAAAGGCCGGGGCCGCATCGCCGTCGATGTGTTGTCCGCGCGCGTCGAACAGGGCTCGCTCGGGGGCGCCGTCCAGGGCGACCAGGCGCCAGCTGTCTTCATCCGTGCGCCCGGCCAGCAGCTTTGCGTGGCCGGCATCGAGCAGTTCGAAAGCCAGCTGCACCACCCCGCCGCAGCACTGGCCAAGGCTGGGGCCGAGCGGGAAGCGTTCCAGGCGGCGGGCTTCGCCCTTTGCCAGCATGGCGCGCGCCGTCTCGCAGCCGCGCAGCTCCAGGTGGCCGCCGCCGACCGTGCCCCACTGGCGCGTGGCGTCGACCAGCATCCTGGCGCCGGGTTCGCGCGGCACCGAGCCCTCGACCGCGGCGACGGTGACCAGCACCTTGGGCGCGGCATGGAGCCCGGCATCGGATGCCGCTACGGACAGCCAGTCTTCCATCTCAGGCGCCTGCTTCGACCGCGGCGACGGCCCTGAGGATGGCTTCGCAAGTCGCCGGCGCATTCAGCGGCGGATTGACCTTGTGATCGCCCACGCTGGAGATGGCGTCGCGGATCGCGAAGAACACGGAGAAGGGCAACAGCAGCGGCGGCTCGCCCACGGCCTTCGAGCGGTGGATCGAATCCTCGACGTTGCGGTTCTCGAACAGTCGCACGCGGAAGTCTTCCGGGCAGTCCGACACCGCCGGGATCTTATAAGTGGACGGCGCGTGCGTCATGAGCTTGCCGCCGTCGTTCCACCACAGCTCCTCGGTGGTCAGCCAGCCCATGCCCTGGATGAAGGCGCCTTCGACCTGGCCGATGTCGATGGCCGGGTTCAGCGATTTGCCGGCGTCGTAGAGCGCATCGGCGCGCAGCAGCTTCCATTCGCCGGTGAGGGTATCGACGATCACTTCCGACACCGCGGCGCCGTAAGCGAAATAGGAGAAGGGGCGGCCGGTCATGGTCTTGGCATCCCAGGACAGGCCCGGGGTGGCGTAGTAGCCGTCCGACCACAGCTGGGTGCGCGCCAGATAGGCTTTCGCCACCAGCTCGCCGAACGGGACTTCGACGCCATTCACGAACACGGTGTCGTCCGCGAAGCGCACTTCGTCGGCCGCGCCGCCGTGCAGCTTGACCGCAAAGGCGGCCAGGCGCTCGCGGATCTGGCGCGCCGCGTCCTGGGCCGCCTTGCCGTTCAGGTCCGCGCCGGTGGAGGCCGCGGTGGCCGAGGTATTCGCGACCTTGCTGGTATTGGTGGCGGTGATGCGCACGCGCTGCAAGTCCACGCCCAGCTCGTGCGCCACCACCTGCATCACCTTGGTGTTGACGCCCTGCCCCATCTCGGTGCCGCCGTGGTTGACCAGGATGGAACCGTCCACGTAGACGTGCACCAGCGCGCCCGCCTGGTTCAGGTGGGTGACGTTGAAGGCGATGCCGAATTTCACGGGCGTGAGCGCCAGGCCCTTCTTCAGCACCGGGCTGCTTGCGTTGAAGGCGTCGATGGCTGCGCGGCGCGTACGGTATTCGGCGCTGGCTTCCAGCTCGTCGACCAGCTCGTGGATCATGTTGTCGACGATGACCTGGCCGTAGGGCGTGACATTGCGCTCTTCCTTACCGTAGAAATTCAGCTTGCGGATGTCGAGCGCATCGCGGCCCAGATTGCGCGCGATCTCGTCCAGCAAATACTCCATCGCGATCGCGCCCTGCGGGCCGCCGAAGCCGCGGAAGGCGGTGTTCGACTGCGTGTTCGTCTTGCCGCAGGCGGCGCGGATGTCGACGTCGGACAGGTAATAGGTATTGTCGAAGTGGCAGACCGCGCGCGTGGCGACGGGGCCGGACAGGTCGGCCGAGTAGCCGGCGCGCGAGACCATGTCGACCTTCGCCGCCACGATGCGTCCTTCGTCGTCGTAGCCGACTTCGTATTCGTAGTGGAAGCAGTGGCGCTTGCCGGTGACCAGCATGTCGTCGTCGCGGTCGGCGCGCAGTTTCACGGCGCGGCCCGTCAGCTTTGCGCTGATGGCCGCCGCCGCCGCCCACAGCGCCGACTGCGATTCCTTGCCGCCGAAGCCGCCGCCCATGCGCCGGCACTCGACCACCACGTGGTGGGAATGCAGGCCCAGCGCGTGCGCGACCACGTGCTGCATCTCGCTCGGGTGCTGGGTCGAGCACTGCACCAAGAGCCCATCGTTTTCCTGCGGGATGGCGTAGGCGATCTGGCCTTCGAGGTAGAACTGTTCCTGGCCGCCGACGTGCAGCTCGCCCTTCACGGTGTGCGGGGCGCGTTCGAAGGCCGCCTGCGCATCGCCGCGCGCCAGGCGCATCGGCGGCAGCACATAGGACTGGGCCTTGCGTGCGGCCTGCGGGGTCAGGATGGCCGGCAGTTCCTCATAGCTGACCACGCCCTTCTTCGCGGCGCGGCGCGCGTTGTCGTGGCTGTCCGCGACGACGATGAAGACCGGCTGGCCCACGTACTGGACCAGGCCATCGGCCAGGATCGGGTCGTCGTGGATGATGGGGCCGCAATCGTTGGTGCCGGGGATGTCCTGGGCCGTGTAGACCGCGACCACGCCGCGGCTGGCGCGCACCCCATCCAGGTCGATCGCCAGGATCTTCGCGTGCGCCTTGCTGGACAGGCCCAGCGCCGCGTGCAGGGTGCCGCGGACCTCGGCGATATCGTCCGTGTAATCGGCCTGCCCCAGCACGTGCAGGCGCGCCGATTCGTGGGCCTTCGAGACGCCGACCGCGGTCCACGCCGCCGTCTTCAGTTCCGGTGCGCTCATATCGTTCATGGTCCGGTCTCCTCAGGCGCTCAGTTGCGCGAATACGTTGACGGCGTCGGCCGGCAGCGGGTTTTCGAGCCGCGTTTCGAGCCAGAAGCGGCGCAGCAGGTTTTGCGCGCCCTGCATGCGGTAGCTGTTCGAGGCGCGCATGTCGCTCAGCGGCGCATAGTCCTGCGCCAGCGCGGCCATCGCGTCCTTCATCGCTGCTTCGTCCCAGGCGCGTCCGTTCAATGCCGCTTCGGCCAGCGCGGCGCGTTTCGGAGTCGCGGCCATGCCGCCGAAAGCGATGCGCGCCTGCTTCACGATGCCGCCGTCGAGTTCAATGGCAAACGCGGCGCACACGGCCGAGATATCTTGGTCGAAGCGCTTCGCCAGTTTATAGGTGCGGAAGGCGATGTCCTTGCGCGGCAGCGGAATCCGCAGCGCCTGGACGAATTCGCCGGCTTTCAAATCCTTCTGCTGGTAGCCGAGATAGAAGTCGTCCAGCGGCATGCTGCGCTCGCCCTCGGGACCGCGCAGCACGATGGCGGCTTTCAAGGCGATCAGCCAGGGCATCGAGTCACCGATCGGCGAACCGTTGGCGACGTTGCCGCCCAGGGTGCCGGCATTCCGGATCGGCAGCGACGCGAAGCGCTGCCACAGTTCGGCCAGTTCCGGATAGCGCGCGCAGATGGCGGCGTAAGCGTCGTTCAGCGTGACGCCGGCGCCGACTTCGAGCAAGCCCTTGTGCTCGCGCACGGCTTTCAGTTCCTCGACGTGGCCGAGGTAGATGATGTCGGTGAGCTCGCGCATCTGCTTGGTGACCCACAGGCCGACGTCGGTCGACCCGGCCAGCAGCACGGCTTGCGGATGGGCGGCGCGGGCCGCCACCAGTTCGTCGACGGTGCGCGGGGCGTGGAAGGTCTGGCCCTGGGCGATATACACGGTGCCAGCTTCGTGCTGCAGGCCGCGCAGGGTAGCCGCCAGGGCCTCGCGGTCGAAGTCCACGCGCGGCAGTTCCGTCATGCGGCGCGCGGCATCGATGATGGGACGGTAGCCGGTGCAGCGGCACAGGTTGCCGGACAGGGTGTCGTCGATCTCGCGGCGCGAGGGGCAAGCTTCGGTTTTCAGGTACATGCCCCACAGCGACATCGCGAAGCCGGGCGTGCAGAAGCCGCACTGCGAGCCGTGGCATTCGACCAGCGCCTCCTGCACGGGATGCAGCTTGCCGCCCTGCGCCAGGTCTTCCACGGTGAACAAGGCCTTGCCGTCCAGGGTCGGCGTGAACTGGATACAGGAATTCACCGCCTTCATCTCGAGCTGGCCATTTTCCAGCGATCCGATCACCACGGTGCAGGCGCCGCAATCGCCCTCGGCACAGCCTTCCTTGGTGCCAGTGCAATGCAGGTCTTCCCGCAGGTGCTGCAGGACGGTCTGCGTGGGGGAGGCGTTGCTGACTTCCTGAACGGCCCCGCGGTAGAAGAATCGGATCGGTGTTGACATTGTTGCCTCGGATTTAACCCAGCGTGCGAGATTAACACCGGAGGGGGCGCTACATATCATCAGTCGATGATTTTGAATATCATCAAAGTCCCATAAGCTGTCATTCCCGGCATTGCCGAAAATGACTTCCCGCGCAGGCGGGAATGACGGCTTTAGTTTTATTTTACGAAAGGGTGCTCCGATTCCCAGTGTCTCGCAATATCGATCCGCCTGGTAATCCACACATGCTGATGCGTCTGCACATAATCCAGGAACCTGGCCAGTGCCGCCGCCCTCGCCGGCCGCCCGACGATGCGGCAGTGCAGCCCGATCGACAGCATCTTCGGCTGGTTCAGCCCGTTCGGATCCCCTTCTGCGTACAGCACGTCGAAGGCATCCTTCAGATAGTCGAAGAACTGCGTCCCGGAATTGAAACCCTGCATGGCCGCGAAGCGCATGTCATTGGTGTCCAGCGTGTAGGGCACCACCAGGTGCTGGCGCTTGGCATGCCAGCCGTTCGCGTCCGTGAACTCGACTTCGGTCCAGAAGGGCAGATCGTCGCCGTAATGGTCGGCATCGTAGACGAAGCCGCCGTGCTCGAGCACCAGGCGCCGGGTGTTGGGCGAATCGCGGCCCGTGTACCAGCCTTGCGGCGCTTCGCCGGTGAGCTCGCGGATGATGTCGACCGCTTCCTTCATGTGGGCGCGTTCAAGCGCTTCGTCGACGTTCTGGTAGGAGATCCAGCGCAGGCCGTGGCAGGCGATCTCGTGGCCCAGCTCGCGGAAGGCGGCCACCGCTTCCGGATTGCGCTTGAGCGCCATCGCCACCCCGAACACCGTCAGCGGCAGCTTGCGCTCTTCGAAGATGCGCAATACGCGCCACAGCCCTGCGCGCGAACCGTATTCGTAGAGCGATTCCATGCTCATGTGGCGCATGGGGAAGGCTTGCGCCCCTATGATTTCGGAGAGAAAAGTCTCCGAATTCGCATCGCCATGCAGCACATTGTTCTCCCCGCCCTCTTCGTAGTTGAGCACGAACTGCAGGGCGACCCGGGCCTGGCCCGGCCATTGCGGATGGGGAGGCGTGCGGCCGTAGCCGATCAGGTCGCGCGGGTAATTGTCGTAGTTACTCATGGGTGCTCGCAGGATGTCAGGTATATCCCCCATCTTATATTGCAAGAAGCACAAAGGTATATCATCGTCCGCATAGCCGAATTCAGGTGTGACATATAGGAAGAACCATGGGAAAACTCAGCACCCACGTGCTCGACACCGCGCAGGGCAAGCCGGGCGCCGGCGTCAAGCTGGAACTGTATGCGGTCGAGGGCGGCCAGCGCAGCCTGATCAAGCAGGACGCCACCAACAGCGACGGCCGTTGCAACGCACCCTTGCTGGAAGGGGAACAACTGAAAGCCGGCCAGTACGAGCTGGTGTTCGCGGCCGGCGACTATTTCGCGGCCCAGGGCGTCGCGCTCCCCTCCCCGCGCTTCATCGACCGCGTGACCATCGCCTTCGGCGTGGCCGACCCCAGCCAGAACTACCACGTGCCGCTGGTGGTCACGCCCTGGTCCTATTCCACCTACCGGGGCAGCTGAACAAGGCGAAATCGCAAAACTTGCTATGCTAGCCCCGACATGAGGGAGAAAGCATGAGTTTGCACGTCGTTCATTTCATCGGCCCCATCAACGCCACGTCCGCCTGCACGGTGCGCAACCTGTGCCTGCAAGCCCTGCAGAGCGGCGCCAGCGAGATCGAACTGCACATGTCCACCGAAGGCGGCAACATGACGGCCGGCTTCGCCCTGTACTACTTCCTCAAGTCGCTTCCCCTCCCCCTCACCACCTGGAACGTCGGCAGCGTCGAATCGGTCGGCGTCGCGATCTTCCTGGCCGGCCAGAAGCGCTACGCCTGTCCCGGCACCCGCTTCCTGATCCACCCGCTGCACTGGGGCTTCGGCAACCTGGTGGCGGCCGACCACGCCCGCATCTCGGAATGGCGCGACTGCCTCGACTTCGACGCCGAGCGCTACGCCGCCATCTTCGAGGAAGCCACGCGCGGCGCCAAATCGGCGCACGACATCCGCGGCTACCTCACAGGCAGCTCGCGCATCTACACGGCCGACCAGGCCGTCGAGGCCGGCATCGTCCACGCCGCGCGCCAGGCCCGCCTGCCCGAAGCCGGCACCACCTCGCACTGGTGGAACTGACCTCCTCCCTCCGATGTTCAATATCTTTTAGTTATACGGACATGAGTCCATGTCTGTTTGGTACAACAGAAAATTACCGAAAGTCATCGTGACAATTGGTGAATATCTATTTTCCTTGCGGCAAAAAATGCTGTATGCCTACAATTGATTACAGGACATACGCCGTGGCCTAATCCTCGCCACCGACTCCTCGCATAACAAGAACCATTCATCCGCAGTAGGAACTTTGTAGGCTAATCCCATGAACAAACGCATCATCGCGGCGACTCTGCTCGCCTTGCCTCTGGCCGTCTCCACCGCTTACGCCCAGGAAAACACCGGCGTGCGCATCAGCGGCTTCGGCACCGGCGCCCTGACCTGGACCAACAGCGACCAGGCCGAATTCGGCCGTCCGAACCAGGCCACCGGCGCCAAGAAGGACGTCACCACCGGCGTCGATTCCAACCTCGGCCTGCAGGCCGATTACGCCATCAACAGCTGGCTGTCCGTGACCGGCCAGGGCCTGGTGCGCAAGGATGCCGAGGACGACTTTGGCGCCGAGCTGTCGTGGGCCTTCGCCAAGGCCAAGATCAATGACGAGCTGAGCGTGCGCGCCGGCCGTATCGGCCTGCCGGTCTTCATGATCTCCGACTACCGCAACGTCGGCTATGCCAACACCTTCCTGCGTCCGCCGGTCGAGCTGTATTCGCAGGTGCCGTTCAGCAGCATCGATGGCGCCGACATCACTTGGCAGCACGGCTTCGGCGACACCACCGTTACCGCCCAGCTCGCCTACGGCAGCACCGATGGCCACCTGTCCGGCGGCAACACCGTCGAAGCGCGCCAGCTGAGCGCCCTGAACCTGGTCGCCGAGCACGGCCCGGTGACCCTGCGTTTCGGCCGCGCCGACGCCAAGATGTCGATGCACACCTCGGCTTCCCTGAACGGCCTGTTCACCAACCTGCGTAACGCAGGCGCCGGCTACAAGTTCCCGCAGCTGACCCAGCTGGCCGGCGACCTCGAGCTGAACAAGAAGAAAGCCTCGTTCACCTCGGCCGGCCTGGCCCTGGACTGGAACAACATCGTCGTCCAGACCGAGTACGCAAAGCGCAAGGTCGACGCCTACATCAACGACACCAGCGCCTGGTACGCGATGGCCGGCTACCGCTTCGGCAAGGTCCTGCCCTTCTACATCCACTCGGAACTGAAGATCGACAGCGTGCCGACTAACACCATTCCGAAGGCCTGCCCTGCCGGCTACCCGGCGGCGTGCACCCCGACCATGGCCGCCCTGTCGGCCGGCGTCAACAGCCTGAAGAACAGCGGCATCGGCCAGGGCGAACAGACCACCGACTCGATCGGCGTGCGCTGGGACTTCTACCGCTCGGTGGCCCTGAAGGCACAGATCGACCGCGTGCGTCCGCAGAACGGCAACGGCCTGTTCCTGGCGCCGCAAGCCGGCTTCAAGGGCCCGGTCACCGTCGGCTCCGTCGCCGTCGACTTCGTGTTCTAAGGCACAAGGAGAACACAGATGAAAGCACTGATCAAAACAGCATTCGCCGGCGCCGTGCTGGCGCTGGCCCTGCCGGCCATGGCCGAAGTGGTCGTGGTCGTCAATCCGAAGGCCGCCGAGTCCAGCATGACCAAGGACCAGGTCGCTGCCTTCTTCCTGGGTAAATCGTCCGCGATGACCCCGGTCGACCAGCCGGAAAGCGCCGCCATCCGCGGCGAGTTCTACAAGAAGGTGACGGACAAGGACGCATCCCAGGTCAAGTCCCTGTGGTCCAAGCTGGTGTTCACCGGCAAGGCCACGATGCCGAAGGAAGTTGGCGACAGCGCCGCCGTCAAGAAGGCGGTGGCGGCCGATCCGAAGGCCATCGGCTACATCGAGAAGAGCGCAGTCGACGGCTCTGTCAAGGTGATCTACAGCGCCCAATAAGGCGATCCACACACCCGCGCCCCGGTGTTTTCCCGGGCGCGGGTGTGTTCATTTTCAGGAGACACGGCAGCATGAGCATCAAGCGCAGGATTTGGGCACTACCAGTCATCTCGACCATCATTTTCGGCCTGGGCGTGGCCGTCAGCGCGAGCATCGCGACCGGCGCCCTGAACTCCATCCACATGACCGAAAGCGTCGACTTCCCGGCCCTGGGCGCCTCCAAGGCGCTGGCTGCCGACATCGAAGCCGTCACGAACGGCTTGCGCGACGCCGTCAGCGAAGGCGACAAGGCGCGCGTTCAGCAACTCGGCGAACAAGCCAACAAGGTGCGCGGCCGCCTGACCGAGATCGGCAAGATCGAAGGCCAGGAAAGCAACGCCAAACGCCTCACCAAGGAATTCGAGGATTACTACGCTCCGGCGCTGTCCTCCGCCAAGATCATGCTCGAACTCGAGCAGGGCGACGCCCAGGCCACCGTCACCAAGATGCAGGGCGCGCTGACCGTCCTCAACAAGGACGTCGCCAAGTTCAACGAATCGGCCCAGCAGCAATTCAAGGACGGCATCGAACGCAGCGCCTCGAAGGTGCGCGGCGTCGTGACCTCGATCGTCATCACCGCGCTGATCGTGATCCTGGCCCTGGCCGTGGTCTCGTGGTTCGTGGTGCGCACCATCTGGCAGCAGCTGGGCGGCGAGCCGGAATATGCGCGCGAGATCGCACGCGGCGTGGCCGCCGGCGACCTGTCGATGGAAATCCGCCTCGATGCCGGCGACAACGGCAGCCTGCTGGCCGCGCTGAAGGAAATGCGCGCCCGCCTGGCCACCATGGTCGCCGAGATCAAGGCATCGAGCGAGACCATCCAGATGGCCAGCGCCGAAATCGCCAGCGGCAACGCCGACCTGGCCAGCCGCACCGAGTCGCAGGCCTCGAGCCTGGGCAACACGACCCGCGCGATGGAATCGCTGACCGACACCGTGCGCACCAACGCCGCCAACGCCAACCAGGCCAACGAACTGGTGGTCACGGCCACCGGCATCGCCACCCGCGGCGGCGAAGTGGTGGGCAACGTGGTGCAGACCATGGGCTCGATCAGCGAGTCGTCGAAGAAGATCGTCGACATCATTTCGGTCATCGACGGCATCGCTTTCCAGACCAATATCCTGGCGCTGAACGCGGCCGTCGAAGCGGCCCGCGCCGGCGAACAGGGCCGCGGCTTCGCGGTCGTGGCCGGCGAAGTGCGTACCCTGGCCCAGCGCTCGGCCGCCGCCGCCAAGGAAATCAAGGAACTGATCGGCGACTCGGTGTCCAAGGTCACCGCCGGCACCGCGCTGGTGGACGAAGCCGGCGCCACGATGGACCAGATCGTCAACTCGGTGCGCAAGGTGCACGACATCATGGCCGAGATCAGCGAAGCCGGCCAGCGCCAGAGCGAAGGCATCGAGCAGATCGGCCGCGCGATCGACGACATGGACCAGACCACCCAGCAGAACGCCGCGCTGGTCGAGGAAGCGTCGGCCGCGGCCGAGTCGCTGAGCGAGCAGACCGTGCAGCTGTCGAATGCGCTGGCGGTGTTCAAGCTGGATAGCAGTCCGGCGATGGCGGCGCCTGCCGCCGAAAAGCGCCTGGCGCTTCGTTAACTCGTCATTCCCGCGAAAGCGGGAATGACGTAGCAAACTGTACGTACTAGCCAAACTTGCAACCCCCTCCCCTTACCTTTAGAATCGAATCCCCTCCTGATTCTTCACGGTAAACCTTGGAAACCGTACCCCTTTGGGCACTCGTCCTTGCCCTGGTCCTCCTGATTCTCTGCTCGGCCTTTTTCGCGATGGCGGAAACGGCCCTGATGGCCGCCAATAAATACCGGCTGCGCCACCTGGCCAAGCGCGGCCACCGCGGCGCCATCACCACCCTGTGGCTGCTGGAGCGCACCGACAAGCTGCTGTCGCTGGTCCTGATCGCCAACACCCTGATCAATGCGATGGCCACCGCCCTGGTGACGGCGATCGCGATCCTGTCCTTCGGCCACGAGGAAAGCGTGATTACCATCGCCACCGCCAGCGTGGCCTTCCTGCTGATCGTGTTTGCGGAAATCGCGCCCAAGGTGATCGGCGCCACCTACCCGGAACGGATCTCGCTGGGCACCAGCGTGGTGCTGCGGCCCCTGATGAAGCTGGCCAAGCCGGCGATCTGGTTCGTCAACCTGTTCGTCTCCGCCATCCTGCGCCCGCTGGGCATCCGCGCCAGTACCGGCGCCCACCAGCAGCGCCTGTCGGCCGAGGAATTGCGCACCGTGGTGCTGGAAGGCGGCAACTTCATGCCGCAGAAGCACAAGAGCATCCTGCTCAACCTGTTCGACCTGGAAAAGATCTCGGTCGAAGACATCATGACCCCGCGCAGCCAGATCGAAGCCCTGAACCTGGCGCGCCCGATCGAGGACATCAAGGCCGAGCTGATCACCTGCTACCACCGCAAGCTGCCGGTGTACGAGGGCGAAATTAACCGCATCGTCGGCATCCTGCCGGTACGCAAGACGGTCGGGCTGCTGAGCCAGTCGGACGAGCTGACGGTCGCGGATCTGCGCGCGCTCCTGACCGAGCCCTACTTCATCCCGCAGGACACCGACGTCTTCACCCAGCTGCAGTATTTCCAGGAAAACAAGGAAAGACTGGGCATCATCGTCGACGAATACGGCGAGGTGCAGGGCCTGGTGACGCTCGAGGACATCATCGAGGAAATGATCGGCGACTACACGACCTCGACCCCGGCCACCGCGCGCACCGACGCCATGGCCTGGAACGCCAAGGGCGAATGTCTATTGGAAGGCAGCACACCGCTGCGCGACATCAACAAGAAGCTGGGCCTGGAGCTGCCGCTGGACGGACCGAAGACCGTCAACGGCTTGTTGCTCGAACAACTGCAGGAAATTCCCGAGTTTCCGATTGCGCTGAAGGTGGGTGGGGTCGTGATCGAAGTGGTGCAGGTACAGAATCAGTCAATCAGAGTCGTGAAACTGTTAAGGCCGGTTGTCATCAAAAGGTGGCTGGCGGCCTGAACCCCGTCATTCCCGCGAAAGCGGGAATGACGTGCAAAGGCTTCGGGCCGGCGTTCTCCCACCTTAGCCAGGAGCCCCAATGTCACCGCTTTTATGCTTGTCACCCAAGCAATACCATTTCGTCTACGTGGTATGCACGCCTCTTTCCCGACGCCATTCTCTTTACAAATCTGATGCCTACGGGCATCATCCAAAGCAGCCACCGGGCATGACCGTCCAGCCCGGCTCCTTGTCGCCACTCCGTCCCTGATCCTATGGCAGCAGTCCTCCCCAACACGACCGCAGGCACCGCATTGCCCGGGTTGGCGCGCGCCCTGGTCCAGGCCGGGCGCCTGAGCCTGCCGCAGGCGGACGGCCTGCAGAAGAAGGCGGCGGCCGACAAGACAGGCTTCATCGACACCCTGCTGGGCGCCGGCGTCATCGATGCGCGCAGCCTGGCCGTGTTCTGCGCCGAGACCTTCGGCTACCCGCTGCTCGACCTGGCCACCTTCAGCGTGGACTCGCTGCCGGCCAACGCCATCGACACCCGCCTGATGCAGGCGCAGCGCGTGATCGCCCTGGCCAAGCGCGGCAACAAGCTGTCGGTGGCGCTGTCCGACCCTACCAATTCCCAGGCCCTGGACCAGATCAAGTTCCAGAGCGAGGCCTCGGTGGAGCCGGTGATCGTGGCCCACGACACCCTGCTGGCCCTGCTGGCCACGCTGACCAAGAACGCCGAGCAGAGCATCAGCGAACTGGTGGGCGACGAGGGGGACATCGAATTCGCCGACGACGAGCCGCAGCAGGCCAGCCAGGCCGAAGCGGCCGCCGCGATGGAAGTCGAGGACGCGCCCATCGTGCGCTTCCTGAACAAGGTGCTGATGGATGCGATCACGCTGGGCGCATCCGACATCCACTTCGAGCCCTACGAAAAGCAGTACCGGATCCGCCTGCGCGTGGACGGCGTGCTGCGCGACCACCTGGCGCCGCCGCTGTCGATCCGCGACAAGCTGGTCTCGCGCATCAAGGTGCTGGCCAAGCTCGACATCTCCGAAAAGCGCGTGCCGCAGGACGGCCGCATGCGCCTGGTACTGTCCGCAACCAAGACCATCGATTTCCGCGTCAGCACCCTGCCGACCCTGTTCGGCGAAAAGACGGTCATGCGTATCCTCGACGCCACCCAGGCGCAGATGGGCATCGACGCGCTGGGCTACGACCCGGACCAGAAGGCGCTGCTGATCGACGCCATCACCCGCCCCTACGGCATGGTGCTGGTGACGGGACCGACCGGCTCGGGTAAAACGGTGTCCTTGTATAGCTGCCTCAACCTGCTGAACAAGCCAGGCATCAACATCTCGACTGCGGAAGACCCGGCCGAGATCAACCTGCCCGGCGTGAACCAGGTGAACGTCAACGAGAAGGCCGGCCTCACCTTCCCGGTCGCGCTGAAAGCCTTCCTGCGCCAGGATCCCGACATCATCATGGTCGGCGAGATCCGCGACCTCGAAACCGCGGATATCGCCATCAAGGCCGCCCAGACCGGCCACATGGTGTTCTCGACCCTGCACACGAACGACGCGCCGTCCACGCTGACGCGTTTGATGAACATGGGCGTGGCGCCCTTCAACATCGCCTCCTCGGTCATCCTGATCACGGCCCAGCGCCTGGCGCGCCGCCTGTGCACCTGCAAGCAGCCGCTCGAGGCCGAGCGCGACGTCCTGAAGGCGGCCGGCTTCCGCGACGCCGACCTGGATGGCGACTGGAAGCCCTATGGCCCGGTGGGCTGCGAGCGTTGCCTCGGCTCGGGCTACAAGGGCCGCGTCGGCATCTACCAGATCATGCCGATTTCGCCGGCGATCGAGGCCCTGATCCTCGCCAACGGCAATGCGATGGAGATTGCCGCGCAAGCGGAAAGCGAAGGCGTGAACTCGCTGCGCCGTTCCGGCCTGATGAAGGTGAAACAGGGACTGACCAGCCTCGAGGAAGTGCTGGGCTGTACCAACGAGTAGTTTAGATACGGGAAAACACATGGCAACTTCGGCCCCAGCGCGCGCCGGCGGCAGCGCCCAGATCAAGGAATTCGTCTACGCCTGGGAAGGCAAGGACAAGACCGGCAAGACCGTGCGTGGCGAGATGCGCGCCGGCGGCGAAACCATCGTCAACGTGACCCTGCGCCGCCAGGGCATCATGGTCACCAAGGTCAAGAAGAAGGCCTACCGCAGCGGCAAGAAGATCGTCGACAAGGACCTGACCCTGTTCACGCGCCAGCTGGCCACCATGATGAAGGCCGGCGTGCCGCTGCTGCAATCCTTCGACATCGTCGGCAAGGGCCACGCCAACCCCTCGATGTCCAAGCTGATCATGGACCTGCGCGCCGACATCGAGACCGGCACCAGCCTGAACAACGCCTTCCGCAAGTACCCGCTCTACTTCGATCCGCTGTTCTGCAACCTGGTGGGCGCCGGCGAACAGGCCGGCATTCTCGAAGACTTATTAACACGCCTGGCCGTCTACAAGGAAAAGACCCTGGCCCTGAAGGCCAAGATCAAGTCGGCCCTGACCTACCCGATCGCGATCCTGGCGATCGCCTTCATCGTCACCGCCGTGATCATGATCTGGGTGGTGCCGGCCTTCAAGGAGGTGTTCAGCACCTTCGGCGCCGACCTGCCAACCCCGACCCTGGTCGTGATGGCGATGTCGGACTTCGTGGTGAAGTGGTGGTACATCATCTTCGGCACGCTGTTCGGCGCCATCTACTTCTTCCTGCAGTCCTGGCGCCGCTCGCTCAAGATGCAGCAGGCCATGGACCGCCTGATGCTGCGCCTGCCGGTGTTCGGCGAGGTGATCCGCAAGGCGACCATCGCGCGCTGGACCCGCACCCTGGCCACCATGTTCGCGGCCGGCGTGCCGCTGGTCGAAGCCCTCGACTCGGTCGGCGGCGCGGCCGGCAACGCGGTCTACCTGGAAGCGACCAAGAAGATCCAGACCGAAGTCAGCACCGGCACCAGCCTGACGGCGGCCATGCAGAACGCCAACGTGTTCCCGAACATGGTGACCCAGATGGTCGCCATCGGCGAGGAATCCGGCGCGCTGGACGGCATGCTGGGCAAGGTGGCGGACTTCTATGAAGAGGAAGTCGACGAGGCGGTGAGTGCGCTGTCTTCGCTGATGGAGCCGATGATCATGGTGATTCTGGGTGTGCTGATTGGTGGCTTGGTGGTGGCCATGTATCTGCCTATCTTCAAGCTGGGTGCGGTGGTTTAAGACTTTCTTGTAGGTTCTAAAAAAATCCTGCAGTGTCTCGAAAAAGCACTGCAGTGAACCTTAGTGGTTTCGTATAGTTTGCAACAGGCTTGTTGCTCCAAGACACACGACATTCTGCTTCGTGAGAAGTAGCCGTCAATAACGCAGCCAAATACCTTCAATGCAACTAAAACGCCGTTTAAGAGCGGAGGCGATATAAAGAGGAGTGTCGAGTGACAATTGAATCGTGCCTCATGGGCATTTGCTTCATCCCTCTTGACGGCAGTGGGCAGAAGTTCTTCGGCTTCTCGGAATTCCTCGCAGGCCTTGCGCTTATGGTGTTGGCTTGGACAATCGCCGACGTCCGCTACCGGTTCCGAGTTCGGACAGCTCCAATACCTATGCTGGGTATTACGTTTTTTGTCGTGTCCGCTATAGGTGTGCTGACGCTGCTGACAGACCTCTGGCGCGCAGAGCAGTGGCTTGTGCCAAAGGGTAACCTATTGACGCCCGCGTCGTGGCAAGCGATCCTGGGCGGATTATTTCTGCTGACGTTCCTCACATGGGCTTGGTTCGCGTTCATCCGGCCACCTGCATACGGCCGGCACAACGCCGAGCGCTTCGCACAGACCCTGTATCGATTCGTTCTTAAAGGCTCACCGGAAGAGCTTGCAGTGATCGCAGACGAACTTACATACTCAGCTAGGGCGCTTGTCCGCCATGCCACGGATAGGGGCAGGCTTAAGAACTATCGGCATGAGCGCGAAGACGAGGAAAAGAAGGCTCCTCCGAAGACAGAGCGCTATGCGAACGATCTCCTTCTGCTCATCGCCGACAAGAGGCTATGTCGAACGATTGTCAATTCGTCACCCGGCACTGCGCTGGCCCTGTTCCAAGCTATGGCCGATGAAAAAAAGTACGGCATCCAAGTAGAGACTTTTGCCAAAAACATCGTCAACGAGGCCTTAGCAAACAAGGACTCGTTCTTGTTTCACGAGGCTGAAGGGTATCAGTCTGGCTTAATCGGCTACCACAAGCCCCTCAGTCAGGCGATGTTTTCGAATTACAAGATGGTCGAGACGATCGGAACCCTCCTCGATCCAGACTTCGATGACAAGAGAGAATGGAATGCCGCACAATGGGAAGCCTACTGTCGAATAGTGCTGATGACTTTTCGCAGTTATGTCGAAAACGGGTTCAGCGGCCATTCATTTGTTCTCTATCGCGCCAAGAGCAACATTGAGAACGCTGTATCCGATCTTTACAAGCTTAACGGTGTAACCAACAGTGCGTGGGACGACGATTTACAGGCACGCCTCCGGGTGATCGTCGAATTCATCAAGGACGCAGTAGAGATTCTGGAAAAGAAGGGGGTTCCCGACTACGTTCAGCTACGAATTCGGGACAAGGGCAGTCTACCGCGCGAAACCTTCTACGACCACTTCGCCAACCTGATATTTGAGGTTATGTTTGCAGCCTCCGCCGTTACTTCCCCAAATAGGTTGAGCTGGTGGATTCAGCACAACTCGGTCTGGTCAAGGCTGTTCAACTTTGATCGACTCCAAGGAAAGGCCGGTGCTTCCGTCAAGTTCAAGGTGCGCAGACTTTTATACAGTGAGATTGCTGATATGAAGCGCTTCCCCAACTTCAAAGGGGCGCGGATTCTCGGCTTCTGCTTGAATGTGATGGGACTCACTCTCAAGCCGAGCAACTACGACAAAGATAGCCGAGCGCTCCATAAAGCAGTGCTAGCCTGGACAAAAAAGAACTTCGTCTGGCTACATCGGTATAACCCGCGCGTTGCTGAAGCGTGCTTAGTAGACGGCATGACCTACGACGCGAAAAAGCGACGACTAGTGCGCACTTATCCAGTTGAAGGGCTCCGTCGCGAACCAGCCTATGTCTACCTCCTATTAGACCCAGCTCCACCCGAGTCCGAGCCGTTAGTGTCGGCTACTTCTCAAATTGAGCTTTAGCAAGTTGCCGGGAATGTGAGTCAGACGCGTTGACTACAGCGCACATTTCGAGAGTTCCTGCGCGACGCTACAAAGCCGATACTGCCGGACCCGCTCGACTAGCTTCGCGTGGTCATCTCACTGGAGCAAGTTCCGAAAAGACCGCGAATCCGCAAATCCCCCACAGACGAAGGGGCATGGCGCAATGCAGCCTGCATTCACGGGAATCCGGCTACTGCGTATCTCTAACTATATTTTCTGCTTCACCCTCCACCAAACCCTTCGCAACCTACCTAAGCAGAGTCACCTTTCGAGGTATGCGTCTCGTTATCGCACCCCTTCAGCTCTAGTATGCCTCCTTCGTGAGCAAGTAAAGCGTTACCACCCCTTGACACCGTAAAGCCATACGCATACCATTCTCCTATTAAAAGGAGAAATCATGGTTAGTAGTGCGGGTCAACGCTTAAAGAACCAACGGGAAGCTCGTCTTCAGGCCGGATGGGTGGAGGTTCGTGCATGGGTGCCGACGAAGGAAGATGCAGAAGAGGTACAGAAATTAGCAGCTACATTGAGGGCTAAAGCGCTGGACATTAGAACAATCGAGCAATTGGAGGGAGTAAGGTGTATGAACAAGGAATTTCGCCAAAGCGTATTCGATGCGCTGTCGCATCAAGGATCGACCGCGTACGCGACCCCGTCCGGTGCATTTTTAGAACTTTTAAGTGAACTGGCAAAAAGAGGGAATTTAACGGATATGTCAGCTGCATTTAAGATCTTCGCGGCAGCTTATCCTAGTAATGCCAACTATGTCGCCAGCTCGGTTCCTCCGAAATTATTAAATCATTACTTTATACCAAGCTTGGGCCTAAATGGTGCGAGCCGCTTTATGCAATGGCAAAAAGATCGCCACGACTGGGCAACTATTCTCACCAAGAGCCTATTAAGTGGCAGTTTTCCGCAAGCAGCAGAAAGTATGTTAGCTGATATCAGTGCAACTATTTAAATCTCACACATGCCCACCTGCGAGGCACCGTAATAATCAAGTTTTTTGGAGAGTTTATGAAATTTAGCTGCGGGTTTACAACGCCACCAAAGAGAATTTATAAATACGTTTCGGCACAACGGTGTTTGCAGATATTAAGAACCAACACCATTCGCTTCACCCAACCTGATGTCTTAAATGATCCATTTGAATTTTGCCCATCACTCGATCTCAGCCTCCTAAAAAGGGACTATTTGTCGAACGCGAAAAGAAAATCCGAACTCGAATCAGGAGCCGATGAAAAATCGGTGATGAAAAATTTTAAAGACTACTGTCTTAATGTTGCAAGAGCTATTAGCCATGTTAATAAATCGACGGGTGTCCTAAGCTTAAGCGAATCTGCAGATGTCCCCCTCATGTGGTCGCATTATGCGGAAGAACATTCTGGCTTCGTTATCGGCTTAGATGCTAGCGCTTTGATATCCCATGGCGATAAAAGTGATCAATCAGGTGTATACGGTATCGGCCCCGTAAATTATCGAAACACAAGAGCTAGGTTTCCTGTGGAGCATGGATCGAATTTTGATTTCATGCTAATCAAAGATTCATGTTGGTCATATGAGCATGAATGGCGAGTTGTTCGGGGTTTAGCATCGCTAAAAAAAGTTTCGGATGAAGTATACGTAGGAGAGATTCCTGCGTCATCAATTCTCTGCGTCATCCGTGGCGCTCGAGCAAATAAAAATGATATAAAGGAAGTATTAGAGATTCTCAGAAGAGATCAGTACAAGCATGTACATCAGTATGCAGCGTATCCGCATTCTGATGAGTTCTCAGTAGACATAGGCACGCATGTTGGAGAAATGCTTAGCGAGCAAGATGACCGTTTAGAAGAGCAATACACACCTGGCGTTCTAGATCTTTATAGATTTGCCTCTAAAGGACGTTTATTTGGAGCGATGGGCGTGGTGAACGAAGATGAGTTACAGAGACACGAAAAACATGAGTATGGTTTTTAAAGCGGGCTCACACTTTTACACCAACACTACACACAAAGTCCAGCGCCTAAGTATTAGCCCGAACATCAAGAAGCGCCGTATCTTTTCATTTTCATAGGTCTTGTTGGTCCCTCCATTCGCTGCCCTTCCGCAGGTATCTTTATCCAGCTCCCGGACAGCTGAGCCACCGGTACATTCAGAAAAGCCTTAGGAAATAAATGGGGCGTTAGTGCAAGAAATCTGGGTTCCTACTTGTCGCCTACTCCGTCCACGGACCTGCCAGCAAGCCGCTGCCACGTCCATTTTCTTTTGTGCAAACGAATCGAAAGATCAAAAACCTAGATTTCACAAAAACGAAACTTAAAGGGCTAACTCGCAGCGATTAATTCCATTTTATTTATCTTTTTGTTGACGCTACTTTCTTTTGTTCGTAAATTACCTAAGCATACATAACAGAAAAGAAAGATTTTTAAATAATATCTTTCGTTTTATGTTGCATGGGTTCTCGTCCCGCTTCCGGGGCTTACGTCAACACAAGGAGAAACGAATGGAACACAGGATCAAGCTGTTGAGCGCGGCCCTGGCCGCCGCCATGGCCGCCGGCCCGCTGCCGGCCAGAGCCGCCGATGCCGTCGTCGCGCTGGCCGGGAATGCCTTCATCACCAGCGCTGCGCCGAATGCCGCCGAGGTCATCACTTCGAACGGTCTCGGAAACTGGACCAGCGCCAGCACGGTGACAAGTACCTATTTCCGCGTGGCGGCCTCGCCCAACTGTTCGCGCAGCTGCCCGGCGACGGTGACGGTGTCGCTTAACGCGCGCCTGGCAGGCAGCACCAAGAGCACCGTGCGCGTCAGCGTCAACGGCACGCCCTTCGACGTCGCCCTGTCCGGCAACGTCACCAAGAACTACGCGGTCGGCACCGTGACCGTCCCCGCCGGCTACGTCAAGGTCGACCTGCAGGGCGTCAGCAAGGATGGCGGCTATTTCGGCGACGTCTCTTCGATCGGCGTCTCGACCGATGCCACGCTCAATTACGCCAACGACCCGGCCAATTACTACTGGTCGCGCCGTGGCCCATCTGTGCACCTGGGCTTTACGGTGCCGGCGCAAACCGAATACTTCTACAACGAGGTCACGGTACCGCAGGGCCAGGACAAGATCGGCTCCTACTTCATGGCCAACGGCTTCAATGGCGGCTACTTCGGCATGCAGGTAAAGTCGCCGAGCGAGCGCTGGATGCTGTTCTCGGTCTGGGACGCCGACAATGGCGCCAAGACGACCCTGGTCGGCAAGGGCGGCGGCGTGGTCGACAACGGCTTCGGCGGCGAAGGCACGGGCGGCCAGTCCTATCTGCGCTTCAACTGGGTGGCCGGGAATACCTACCGCTTCATCACCCGCGCCCAGGCCGACGGCGCCGGCGGCACCAATTACTCGGCCTGGTTCTTCGCGCCCGAAACCGGCGTGTGGAAGTACATCGCGACCTGGAAGCGGCCGGCGACCACCAACAGCTCCCTCACCGGCGTCTACTCCTTCCTCGAGAACTTCATCGACACCAACGGCTACATGGAGCGCTCGGCCGACTACGGCAACCAGTGGGCGCGCACGGCTGCGGGCAGCTGGACCGAGATCACGACGGCTCGCTTCACCGGCGACGCCACCGCCGCCAACGCCCAGCGCATGGATTACGCCGGCGGCCTGCGCAACAACCGCTTCTACCTGCGCAACGGCGGCTTCTTCAGCAACTACGTGACGATCAACCAGAACTTCACGCGCCCGGCCACCGGCACGCCGCCGAGCGTCGACCTCAACGCCCTGCCGCTACAGTGACCCCGTCCATCCAGGAGATCCACATGCTCAAAACCTTATCCTGCGCCTTCCTCCTCGCCTGCGCCGGCGCCGCCCAGGCCGACGTCATCGAAAGCTTCGACGACGTCGCCGGCCTGGCCGCCAAAGGCTTCATCCTGCGCAATGCCAGCACGCCTGCCGGCACCAACGCTTTCTTCCAGGGGAACACCCGGGTGTTCAGCGCCCAGGATGGCGCGCCCAATGCCTACCTCGGCGCCAACTACCAGAGCGCGGCCGCGGGCGGCAGCATCGACGACTGGCTGATCAGCCCCGCGTTCTCGACCAGCACCGGCGGCACGATCTCCTTCTACGTGCGCGCGGCGGCGGACCCGGGATACATGGACAGCTTCCAGTACGGCCTGAGCAAGGGCGGGACGGGTGCCGCCGATTTCGTCCTCGGCGCGCTGACGGTGGCGCCCACGGGAGAGTGGACCCGCTACAGCCTCGGCTTCACGGGCACCGGCATGCCTGACACCGTCGGCCGCTTCGCGATCCGCTACACCGGCCCGGCCGACGGCGCCAGCTACATCGGCATCGACACCCTGTCCGTGCAGCTGCCCGAGCCCTCGGCCTTCGCGTTGCTGGGCCTGGGCCTGGCAGGGCTTGGCGTGAGCCGCCGCCGCTTCAAGCGCGCATAAAGTAAAAGCCCGGCTACTTCATCGAAGCAGCCGGGCTTTTCAAAGCCTCAGCAAATTACCAGAACTTGTAGGCCGCCGACAGCGCAAGCTGGCGCCCGAACAGATTCTGGCTGTGGTTATAGCCTTCCCAGCCGTTCGGATCGTAGTAGGGCCGCTTGTCCAGCAGGTTCTTGATGTTCAGTCCCAGGTCCAGGTTCTTCATCGGCTTCCAGGTGAAGCCAAGGTTGACCGTGGTGTACGAAGGCGCGCCGTCGCACGAGCTCTCCGGCAGCGAGACGCCGGCCGCCGTGCAGTTCTCCGGCGTGTTGTCGGTGTCGTAGGGACCGTAGGCCCACTTGGTGCGGCCCGTGAAATTCACGAACAGGCTGGTCACGAAGTTCCGGTAGCTCCAGTCCGCGTTCACCGTCGCGCGCAGGCGCGGCGAATCGTAGAAGCCGACGTAGTTGCCCGAGAAGCCGCTGCCGTCCTCGTAGTTATAGGTCTCGCGGCGGCGGATGGTGGCCGCCACGCCCGTCCCCAGCTTGCCCCACTCGCCCAGCGAGAAGCGGGCGCGCGCGTCGATGTCGACGCCGTCGACCAGCGTGCGGCCGCGGTTCAGGTAGGAGTTGATCAGGCCACCCAGGTTGCCGACCGAGTAGCCCGGCACGCCGGCGGCGCAGGCCGAGGCGTTGGCCGGATTCGCGCACATGCCCTGCGCGGCGGCCATGTTGGCGCGGTCGGCGTCGGTGAGCGCATTGCGGATCGCGCGGTCGGTGCCGGCCAGGGTCGGGCCGTATTGGCCGACCAGGTCGGTGAACAGCTGGTTGAAGTCCTGGCGCACGATCTCGTTGCGGCGGTTCACGAACCAGTAGTCGAGCGAGATGCTGACATCCTTCACCGGCTGCAGCACCACGCCGAAGGTCGCGATCTTCGCTTTTTCGGGCTGCAGGTTCGGATTGGGCGGCGTCAGGCCGCCCACCGTGGTCGAGCAGTTCGAGTTCAGTAGGTTCTTGCCGAGGTCGACGTCGGTGGGCGTCACGGATTTCATCAGCAGGCGCGCGATGGCGTTGGTCTGATCGCAGCGCACCGTGTCGCGGATGCCGCCGACCTGGGCGAACACGCCGCCCTCGCCCGACTCGGCCAGGTTGGGCGCGCGGAAGCCTTCCGAATAGGTGCCGCGCACCAGCAGCTCGGGACGCGCGCGCCACTGCACGCCGATCTTCGGCGCCAGGTTGGCGGCAAAGTGCGGGTACTTGTCCAGGCGTGCGGCGGCGTTCAGCTCCAGCTTGTCGGTGAGCGGCACCACCACTTCGCCGAACAGCGCGCCTATCGTGCGCTTGCCGTCGAACCAGGAGCCACCCTGCTGGGTAATCAGGCCGTTCGCGGCGTCGGCATTGCCGGGAGTGTCGAAGCTTTCGCGCATCAGGCTGGTGCCGATGGCGGCGCGCACCTCGCGTTCGCCGATCTTCGCCACCGTGCCCTCGATCTTGGCGTCCCAGGTGATCAAACGGGTCCAGGACTGGATGTCGAAGGTCGGGAAGGCTTCACGCAGCAGGGCCGCATTGGCTTCGCTGATCTCGCCGAATTTGTAGGCCGGATTGTCGGCGATGTAGGGGCGCTTGGTGACCGGATCGATGGTGGTCGGCCCGAAGGCCTTCTCGAAGCCCTTGGTGTTGATGTTGGTGGTCTGGTACAGGGTCGAATGGCTGCCGGCGATGGCCAGCGCGGTCTCGAAGTCCCAGTTGCCGAATACCGTGCCGCGCAGGCCGGCCAGCGCGCGGTAGCAGTCGTCGATGTTGGTCTGGCCGAAGTGGCCGGGGGCGTCCTGCAGGATGTAGTTCAGGCCCGCGGCGCCGCCCATCTTCGCGGCCATGTCCGGATCCAGCCTGCCCTTCAGGTAGACGTTGTTCGGCCCCAGGTAGGGATTGATGAAGGTGTTCAGCGTGGTGCCGGTATTACGCGAGAACCAGTTGCTGGTGCTGCCGCTGTTGAAGCTGCGCGGGCCGTTCTCGCCGCGCATGCGGATGTGGGTGTAAGCGCCTTCCGCGAAGCCTTCCCAGCCGTCGGACAGGCGCAGGCGGCCGGCCAGGTAGCCGGTCGCGCGTTTCGAGGACGGTCCGGTGTCCAGCGCATACGGCAGGTTGTTCCACACGCAGCGCGTGCCCGAGGCTTCGGTAATGTAAGAGGGGCAGCCGTTCACCGCGCGCTGGGTGCGGGCATTGTTCTTTGCGGGGTCGAACACGAACAGGGTGCCCGGGTTCATGGTGCCCGGCTCGCTGCCGGTGCCAATGCGGAAGTTGGGGATGAAGGTCGGGTTGTTGACGTAGAAGTAGTCGGGCCGCTTGTCGTAGGTGTCGGCCAGCGCGATGCGGTCGCGCTGGTACAGGTTCAGCGAGCCGTAGACGTTGTAGCCGTCGTTGCCGAGATCCCCCTTGCCGAACAGGATGCTGCCCTGGCGCTCGCCATAGGACGAAACCCGGGACGAGGAATCATTGCTGGCGCGGACTTCGAGCCCCTGGTAGTTCTTCTTGGTGATCACGTTGATCACGCCCGCCACTGCATCCGAGCCATACACCGCCGAGGCGCCGTCGGTCAGCACCTCCATGCGCTCGATGGCGGCAGCCGGGATCGCGTCGATGTTGACGAACATGGTCTGGAAGCCGGACGGCGCGCCGTAGAAGGACAGGCGGCGCCCGTTCAGCAGCACCAGCGTGCCTTGCGCGCCCAGGCCGCGCAGGTTGGCCTGCGAGCCGCCGTCCGAGCCGGTGAACATCGACCGGAAATCCTGCTGGGCCGGACGGGCGGCCGGCAGGTTGTCGAGCACCTGCAGCAGCGTGCGCGCGCCCATGTTCTCGATCTGCTTGGCATCGATCACCTGCACCGGCGAGGCGGTTTCGGCATTGATGCGCTTCAGGCTGGAGCCGGTCACCTCGACCCGCGCCATCTTGCCGGCCTTGGCCGCGTCCTTCGCCTGATCGGCCTGGGCGCCCTGCTCTTCCACCTGGCCCGCCGCATACACGTTCGATGCCAGTCCTGCGGCGGCCAGGGCCGCCAGCAATGTCTTCACCTTCATTCTCTCCTCCTTTTGTTTTGGTTTTTCAGCTTGTGTGCAGCAGCAGCGCCGATCCGGCTGGCAGCGCCAGATCGAGCCTGCCGTCGCGCGCCACCGGTGGCATGTCCCGGTAGCGCAGGGTCCAGTCGGCGCCCGGCTGCAGCGCGCCCTCGCCGGCGCCGAAAGTCAGCGCATGGCGCGCATCCAGGCCTGGCGCCTGCAACGGTGCGGCACGCACGCGGGCGCCCGGGCGCAGGCCTTCGAGGCCGAGCACGCGAGCCGTGTCCGGGCTGGTGTTGATGGCGACGATGCGCTTGCCGTCCGCGTGCGCGCTCGCATACACGTGCAGGCCGGGCAGCGGATCCGCGCGTTCGAGCCGGTAGAAGCGCCCACCCGCCAGCTGCTGTGCGCACAGCAGGCCGTAGTACAAGGGGCGCGGCCCGAAGCCGGTGTCCAGATCGCCGCCGATCGGCGAGTAATTCGATGCCGCCGCCTCGATGCGCGCGACGATGTCCCTGTCGACATCGGCGCCGCGGCCACCGGTGTCGTGTCCTTCGAGCGAGCTTTCGATGCTGCGCCGCGGGCCGCCCTGGAAGCACACACCGGTGGCACCGTGGAAGGCGGCCGACAGCGTGAAGTCCAGTCCCCACAGCGCCGAGGCGAAGGCATTGCTGACGCCGTCGCGCCCGCCGCGGTAGTAGGAATTGGTCTCGGTCAGCCAGAAGCCGTGCGGATGGCGGCGCGCCGCCTGCGCCAGGGTGGCGATCTCGCGGTCGAAGCCCTCGTCGTGCTGCAGGATGTCGGCCAGCGAGCCGCGCTCGGCCGCCTCGCGGTAGTAGTGGCGGCTCAGCAGCACGGATTCCGGCACCTCGCGGCCGAAGCGCTGCACCCAGTCCGTGTTGGCGCCGCTGTCCGGCCCCGCGATGCCCGTGCGGCCGAGCGGCGCCGCAATACGGTCCCAGGCCGCCTTGTAGGCCTCGTAGGTCTTGAAGTAGTTATTGGCCTCGTTGCCGAGCTGGATGGCCAGCAGGCGCCGTCCCAGCCGCTCGCGCACCATGCGCGCATAGTCCGCTGCCAGTTCGGGGCTGCCGGCCCGCATGTTGATGCCGAAAATGACGCGCCAGCCGGTGGCGTCGAGGAAGCCGGCGAGTGCGTCGAGCGCTTCCGGCCCCACCTCGTAGTAGGGCTGGATCCGCTCGCGGTTGCGGTAGAGCGGATGCAGCACCGGCAGCGGCCCGTCGAAGCCGGCCGGCTTGGCAAGATCGCTGGTATTCCCGCCCAGGCGCAGCACGCTGTGCGGGTTCAGGCGCCGGAAGGCGTCGACCAGGCCGGTGTTGGCGGCGGCAAAGAAGCGCGGATCGCGCAGGTTATCGGTCTCGTAGCTGAGGCCGACGATACTGTGCGGGACCACGCTGCCGGTCGCGCGTGCCGGAATGCGGATCCGCGCCGCCGGTGCGGCCCGCGCAGTGGAAGCCAGCGGCAGCGCCATCGCGGCCATGCCCTGGATGAAGCTGCGTCGCTTGAGCATGGGATCAGTAGCGGTCGTCGAAGGCGAAGATCGGCTTGCGCTTGTTCCAGGCGCCGCGCGTGAAGTCCGGAAAGTCCAGGGTCTGGAAACCCTGCTTGATCGACTGCTCGGACAGCGGCGTGATGGCGCTCCAGGTGACGGCGTCGTAGATATCGATCGGCATCGGCGCCTCCGCCTTCAGGGCTTCGACGAAGGCGTTGATTACGAAGAAGTCCATGCCGCCATGGCCGGCGCCGGCGGCACGCTCGCCGTAGCGGCGCCACAGCGGATGGTCGTACTTGTCCTGCCAGGCCTGGAACGGGTCCCAGCTGTGCGGCTTGCTCACGCCTTCCACGTGCACGCTCTGGTTCACATCCATCCACAGGCCCTTGGTGCCCTGCACGCGGAAGCCCAGCGAATACGGGCGCGGCAGCGAGGTGTCGTGCTGCAACAGGATGGTTTCGCCGTTGGCAGTGGCCAGGGTGGTGGTGACCACGTCGCCCAGGCTGAACTTCACCTTGGCGTTCGGGTGGTCCGGCGCCTGGCTGGCGATGTAGTCGTGCAGGCCGCGCGCCTTGGTGGCGAAGCTGTTAATGCGCGTAAAACGGTTGCCGCGGTTGATATTCGTGTACATCGCGCAGGGACCGATGCCGTGGCTCGGATACAGCTCGCCGTTGCGCCGCACCGAATGCTCGGTGCGCCAGCGCGCTTCGGACCAGCCCTTGGCGCCGAATTCGACGCCGCCGCCATAGGTGTGCGCCGCATCGCCGCCGTTCAGCTTCACCGCGCGCAGATCGTGCTGGTAGCCGCCCTGCAGGTGCTCGATCTCGCCGAACACGCCGGCGCGCACCATCTGCAGCACCGCCATCACGTCGCGTCGGAAGCACACGTTCTCCAGCAGCATGTAGGGCGTGCCGGTCTTGAGCTGGGCGTCCAGCACATCCCAGTGGTCCTGCAGGGTGATGCCGGCGACGACTTCGCAGCCCACCGGCACCTTGGCGCGCATGGCGTCGATCGCCATCGGCGCATGCCATTCCCAGGGCGTGGCGATGATCACACCGTCGAGCTGGCGCGCGTCCAGCATGCGGCGGTAGGCGCGGCTGTCGCGGTCCTCGCCATAGGTGCGCGGGCGCGGCTTGCCGGCCTTCTCCACCTGGGCCAGGGCCTGGCCCAGCATCACCGGTTCGATGTCGCACAGAGCCACGACCTCGACGTCGTCGCGGCGCAGCAGTTCCTTCAGCAGCACCTGGCCGCGCATGCCGGTGCCGATCATGCCAAGGCGCAGGCGTTCGCGGGCGGCGCCGAACACCGGGCCGGCCAGGCCGGCGGCCAGCGCGGCGCCGCCGGCTTTCGCACCATTCAACAGAAAATCGCGTCGTTTCATTGTTTCTCCCAGATGCTCAGAAGTTGTATTCGGCGCTCACGCGCACCGAGCGTGGCGCGGTGCGGCTCGCCACCTGCAGGTAGCTGCGCGCGATGTCGCCGCTGCCGTCGTCGCGGGTCTCGTTGTAGCGGGTCACGGTCTGGCGATTCAGCACGTTGAACACATCCAGCTTCAGGCTCAGGCCCTTGGCAAAGGCCGGGTTCCAGGCCGCGTTCAGGTCCAGCTGCATCTGCCAGGGGGTACGTCCGCGGCTGCCGCGCGGCGCCGGTTTGCCGTCGCAGAAGAAGTAGGCGGCGCCGTAGTCGTCGTCGAAGTGCAGCTCGGCCGGCAGCTCGCCGATGCAGTTGCGCGGCGAGCCCGAGATCAGCGCCAGGTTGGCGCCCACCGTCACCTGCGGCATCACCTGCACGAAGCCGTAGGCCTTGATCTGGTGGCGGTGGTCGCCCGGCAGGTAGCCGTAGGCGTTGTACATCAGCTCCTTGTGGTCGTCGCTGACGGTCAGGGCGACGTCGCCGCCGCCGATGGTGTCGGTCTGGCCTTCCATGTTGCCCTTCAGCGCGGACAGGGTGTAGGTCAGCTTGCCGTACCAGCCGTCCGCGAACGGGTGCTCGGCAAAGACGGTCAGCGCTTTATAGGTGCGCTTGGGCAGCGGGTTGCCCCACTCGGCCGCACTGATGTCGACGCGGCGCAGGCCCTTGCCGTCGGCGAAATCGATGTACAGGTTGTTGTCGCGGCCCGGGTTCATGATCGCGCACTGGAAGCCGCCCCAGTTGCCGGTATCGACGCCGTTGCGCGCGGCCCAGGCCTCGATCGGGCGGGCGTCGCAGGTGTCGTCGTTGGTGTCGTTCAGGCGGCGGTACAGCACGCTGGCGCCGGCCACCAGGCGCTTGTTGAAGGCGCGCTCGAAGCCCAGCGAGACCTCGTCCTGCGACAGCGGTTTCAAGCCGATCGCCGTCACCTCGCGCGCATCGCGGCCCTTGCCGTAGGCGTTGTTGGCCGAATACGGCTCGCTGATCGCATGCAGGCCGGTCGGCGCGCCGGTGACCGGGTCGACCCCGGTGTAGGTGTAGAACTGGCTGGTGCGCAGCAGCGGCGCCGCCATGTTGCTGGACAGGTTGGACGGCACCGGCAGGTGGTAGCGGCCAGCGTTGCCGAACACCCGCAGCGAGCTGTCGCCCATCACGTCCCAGGTGACGCCGAGGCGCGGCGCGATCATGTTGCGCTGGGAGATGAAGGCCTCGCCGGTGCTGGTGTAGTTGGTGAACTGCTCGCGGCGCAGGCCGAGGTCGAGCAGCACGCGCTCGCTCACCTGCCAGTGGTCCTGCAGGTACTGGGCCGACTGCACGCTGGTCGGCTTCGCCAGGTTGGTGTCGAGGTCCTTGCTGACGTAGTAGCCCTGCACGCCGTAGCCGCCGCCCTGGGCCGGGGTCTCGAAGGCGCCGTTGATCGGGCGCGTCGGGTTGGCGGTCTTGCGGTAGGTCCAGCGGTAGCCGCCGGCCAGCACGTTGCCGACCAGGGACTCGACCTCGATGCGGTCGATACCGCCGCGCAGCGCGTGCGCGCCCAGCTTGTACTCGAGGTCCAGGCGCAGGCCCTTCTGGCGGTCTTCCGAGGCTGGATCGGGCAGGCTGCCGGTCACTTTCTGCGGGTTGTTGTAGACCAGGCCCGGCACCTGGGTCGTGATGCTCGACGAGGTCTGGGCCAGGCTCGGATCGTAGCCGGTCGGGATGCGCTGGTGGATCGAACGGGTATCGCCATACAGCGCGGTTGCGGTCAGGCTGTCGCTCAGGTAGCCGGTGTACTTCAGGATGCTGGCGTCGGCGCCCGGCGCGGAACCGCCGCCGCAGCAGTTGATGGTGGTCGGGTTGATCGTGGTGACGGTGCTGCCCTTGGTGAAGGTGGTGTAGTCGTAGCCGTAGGAGCGGCTGTTGCCGGTGGTGCGGTCGTACAGGCGGGTGAACTCGACGTGGTGGTCGTCGGTGATGTTCCAGTCCAGCTTGGCCAGGTAACGGTCGACGGTAGTGTGCGTGCTGCTCCAGCCGGACGTCGCCTTGGCGGCGGCGCTGGAATCGGTGGACGCGGCCACCGCCTCGCCGTCGCTGACGGTGCGTTCCAGCGCGACGAAGGCGAACAGCTTGTTGCGCACGATCGGCCCACTGCCGTACAGGCCGGCGATGCGGCTGCGCGAGCTGTTGTCGCGGTTCCAGTACAGCAGCTTGCCGTCGGTGTCCGGATGGGCGCCGGTGTTTGGCCAGTAGATGTTTTCCGGGGCCGCGCGCAGGCGCGCCGGCAGGTACTGCAGCTTGCCGCCGAACTCGAACTTGTTGCCGCCGCTGCGGGTCGTCACGTTGATCACGCCGCCGGTCGAGCGCCCGAACTCGGCGCCGTAGCCGCCGGACAGCACCTGCATGTTGGAGATCGCGCCGAAGGGCAGCTCGGAGGCGCCGACCTGGGTCAGGATGTTCGTGACCGGGAAGCCGTTCACGTAGAACGCGTTCTCCGACTGGCCGGAGCCCGAGATCGAGGGCGCGTTGCCGTACTGGCCGTTGGTGCCGCGGTTGGCGCCCGGGGTCAGCTGCACCACCGAGGCGATGTCGTTCGCCACCGGCAGCGAGCGCAGTTCGCGCGCCGTGAAGACCACGCCGTTGTTGGTGTTGGAGACGTCGATCACCTGGCGCGCCGCGCTCACCAGCACGGTCTGGGTCGCGGCGGCGCCGGCGCCGAAGCTGGCTTCCACGCCCGAGCCGACCACCGCCTCCACTTCGCGGCTGGCCTCCACCGCGCCGCTGCGCAGCACCTTGACCGCGTAGCGTCCCGGCGGCATCGAGCTGGCCACGTAACGGCCGCTTGCGTCCGGGGTCAGGCTGCGCTGGGCGCCGGTGGCCAGGTTCTCGATCACCACCGTGGCGCCGGCCGGCGTACGGACTTCGCCGAAGATGGTGGTGGTGGCATTCGACTGGGCCCAGGCCTGGCTGCTGCTGCCGGCGGCCAATGCGATCAGGATGGCGGCGGCGCGGCGGATGGCATCGTCGCGGAGTGTGAGACGCTTCGTTTTCATGCACTTCTCCCTTGGTGAAGGATGCAGGCTCCCCTCCCTGTTCGGGACAGGGGCCTGCTTTTGTCTAGTGGAGTGAATCAGCGAGGTGTGACGGTGGCGCCTTCGCTTCCCGTCAGCTGGGCGTTGGCCCAGTTGGCGCAGACCCGGCCCGGACTCGGACCTGTCGCGCCCAGGGTCCGCAGGCTCAGCTCGCGCAGGCCGCGGATGTCGATTTCCGGCTTGACCACCGCCGGCGGCTTGACCAGGCCGCTGTCATACAAAAGCTTGGCACCGCTCCAGACCTGGAACTGCAGCCCGCCGGCGCTGCGGCAGCTGTCGTCGACGCCGAGGTCGGAGCGCAGCAGGGTCCAGTCGCCGTTCAGGGCCAGGTCGATGCGGCTGGCCGGGCCCACGCCCAGGCCCTTGCGGAAGCGCAGGCCGTTCATGCGCATCTCGGGCGCCTTGCCGGCCGGCCGGTCGCGCGCCACCGTCTTCGGCAGCGCCAGCTCGGACAGGTAGCGCTGGATTTCAGGGCGCTCCGGCGTGCGGTGTTCGAGCACGTGGAATTCGGACAGCGCGATCGGCGGCACGTCGGCCGGAAGTGTGGCGTCGTAAGCGCGGGCCGGCGCCTTCGCTTCGGCGGCGGTCACCATCGGATCGAGCGCGCTGGCGCCGTCGCCGTCCGGGTTGTGCACGCTCAGCACGCGGAAGCGCAGCAGGCGGCCGGCGCTGGCCGGGAAGGAAATCGTCTGCATGCCCTCGGCCAGCTTGAGGCGGCCGCGCGCCACCGGGGCGCCCCAGTCGCCGTTGCTGTCGCCGACGTACACTTCGTAGTCGCGCACCTGGCCGCTCTTCCAGTGCTTGTCGTTGCGCGGGGCGAGCTCGATACCGTCGAGCAGGCGGCGCTCGCCGAAGCCCAGCACCCATTCGTGCGGACCGCTACGCACCGCCTGGCTGCGCACGGTGCGGAACCAGGTGTCGGGCTTGCCGTCGAAGGCGCGTTCCAGGCCCTGGCCCGGCTCTTCGGCCGGACGGTTGACGACCACGATCGCATCCGCCGGAATCGCGCGGCCCGCATCCGGCGCCGCCGGGAAGGCATCGTCGGCGCGCGCCGCCAGCACACCGCGCACGGCGAGCGCCAGCGGCTGGCGGATGTCCTGCGCTGCGGTCTTCACGTGCAGGGTGCCGCCCCGTTCGGCGGCATCGAAGTACCAGCCCTCGGCGCTGCTTGCCAGTACGGCGGTGCTCTGCAGCGCCGGCAGCGTGCGGCCCCCGGCCAGCACCGCGGCGGGTGCGTGCGCAGCCGGCATCCGCAGGCCGTAGCCGCGGCGTTCTTCCTGGCCGGCGTAGCGGCCGTCGACTGCGCCGGCTTCCAGCAGCAGGTCGGCGCCCTCGGCGTGCATGCGGATGCGCTGGCGGCTGGATTCGCCCTCGCGGTAGCGGCGGGTGTTGCCGTCGTCTTCGTACAAGACGAATTCGGACTCGCCCTGCGCCGCCGGGTAGACGTCGAAGGTGACCCTGTCCTTCGGCTTCTGGCCGTCGAACAGCGTTTCGGGATACATCGGCAGGATGGCGCCGGCGCGCACGAACACCGGCAGCTTGTCGAGGGTGACCTGCATGTCGAGGTCGCGCCCTTCGGCGCCGGCGGTGGCCTGGCGGCCGTCCCAGTAGTCGTACCAGGTGCCCTGCGGCAGGTGGATGCCCTTGCGCCAGCCGCCGCTGGCGGCCTGGCTGCGGTAGACCGGCGCCACCAGCAGGTCGCGGCCCAGTAGGAACTGGTATTTATAGCGTTCGCTCAGGGCCGCCGGGTCCTGCGGGTAGTCCCACATCAGCCCGCGCACCAGCGGCGCGCCGCTGTCTTCGGCCTCGCGCGCCAGCGTGTACATGTAGGGCGTCAGGCGCAGCTTGAGCTTCAGGTAGCGGCGGTTGATGGCGCGGTAGGGTTCCTCGAACCACCATGGATGCTTGCGCTCGGCCGCCGACCAGCCCGACATCCCCATCAGCACCGGCGTGAAGCTCTTCCACTGCAGGTCGCGGGTATAGGTTTCCGGGCTGCCGCCGAAGATGGCGTCGACGTCGCCGCTGGCATAGGCCTGGCCGGACAGGCCGGAGCCGATCAGGGTCGGGATGTGCCAGCGGATGTAGTCCCAGCTGGCGCTCTGGTCGCCGGTCCAGGCCACCGCGTAGCGCTGGGTGCCGGCCCAGCCCATCACGGTCCAGATGAAGGGCCGGCTGTCGGAGTTGTTCAGGATGCCCTCGTAGGCGGCCTTGTTGGCGTCCAGCGAGAACTGGTAGCCCTTGCCGGTCCAGGCCACGTCCAGCTTCTGCACGCGGCTGCCGGCCTGGCCGACTTCCCAGGCGATCTTGTCGACGCCGTTCTCGGTCCACAGGCCGGTGCGGAAACCATAGCCGGCCAGGCCGCGCACGGTCTCGGGCAGCGCGGTATAGCCGCAGCCGTAGCCATCGTTCGGCAGGATCCAGCCACCCGGCATGTCGTGTTCGCGGTAGCGCTTCGCCACGCTGTCGACCACGTCGGGGGTCTTGCCGGTCGGGCCGTCGCTCCAGCCCTGCGGCACGGTTCCCGGCTTCTTGACGTTGTCGCCGTCGTTGTAGCAGTCGGCGTCGCCGTACTCCAGCGCCCAGCGCGGCAGCAAACGCGCGCGGCCGGTCCATTCCGTGTACAGCCCGAGCGCGCCGCGCAGGTCCTTGCCGACGAAGTACCAGGCGTCGAAGCGGCCCTCGGCGTGCTGCAGCACCGCCTGCTCCGGGTTGCGCAGGTCGTAGCTGCCGTCACTCCACGTATTGCGCAGCATGCCCCAGCCTTTGGAGCTGAGCAGGAAGGGCGCCGGGTTCGGGCGGTCGCCCTCTTCCCAGCCGCCCGAATACGACACCGCCAGCTCGCGGCCCTTGAATTCATAGCGCCCGTTCTGCTGGCCGCCGCCGAAGAAGCGTTCGCCGGCATCGCTGGACAGCACCTGCACCGCCTGCTTCGCGGCGATGTCGAGCGGCTGCAGCTCGCGCCACAGAGGGGTCTCTTCGCCTGCGCGGTAGAGTGTGAAGCGCAGCGGCTTGCGCTCGATGCGCAGGGTCAGGGCCGCGGTCTTGATCGTTATATAGGAAGGCGTTTCCTCGACCGTGTGCGCGACCTCGGCGGCCGGCGTGCCGACCACGATGGCCGCGGCCTTGTCGCCGGGACCGGCCAGGGTCTCGCCCGGCCCGGCCCAGATGCGCAGCACATCGGCGCGCGCCAGGCTGACGCGCACGTGGGCGCCGCTGTCGGTGCGCAGGTCCCAGGACTGGCCGTCGGCACCGGCCTTGAGACTGCGCAGCTGGCCGAGGGCGGCCGACTGGGCCGGCGCCGCCAGGGTGGCGCAGGCCGCGAGGACGCAGCCGGCGAGGAAACGAAAACGAAATGGGCTCTTGGTCATCTGGTGTCTCAAAATTACGTTTTGTTTCGCATAATGTAGAAACAAAAATAAATAAGGTCAACAAAAACCACCGAAAACGGCGAAATTCACTGAAATAGTGCATAAACGAGGGTCGAAAACCTTTCGTTTCCCGATTATTTCGCAAATATGTTTTCGTTTAGTTGGGAATTTGCCACATTAAAAGCTTCACATCCACAGTTCCATGCTAAATGACCAAGTAAAAAAGAAAAATGTCACCTAGTTTTCTTTCGAAATATCTTTCGTGTTTGACTTTTCGAAAATAACTATTTATGATTTTTCCATCCGATACTTTCGCATATACCCAATGACCACTCTTCTCGACCGCGACGCAAGCACCTGGCAGGACATCGGTGGCTTATACACTGCCGAAGAAATCGTGCAGCAGCCCGCGGTCTGGCGCGCCCTGTCGGCCAGCCTGCGCGTCCACCAGGCCCGCGTCGCCGCCTTCCTCGGTCAACGCTTGCACGATCCGCGCCAGCGCGTGATCCTGACCGGCGCCGGCAGCTCGGCCTACGCGGGCCAGATCGTCGCCGACGAGTTGAATGCGCGCTGCGCCGCCCAGGTGCGCGCGATCGCCACCACCAGCCTTCTCACCCATCCCGAGCTCTATCTCGACCCGGCCGCGCCGACCCTGCTGGTCTCGTTCGCGCGCAGCGGCGACAGCCCGGAAAGCCTGGCGGCGGTGGAACTGGTGCGCGGGGCGGTGCATGAAGCGCACTTCCTCCATATCACCTGCAACGAAGCAGGCGCGCTGGCGGTCCGCGGCGCCAACGACGAGGCCACCTGCGTGCTGCTGATGCCGGCCGCCAGCTGCGACCGCGGCTTCGCGATGACCAGCAGTTTTACCAGCATGCTGCTGGCTGCCCTGTGCGTGCTGGGCGGCGACGCCGATGGCGCGGCGCGTCCCGAACAACTGGCGGATGCGGCGGAACGGGCGCTGGCGCAATGGGCGCCGGCGATCGCGGCGCTGGCGGCGCGCCCGGTCGAACGCGTGGCCTACCTCGGCAGCGGGCCGCTGGAAGCGCTGGCGCGCGAATCCGCGCTCAAACTGCTCGAACTGACCGGCGGCCGCGTGCTCGGCATGGCCGACACCCCGCTGGGCTTCCGGCATGGCCCGAAGTCTGCCCTGAACGAGGCTTCGCTGGTGGTGCTCTTCTATAGCGGCAAGCCGCTGGCGCGCCGCTACGAGACCGATCTGCTGGACGAATTGCGCCGCGACGGCATCGCCGCCCAGGTGCTGACGGTCGGCGCCGGCGGCGATTTCGACGCTGCCGCCCCCGACTGGAGCGACGCCTGGCTGGCGCCCCTGTGGCTGCTGATGGCGCAGCAGTATGCGCTGCACCAGTCGGCCCGCCTGTCCCTGCGTCCCGACAATCCCTTCGCCAGCGGCACCGTCAACCGGGTCGTGCAAGGCGTCACGATCTATGAACACGACCATGCTTGATTTCGCAGGCTTTCACGGCATCGACATCGGCGGCACCAAGATCGAGCTGGCGACGTATGACGCTGCCCTTCGCGAAGTGCACCGCGAACGCATCGCCACCCCGGCCGAGGACATCGCCGCCTTCACCAGCGCGATACGCGGCCTGGTCCTGCGCGCCGACGCCGTACTGGGCAGCGAGGCGCCGGTGGGCATCGGCCTGCCCGGCGTCACCGACAGCGCCACGGGACGCCAGCTCAGTTCCAACGTGCCGGCCCTGAACGGCCGCCAGGTCTGCGCGATGCTGCAGGAAGCGCTGGCGCGGCCGGTCGCGATCGGCAACGACTGCCAGTGCTTCGCCCTGTCCGAAGCGGAAGGCGGCGCCGCCGACGGCCTGCCGACCATGTTCGGCGCTATCCTCGGCACCGGCGCCGGCGCCGGCTATTGCGTGGCCGGGCGCCTGCAGCGCGGCCGCAACGGCATCGCCGGCGAATGGGGTCACTGGCCGCTGCCGGCCACGCTGGCCGCGCGCTACGGGCTCGAAGCGATCCCCTGCCCCTGCGGCCGGACCGCCTGCCTGGAACGCTATGTGTCCGGCCCCGGCATGTCGCGCCTCCACCTGCACCTGGGCGGCGACGGCGCCGAGCCCTTCGCCATCGCCGCGCGCGCGAACGCGGGCGACGAGATTGCGCAGCGCACCCTCGAAGTCCACCTCGACCTGCTGGCGCACGGCCTGGCCTGCGTCGTGCTCGGCCTCGACCCGCATGCGATCGTGCTCGGCGGCGGCCTGTCGAACCTGCCGCACCTGTACCGCGACCTGCCCGAGGCGCTACGCCGGCACCTGTTCGACGGCGCCCATCCGCCGCCCATCCTGCCGCCGCGCTTCGGCGATGCCGGCGGCGTGCGCGGCGCCGCGCTGCTGATCCGTCAACAACTGAAGGACAAGGCCACACCATGAACCCGACCTCCCCCGTCCAGGACATCGTCAAGGCGCATCGGCGCGGCGAGCCGCAGGGTCTCTACAGCGTCTGCTGCAGCCACCCGACGGTGCTGGCCGCCGCGATGCGCGTGGCGCTTGAGCACGACACGCCGCTGCTGATCGAGGCGACTTCGAACCAGGTCGACCAGTTCGGCGGCTACACCGGCATGACGCCGGCGATGTACCGCGACTACGTGCTGGCCTTGGCGCGCGAACGCGGTTTTCCGGCCGAGCGGCTGGTGCTGGGCGGCGACCACCTCGGTCCGAACGCCTGGCAGAACCTGGATGCGGCCACCGCGATGCTGCATGCCGAGACCCTGGTGGCGAACTACGCCGCCGCCGGTTTTCACAAGATCCACCTCGACTGCAGCATGCGCTGCGCCGACGACCCGGCACAGCTCCCCGACGAGATCGTGGCCGAACGCTCGGCGCGCCTGGCCCGCATCGCCGATGCCGCAGCAAGCGACGCCGGCCACCCGCCGCCGGTGTATGTGATCGGCACCGAAGTCCCGATTCCCGGCGGCGAAGCCAGCCTGTCCCAGGCCGGCGCCCCGACCACGCCCGATGCCGCGCGCCGCACCCTGTCCGTGCATTGCCACGCCTTCCTCGACGCCGGCCTGCACGGCGCATGGAAGCGCGTGATCGCGATGGTGGTGCAGCCCGGCGTCGATTTCGACCACAGCAGCGTGCAGCACTACGATCCCGCGCCGGCCGCGGCGCTGTCCGGCTTCATCGCCGGCCAGCCGGGGCTGGTGTTCGAAGCCCATTCGACCGACTACCAGCGCGAGATCGCCCTGCACCAGATGGTGCGCGACCACTTCGCGATCCTGAAAGTCGGCCCGGCCGCCACCTTCGCCATGCGCGAAGGCCTGCTGGCGCTGTGCAGCATCGAGGACGAGCTGGTGTCGTCCATGGAAGCCTCGCACCTGATGCAGGTGCTGGAACAGGTCATGCTGGACAAGCCCGATCACTGGCGCAAGCACTACCACGGCAGCAGCGAGGAGCAGCGCCTGCTGCGCCGCTACGCGCTCAGCGACCGCTGCCGCTATTACTGGGGCGAGCCGCCGGTCACGGCGGCGCTGGAGCGTCTGTTCGCCAACCTGCGCCGGCGCGCGATCCCGCTGCCCCTGCTCAGCCAGTACCTGCCGGACCAGTACATGGAGGTGCTGCAGGGCCGGCTGGCCAACGATCCGCAGGCCCTGGTGGAGCACCGCATCGGCCTGGTGCTGGCCCAGTATGCGCGCGCATGCAGCCGCAACATGGCGGCAGTCGGCAGCGCGGCTGCTATCTGTTAAGCTCGGCATTTTTCCAAATCCCTTCGAGCCGAGACCATGCGAAATACCAGCCAACGCCGCGAAACGATCCTGCAAATGCTGTCCCGCCAGGGTGCGGTCCAGGTGACCGAACTGGTGGAACAGCTCGGGGTCTCGGCCGTGACCATCCGCCACGACCTGTCCGCGCTGGGCAGCCAGGGCCTGGTCACGCGCAGCCACGGCGGCGCGGTGCTGACGCGGGTGCCGCCGCCCGAGCAGACCATGCGCCAGAAGGATGCCCTGTACCACGAGCAGAAGGAGCGCATCGGCGCCTTTGCCGCCTCGCTGGTGGAAACCGGCGACAACATCGTGATCGACTCCGGCACCACCACCATCTTCCTGGCGCGTAATCTGCTCGAGGCCAGCGGCGTCACGGTCGCCACGAATGGCCTGAACATCGCCTGGGAACTGGCCGACGCGCCCGGCGTCGACCTGATCCTGACCGGCGGCCTGCTGCGCAAGCAGTCGCTGTCCTTCCAGGGCAGCCAGGCCGAAGCCTGCCTGCAGGTCTACAACTTCGACAAGCTGTTCCTGGGCGTGGACGGCCTCGACCTGCAGTTCGGCGTCACCACCCATCATGAAGCCGAGGCGAGCCTGAACCGCATGATGGTCGAGCGCGCCAAACGCATCATCGTCCTGACCGACAGTTCCAAGTTCGGCCGCGTCAGCCTGCACCGCATCGCGCAGCTGGACCGGATCCATACCATCATCACCGATGCCGGCATCAGCCCCGAGTACCGCGAAGGGCTGCTCAAGCTGGGCATCGAATTACATATCGCGGAATAGAGAGTGCTCGACGGCAGAATCCTCACACCCGACGGCTGGATCGCAGGCAGCATCCGATTCGGCGAACGAATAGAAAGCATCAGCGAGGATTCGGCCGCCGCCGCAGGCGGACCGTGGATCCTGCCCGGCTTCATCGACCTGCACGTGCACGGCGCCGGCGGCGTCGACATCATGCAGGGCGGCGATGCCGGCGCCACGGTTGCGCGCCACCATGCGCGCCACGGCACCACCGCCATGCTCGGCACCACGATGACGGCGCGCGAGACCGCGATCCGCCAGGCGCTGCAGGGCCTGGCCGGTCCCATCGCCGAACGTCCCGCCGGCGCCGCCCGCATGCTGGGCGTGCACCTGGAAGGTCCCTTCATCAATCCCGCCCGCCTGGGCGCCCAGCCGCCCGACGTCATGACGGCCAGCCTGGAGCTGGTGCGCGCGCTGCACGCGATCGCGCCTATCCGCGTGCTGACCCTGGCGCCCGAAATCGGCGGCCACCTGGAACTGATCCCGCAGCTGGCGGCAATGGACATCCGGGTCCAGCTCGGCCACAGCGCCGGCAGCTATGAAGACGGACGCGCGGCGCTGCAAGCCGGCGCGGCCGGCTTCACCCACCTGTTCAACGGCATGAGCGCCCTGCACCACCGCGAACCCGGCATGGCCGGCGCCGCGCTCGCCCACGCCGAGTACGCCGAAGTCATCCCCGACCTGCAGCACGTCACGCCCGGCGCCCTGCGCGCGGCCCTGCGCGCCATCCCGCGCCTGTACGGCGTGACCGACGCCACCGCCGCCACCGGCATGCCGGACGGCGAGTACGCGCTCGGCAGCCAGCGCGTGTTCAAGTGCCAGGGCTGCGTGCGCCTGGGCAGCGGCTCGCTGGCCGGCAGCGCCCTGACCATGGACCAGGCCCTGCGCAATTTCGTCGACATCGGCCTGGACCTGTTTGACGCCAGCAATCGCCTGTCGCGCTATCCGGCCGACTACCTGGGCGAACACGAACGCGGGCGGCTGGCGCCCGGCGCCTGGGCCGACATCGTCGTCCTCGACGCATCCCTGCAGCCGCTGGCCGTCTTCGTCGAAGGCGAAGCCATCGATCTAACCTGACGGAGCCAAGATGCCCTCCCTGCTTTCCGCCTCGCCCGCCCGCTCCACCGCCTACCTGCTGTTCATCGCCGGCATGGGCGGCCTGCTGTACGGGATCGACGTCGGCATCATCGCCGGCGCCCTGCCCTACCTGGAATCGACCGCCTCGCTGGCCTGGAAGCTGGGCGCCCAGGAGCTGAGCTTCATCGTGGCCGCGGTGCTGCTCGGTTCCGTGCTGTCCTCGCTGTTCGCCGGTGCGCTGGCCGACCTGGTCGGGCGGCGCGCGGCCATGGCGCTGTCCGGCCTCCTGTTCGTCCTCAGCATCCCGATGATCGCGCTGGCGGACGGCTATGTGCCGCTGCTGCTGGGGCGTCTGCTGCAGGGCGTGAGCGGAGGCCTGATCGGCGTCATCGTGCCGCTCTACCTGGCCGAATGCCTGCACGCGCGCCAGCGCGGGCGCGGCGCCGCCCTGTTCCAGCTGCTGCTGACGGTGGGCCTGGTGGCCGCGGCCGTGATCGGGCTGGTGCAGGCGCGCAGCGTCGAAACGGCGTCCCAGGCCGCGGCCGCGCTGCCCGAGCAGTTGCGCGCGGCCGCGGTGCTGGCCGCGAAAGACCACGCCTGGCGCGCCATCTTCTGGATGTGCCTCGCGCCGGGCGTGGTCTTCACCGCCGGCTGCCTGCTGCTGGCCGAATCGCCGCGCTGGCTGGCACGGCGCGGCCGCCACCGCGAGGCCCGCGCGGCGCTGCTGCGCACCCGCAATCCGGCCGAGGCCGAACAGGAGCTGGCCGACATGCAGCGCGTGCCGGTAGCGCGCAGCGCGTCCGATCCGCTGCTGTCGCGCCGCTACGTCTTCCCCTTCCTGCTGGCCTGCCTGATCCTCGCCTGCACCCAGGCCACCGGCATCAATTCGGTGCTGTCCTACGTCGTCAACATCCTGGACCGCGCCGGCCTGCCCGGCGCCACTGCGAATGCCGCCGACGTCATGCTCAAGCTGATCAACGCCCTGATGACGATGCTGGCGGTGTTCCTGGTCGACCGCCTCGGCCGGAAATCGCTGCTGATGCTGGGCAGCGCCGGCATCGTGATCGCCTCGCTGGCGGCGGGCCTGCTGTTCCACGACACCGAAACGCGCCAGCGCGAGGTCGGCGCGGCGGTGGCGGCCATGGCTGCGGACGACAGCCTGGCGCTGCGCCTGGACGCCGCTACCCTGCGCCGCCTCGGCGCGGCGCCGGACGCGGGTACGCAAGTGCTGACCGTGGCCTACGCCTACGGCCCCTTCACCAATGTGCAGACCCTGCGCAGCGACGATCCCGCCCTGCCCCTGCTGCAGGCCCGGCGCGCGGACGCCGTGCAGCCCGACAGCGTGCTGGGCAAGGCCTTCCGCAGCCTGCACCTGAATCCCTTCCCCGATCCCGCCACAGCGCTTAACGCGCCGCTGGTCATCGAAAGCGCGCGCCTCGGCGCCCTGCCGCCGCCCGAGCGCGGCTGGCAGGTGGCGCTGGCGATCGCCGTCTTCGTCGCCAGCTTCGCGGTCGGCCCGGGCGTGTGCGTGTGGCTGGCCCTGTCCGAACTGATGCCGACCCGGATCCGTTCGAACGGCATGAGCATCGCGCTGCTGGTCAACCAGTTCGTATCGACCGCCTTCGCGGCCCTGTTCCTGCCTATCGTCGGCCGCCACGGCTATTCTGCCGTGTTCTTTTTCGGCGCGGCTTGCTCGGTGGTGTACTTCCTGGCCGCCGCCTTCCTGCTGCCCGAAACCCGCGGCAAGACGCTGGAGGAGATCGAAGCCCATTTCGCAGGAGCCAAGGCAGGTTGATCTTGTGTTGGGAGCCTCAGTAGATGAAAATAGGAAATTATTAGTAGTTCAATAATTCCAAAGCAAGCGCAGACTTGCGTCATTACCGGGGTCCATCTTGAAAGTCGCAACACCAGCTGCTTCGCCAGCCGTGGCCGCCGCCGCGCGCGCGGCGACTACCCATTTGCCCTACCGCCCGGACATCGACGGCCTGCGCGCGGCCGCGGTGCTGGCAGTGGTCCTGTTCCACGCCTTCCCGGCCCTGCTGCCGGGCGGTTTCATCGGCGTCGACATCTTCTTCGTCATTTCCGGCTACCTGATCTCGGGCATCCTGCTGCGCGAACTGCAGCAGCGCCAGTTCAGCATCGCCGGCTTCTACGCGCGCCGCGTCAAGCGCATCTTCCCTTCGCTGCTGGCGGTGATGCTGGCCTGCCTCGCCTTCGGCTGGTACGCGCTGTTCCCCGACGAATACGGCCAGCTGGGCAAGCACCTGGGCGGCGGCGCCAGCTTCGCCGCCAACTTCTTCTACTGGGCCCAGGTCGGCTACTTCGACACCAGCGCCGACACCAAGCCCCTGCTGCACCTGTGGTCGCTGGGGATCGAGGAACAGTTCTACATCGTGTGGCCGGCCGTGCTGGCGCTGGCATGGCGCCGCCGCGCCAACCTGCTGCTGGTGACTGCCGTGCTGGCCCTGCTGTCCTTCGCGCTGAACGCGGCCGGCATCGCCCACCACGCCACCGCCACCTTTTATTCCCCGCTCAGCCGCGCCTGGGAACTGCTGGGCGGCGCGCTGCTGGCCTGCGCGGCCCATGGCCAGCCGGCGCCGGCACGTGCTGGGACCAGGGCCAACCTTGCCGCCGGCGCCGCCGTGGTGGTGCTGGCCCTCGGCCTGGCCTTCACCACGCCGGAACGCTTCCCCGGCTGGCGCGCGCTGGCGCCGGTTGCGGCGGCGATGCTGCTGATCGGCGCCGGCCCGCGCGCCTGGTTCAACCGGGTGGTGCTGGGCAGCCGGCCCATGGTGGCGATTGGCCTGATCAGCTATCCGTTGTACCTGTGGCACTGGCCGCTGCTGTCCTTCGCCCAGATCGTCGAGGGCCACCTGCCGGCGCCGCGCATCCGCGTCTATGCCGTGCTGGCGGCGCTGGTCCTGGCCTGGCTGTCGTACCAGGTGCTGGAGCAGCCGCTGCGCCGCCTGAACGGCCGCCGCGCACGCCTGCCGGTGGCGCTGCTATGCGTGCTGATGGCGGCCACCGGCCTGGCCGGCGCCTGGCTGGCCCGGAACGACGGCCTGCCGCAACGCGCGACTATCCAGGACAACCTGGCCAACCAGAAGGCCCTGGTCATCGTCGAAGACAAGGCCAACGCCGCCGCCTGCAAGCAGCGCTACGGCTTCGCCACCGACTACGAGTACTGCCTGCTGGCCTGGCCGGACCGCGATCCGACCGTGGTGCTGCTCGGCGACAGCCACGCCTTCCACGTCGTCGCCGGCCTGACGGACTACTACAAGGGCAAGAGCGAGAACCTGCTGTTCCTCGGCACCCGCCACCCCTACTGGGGCCTGCCGGGACGCGAAGATCCCTACCAGATCGCCACCCAGCCGATGCTCGAGCTGGCGCTGAACACGCCCTCGGTGAAGACGGTCGTGTTCTCGGCCCACCTGAAGCTCAACGCCTTCCCCGACGCCAGAATCTACGTCGACGCCGCGCGCGAGACCTACCGCCGCTTCTTGGCCGCCGGCAAGCGCGTGATCGTGATGGAAGACGTGCCGATCCTGCCCTTCGATCCGCGCACCTGCATCAAGCGCGCCGGGGTCGCGTCCTCGGCCACCACCACGCCTTGCGGCATCCCGCGCGCCGCCTGGGACAAGGAGATCGCCGAGCACGAGCAGGTGCGCAAGCAGTTCGAACGCGAGTTCCCGCGCATCGAATGGTTCCGCGCCTCGGATGCGCTGTGCGACGAGCGCGAATGCCGGGCGATGGTCGACGGCCGCCTGATGTACCGCGATAACAACCACCTCAGCTACGATGGCGATCTGCGGGTCGGCGGCTACTTCGCGCGCTGGGCTGACGCGCATGGACGCAAGGACTAGCCAGGCTGAGCTTCATGCCGTCCTCCCTTTCAGCATCGCCGGGCGCTCGAAGGCCAGCGCATGCGCGCCGTCGCCCAGCAGGCCGTGGACGATGGAGGCCACGATCAGGAAGGCCGGGTATTCCCAGCCGCCGCCGCTGGCCGTGAACACCCAGCCGTTGGCGATGTGGACGGAGGCTGCGCCGATCAGCACCGGCAGCAGGGCCAGCGACACCAGCCGGCCGCGCACGCCCAGCAGGATCAGCGTGCCGCCCACCAGTTCCAGCAGCACCACCGGCCAGGCAAGCAGCGCCGGCATGCCCTGCGCCGCGAGAAAGGCGGCGAAGCCGGGTACGGTGAAGACGAGCAGCTTGAGAAGGCCATGGGACAGCCACATCGTGCCCAGGGACAGGCGCAAGAGCAGCGCCGCATAGGAGGTAAAACGGTCGTTCATGGTGAGACTCCTTTCGGTTTCGGGTGAGGACCGTGCTACTCTAGCTATGCACTCAAACAATGAAAATACGCGCAGATGAAAGCACCGATTGCAGTCCTGCATAGGAAAGACGCAAGCAAGATGGGCCCCGGCGAACTGGAACTGGTGCTGGCCCTGATCCGCGGCCGCACCCTGCACGGCGCCGCCGAACGGCTGGGCGTGGACGCCTCCACCGTGTTCCGCGCGATCCGGCGCCTGGAAAAGGCGCTGGGCGAAACCCTGTTCGACCGCGGCCGCCACGGCTATGTGCCGACGCCGCTGGCCCTCGAGCTTGGCGGTCATGCGGAACGCATCGAATCGCAGCTGCAGGAAGCGCGCGCCGCCGCCACCGGCAGCAGCGGAGCGCCGAGCGGCGTGCTGCGCGTGAGCACCACCGACACCATCCTGCACCGCCTGCTGCTGCCGCTGGCGGCGCGCTTCGCCCAGCTCTATCCCGGCATCGAACTGGAGCTGGTCGCCACCAACCAGCTGGCCAACCTGAGCCGGCGTGAGGCGGACGTCGCCATCCGCGCGACCCGCAAGCCGCCCGAGCACCTGGTGGGCGTGAAACTGGGGCTGCTGCGGGCGGCGGTCTTCGCCAGCAAGTCCTATCTGGCGCAGGGCAAGCCGTATCCCGATGGTGTCGACTGGATCGCCCTCGACGACAGCCTGCCCGACCATCCGTCGCAAGCCTGGCGCCGCCAGCGCTTCCCCAAGCTGCCCGTGCGCCACCGCGTCAACAGCGTGATGTCGGTGGCGGGCGCGGTCATGGCCGGCATGGGCGTGGGCGTGGCGCCGTTGTTCATGTTCGAGGGCGAGCCGCAAGTCGAGATCGTCGAGGGCCCGCTGGACGAGCTGGATACCGAGCTGTGGTGCCTGGCGCATCCGGATGCGCGCGAGCTGCAGCGGGTCAAGCTGTGGTTTGCCTTCCTGCGGGAACACGTTCAGCTGCCCAAAGCCTGAAAAACCCCATAGAATAGGTTGATCTACGGAATCAACTCAATCCTTCCCCGCCAGCCATGCACCCGGACACCCTTTTATTCGCCGCCCCCGCCAGCCTGATTCCCACCATCGTCGCCGCCATCTTCGGCCTGCTGATCGGCAGCTTCCTGAACGTGGTGGTGCACCGCCTGCCGATCATGCGCCAGCGCGAGATCGACAACTACATCGCGGACAAGGACGGCAAGCCGCTGCCGCATCCGGACCGCTACAACCTGATGGTGCCGCGCTCCGCCTGCCCGCACTGCGGCCACCAGATCACGGCGCTGGAAAACATCCCCATCGTCAGCTGGCTGGCCCTGCGCGGCAAATGCAGCGCCTGCAAGGCGCCGATCTCGGCCCGCTATCCGATCGTCGAAGCGGTCACCGGCATCCTGTCAGGGCTGCTGATCTGGCATTTCGGCAGCGGCTGGGCGGGCCTGGCGACGCTGGTCTTCACCTATCTCTTGATCGCGATGACGCTGATCGACGTCGACCACAAGGAACTGCCGGACGATCTCACCTACCCGCTGCTGTGGCTGGGCCTCCTGATCAACCTGGACGGCAACTTCGTGCCGCTGCGCGAAGCGGTGCTCGGCGCCGCCGGGGGGTACCTGTTCCTATGGGCCGTCGCGCGCCTGTATGAGCTGGTGCGCGGGCAGATCGGCATGGGCGATGGCGACTTCAAGCTGCTGGCAGCGCTGGGCGCCTGGTTCGGCTGGAAGATGCTGCCGACCATCATCATCCTGTCCTCCTTCGTCGGCGCCGCCATCGGCGTCACCATGATCCTGATCGGCAGGACGAAAAAGGGCCAGCACATCCCCTTCGGCCCCTATCTGGCCGGCGCTGGTATGATCGCGCTCTTCTACGGACCGGAACTGACGCGCCTGGCGATCGGCATGGCGCAGCCCTGACATGGACAAGCAGGATCCCCTACGCTTCAGCGTCGGCCTGACCGGCGGCATCGGCTGCGGCAAGACCACCGTGGCCGACCTGTTCGCCGCGCGCGGCGCCGCGGTCATCGACACCGACCAGATCGCGCACTCGCTGACGGCGCCGGGAGGTGCGGCCATGCCCGCCCTGCTAGAGGAATTCGGCGCGGACTTCGCCACGCCGGACGGCGCCATGGACCGCGCGAAGATGCGCGCCCTGGTATTTGCCGACCCCGGCGCGCGGGCCCGCCTGGAAGCCATCCTGCACCCGAAAATCCGCGAAGCCACCGCCGCCGCCGCCCTGCTGGCGAGCGGCCCCTACGTGATGTTCGTGGTGCCGCTGCTGATCGAGTCCGGCACCTGGCGCGAACGGGTGGCGCGGGTGCTGGCGATCGATTGTCCGGAAGAAGTGCAGATCGCGCGCGTCATGGCGCGCAACGGCCTGCCGGAAGCCCAGGTGCGCGCCATCATGGCGGCTCAGGTCACGCGCGCCCAGCGCCAGGCCGCCGCCGACGATCTCATCCTCAACGACGACGGCCTGGATGCGCTCTTGCCCCAGGTGGAACGCCTGCACGCCTTTTATCTTGACGAAGCGGCAAGATTAGCGAGCCAGCCGAACGAGCGTTTGTAATTTTGCCCACGATGGTTCAGAATCACGTGGTCGCGCCAGCCTACGCCGAGAGGAATGCCACTTTGATCGTCTACGAATACCCATTCAACGAGCGGATTCGCACGTTGTTGCGGCTCGAGGACCTGTACGAGAAATTCAAGTTCTTTGTAAACCAGGAGCATCCTCTGCAGCACCACGTCGCCCTCGCGACGATCTTCGACATGCTGGAAGTGGCAGGCCGCGCGGACCTCAAGTCCGACCTGCTGCAGGAACTCGAACGCCAGAAGCAAAGCCTGCTGAGCTACCGCAGCAATCCCGCGGTCGCCGCCGAGGCGCTCGACGCCGTGCTGGCCGAGCTCGATACCGTCAGCAATGCCCTCGTCAACGCCCAGGGCAAGACCGGCCAGAACGTGCGCGACAACGAATGGCTGATGAGCATCCGCGGCCGCACCGTGATGCCGGGCGGCGCCTGCGAATTCGACCTGCCCTCCTACTACGCCTGGCAGCAGCGTTCCGCCGAGCAGCGCTACGCCGACATCTCGGCCTGGTTCGCGCCGCTGGCGCCGCTGTTCGACGCCCTCGCCCTGGTGCTGCGCCTGCTGCGCGATTCCGGCGGCCCGGTCAAGATGATCGCCGTGGCCGGCAGCTACCAGCAGATGCTGCAGGGGAAGGTGTACCAGATGCTGCGCCTGTCGATCGACGAGAACCTGGGCGCGATCCCGGAAATCTCGGCCAACAAATACATGCTGTGGGTGCGCTTCACGAGCCAGGGCGGGGACCTGAAACCCAAGCCGCTCGAAGACGATGTACCATTCGAGCTCACCCTCTGTAACTTCTGAATGTAAGTCATGACCGTCGTCGCCTGCCCCACCTGCGGCAAAAAAGTTGAATGGACTCCCGCGAACAAGTTCCGGCCATTCTGCTCCGAACGCTGCAAGCAAATCGATCTCGGCGCCTGGGCCGAGGAAAAGTACACGATCCCGGGCGCCACGCCCAGCGATGCCCAGGACGATCCGCTGGCCGACCAGTAAGCTCATCCTTTGAAAGGGTTCAGCAATGCCGCTCGTTACCCTCACCGTCCGCAAGCCGAAGAGCCCTGAATTCAAGGGCAAGGTGCTCGACGCCGTGCACGCCAGCCTGGTCTCGACCGGCGTGCCCGACACCGACAAGTTCCAGCGCGTGCTGGAGCTCGATGCGGACGACTTCCGTTTCGATTCTTCCTACCCCGACCTTGCCGGCGCGCGCACGGACGACTTCGTGCTGATCGAGATCCTGTGGTCGGTCGGCCGCAGCGTGAAGGTCAAGAAGAAGCTGCTGGCCGAGCTGATGGACCGCCTGCGCACGGCCGGGCTGGACCCGGAAAACGTGATGGTGGTGTTCAAGGAAACCAGCTGGGAAAACTGGGCGTTCGCGGGCGGCCGCATCCTGCATACATGAGGCGCGGGCCGGCGTCCCGGCTTGCGCTGGCCGCGATCCGCGGCTACCAGCGCTGGGTCTCGCCGTACAAGGGATTTCGCTGCGCCCTGTGCGCCGTGACGGGCGGCGAAAGCTGTTCCAACTACGGCTTCCGGGTCATCGAACGTTTCGGCTTGCAGCGCGGACTGGGCTTGCTGGACCGGCGGCTGGCATTGTGCGGCTATGTGCGCCGGACTTTCGTGGCTGCGCGTCCGGCGCCGGCCGTGCGCAATCCCTGGCGCCATCAAGAACAGGGAGAATGCGACACCGACTGCATTACGCCCTGCGATGGAGACTGCTCCTGGGAATGGGGCGAGACACGCCGCCGTGAGCAGGAGAGGAAGCGCAGCAAAGCCGACATGGACGCGGCGGCACGCCGAATCGCAAGGAACAAGAAAAAGCAGCCGCCGACGCCAAAATGAGCGGACTGCTATAGTCGCCGTTCACCTTCTCAGGAGCGCGCGATGCAGAAACGAAAACTCGGCAATCTGGAAGTCTCGGCCCTCGGCCTCGGCTGCATGGGCATGACCCACGCCTACGGCCAGGCGCCGGACAGGCAGGCGATGATCTCCCTGCTGCGCAGCGCGGTCGAGCGTGGCGTTACCTTCTTCGATACGGCCGAGGTCTACGGTCCTTTCAACAATGAAGAACTGGTCGGCGAGGCGCTGGCGCCGCTGCGCGACCAGGTCGTGATCGCCACCAAGTTCGGCTTCGCCCCCGATCCGAGCGGCGGCCCGCGCTGGAGTGGCCTGGACAGCCGCCCGGAACACATCCGCGCCGTCACCGAAGCCTCTCTCAAGCGCCTGAAAACGGACAGCATCGACCTGCTCTACCAGCACCGCGTCGACCCGAACGTGCCGATCGAAGACGTGGCCGGCACGGTCAAGGAGCTGATCAAAGAAGGCAAGGTGAAGCACTTCGGCCTGTCCGAAGCCGGCCCCGACACCATCCGGCGTGCGCACGCGGTGCAGCCCGTGACCGCGCTACAAAGCGAATATTCGTTGTGGACGCGCGAACCGGAAGCGGAGATCCTGCCGCTGCTGGAAGAACTCGGCATCGGCTTCGTGCCTTTCAGCCCGCTCGGACGCGGCTTCCTGACCGGGAAGATGGACGAGACCACGCAGTTCGACAGCAATGACTTCCGCAACAGCCTGCCGCGCTTCACGGCCGAAGCGCGGAAAGCGAACCAGACGCTGGTGGATCTGCTGGGCCGGGTGGCGCAGCAGAAAGGCGCAAGCCCGGCGCAGGTGGCGCTGGCCTGGCTGCTGGCGCAAAAGCCGTGGATAGCCCCGATTCCAGGCACCACCAAGCTGAACCGGCTGGACGAAAACCTCGACGCGGTTTCCCTTGCACTGACGCCTGGAGACTTGGCCGAGATCGATGAGGCGGCATCGAAGATCACCGTGCAGGGCGCGCGTTATCCCGAAGATCTGGCAAGGATGGCCAAAGGCTAAACAAACCTTGGCTTGAGTGAGGTCAAGGCCGCGTCAGCCCTTGCGATTATTCTGGTTTCCCCGAGGCAACTTTTTTGGAGATTCCAGTGCAAACTCACTTACGCTTGTCCCATGTCGTGCTGGCCGCCCTGGCCAGCCTGCCCCTGCTCGCCCAGGCGGCGCCGAAGCCCGCCTATGAACCGGTCGCGCTGGTCCCTTTCACGCCGGGCCAGGGCTCCGGCGTGGCGCTGGTGGTCAACAACCAGGGCCTTGTGTGCGGCATGTGGACCGGCCCCACCGGCGCCTTCTGCTGGCGTGACGGCCAGCTGACCGAGCTGCAGCCCCTGCCCGGCGACGACCAGGTCGGCGTCTCGGGGATCAACGCGCGCGGCCAGGTGGTGGGCTACTCGCAATCGACCGTGAGCTTCCAGCGCCGCGCCGTCGTGTTCGTCGATGGCCTGGCCCATGAAGTCCCCATCCCGCAGGCCACGGATGCGAATGCGTCCGACATTAACAATGCCGGCGATATCGTGGGCCGCTATACGGCCCGGAACGGCGACACCATGGCCTTCCTGTTCCGGCATGGCGAAGTGCAGGACCTCGGCACGCTAGGCCAGGTCAACCGGAACAGCGTTGCCGAAGGCATCGACAACCGCGGGCAGATCGTCGGCATCTCCACCATCGACACCCCGACCCCGGTCGGCAACTTCCAGACGCGCGCCTTCCTTTATCAGCAGGGCGCGATGACGGCGCTCCCCACGCCCGCCGGCTACGGCAGCGTCGCCTCGCGGATCAACGAACGCGGACAGGTGATCGGACGCCTGGAGCGCAACGACGGCTCCTTCGAGGACTACCGCGCCGCGCTCTGGGACAAGGGACAGGTGCAGGTCCTGCTGGACCAGGCTTCCGACGCGCGCGGCATCAACAACCGCGGCCAGGTGGTGGGCGCCGTGCTGACCGGCAGCGGCGGCTTCTTCTACGAGCCGGGCAAGGGCGTGCGCAGCCTGAACGACTTGATCGACACCTCGACCGGGTGGAACATCGTGTATGCGCAGGCGATCAATGAGCGCGGGCAGATCGTCGGTTTCGGCTGCAAGGGGGATTTGTGCGGGCCGGTGTTGATGAATCCGGCAGGGCATTGAAAGCGACGCAGCGCCGCTCGTTTAGTCAGCGAAAAATAAACTGATCCCAAAACGTGAAACTTCGTTGAGCTCATCGGCCTCCTCTGTATAAATTGCCGGTAGTCCACCCGCAATGGAAGAGGCCATGAGCACAACTCTCGCACACCTTCGCTGTCGTGTCATCCTGGCCGCCATCGCGGCATTCATCGGCCCCGGCGCCGCCCATGCGCAAAAGGCCGTCGATCTCGCCAATCCCCTGGTCGGCAGCGCGCCTCTCGACCAGCAGGCCTTGATCGGCAACGCGCCGCCGGCCGGCGAGCTGCTGTATTCGGGCCTGACCTCGCCAGGCGCGCGTCTCCCGCAAAGCAAGACCGAGGCGGCGCCGGTCAACGTCAACGTCGACCTCAGCTATCCCATGGGCGTCGACACAAACTACGCCTATGCCAATCCGACCATGATCGGCTTCACCGGCGGCGGCTCGGCCTATGGCGCGCAGGCCGCGCCCATCATCATGCCGGTGGTGGGCGACTGGACCGTGCCGCCGAGCTATACCGAGGCCTGGTACGACAAGAAGAGCGAGAAAGCCTCGCCCGGCTATTACAAGGTCGACCTCACCAGCTTCCGCACCCGGGTGGAACTGACGGTGACGCGCTCGACCAGCCTGATGCGCTTCACTTTCCCCGCCACCCAGCGCGCCAATGTCGTCATCGACCTGCGCCGCGCCGGCGGCAAGGTCGATGTGATCGGAGACCGCAAGATCGTCGGCCTGTCAGCGCGCGAGGACAAGAACGCGGCCGCGGACGGCCCCTGGTTCGTCGCCGAGTTCTCGCGTCCCTTCACCGGCTTCGGCACCTTCCGCGCGGTCCACGACAACCAGTGGAACACGCTCGGCGACAAGGACGTCGAGGCCGACCGCCGCACGGTCTCCGGCGGCAACGCGGGCGCCTACGTCACGTTCGCGACCAAAGCGGGCGAGCAGGTGCTGATGCGGATCGCCCACGGCTACAGCGCCGCCGAAGCAGAACAGCGCCTGCGCGCCGAATCGCCGGATTGGGATTTCGAGCGCATGCACGCGCAGGCGCGCGCCGCCTGGTCCCGGCTGTTCGACCGCGTCGAAGTCCGCGGCGGTACACCCAAGCAGCGCATGCTGTTCTATTCGACCCTGTACCACTCCTTCGCCAGCCCGTGGCTGGTTGCACGCAAGGGCGAGCCCTTCACAGGCGCCGATGGCCATACCGAAACGGCCGTCTACGACCATTACGGGCCAGTCCCGTTCTGGGATACTGGCCGTAACCAGATCGCGCTGCTGATGCTGCTGGAGCCGGAGGTCGTGCGCGACATCATGCATTCCGAACTCGACATGGCCCGCGAGCGCGGCTACATGAACACCTCCTTCCACGGCGACCACGCGGTGCTCCTCTACGACGGCGCGATGCGGCGCGGGATCCCCTTCGACTACGCCGCCGCGTATGAGTACCTGCGCAAGAACGCGATGGATCCCAAGGGTCCGCGCGGCTACCTGGCCGAATACATGCAGAACGGCTGGATCTCGGACATCATCCCGCCGGGTAATCCCAGCCCGCCCTACGCCGGCGGCAAGGCCGGCGTCGCCAAGACCCTGGAATATGCCTGGGACGACTTCGCGCTGTCCGACATGGCGCGCCGGCTCGGCAAGCTGGACGATGCGGAGATGTTCCTGGGTCGCGCTGCCAACTACCGCAAGGTCTTCGATGCGTCGGTGGGCTTCATGCGCGGCCGTACCGGGGACGGCAAGTGGATCTCTCCCTTCGACCCGGGCGAGCCCTATTACAACTTCATGATGAAGGAAGCCTCGGGCTGGTCGACGCTGTGGCTGGTGCCGCAGGACATGCACGGCTTGATCGGCCTGCTCGGCGGACCCGCCGCCTTCAACGCCAAGCTGGACGCCTTCTTCACCACGCCTTACAAACCCAAGGGCATCTGCCGCGACTGCACCGGTATGATCGGCCAATACGTGCAGGGCAACCAGCCGGACCAGCAGGCGCCCTACCTGTATGCCTGGAGCGGCCAGCCCTGGAAGACGCAGGCGCTGGTGCGCCGCATTCTCGACCGCCTGTACGGCAGCGACGCCACCGGCTACGCCTATCCCGGCATGGACGACCAGGGTTCGACCTCGTCCTGGTATGTCATGAGCGCGATGGGTTTCTATCCGGTCGATCCTTCGACCTCCGACTACATCCTGGGCAGCCCGATCTTCGACCAGGTTCGCCTCCGCCTGGGCAATGGGAAGGTGTTCGAGATCGTCGCGCGCAACAACTCGGCCCGCAACATGTACATCCAGTCAGCCACCTTCAATGGCAAGCCCTTGACCAAACCGTGGTTCAGCCAGGCCGACATCGCCAACGGCGGCACGTTCGTGTTCACCATGGGCCCGGAGCCGAACAAGCGCTGGGGCGCGGATCCGCGGCAGGCGCCGCCGTCGATGTCGTGGAACGGGGCGGGACAGTGATCCAGCTCGCCGGACTCAGGAGGCTGAGCCAAGTTCCTCGAGGCGCTTGCGGATGTCGGCCTGCACTTCCGGGTCCTGCTTGCGTGCGCGCAGTTTCTCGAGGATGAGGATCTGGGCCCGGGTCAAGGCCTCCGCGGCAGGCACGGCCACATCGGGCGCCACGCCCACGCCTTCCCAATCCTTGAGCGTGACCGGATCGCGCGCCGTGGAGTTTGGCACCATCAGTGCAAGACGGGTATTGATCGGCTTGATGAGCGAAGGATGCGCGCCGCCGCGCGTCGTTTCACCGACGATCACCGCGCGCTTCAGGTTTTTCAGGGCGAAGGCCAGGCCCTCGGCTGCCGAAAACGTCTTCTTGCTGGTGAGGATGTAGACTTCATTGTCTGCGCCAGAACGGCTGCCCGGCACGGCCGGCGACGTCCACTGCTGCTCGATGACATTCCCTTCGCGCGTGTAGAGGTCGGCGATATGTGTCCGTTTATCGAAGAAATAACTCGCCAGCAGAGGCACCGCATCGGTGGTGCCGCCGCCGTTCTCGCGCAGGTCGATGATGAGGGCATCCGTGTTGGCCAGCAGCGTCATGGCCGCGCCGATGGCCGGTCCCGACTCGGCCGCGGACGCGAAGAAGCGCGTTTTCAGGTAGCCGATATTGCCGGGCAGGCGCTCGACACGTTCGATTCCATAATTCTCTTCACGCAGCTTTTCCCGCATGCGTGCCTGCTGTTGCGCGAGGGTCGGCGCCGGGTTGGCCTTGGCGCCTTCCGCCGCCGGCTCCGCCCTGTACAGCAAGCGCAGGTGCGGGTCTTTCGTCACGTCCAGCATCGTCGCCGTGACGCTCTTGGCAAACGCTTCGTCGCTGTCCGCCTTGCCGAAGTCCGCGCGGCGCAAGACGGGGTCCAGCTTGCGGGCCTTGTCAAGATCGATATAGGAGGTGTTCAGTTGCTTGACGATGCTTTGGATGATGGCGGCCCGTTCGGCGGCCGGGCCGGTCTCGGCGCGCGCCGGCGAGATGCACAACAGGGCGGAAAGCAGGATGACATGGCGATACACGGCAGGCTCCATTCGCAAGTGTCAGACAAACTTGTCTGGTCCTAGCGAGGATAAGTCACCTAGACATCGATGTCTACATTAATTATCCGGGTAGCGCACCTTGTCGAGCCACTCCAGCAGCGGAATCGTCGCCGGCAGCAGCGGACTCACCGAATACCCGCCCTGCCACGCAAACGCCTGGCCTTCCAGGCTTTGCGGCTCGCCGGTCCACTCGCGGCTGATGTAGAAGTACAGCCGCACGTGCGCATGTTCGTAGACGTGTTCGACGCAGCACCAGGGTTCGGCGCTGAGCACCTGCACGCCCAGCTCCTCGACGAATTCGCGTTGCAGGGCGTGGAAGATGTCCTCGCCCTGCTCCACTTTCCCGCCCGGGAATTCCCAGTAGCCGGCATAGGGCTTGCCTTCGGGGCGCTGGCCCAGCAGCACGTCGCCGTTCTCGCGCATCAGGATACCGACCGCGACGTCAATCGGCTTTTTGACTTCAGACATCCACTTGCTCCTGCACTGGCGCGGGCGGCAGCTTGCCCGCGTAATCCTTGGCGAACTGCCAGGCCACGCGGCCCGAACGCGAGCCGCGGCCCAGCGCCCAGCGCAGGGCGTCCGCGCGCGCCGCCTCGATCTGCGCCGGCGAGCAGCCGAAGCTGTGCAGCCAGTGCGCGACGATGTCGAGGTAGTCGTCCTGCTTGAACGGATAAAAAGATAGCCACAGCCCGAAGCGCTCGGACAGCGAGATCTTTTCCTCGACGGTCTCGCCGGGATGCAGGTCGCCGTCGTCACCGTGGCTGTAGCCGGCGTTATCCGACATCTTTTCCGGCATCAGGTGGCGCCGGTTCGAGGTCGCGTAGATCAGCACATTGTCCGACTGCGCCGCGATGCTGCCGTCCAGCGCCACCTTCAGCGCCTTGTAGCCGGCCTCGCCCTCTTCGAAACTGAGGTCGTCGCAGAAGATCACGAAGCGCTCCGGGCGCCCCGCCACCAGGTCGACGATGTCCGGCAGGTCGGCCAGATCCGCCTTGTCGACTTCGATCAGGCGCAGGCCCTGGCTGGCGAAGCCGTTCAGGCAGGCCTTGATCAGTGACGATTTACCGGTGCCGCGCGCACCCGTCAGCAGCACGTTGTTGGCGGGGCGGCGCGCCACGAACTGGCGGGTGTTCTGCTCGATCTCTGCCTTCTGGCGGGCGACGTGCTGCAGGTCGTCCAGCTTGATGATCGATGCGTGCAGCACCGGCTGCAGATACTTGCCCGGATTGGCACCGCCGCCGGGCCGCTTGCGCCAGCGAAAGGCGGAGCTGCGCCCCCACTCGGTCTCACGCGGCACTGCGGGCGGCAGCATCGCCTCAACCCTGGCGAGCAGGCTTTCGGCGCGATGCAGGAATTGCTCCAACTGGTTCATCAGGAACGATAGTCGGCGTTGATCGAGACGTAGTCGTGCGACAGGTCGCAGGTCCAGACGGTGCTGTTCGCATTGCCGCGGCCCAGCTCCACGCGTACCAGGATCTCCGCCTTCTTCATCACGCGCTGGCCGTCTTCTTCCTTATATTCCGGGTTGCGGCCGCCGGCCTTCGCCACCAGCACGTCGTCCAGGTAGAGGTCCAGCTTGCTGGTGTCGAGGTCGTCCACGCCGGCGTAGCCGATCGCGGCCAGGATGCGGCCCAGGTTCGGGTCGGAGGCGAAGAAGGCGGTCTTCACCAGCGGCGAGTGGGCGATCGAATACGCGATCTTGCGGCACTCTTCCATGTCGCGGCCCTGCTCCACCGAGATGGTGATGAATTTGGTGGCGCCTTCGCCGTCGCGGATGATCTGCTGCGCCAGGTGGGTCGAGATGCCGGTGACGGCGTCGCGCAGGGCGGCGTAGTCCGGGCTGTCGGTCGAATCGATGACCAGCGAACCGGTACCGGTCGCCATCAGGATGAAGGAGTCGTTGGTCGAGGTGTCGCCGTCGATGGTGATGCAGTTGAAGGAGCGGTCGGCGGCGTAGCGCACCAGTTCGTCCAGCACCGGCTGGGCGACTTTTGCGTCGAAGGCCAGGTAACCCAGCATGGTCGCCATGTTCGGCTTGATCATGCCGGCGCCCTTGCTGATGCCGGTCATCGTGACGGTGTGGCCGCCGATGGTGGTGGTGAGCGAAGCCGCCTTCGGCTGGGTGTCGGTGGTCATGATGGCTTCCGCCGCATTGAACCAGTTGTCCTGCTTCAGGTTCGAGACCGCGGCCGGCAGCGCGGCGACGATCTTCTGCACCGGCAGCTGTTCCAGGATCACGCCGGTGGAGAACGGCAGCACCTGCTGGGCGTCGATGCCGAGCAGGCGCGCGGCTTCCTCGCAGGTGGTGCGGGCGCTTTGCAGGCCCTGCTCGCCGGTGGCGGCGTTGGCGTTGCCGGTGTTGACCACCAGCGCGCGGATCGGCTTGCCACCCTTGGACACGGCCTCCAGATTGGCCTTGCTCACCTGGACCGGCGCGGCGCAGAAGCGGTTCTTGGTGAATACGCCGGACACGGTCGCGCCCTCGGCGAGTTTCATCAGCAGCACGTCCTTGCGGTTCGGCTTCTTGATGCCGGCTTCGGCGAAGCCGATGTCGATGCCATTCACGGGTTTCAGCTCACTGGCGACAGGCAGGGGAGAATTGACGGCCATGGTGTTCTCTACTCTCAAAGATGGAAAGATTGACTAATCCGTTATTGTACCGCCAGCCGCCGCAGGGCAGCGCCGCTCCGCTGTTAATGACTTTTTAAGCCGGGTCGTTAATAATTAGAAAGATTACAAGGATCGGACCCGTCCCGTGAAAACTGCGCTTACCACCTCGCTGCTGGCGGCTTCGCTGCTGGCCGTCCCTGCCACCGCGGCAGACAGCAAACCCGTCAGGCCGGCGCCCGGCCCGGTCGCGGACGCCATGCAGTCCGCCATAGGCGAAATGCAGCTGGCCCAGGACCCGCGCCAGCCCCTGCCCGTCCAGCTGGACAAGATGGGAAGCGTCCAGTACAGCCCCGAGACCTCGGCCAAGCTGCGCAATGTGTTCGGCAACGACAAGCCGTTCACGGTCGAGCGCCAGCAGCCCAAACCGGGGCGCCTGGCCTACCGCCTGCGCCTGCAGCCGCTGCACTATGCGGGCCAGGACAATTCGCGCGTGGACTGGGACGAGGCGCTGGTCGACTTCGACATGGACAATGCCGGCAAGGCCGTCGATTTTTCGGGACAGTGGAACACGATTGCCGCTGAAGACCCGACCATGCGCCTGAGCGCCGAAGGCATCACGCTGACCGGCCACCAGCGCCGCAGCGCGGACAGGCTCTGGTTCGGCAATGGCCAGCTGCGCATCGCCCGCGTGCACGGCGAGACCCCGCAGAAGCCGAGCGCCGGCATGGACTTCAGCATGGATGACCTGCGCGTGAACTGGCGCACCACGGAGCGCCCGAAGACCGTCGACATGCAGTTCCAGCAGCGCATTGGCAGCATCTCGGCCGGCGGCGAAAAGGTCGAGGACGTGCGCTTCGACATGCGCATCGTGAACGTCGACCGCGCAGCCATGGTGGCGCTGCAGGCCGCCGGCGAGCGCCAGCGCGAGCAGCTCAAGACGATGACGCCCGAGCAGAAGCTGGCGGCAATGAAGCCGATGCTGCAAACGATGGGCAAGGCCGCCATCGTGCGCGGCTCGGCCATCGAGATCGACGAGATCAGCGCCCGCTTCCACGGCAACAAGGCCAGCATCCGCGGCCGCATCGGTACGGCCGGCGCGGTCGAGGCCGACCTGCAGGACGTGACGAAGCTGGTGAAGAAGATCGTGGCCCGCTTCGAGATCCGGGTGCCGGTGGCGATCGTGCGCGACGTCAGCGGTGTCGTTGCCGCTCGCCAGTCGCAGCAGCAAGGCACGCCGCCGAACGGGATGAGCGTGGCCCAGCTCGGGCAGACCATGACGGATGTCGTGGTCGGCAAGCTGCTCGGCGCCGGCTATGCGAAACTGGAAAACGACGTACTGGTCTCGACCGTCGAATTCCGCAACGGCAAGCTGAGCGCCAACGGCAAGGAAATCGCCCTGCCGCAGGTGGCGCCGGCGGCCCGGCCCCCGACCGGCCAGGCGCCGGCCGCGGTGCAGCGCTCGAACCTGCCGCCGGGCGCGCTGCAGGCCCGCCGCATCGAGGACAGCTGCCGCCTACCGGACTATCCTGTGGAGGTGGTGCGCCAGGACCAGCCGCTGCGCGCCAGCTTTGCCTACCGCGTCGACGCCGCAGGCAAGGTGCACGAGGTGCGCGTGGCGGCGCCCAGCGGCTTCCCGGACTGGGACCAGGCCGCGCTCGAAGCGCTGGGACAGTGCCGCTACATCCCGGCCCTGCAGGATGGCAAGCCGATCGATCTGCAGATGAGCTGGAGCCTGGTGCGCGAAGCCGGCAGCAAGCGGCCGCGCGACCCGAATCCGGCGCCCTGATCTGCCCTGAACCGAGCCCTGAACGGAGATGCCATGACCGAAACCCAACGCAGCGTTTTGAGCGCCTGTTTTTCGCTGGCGATCATCCTGTTCGCCCTGTTCGTGACCCAGCGCTTCGTGCTGCCGCTGCTGTGGGCCGCGATCCTGTGCATCGCCACCTGGCCGCTCTACCTGCGCGCGCTGCGCGCACTGGGCGGGCGCGAGATCCTGGCCGCGGCCCTGGTGACCATCCTGGCGGCGCTGGTCTTCATCACGCCGCTGGCGCTGGGCGTGAGCCAGGCTGCGCACCAGGCGCCGGCGCTGGCCCAGCTGGTGGCCAAGACCAACACCGAGGGCCTGGCGGCGCCCGAATGGCTGCACCGGATCCCGATGGCCGGCGACGCCGTCTACAACTGGTGGCAGGCCACGCTGGGCCAGCCGCACGGCCTGGCGCACCTGCTGCAGGACGGCTCGGTGGGCCACATGCAGTCGGCCAGCGAAGTGCTCAAGCGGGTCGGCAGCGGCACCCTGCACCGCCTGATCGACATCGGCTTCGCCTTCCTCTGCCTGTTCTTCTTCTACAAGGACGGCCACGCGCTGCAGGGCCAGACGAATGCCCTGGGCGCCCACCTGATCGGCGCCGAGCGCTGGAGCCTGTACTCGCTGAAGGTGCCGACCGCGGTGCGCGCCACCGTCAACGGCCTGGTGCTGGTCGGCCTGGCCGAGGGCTTCCTGCTCGGCATCGGCTACCAGATCGCCGGCGTGCCCTCGGCGGTGCTGTGGGCGGCCGCCACCGGCGTGCTGGCCATCATCCCCTTCGGCGCGCCGCTGGCCTTCGGCGCCGTCGCGCTTCTCCTGCTCTACGAGGGCAACGCCGCCGCGGCCGCGGCCATCGTCGCATGGGGCGCCATCGTGCTGTTCGTGGCCGACCACTTCGTGCGCCCGACCATCATCGGCAACGCCACCAAGCTGCCCTTCCTGGCGGTCTTGCTGGGCATCCTGGGCGGGGTCGAGACCCTGGGGCTGATCGGTCTGTTCGTCGGGCCAGTGGTAATGACCTTGTTCGTCACGCTGTGGCATGAGGAAAAGCGCTTCCGGGATGCGCCGCCCGAAACCTGCTGAGCGCCTCGGCCTTGCTCGGCAGATTCATGCATTGCATTGCCGAAAATGCATGATATGAAGTTATGAAACACTGTGAAAAATTGATGAATTTCAATTACACAAATATACATATACTGCTTCGTCACCGCTGAGCTCAGCAGTTTCATGGGCGGCCGGGACACACGTCCCGTGCCCGTCACGGGTCTATCCAATACGAGAATAGTGGAGAGAACCATGAAGCTGAAGAAGCTCACATTCCAAGCCTGCCTGCTGGCCGCCCTGGGCGCCGGCGTGGCAGCCCCGCCGGCACTGGCCGATGGCCCCAAGACCGGGCTCACGGTCCATGCCAAGCGCTACCAGCAGTATTTCAACGAAGCCTCGGCGGAATTCAATGTCCCGGTCGAGCTGCTCGAATCCATCGCCTATGCCGAAACCCGCTGGCACCCGCATGTCCCGAAAGGCATGCTGAAAAAGAACGGCGAACCCGAGGTCGAGGTGGACGCGCATGACGGCATGCCGCCCGCCTACGGCATCATGGGCCTGCGCGACGACAGCTACTTCGGCCACTCCCTGAGCCAGGGCGCCGCGCTGATCCGCGTCAGCCCGGAGCAGGCCGCGAGCGACACCCGCACCAACATCCGCGCCGCCGCCGCGCTGCTGTCCCAGCTCGGCGCGCGCAAGACCCGTGCCTTCCCGCTCGAAGACTGGGAGGACGCCGTGGCGAAATACAGCGGCATTCCGCAGCGCGAGATCGCCCAGATCTACACCTACGAGATCCTGACCGCGATCCGCCAGGGACGCGAAAGCGGCGAATTCAAGGTGAGCCAGAAGCACGTGGAAATGGAGAAGGTCTACGGCAAGGACAAGCTGCGCAAGCTGTCGGCGCGCCGCATCACGGTGGAAACCGGGGTCCCCGATCCGAAGATCTCGGTGCCCGATTTCGTCGATACGCCTGCCAAGAACAAATAACCGGAGACCAACCATGAAGAGCTCGAAAACGCGCCTGCTCGCAGGCCTGGCCCTTGCCGCATCCACCGTGCTGGCCCTGCCAACCCAGGCCTCGACCGACTACGGCCCCGCCATCTGGAACCCGGCCGCCAGCTGCAACTACACGGCCGGCCGCACCGCCTCCATCACCCACGTCACTATCCATACCACCCAGGGCTCGTACGCCTCGACCATCTCCTGGTTCCAGAATTGCAGCGCCCAGGTCAGCGCCCACTACGTGGTGCGTTCCTCCGACGGCCAGATCACCCAGATGGTGAACGAGAGCGACAAGGCCTGGCACGTCGGCACCTCGAACGGCTACACGGTCGGCATCGAGCACGAAGGCTACATCGACGATCCCGCCACCTGGTACACCAGCGCCATGTACAACGCCTCGGCGGCGCTGACGCGCGACATCCTGGCCTCGCGCGGCCTGGCGCAGAAGGTGTTCGACGGTACCGGCGGCTGGAACGCGGTGCCGGCGGATTCGATCTATGACGTCAAGGGCCACGTCAACTTCTCGAACCAGACCCACACCGATCCCGGCTCGGGCTGGAACTGGGCGACCTACAAGTCGCTGGTGGCGAACGGCTCGACCGGCGGCGGCGGCTCGACCACCAACCTGACCTGGCCGCTGGTCCAGTACGGGAACACGGGCGAGCGCGTGCGCACCATCCAGTACCTGCTGCAGCAATGGGGCTATACGGTCACCGCCAGCGGCACCTTCGACACCGCCACCCAGACCGCGGTGAAGAACTTCCAGAGCTCGCATGGCTTGAGCGCAGACGGCATCGTCGGCAACGCCAGCTGGCCGGCGCTGACCGTCGTCACCCAGCAGGGCGACTCCGGTGCCAAGGTGAAGGCGGTGCAGAGCCAGCTGAACGAGAGCGGCTACGGCCTGAGCGTGGACGGCATCTTCGGCGCCGGCACCAACTCGGCGGTCCGCAGCTTCCAGTCCAGCCAGGGTCTGGGCGTGGACGGCATCGTCGGCGACAATACCTGGAACAAGATGGTCTGGTAAGGCTTGACCCTCACGCCACGTGAGGCTCCAGACTGGGTCCACGCTGAACAAAGGAGCTGAACGATGCTGAAAGTGGGAGAACTTGCCGCGCTGGCCGGACTGACGGTCCGCACGCTGCACCATTACGACAGCATCGGGCTGCTCCAGCCTTCGGCGCGTTCCGATGCCGGCTACCGGCTCTACAACCGCGACGACGTGGCGCGCCTGCACCAGATCCAGGCCCTGCGTTCGTTCGGCATGAGCCTGGCCGACATCGGCCTTTACCTGGACAGTCCGGAAGGCAGTCCGCTGGCCGTGGTCGAGCGGCAGTTGCGTGCGCTCGACCAGCAGATCGCCGAGGCGGCGCGGGTGCGCGAGCAGCTGCAGCGCCTGCACGGCGAGCTGGCGGCCGGCCGCCAGCCGGACCTGTCCACCTGGCTGGACTCACTGGAGCAGATGAGCATGTACGAAAAATACTTTACGCAGGATGAACTGGCGCGGATTCCGCTGTACCACGACGAGGCGATCAAAGCGCAATTCAAGGCGCTGGTCGACGAAGCCATGGAAATGATCCGCACCAAGGTGGCGCCGGATTCCGAGAGCGCCAAGGCATTCGCACGACGCTGGCTGGAAGCCTTCGGCCAGGGAACCGGCGGCGATGCCGAACTCGCCGCCCGCATCAACCTCATGATGCAGCGTGAGAGAGAAGCCGGGGGCGTGCCTCCCGAGCTCATGAACTACGTGATGGCCGCGATCGGCGAGCTGAAAAACGACGTCTGGGCGAAGTATCTGGCGCCGGACGTGCTCTCCCGCATGCGCCACCACTGGACGACCCGCGGCGGCGAGTGGACGGTCCTGATCGGCAAGGTGCGCGAACAGATGCGCCTCGACCCGGACGCTGGGCAGCCGGCCTCGCAGGCGCTGGGACGCCAGTGGATGGAACTGTTCCACGATATGGTCGGCACCGACCCGCAGACGGTCACAGACTTCCGCCGTGCGACGGAAGAAGAACCGCTGCTGCGCAAGGGGTCGGGGATCAGCGAGGATGCGCTCGCCTGGCTACGCAAGGGCTTGCAACGCCGGTGACGCGCGCACGCGGGCACGTCACCAATAAAAAAGGCTCCCCGCGGGGAGCCTTCTTTTTACCGGACCGGCAGATTACGCCAGCTTGCCGTGGCAAGCCTTGAACTTCTTGCCGCTGCCGCAAGGGCAAGGATCGTTGCGGCCGACCTTCATGCCCATGTAGGTGGTGGCCGGGTCGTCGCTCACCGCGGTGGTGCCGGCGGTTGCGGCCTGGGGCGCCATCAGTTCTTCCGGGGCCGCAGTCGGGTCGAAGTCGGCGTGCTGGTAGTTGACGTTTTCCAGGTGCGCAGCGGCCGCCTGCATGGCCGCTTCGGCCGCCTCGACTTCTTCGCGGGTCTGGATGCGGACCGTCATGATGGTGCGGATCACTTCGTTCTTGATCTGGTCCAGCATGGCGCCGAACAGCTCGAAGGCTTCGCGCTTGTATTCCTGCTTCGGGTTCTTCTGGGCGTAGCCGCGCAGGTGGATACCCTGGCGCAGGTGGTCCAGCGCCGCCAGGTGCTCGCGCCAGTGGGTGTCGATATTCTGCAGCATGACGTTGCGTTCGAAGCCGCCGAAGGCATCCTTGCCGACGATCGCCACCTTGCTGTTGTACGACTCGTCGGCGGCGGCCAGCACGCGCTCGAGGATGTCGTCGTCGTTCAGGTTCGGTTCGTCCTCCAGCAGCTGCGCCAGCGGCACTTCCAGCGCCCACTCGTCGTTCAGCACGCGCTGCAGCGACGGAATGTCCCACTGCTCTTCGACCGATTCGGCCGGCACGTAGGTGCGCACCACGTCGGTGAACACGCCCACGCGCAGCGAGGAGATCAGCTCGGAGATGTCGGCCGACTCCAGCAGTTCGTTACGCTGGGTGTAGATCACCTTGCGCTGGTCGTTGGCGACGTCGTCGTATTCGAGCAGCTGCTTGCGGATGTCGAAGTTGCGGGCCTCGACCTTGCGCTGCGCCGACTCGATCGAGCGGCTCACGATGCCGGCCTCGATCGGTTCGCCTTCCGGCATCTTCAGGCGGTCCATGATCGCGCGCACGCGGTCGCCGGCGAAGATGCGCAGGAGCGGATCGTCCAGCGACAGGTAGAAGCGCGAGGAACCCGGGTCGCCCTGGCGGCCCGAACGGCCGCGCAGCTGGTTGTCGACGCGGCGGGATTCGTGGCGCTCGGTGCCGATGATGTGCAGGCCGCCCTGCGCCACCACGTGGTCGTGCAGCGACTGCCATTCGTCGCGCAGCTTCTGCGACTGTTCGTTCTTCTGCTCCGGCGACAGCGCTTCGTCGGCTTCGATGAACTGGATCTGCTTCTCGACGTTACCACCGAGGACGATGTCGGTGCCGCGGCCCGCCATGTTGGTGGCGATGGTGATCATCTGCGGACGGCCGGCCTGGGCGATGATTTCCGCTTCGCGGGCGTGCTGCTTCGCGTTCAGCACGTTGTGCGGCAGGTTCGCCTTGCTCAGGATCCCGGACAGCAGTTCCGAGTTCTCGATCGAGGTGGTGCCGACCAGCACCGGCTGGCCGCGCTCGTAGCAGTCGCGGATGTCGTTCAGCATCGCGCCGTATTTTTCCTCGGCCGACTTGTACACCTGGTCCTGGCGGTCCTTGCGCTGCGATGGACGGTTGGGCGGGATGACCACGGTCTCGAGGCCGTAGATCTCCTGGAATTCGTAGGCTTCCGTGTCGGCGGTACCGGTCATGCCGGACAGCTTGGTGAACATGCGGAAGTAGTTCTGGAAGGTGATCGAGGCCAGGGTCTGGTTCTCGTTCTGGATGCGCACGCCTTCCTTGGCTTCCACGGCCTGGTGCAGGCCGTCGGACCAGCGGCGGCCCGTCATCAGGCGGCCGGTGAATTCGTCGACGATCACCACTTCATTGTTCTGCACCACGTAGTGCTGGTCCTTGTGGTACAGGACGTGCGCGCGCAGGGCGGCGTACAGGTGGTGGATCAGGGTGATGTTGGCGGCGTCGTAGAGCGAGGCGCCTTCCGGCAGCAGGCCCATCTTGGTCAGGATGGCTTCCGCCTTCTCGTGGCCGGCCTCGGTCAGCAGCACGGTGTGCGCCTTCTCGTCCTTGGTGTAGTCGCCCGGGACTTCGACCTCGCCCTTGCCGTCCGGGGTCTCTTCGCCGATCTGCAGCGTCAGCAGCGGCGGGACTTCATTGATCTTGTGGTACAGGTCGGTGTGGTTCTCGGCCTGGCCGGAGATGATCAGCGGGGTGCGGGCCTCGTCGATCAGGATCGAGTCCACCTCGTCGACCACGGCGAAGTTCAGGCCGCGCTGCACGCGTTCCTTCACGTCGTAGACCATGTTGTCGCGCAGGTAGTCGAAGCCGTATTCGTTGTTGGTGCCGTAGGTGATGTCGGAACCGTAGGCCTTCTGCTTGCTGTCGTGATCCATCTGCGACAGATTGACGCCGGTGGAGAGGCCCAGCCAGCCGTACAGGCGGCCCATCTGGTCGGCGTCGCGCTGTGCCAGGTAATCGTTGACGGTCACCACGTGCACGCCCTTGCCGGACAGCGCGTTCAGGTAGACCGGCAGGGTTGCCATCAGGGTTTTACCCTCGCCGGTGCCCATCTCGGCGATCTTGCCATAGTGCAGGACCATGCCGCCGATCAGCTGCACGTCGAAGTGGCGCATCTTCAGCACACGCTTGGCAGCCTCGCGGCAGACCGCAAACGCCTCGGGCAGGATGTCGTCGAGCGTGGCGCCGCCGGCGATCCTTTCCTTGAATTCGGGAGTTTTTGCCTGGAGTTCGGCGTCCGACAGCTTTTCCATCTGCTGCTCGAGCGCGTTGATGTCGCGCACGGTTTTTTGGTATTGCTTGAGCAGACGCTGGTTACGGCTGCCGAAAATCTTGGTCAGGAATGACATGCTGTGTTCTTAAAAAGTACGCCGCGAAAAAGCCATGGATGATATCAAAATAATATCCGCCGAAGACCGCCTATGGCAAAAAGCCACCGATTTTATCATGCGATCCGGCCACACTTGGGGGTGAACGGACGTATCACAAGTGCAAGCGGACAAACAATGTTATCAAATTGCACTCGAAAACACATTTTCGGTACGCTTCTTTATGAGCATGGTCTGGCTGTGGTATGTTCCGCCCATGCAGTCACCCAAGCCTCCCTATCATATCTACGGCACCAAGGTCCGCCGCACGTCGATCGAGGCGACCGATTTCCTGCGCCGTAACGACCGCCTGGCCAGCCTGCTGCCGGCGGCAACGCGCATGGCCAAGCTGCAAAAGGATGTGCGGCTCATCCTGCCGCCCATGTATGCGAATTGCGAAGCGCTGGCGGTGCAGGAAGGCGTACTGACCCTGGCTGTGCCCTCCTCCGCCGTGGCGGCCAAGCTCAAGCAGCAGGCGCCCAAGCTGCAGGCGGCGCTGCAGAAGAAGGGCTGGCAGGTGGATTCGGTGCGGATCAAGATCCAGGTGGGACGCGCCCTGCCGGTCGAGGAGGAAGGCTTGAAACCGTCCTCGCTGGAGCTGCCGCCGACGGCGGTGCAGGCGTTCGAGGAATTGGGCGACGCCTTGCCGGCATCACCGCAGAATGCGCCGCTGATCGCGGCGATCAAGCGGCTGGCTGAGAAACGGAAACAGAAGGGCTGATCAAGTCAGCGCCCACTCCCGCTCCATCTGCGCGCCATACGACTCCGGCGCCCTCGCCTGTTCCTGGAAAGTCACGATCTCGTAGGCTTCCGGATGCGACAGCAGTTCGCGCAGCAGCAGGTTGTTCAGGCCGTGGCCGGACTTGTGCGCTTCATAGCTGGCCAGCAGCGGATGGCCGACCAGATACAGGTCGCCGATCGCGTCGAGGATCTTGTGGCGCACGAACTCGTCTTCGTAACGCAGGCCGTCCGCATTCAGGATGCGGTACTCGTCCATCACGATCGCGTTTTCCAGCGAGCCGCCACGGGCCAGGCCCATGCCTCGCAGGCTTTCGACGTCCTGCATGAAGCCGAAGGTACGGGCGCGCGCGACGTCGTGCACGTAGGAGACCTTGCCGAAGTCGACCTCGGCGCGCTGCATGGTGCCGTCGACGGCCGGGTGGTTGAATTCGATGAAGAAGTCGAGCTTGAAGCCGTCGAAGGGCGTCAGACGGGCCCACTTCTCGTTGTTGCCGCTGCCCTGGCGCACTTCGACCGGTTTCAGCACGCGGATGAATTTCTTGGCGGCGCCCTGCTCCTGCACGCCGGCCTGCTGCAGCAGGAAGACGAAGGACGAAGCGGAGCCGTCCATGATGGGGATTTCTTCGGCGGTGACGTCCACGTACAGATTGTCGATGCCGAGGCCGGCGCAGGCCGACATCAGGTGCTCGACGGTCGAGACGCGTGCATTGTCCTTGCTGAGGACCGAGGCCATGCGGGTGTCGCCGACGATTTCCGCGTTCGACGGGAACTCGACCACGGGGTCGAGATCGACGCGGCGGAACACGATGCCGGTGTCCGGCTCAGCCGGGCGCAGGGTCAGTTCGACCTTGGTGCCCGAGTGCAGGCCGACACCTGTCGTACGCACCAGCTGTTTGATTGTTCTTTGTTTGAGCATCCGCTGATTATATAGGAGGCCCCTTTTGTTCGCCGATGACCTGCTCTGCCGGTGGCAGGAACACCACGTTTTCAGGGGTGTTCGGCCTCGGCGTGGGAGGTTTCGTGGCGAATCAGGTACAAGCCGCTGCCGATGATGATAGCCGCACCGATCAGCGTGTATTGGTCGGGCAAGGTTCGCCAGAGCACCCAGTCGATCGCGATGCCGCAGGCCAGGGCCGTGTACTCGAAAGGCGCGACCACCGAGGCTTCGCCGTGGCTGAAGGCTTCGGTCAGCGCCAGCTGGGCCAGGAAACCGCTGAGCGCCAGGCCGCCCAGCAGCGGCAGGTGGCGCGCCTGGACCGGAGTCCAGTCAGGCAGGGCCAGTACGGTGGCACCGGCGGCCATCAGCAGCATCAGCCAGAACACCATCTGCTCGCTGGAGTCGCTGCGCGCCAGCACCCGCCCGGTCACGGCCGACACCGCATAGCACACGGCCGCCACCAGGATCGCCAGGCCGCCCAGGGTCAGGAAGCCGTCGCCGCTGGGGCGCAGCACCACCAGCACGCCGGCCATGCCGATCCCGATCGCCAGCCAGCGCGCGCGGTCCACGCGTTCCTTCAGCACGAACACGGACATCGCCGTGATCAGGATCGGGCCGATGAAGAAGATGGTATAGGCCTCGGCCAGCGACAGCCCGCGCACGCCGTAGGCGAACAGGGACAGCATGACGATGCCGATCGCGGCGCGCAGCAGGTGCAGCGGCCAGCGGACTTTCATGATCGATCGGAAGCCGCCACGCCAGGCCACGTAGACGCAGACCAGCGGCAGCGAAGCGAGAGACCGCAGCGCCGCCACCTGCATCGCCGGGAATTCGGCGGACAGGATCTTCATGATCGTGTCCATGATGGAAAACATCAGCACCGCGGCCAGCATCGCCTGGATGCTGCGCAGGTTGCCGCTCCATCTGGCGCTGCGTACGGCTTGGGTCAAAGGCGTTTTTCCATGAATACGGACAGCGGGTCTTCAGTATATTCACCGAAGGGAGCGCTGCGCACGAAACCGGCGCGTTCATACAGGCGGATGGCTTCCGGCTGGTGGATGCCGGTCTCCAGCTTCAGTTCGCGCAGGCCGCACATGTTGGCGAAGATGCCGATGTGCTCGAGCAGCTGGCGGCCGGTGCCGAGGCCGCGCTTGGTTTCGTCGACGAACATGCGCTTGATTTCGCCATAGCCTTCACGCCGGACCAGGGCCGCGCAGCCGACGGCGCTGCCGTGGACGTCGCGCGCGACCAAAAACAAGACATCACCTCCCGTCAGGGAGTGGATGTCCATTATGTGATTGCTCTCGGCCGGGTACAGCGACGCGCAATAGGCGTCGAGGCGCGCGAGCAGGTCCCGGACCTCGGGCTGGTCCGGTGATTCGGCGTTGACGATCAAGCCGCTTAGCCCAGCTGTTCCAGCAGCTTCTCGGCCGACGAGACTTCGAAGCCGGCGGTTTCGACGTTCAGCTGCTTGACGACGCCGTCGACGACCAGCATCGAGTAGCGCTTGCTGCGGGTGCCCATGCCGTGCTTCGAGAAGTCGGCGTCCAGGCCCAGGGCCTTGCTGAAGGCGGCGTTACCGTCGGCCATCATGCGGACGATGCCGGTGGCTTTCTGGTCGCGGCCCCAGGCGCCCATCACGAAGGCGTCGTTGACCGACACGCACCAGATCTCGTCGACGCCCTTGGCCTTCAGCTGGTCTGCCAGCTGGATGTAGCCCGGCAGGTGCTGGGCCGAGCAGGTCGGGGTGTAGGCGCCCGGCAGGCCGAAGATGGCGATGGTCTTGCCCTTGACGAGGTCGGCCGTGTTGAAGGTGTTCGGGCCGAGCGAGCAGCCTTCGGTTTCGGTCTCGATGAACTCGGACAGGGTGGACTCGGGCAGGCGATCGCCGATCTGGATGGTCATAGCAGAAACTCCATGTTGTGATTAACAGAACCCGCAAGTATGCCCGATCTGGAGAAATTCGGGGTCAGAGCACTTTTTTCTCAAAATTCGGGGTCAGAGCACTTTTTTGAACAATGTTTTCACGGTCAGTTCTGGGCGGCCCCTTGAGGCCTTGCCTGGAGATGCTTGTAATCCCTCTGTAGCATGCAAGCCGTCGAGAGGTCGAAAAGCAATTTTCCAAAAAAGTGCTCTGACCCCGAATTTGCTTCGAAATGTGCTCTGACCCCGAATTAAAAACAAAAAGCCCGTATCGCTTGGACGATACGGGCTCTTGCATCATGGAGCGCCGGTGGTCAGCCGGCTGGAGTGTGCTCTAGTCGGCTTGCTCAGTCAGCTTGTTTACGCAGGAAGGCCGGGATGTCGTAGGTCTCGACGCCGTTGTTCTGCATCGCGCGGACCTGCTCCGAGGCCTGCTCGCGGCGCCACACGGCCGGCTGCTTCATGCCGGCGTCGGTGCCGCCGGTGCTGATCGAGCCCATGCCCATGCCGCCTGCGGAGACGGTGGCGGCGCCCGACATCATCGGCGAACCGTAGGTACCGGTGCGCAGGACCTGCTGCGGCTGTACCAGCGAGATGTTGGCCTTGTTCTTGCCCAGGCCGGTCGCGACCACGGTCACGCGCAGTTCGTCGCCCATCTCGTCGTCGTAGGCGATGCCTTGTGCGATGGCGGCGTCCGGAGCGGCGAAGGCGCGCACGGCGGCCATGACTTCCTTGATCTCTTTACCTTTGAGGTTGCGCGATGCGGTGACGTTCACCAGCACGCCCTTGGCGCCCGACAGGTCGATACCGTCCAGCAGCGGCGACGCCACGGCCTGCTCGGCGGCGATGCGTGCACGGTCGACGCCCGATGCGGTCGCGGTGCCCATCATGGCCTTGCCCTGCTCGCTCATGATGGTCTTGACGTCGTTGAAGTCGACGTTGATGTGGCCCGGGACATTGATGATCTCGGCGATACCGGCAACGGCGTTGTTCAGCACGTCGTCGGCATGCTTCATCCAGTCCAGCATCGATTCGTCTTCGTAGATGTCTTCCAGCTTTTCGTTCAGGATGACGATCAGGGAGTCGACGTGCTTGGTCAGCTCGGCCAGGCCGTTCTCGGCCACGTCCATGCACTTCTGGCCTTCGTACGAGAACGGCTTCGACACGACGGCGACGGTCAGCGCGCCCATGCTCTTGGCGACTTCCGCGACGATCGGCGCGGCGCCGGTGCCGGTGCCGCCGCCCATGCCGGCAGCGATGAAGACCATGTGCGCGCCGCGCAGCGAGTCTTCGATGCGTGCACGCGATTGCTCGGCCAGCTGGCGGCCGACTTCCGGACGCATGCCGGCGCCCAGACCGGAATCGCCGATCTGGATGATGTTGTGCGCGCTCGAGGCGGCCAGCGCCTGTGCGTCGGTGTTTGCGGCGATGAACTCGACACCGGCGACACCTTTATTGATCATGTGCTGGACAGCGTTACCACCCGCGCCGCCAACCCCGACGACCTTGATGACCGTACCCAGTGCTGCGTTATCGACCATATCGAACTCCATGATGAACTCCTAATCTCAATGTGCCGTTCCCAAGCTGCAGACCTCATCGGTCGCGATCAAACCTGCAGATTGGAAACGCGCTTGTATTGTAAAAATATTTGCGTGCGTTGACCAACAAAAACGTAACTTCTTGTAGCTGAAATTCTTAAAAGTTCCCTAAAAACCACTCCTTCATGCGCTGCCATACCGCTTTCACCGATCCATCCTGGCGCGTGACGATATGGCCGCGCAAATACTGCTTCTTCGCTTCCAGCAAAAGGCCGAGAACGGTCGCGTAGCGCGGACTGCGCACCACGTCGGCCAGCTGGCCGCGATACTCCGGCGTGCCAAGGCGCGCCGGCTTCAAAAAGATGTCTTCGGCCATCTCGATCATGCCCGGCATGATCGACGAACCGCCGGTCAGCACGATGCCCGACGAGAGCACGCCCTCGTAGCCGGACTCGCGCACCACCTGGTGCACCATCGCGAACAATTCCTCGACGCGCGGCTCGATCACCGCCGCCAGCGCCTGGCGCGACAGCGAGCGCGGACCGCGGTCGCCCAGGCCCGGCACTTCCAGGGTCTCGCCCGGATCGGCCAGCACCTGCTTGGCCACGCCGTAGCGGATCTTGATCTCTTCCGCTTCGCCGGTCGGGGTGCGCAGGGCCATCGCGATGTCGCTGGTGATCTGGTCGCCGGCGATCGGGATCACGGCCGTGTGGCGGATCGCGCCATCGCTGAACACGGCGATGTCGGTGGTGCCGCCGCCGATGTCGATCAGGACCACGCCGAGTTCCTTCTCGTCGTTGGTCAGCACGGAATCGGCCGACGCCATCGGCTGCAGGATCAGGTCCGAGACCTCGAGCCCGCAACGGCGCACGCACTTTACAATATTCTGAACGGCGGACACCGCACCTGTAACAATGTGCACGCGCACTTCCAGGCGGATGCCGCTCATGCCGATCGGCTCGCGCACGTCTTCCTGGTTGTCGACGATGAATTCCTGCGGCACCGTGTGCAGCAGCTGCTGGTCGGTCGGGATGTTCACGGCCTTGGCAGTCTCGATCACGCGCGCCACGTCGGTCGCGGTGACTTCCTTGTCCTTGATCGCCACCATGCCGCTCGAGTTGAACGAACGGATATGGCTGCCGGCGATACCCGCATACACGTTGCGGATCTTGCAGTCGGCCATCAGCTCGGCTTCTTCGAGCGCGCGCTGGATGGATTCGACGGTCGCTTCGATGTTGACGACAACGCCCTTCTTCAAACCTTTCGACTCGTGCTGGCCGAGTCCAATTACTTCATGGCGCCCATCGGCCATCACCTCGGCCACCACCGCCACCACCTTCGAGGTGCCGATGTCGAGACCGACGATCAGGTTCTTTGCGTCTTTAGTCATTTCTTGTCGCCTGCTGATTAAGTTTGCTTTGTTGTTTTGGTAGGTGCTTTTTTCTTTGCCGCCTTGACCGGCTTGGTGGCATCCGCCGGTATGCTCAGGGCAGACGACGACAGTGCCAGCCCGTTCGGATAGCGCATGTCGATGGTGTCGATATGCCCTTCCTGCAGGCGCGCCACCAGCTGGGGGTAGATGCTCACCAGCCGCTGCACGCGCGCCTTCATGCCATCCTTGCCCTGGTCGCGCTCGCGGCCCAGCTCCACGCTCATGCCGTTGTCCAGCCGGACCGTCCAGGCGTAGCGCTTCGACAGGCTGAGCGAAGTCGGCACCAGGCGGATCGGCGCGAACAGGCCGCGCAGCTCCGCAAAGCGCGCCAGGACTTCCTTTTCGCTGCCGGGAGGACCGTCGAAAGCAGGCAGCTCATGGTCCTCGTCGGCTTCGGCCAGGTTGGCGGTGAAACTGTCGCCCTTCACGGACAGCAGGCGGCCATCCTCGCCCCAGGTGCCGAGCGCTTCGTGTTCCTCGACCTGGACGATCAGCTGGTTCGGCCATTCGCGGCGCACGCTGGCCTTGCGGACCCAGGGCACGGCCTCGAAGGTGCCGCGCACCTGCTCCAGGTCGGTGGTAAAGAAATTCCCCTTGATCTTGCCGAGCACGCCGTTGCGCACCGTGAGTTCGTTCACGTGCTGCAGGTCCAGGCCGTACATGCTCTCGACGCGCACCGCGCGCAGGGTGAACATCGGACGCTGCGATATCCACCATACGCCCGAGGCGATACAGGCGAGCGCCACCAGCGCGGTGATCGCGCCGGATGTTGCGTTCAGGGCTCGCGTGTCATGCCACATCGTCTTACGCCTTTTCCTTCTTGTTCTGACCGATCTTCAGCGACGCCGAGCGCAGGATCGCCACGCACAGGTCTTCATAGCTCGTACCCTCGGCGCGCGCGGCCATCGGCACCAGCGAGTGCGTGGTCATGCCCGGCGAGGTATTCACTTCCAGCAGGAAGAACTGGTTATCCGATTCGCGCAGCAGCACGTCGATGCGGCTCCAGCCTTCGCAGCCGAGCGCGCGGTAGGCCTTCTCGACCTCGCGCTGGATCGCCTCGGTGGTGGCGGCATCCAGCGGCGCCGGGCAGTAGTACTTGGTGTCGTCGGTGAAGTACTTGTTCTGGTAGTCGTACTTGCCTTCCGGGGCCACGATCTCGACGATCGGCAGCGCGCGCGCGGTCGGGCCGGTGCCCAGCAGCGGTACCGAGAATTCGCGGCCTTCGATGAACTGCTCGGCCAGCACCAGCTTGTCGTACTGGCGCGCCAGTTCGACAGCAGGCTTCAGGTCTTCCACGCGGGTTACTTTGGTGATGCCGATGCTCGAACCTTCCAGCGGCGCCTTGACGATCAGCGGCAGGCCGAGATCCGCCACCACCTTGTCCAGATCCGTGCTGTCGTCGATGACGGCGTACTTCGGCGTCGAGACGCCGTTCGCCAGCCACACGATCTTGGTGGTGATCTTGTCCATGCCGACGCTCGACGCCATCACGCCGCTGCCGGTGTAGGGAATGCCGAGCTGCTCGAGGGCGCCCTGCAGGCTGCCGTCTTCGCCATAGCGGCCGTGCAGCGCGATGAAGACGCGGTCGAATTTTTCGGCTGCCAGATCGGCCAGCGAACGCTCGGCCGGGTCGAAGGCATGGGCGTCCACGCCTTTCGATTGCAGGGCCTGCAGCACGCCGGTGCCGGACAGGATCGAGATCTCGCGCTCGGCCGAGCGGCCGCCGAACAGGACGGCGACCTTGCCGAGGTCCTTGATCTCAGAAGGAGTCAGAGTACTCACGATGCTACCTTTTGAAGCTGGGTCAGTTGATGCGGAACGCCGCCGATCGAGCCGGCGCCCATGGTGAGCACAACGTCGCCGTCGCGCGCCACCTTCAGGATCGTCGCCGGCATATCGGCGATCGACTCCACGAAAATCGGTTCGATCTGGGTGCCGGCGCGCAGCGCGCGCGACAGCGCACGGCCGTCGGCCGCCACGATCGGGGTTTCGCCGGCCGCGTATACCTCGGCCAGCAGCAGCACGTCCGGTGCGGCCAGCACCTTGACGAAGTCTTCGAACAGGTCGCGAGTGCGGGTATAGCGGTGCGGCTGGAAGGCCAGCAACAGGCGCCGGCCCGGGTAGGCGGCGCGCGCCGCGGCCACGGTCACCTGGGCTTCGACCGGATGGTGGCCGTAGTCGTCCACCAGCGTGAAACTGCCGCCGGATTCCAGCGGGATCTCGCCGTAGCGGGTGAAGCGGCGGCCGACGCCGCGGAACTCGGCCAGGCCGGCGGCAGTTGCTTCGTCCGGGATGCCGATCTCGCGCGCAATCGCAATCGCCGAGCAGGCGTTCAGGACATTGTGCATGCCCGGCTGGTTCAGCACGAAGCTGGTGTCCGGATAGCCTTCCTGGCGCACGATGAAGCGCATGCGGGTGCCGTCGGCGCGGGCTTCCATGGCGCGCACTTCGGCGTCCTCGGAAAAGCCGTAAGTCGTCACCGGCTTGGTCACCTGCGGCAGGATGGCGCGCACGTTGGCGTCGTCGATGCACATCATCGCGCGGCCGTAGAACGGCAGGCGGTGGGTGAAGTTCACGAACGCCGCCTTCAGCTTCTCGAAGTCGTGCTCGTAGGTGTCCATGTGGTCGGCGTCGATGTTGGTGATCACCTCGATCATCGGCGACAGGTTCAGGAAGGACGCATCCGACTCGTCGGCCTCGGCCACGATGTAGTCGCCGGTGCCCAGCTTGGCGTTGGCGCCGGCCGCGGTCAGACGCCCGCCGATCACGAAGGTCGGGTCCAGGCCGCCCTCGGCCAGCACCGACGCCACCAGGCTGGTGGTGGTGGTCTTGCCGTGGGTGCCGGCGATGGCGATGCCGCGCTTCAGGCGCATTAGTTCGCCCAGCATGATGGCGCGCGGCACGATCGGGACCTTGGCGGCGCGCGCGGCGACGACTTCCGGATTCGCTTCGTTGACGGCGGTCGAGGTGACGACGGCGTTGGCGCCGCGGATGTTCTCGGCCGCGTGGCCGATGCAGACCGTCGCGCCCAGTTCGGCCAGGCGCTGGCTGGCGGCGTTCGAGGCCAGGTCCGAGCCCGACACCTTGTAGCCGAGGTTCAGCAGCACCTCGGCGATGCCGCTCATGCCGCTGCCGCCGATGCCGACGAAGTGAATATGCTTGATCTTGTGTTTCATCGTCCCGCCAATTCTTCTAAAACGTTTGCAATCGCCGCATTGGCGTCGCGCCGGCCGACCGCCTGCGCCGCTTCCGCCATCTTCAGGCAGGCTTCACGGTCGGTCGCTTGCAGCAGCTTCGCCAGATGCTGCGGATTCAGTTCGCCCTGCGGCAGGTGGATCGCCGCCTTCTGCTTGTCCATCCAGATCGCGTTGTCGCGCTGGTGGCTGGTGGTGCTGGCGACGAAAGGCACCAGCACGCTGGCCACGCCGGCCGCCGTCAGTTCCGACACCGTGATCGCGCCGGCGCGGCAGATCACCAGGTCGGCGTTTGCGTACTCCGCCGCCATGTCGTCGATGAAGTCGACCACATTGGCCTGCACGCCCGCGTTGGCATAAGCGGCTCGCAGGGCTTCGATGTTCTTCTTGCCCGACTGGTGGGTGACGATCGGACGCTGGCCTTCCGGAATCAGGGCCAGGGCTGCCGGCACGCTGTCGTTCAGCACCTTGGCGCCCAGGCTGCCGCCCACCACCAGGATGTTCAGGGCGCCGCTGCGGTTGGCGAAGCGGTGGCCCGGCGACGGCATCTCCAGGATCTCCTTGCGCACCGGGTTGCCGGTGACGACCGCCTTGCCGGCCGCCTTACCGAAGTCCGCCGGGAAGCCGAACAGCACGCGCTGGGCGATCGGCGTCAGGGTCTTGTTCGACAACAGCAGTGCGGCGTCGGCATTCACCAGCGCCAGCGGCACGCCGCGCGAGCGCGCCATCATCCCGCCCGGCACGGTCACGTAGCCGCCCATGCCCAGCACCACGTCCGGCTTGCGCGCGGCGATGAAGCGGCGGCAGGCGGCAAACGCGCCCAGCATCTTGAAGGCGCCCGTGATTGTGTGGCCCAGGCCCTTGCCGCGCAGGCCGGCGAAATCGATGCTGTCCATCGGAATGCCGTGCTTCGGCACGATGTCGCATTCCATGCCGTGGGCGGTGCCCAGCCAGCTGACTTCCCAGCCGCGCTCGCGCATGGACTGCGCAATCGCGATGCCCGGGAAGATGTGGCCGCCGGTGCCGGCCGCCATGATCATGAGTTTCTTGCTCACTTGCTTACCCCCTGGCGGCCGCCGCGCATGCGCACGCGGTTTTCGTAATCGATGCGCAGCAGGATCGCCAGGCCGATGCAGTTGAACAGCACGCCCGAACCGCCATAGCTCATCAACGGCAGGGTCAGGCCCTTGGTCGGCAGCAGGCCCAGGTTCACGCCCATGTTGATGAAGACCTGCACGCCCAGCCAGATGCCGATGCCCTTCGCGGCCAGGCCGGCGAAGTGCTGCTCCAGCGCGATCGCCTGGCGGCCGATGTCGAAGGCGCGCTTCACCAGCCAGTAGAACAGGCCGAGAACGACCAGCACGCCGGCCAGGCCGAGTTCTTCGCCGATGACGGCCATGATGAAGTCGGTGTGCGCTTCCGGCAGGTAATGCAGCTTTTCGATGCTGCCGCCCAGGCCGACGCCGAAGATCTCGCCGCGGCCGAAGGCGATCAGCGAGTGGGTCAGCTGGTAGGCCTTGTCCAGCGCATTGCCCTCTTCCCACGGGTTCATGTAGGCGAACATGCGCGCGCGGCGGAAGGGAGACAGGGCGATGATGGTCGAGAAGATCATGACCAGGATGGCGCCGATGCCGCCGAACCAGATCATGTTGAAGCCGCCCAGGAACAGGATGCCCATCGAGATGCAGACGATCACGCCGAAGGCGCCGAGGTCGGGCTCGAGCAGCAGCAGCACGCCGACCAGCGCCATCGCGGCGGCCATCGGCATGAAGCCCTTGGTCAGCTTGTGCATGTACTGCTGCTTGCGCACCGTGAAATCGGCCGCGTACAGCACGGCCACCACCTTCATGATCTCGGAGGGCTGGCCGATGCGCATCGGCAGCCAGCGGCGCGCGCCGTTGACCGAAATGCCGACGCCCGGTACCAGCACCAGGGCCAGCAGGATCAGGGTGACGACGAACATCAGCGGCGCCAGGCGCTGCCAGGTCGCGATCGGAATGCGGAACACGAACAGCCCGCCCACCAGCGAGATCGCGATGAACATCGCCTGGCGCAGCAGGAAGTAGTTGTTCTTGCCGCCCAGGTAGGCGAACTTGGGCGAATCCGGCAGCGCGATCGAGGCCGAATACACCATCACCATCCCGAACAGCATCAGCAGGACCACGACCCAGACCAGCGGCTGGTCGTACTCCATCATGCGCGACGGCCGTGCGCGCGCGGCGACGGTCGCGTCGCTGGCACTGCCGCTGAACTTGAAGGGAATCTGGAAAGGCATCAGATCTCCTGCCCCTTCTCGAGTGCGATTTCGCGCACCGCATCCACGAACACCTGGGCGCGATGGGCGTAATTGGTGAACATGTCCAGGCTGGCGCAAGCCGGCGACAGCAGGACCACGTCGCCGGATTTGGCCAGGCCGTAGCCGCGGCGCACCGCCTGCGGCAGGTCGGCCAGGTCGAAGCAAGGCACGCCGCTCGGTTCGATGGCGGCCTTCAGCGCCGGGGCGTCGCGGCCGATCAGCAGCACCGCCTTCACGTAGCGCGAGCATGGCGCAGCCAAGGGCGCGAAGTCCTGGCCCTTGCCGTCGCCGCCGGCGATCAGCAGGATCTGGCGGCCGGTCTCGCCGAAGGTCTGGCCCAGGCCTTCCAGCGCGGCGACGGTGGCGCCGACATTGGTGCCCTTGCTGTCGTCGTAGTAGTCGACGTTGTCGATGCTGGCGACCAGCTCCACGCGGTGCGGCTCGCCCTGGTAATCGCGAAGGCCGTGCAGCAGCGGCGCCAGCGGCAGGCCGCAGGCGCGGCACAGGGCCAGCGCGGCCAGCGCGTTGGAGGCATTGTGGATGCCGCGGATGCGCAGCGCGTCGGCCGGCATCAGGCGGTTGATCACGACTTCCACCGGTTCTTCCGGCTCGTTCTTTTTACGCTTCTTTTCCGGCTCTTCCGCCGGATTCGCATTCGCCAGCCACAGCACGCCGCGCTCGTTGACCAGGCCGAAACTGCCCGGCGCATCCGGTTCGCCGGTGCCGAAGGTGATCATCTGCGCGTCCGGATTGGTCATGCGCATCACGATGGCGTCGTCGCGGTTCAGCACGCGCACGGTGTCCTTGCCGAAGATGCGCGCCTTGTCGAAGGCGTAGGCCGTCATGCTGCCGTGCCAGTCCAGGTGGTCCTGGGTCACGTTCAGCACGGTGGCGGCGTCCGGATTCAGGCTGAAGGTGGTGTGCAGCTGGAAGCTGGACAGTTCCAGCACCCAGGCCTGCGGAAGGTCGTCGTTATCGAGCACTTCGCGCAGCACGTCCAGCGCGGCCGGGCTGATGTTGCCTGCCACGCGCGTCGTGAAACCGGCGCGGCGGCACAGCAGGCCGGTCAGGCTCGTCACGGTCGTCTTGCCGTTGGTGCCGGTGATGGCGATGACTTTCGGCGCATAGCCGCGGCTAGTCTTCAGGTCGGACAGGGCCTGGGCGAACAGCTCGATCTCGCCCCACACCGGGATGCTGCGGGCGGCCGCGCCCGGGGCGATGTCGGCCAGCTCGCGTTCCGGCATCAGGCCGGGGCTGACGGCGACGAAGTCGACGCCTTCCAGCAATTCGGTACCGAAGGCGCCGCCCACGAACTCGGCGGCCGGCACGGCTTCGCGCAACGCGAACAGGCGCTGCGGCTCGGTGCGCGTGTCGGCAACGCGCACGCGCGCGCCGCAGCGCGCCAGCCATTGCGCCATCGCGAGGCCCGATTCGCCGAGCCCGAGTACCAGTGCGGTTTTGCCTTCGTAGTTCATATGTCGAAAGTCAGCGCAGTTTGAGAGTAGAGATACCGATCAGGACCAACACGATGGTCACGATCCAGAAGCGCGCCACGACCTTGGTTTCCTTCCAGCCCTTCTGTTCGAAATGGTGGTGCAGCGGCGCCATCAGGAACACGCGCCGCCCGGCGCCGTAGCGCTTCTTGGTGTACTTGAACCAGCTCACCTGGATGATCACCGACAGGGTCTCGGCCACGAACACGCCGCCCATGATGAACAGCACGATCTCCTGGCGCACGATGACGGCGATGGTGCCGAGCGCGCCGCCCAGCGCCAGCGCGCCGACGTCGCCCATGAACATCTGCGCCGGGTGCGCGTTGTACCAGAGGAAGGCCAGGCCCGCGCCCGCCATCGCGCCGCAGAAGATCAGCAGTTCGCCGGCGCCCGGGATGTGCGGGATGAACAGGTATTTCGAATAGGTCGCGTTACCGGTCAGGTAGGCGAACAGGCCCAGCGCGCCGCCCACCATCACGGTCGGCATGATGGCTAGGCCGTCCAGGCCGTCGGTGAAGTTGACGGCGTTGGAGGCGCCCACGATCACGCAATAGGTCAGCGCGATGAAGCCCCACACGCCCAGCGGATAGCTGATGGTCTTGAAGAAGGGGACGATCAGGTCGGCCTTGGGCGGCAGGTTCATCGAGAAGCCCGACTGCACCCAGGCGAAGAACAGCTGCCACACTTCCCACGGCGACGTGGCCGAAACCGAGAACGCCAGGTAGAGCGAGGACGCGATGCCGATCAGGGACATCCAGAAGTATTTTTCGCCGGAGCGCATGCCTTCCGGGTCCTTGTAGACCACCTTGCGGTAGTCGTCGACCCAGCCGACCGCGCCAAAGCCCAGGGTCACCACCAGCACCGGCCAGATCAGGCGGTTCGACAGGTCGCACCACAGCAGGGTCGAGAAGCCGATCGCGATCAGGACCAGCACGCCGCCCATGGTCGGGGTGCCGTGCTTGGCCAGGTGGGTCTGCGGGCCGTAGGTACGCACCGCCTGGCCGACCTTCATCGCGGTCAGCTTGCGGATCACCGCCGGGCCGCACAGCAGGCCGATGGCGATCGCGGTAATGGTCGCGAACACCGCCCGGAAGGTGATGTAGTTAAAAATCCGCATCGGACCGACATAGTCCTGGAAGTATTGTGCAAGCCAGAGAAGCATTTAGTGAGAATCCTTGCCGGTGTTTTGTGATTGAACGAGATGTTGGACCACGCGCTCCATCTTCATGAAGCGCGAGCCCTTCACCAACACAGTTGCGTCGGATTTGCTGCCCAGTTGCTTGTCCAGTGCTGCCAATAAATCGTCGAACTGCTCAAAGTGTTGCGCGCCCGCACCCGCGCCTTTGCCTGCCACGTGGCGCGCCAGTGCGCCGGTGACGAGCACGGACTCGATGCCGCGCCTTAGCGCGTATGCACCGATTTCTTCGTGAAACTCGGGGCCCTGCGTGCCGACTTCGCCCATGTCGCCCAGCACCAGGATGCGCGGCGCGGTTGCTTGCGCGAGCACGTCGATGGCGGCGCGCACCGAATCCGGGTTGGCGTTGTAGGAGTCGTCGATCACGGTGGCGCCGTTGACGGCCTGCTTGCGCTGCAGGCGGCCGCTGACCGGCGCGAAGGCTTCCAGGCCGCGCACGATGGCGTCGACCGCGATGCCGGCGGCCAGCGCGCAGGCGCAGGCGGCTAGTGCGTTGCGGACGTTGTGTTCGCCGGCGGCGGCCAGCTTGATGCCGAACTGTCCTTGGGGTGCGGTGACCTGGAGCTCGGCGCCGAAGCTGTTCGGCGTGTAGGTCGCGCGCACGTCGCAGGCGTCGCTCAGGCCGAAAGTCAGCACCTTCTTGCCAGCCGCCAGCTCGCGCCACAGCGCCGTGTACTCGTCATCGCCGGGGAACACGGCCACGCCATCTGCCGGCAAGGCAGCCAGCACCGAGCCGTTCTCGCGCGCCACCGCTTCCACGGTGTGCATGAATTCCTGGTGCTCGCGCTGGGCGTTGTTCACCAGCGCGACGGTCGGCGCGGCGATGGCGGCCAGGCGTGCGATCTCGCCCGGGTGGTTCATGCCCAGTTCGACCACGGCGGCCTTATGCGCGTCGGTGAGGCGCATCACGGTCAGCGGCACGCCGATCTCGTTGTTCAGGTTGCCCTGGGTCGCCAGGCGCGCATCCTCGCCGACGCTCGCGGCCAGGATGGAGGCGATCATTTCCTTGACCGTGGTCTTGCCGTTGCTGCCGGTGACGCCGATGACCGGCATCGTGAACTGGCTGCGCCAGGCATTGCCGATGCGGCCCAGGGCCGCCAGCGTGTCCGGCACCACCAGCGCCGGCAGCGGGAAGTTCTCCGGCAGCTGTTCGACCACCACGGCGGCCACGCCCCTGGCCGCCACCTGGTCGAGGAAGTCATGGGCATCGAAGGTTTCGCCGCGCAGCGCGACGAACAGCGCGCCGGCCGGGGCCGAGCGGCTGTCGGTCGACACGCCTTCGAAAGCGGCGTCACGCGTCATGCGGGCGCCGGCGATCGAAGCGGTCAGTTGTGCGAGCGAGCCATGCATTCTTAATTCGTCCTCATCATCGTCAGCCGCGCGCTCAAGGCCAGCGCGGCATGGTCGGCATCGGAAAACGGCATCTTCCGGCCTTTGATTTCCTGGTAGGGCTCGTGCCCCTTCCCGGCCAGCAGGATCACGTCCGGCTTGCCGGCATGCTTCACGGCCGACAGGATGGCGGCGGCGCGGTCTTCGATCGCCTGGAAGCTCGAGGTCGGGTGGTGCGGGTCCATGCCGGCCACGATCTGTTCGATGATCGCGCGCGGCTCTTCGCTGCGCGGGTTATCGCTGGTGACCAGCACGTGCTCCGCCATCTGGGCGATGGCGCCCATTTGCGGACGCTTGCCCGGATCGCGGTCGCCGCCGCAGCCGAACACGCACCACAGCTGGCCGCCGCGCTCGTGCGCCACCTGGCGCAGCGCGCCCAGCGCCTTTTCCAGCGCGTCCGGGGTGTGCGCATAGTCGATCACGACCAGCGGTGCATCCGCGCCGCCGATCTGCTGCATGCGGCCCGGGGCAGGCTCCAGCGTTTCGATCGCGTCCAGCGCGGCGCGCAGCGGCGCCCCCTTGGCCAGCAGCACGCCCAGCACCGCCAGCGCATTGCTGACGTTGAAATGGCCCACCAGGCGGGTGCGCACCAGCGCGCTGCCAGCCGGCGTATCGACGGTGAACTCGGTGCCTGCCGGGCGCGAACGGATCTGGGTGGCGCGCAGGATGGCCACGCCTTCGAGTGCAGGCTGGTCGTCTTCGCTACGCGCGGTGTAGCCGGTAATCGCGACTTCCGGGCGCTGTGCGCGCAGGTGCGCGGCGATGCGCCCGCCCGCCGGGTCGTCCAGGTTCAGCATGGCGTGCTTCAGGCCCGGCCATTCGAACAGCTTCAGCTTGGCCGCTTCGTAGCTGGCCATGTCGCCGTGATAGTCCAGGTGGTCGCGGGTCAGGTTGGTGAACACGGCGACGTCGAAATGCATGCCGGCGGTGCGTTCCTCGACCAGGCCGATCGACGAGACCTCGATCGCCAGCGCGCTTGCGCCGGAGTCGCGCAGGCTGGCCAGGCGGGTCGCCAGCAGCACCGCGTCGGGCGTGGTGTAGCCGGTGGCGTCGAATTCGGGTTCCACGCGGGCGCGCACGAGGCCGACGCCCAGCGTGCCGATCACGCCCACGCCTTCGTCCACGCTGGCGAGGCGGGCCAGCGCCTGCGCCGTCCACAGCGCGCACGAGGTCTTGCCGTTGGTGCCGGTCACGCCGACGGTGAACATGCCGGCGTCCGGCTGGCCGTACCAGGCGTGGGCGATGGCGCCGGCGTTTTTCTTCAGGTTTTCTACCGCCAGGTGCGGCACCTCGAGCGACTCGGACCACGTGAAGTCACGCGCCTCGAACACCACCGCAGCCGCACCCTTCTCGACTGCCGAAGCAATGTAATTGCGTCCGTCCGCAGCACCCTCGCCCGGGTAGGCGAAGAAGACGTCCCCGTGGCCCACGCGGCGCGAATCGGAAACGAGACGGCCGCCTGGTGCGGCGGCCCGGATCCATTGGCAGATCTCGTTCAGGTTCATCAGTTGCTCTCCTCGAGTGGGTGTTCGGGGATGATGATGTCTGTGACCGTTGAATCCGGCGGTACGTTCGCCGCCCGCAGTGCATTCGCCGCCAAGGTTGCGAAGGTCGGCGCCGCCACCGCGCCGCCCGTGTGCAAGGGGCCGCTCGCATCGTCGATCATCACCGCGATGATGAAGCGCGGGTTCGACATCGGCGCGATGCCGACGAAGTTGCCGACGTAATGGGTCTGCGAGTAGCGGCCGTCGATGACCTTCTGCGCGGTGCCGGTCTTGCCGCCGACGCGGTAGCCGGCCACCTGGGCCTGCGAGGCCGTGCCTTCCGGGCTCACCACGGATTCGAGCATGACGCGCATCTGGGACGCGGTCTTGGCCGAGATGATCTGCTGGCCGACCGGCTTTTCGGTAATCTTCTGGAAGGACAGCGGGATCATGTCGCCGTCGCGCGCGAAGATCATGTAAGCGCGCGCCAGCTGCAGCAGCGACATCGAGAGGCCCTGGCCGAAGGACATGTTGGCCTGCTCCACCGGGCGCCAGGATTTATACGGACGCACGCGGCCGGCCACTGCGCCCGGGAAGCCGAAGCGCGGCGCCTGGCCCAGGCCGACCTTGGTGAACATCTCCCACATCTCCTGGGCCGACATCATCTGCGAGATCTTCGAAGTGCCGATGTTGGACGACTTCTGGATGATGGTGCCGATGTCGATCACGCCGTGCGGATGGGTGTCGCGGATGACCTTGCCGGTCACCGTGAAACGGCCGTTGCCGGTGTCGATCATGGTCTTCGGCGTGATCAGGCCCTTGTCCAGCGCCAGCGCCACCGTGAAAGGCTTGAAGGTCGAACCCGGCTCGAAGGTGTCGGTGATGACGCGGTTGCGCAGCTGCTCGCCGGTCAGGTGGGCGCGGTTGTTCGGGTCGTAGGTCGGCCAGTTGGTCAGCGCCAGCACCTCACCGGTGTGCACGTCCAGCACCACCGCGGCGCCGGCCTTGGCATGGAATTTCTCGACCGCGTTCTTGATGCTGTTGAAGGCGATGTATTGCAGCTTGCTGTCGACCGACAGGGTCATGTCCTTGCCGTCGTGCGGCTCGCGCGACAGGCCGACGTCCTCGACGATGCGGCCGAGGCGGTCCTTGATCACGCGGCGGCTGCCGGGCTGGCCAGCCAGGGACTTCTGCTGCGCCAGTTCCATCGCTTCCTGGCCGACGTCCTCGACGTTGGTGAAGCCGACCATGTGCGCCATCACCTCGCCCTGCGGGTAGAAGCGCTTGTATTCCTTGCGGGTGTCGAGGCCGTCGATGCCCAGCTTCTCGATCTTCGCGACCACGTCCATCTCGACCTGGCGCTTCAGGTAGACGTAGCTGCGGTCGGAGTTCAGCTTCTTCAGCAACTCGGCTTCCGGCATCTCGAGCAGGGTGGCCAGCTCGTGGATGGTGGCCGACGCCGCCGGATTGGCCTTGTAGTCGTCGGTGAAGATGGAGACCGACTTCACCGGCAGCGAGGAGCCCAGCACCATGCCGTTGCGGTCGAAGATCTTGCCGCGCGTGGCCGGCACCTCCTGGGTACGCATGTAGCGGCTGGCGCCCTGCTGCTGCAGGAACTTTTTGTCCGCGACCTGCACCCAGACGGCGCGGCCGCCCAGCAGTGCGAAGGCGGCGAACAGGACGAACAGCACCACGCGCGAACGCCAGTCCGGCAGGCGCACGGCCAGCACCGGGCTCTTCGAGAACGCCACGCCCTTGGAGGCGGCGACGCGGGAATTGGTCCGGGACGAGCTGGCGGTCGACCTCATTTGCTGCCTTCCGTCAGATACTGGGTGCGCGCCGGGCTGAGGGGCGCCATGTTCAGATTCACGCGCGCGATCTGCTCGATGCGCTCGTTCTTGCCGAGGGTGGACTGGTCGAGCTGGAGCTGGGCCCAGTCGATGTCGAGCTGGCGCTGCTGGGTCGCCAGTTTTTCGATGTCGTTGACGAGGTGGTTGCGCTGGTAGCGGGCGTTCACGACCGACAGCGCGCAGCCGACCAGCAGCGTGGCCAGCACGACGTTGATCTTGCCGGTCATTTGGCGCCTCCCAGGCGTTCGGCCACGCGCAGCACCGCCGAGCGGGCGCGCGGATTGGCCTCGACCTCGGGGCCGGACGGCTTGGTCTTGCTGATCAGTTTCATCAAGGGCTGAGGCAGATCGACGGCGCGGATCGGCAGCCGGCGGTCCGGCTGCTCGACCTTGGCCTTCGAAGCCAGGAACTGCTTGACCATGCGGTCTTCCAGCGAATGGAAGCTGATGACCGACATGCGGGAGCCGGGCGCGAGCAGTTCGTAGGCCGCGTTCAGACCTGCTTCAAGGTCCTCAAGCTCTTGATTGATGAAAATCCGGATAGCCTGAAAGGTGCGGGTTGCCGGATCCTTGCCTTTCTCCCGGGTTTTGACCGCGTTTGCCACGATTGCGGCAAGCTGTCGTGTGCTTGAAATTGGTTCGACTGACCGGCGAGCAGCAATCGCCTTTGCAATCTGAAAAGCAAACCGTTCTTCCCCATAATCCCGAATCACCTTTTCCAGTTGTTGTTCCGGCACCGTCGCCAGCCACTCGGCGGCCGAGATGCCCCGTGTCGTATCCATCCGCATGTCCAGAGGACCGTCGTTGCGGAAGCTGAAACCGCGGCTGGCGTCGTCCACCTGGGGCGACGAAATGCCGAGATCCAGCAGAATCCCGTCCACCTGCCCGATGCCGCGCTCGGCCAGCGCTTCGACCATCGTTGCAAAGCTGTCGTGCACGATCGAAAAACGCGGATCATCGATCTGCTCGGCGGTGGCGATCGCCTGGAGATCCTTGTCGAAAGCGATCAGGCGGCCTTGCGGCGCCAGCTTCGACAGGATCAGCCGGCTATGACCGCCGCGGCCGAAGGTGCCATCTATATAAGTACCGGATGCGCGCGCACCGTCGAGAGCGAGCGCATCGACTGCTTCATCCAGCAGCACCGTACGATGCTGCAATTCAGGCACCGGAATAGCGTTCATGCAGTGCCTTAGAAGGAGAAATTGGAAAGGACATCGGGCATGCCGCCGGCGACGGCCAGGGCCTCGTCTGCGGCCAGTTTCACGGCGTCCCAGATCTCGAAATGGGTGCCCATCCCGAGCATCATCACTTCCTTCTCCAATCCAACTGCGCTGCGCAGTTCGGGCGAAATGAGCACCCGGCCCGATCCGTCCAACTCGACATCGCAGGCGTTCCCCAGGAAAATGCGTTGCCACGACCGGGCCGACATCGGCCAGGCGGCGATCTGTTCGCGATGCTCTTCCCACACCGGGCGCGGGAAGAACAACAGGCAACCCTGCGGATGTTTCGTGAGCGTCATACGGCCTTCGCACTGCTGCAACAAGGCGTCACGGTGCTTGGACGGTATTGACATCCGTCCCTTCGCATCGAGATTGATCGCAGACGCGCCCTGAAACACGTATTTACCTAGTCTTGGAGAGTTATCAGTTTGTTAGTTTTAGGCGCAAAGGAGATTTGAACTTCTCCCACAAAACTGCACTTTTTGCCACCGTTTCCCACTTTAGAGGAAGCGTTGTCTTGGGTCAAGCGAATTCACCTTCTGAAAACCGCGAAATTGCTAATGAAACCAATGACTTAGCGAACTTCCCTGAAGCTGGCTCAAGTAAAAATGTTGAGCAAAATTAGGGACTTAGCTTAAAGAGTGCATGTGGGAGCTCATGTATACACATGGGTTTTACGTTTGATCATCCGCAACTTTTTACTGGTGGTAGGTCGATTCGCTGCGACATACGCTTATGCGGCCTGGATGACACGCTTTGGTGGGAAATTGCAGATTCATGCGGCGCGGGTTAGGATTAACTCAAGCGATCACCCAGCCATACGCTGATGAGAGTGAGCATGTACTAACTCGCAGGCACTGCCCGCGTTGGAGGCCCCAGTGAGCATCACACTAGCCCGGACCCGCACCGTCTACGACCTGCACGAAGTGCAAGGTGCGCTCGACCGCAGCCGCGGACGTTCGCCCGAGCTCGACGCGTTCTACGAGCGCATGCTCGAGACCGGCGCCGAACGTTTCGTCACCACCCCCTCTTCCATCGACGCCCTCGACCCGCTGTTCGAGGAGTCTCCCAACTTCGACGAAGTGCTGGACGACCTGGCGCGCTACCTGCGCCTGGCCCATGCCGGCGACAAGGGTTTCAATGTCATGCCGATCCTGCTGCTGGGCGGCCCGGGCGTCGGCAAGACCCACTTCGCCAAGCGCCTGGCCAGGGTCATGCAGACCGACTGCGAACTGATCAGCATGAACGCCCTCTCGGCCGGCTTCGTCATCACCGGCAGCTCGGCCAGCTGGCGCGGCGCCAAGTGCGGCAAGGTGGCCGAGCGCCTGGTTCGCGGCCAGTTCGCCAACCCGGTGATCGTGCTGGACGAGGTCGAGAAGGCAACCGGGTCCTCGCAGTCGGATCCGCTGGCCGCGCTGTATCAATTACTGGAGCCGGAGACCGCGTCTGCTTTCCGCGACGAATTCATCGACATCGACATCGATGCCTCGCAGATTTTCTGGGTGCTGACGGCGAATTCGATCGAGGGGATTCCGCATCCCTTGCTGAACAGGATGGCAGTGTACGAGGTGCCGGCGCCCACGCCCGAGCAGGCGGCCGGGATTGCGCAGCGCATGTATGCCGGCTTACTGAAGGAACTGAACCTGGCGGCCTTCGATCCGCGGCTGGGGGATGTGGTGCTGGACAAGCTGGCGGGGGTGTCGCCGCGCGACCTACGCAAAACCTTGCTGGACGGCCTGGGCTATGCGGTGGCGGATGGGCGGGAGCATGTGATTGCCGGGGATATCCGGGTCAAACAAACGCCGGGGAAGGGGCGGATTGGATTCTGATAGTGCCAAATATTTAATTACACTCTTGCAATAACAGAGCCAGGCTCCACTTGCCGGACATTGCTCATCAACGCGGAGTCACCATGTTCGGAACCGGCCATCCCCAGCCCCCTCACCGCAAGGAGGTGGCCATGCAAATCGTCCAGCAGGAAGAAAGAAGCTTTGCCAGCACCGAACTGACGATAGCCTCGCCGCCCTCGGGCGAAGTCGCACCGCCGCCGGATGCACCGGCTATCCGCTTCAGCGTCGCCTATACGCTGGCCGAATACATGAGCATCCTGCGCGCCCACCTCGGCTTCATCATGCGCCACACGCCGGAGTCGAAACGGCTGCGCCAGACATGGTTGCCGCTGGAATTCGGGGTATTTGCCGCATTGATCGCGTGGATGCTGGACCCGGGCTGGGCCAGGAACGCGTTCGCCGCCGTCAGCGCGCTGTCCTTCCTCTCGCTGCCGCTCACGCTCGACCTGTGGGTAGCGCTGATCGCCCCGCCCGTCTTCTTCCTGAAGAAGCGGCGCATGCCGGTCTGCGAGTTCCGCATCGACGGTCACGGCATCGAGCGCACATCCCGGCTCGGGACGTTTGAGCGGACCTGGAAGGATGTAAAGATGGTGCGCCGCTACGAGCGCGGTTACCTGCTGATGTTCGCCAAGGGCGGCATTCCGATCCCCTTCCGCTGCCTGGACCAGCGCCAGCTGGAACAGATGCGGACTTACACCGCCGGACGCGATCTCGCCGACGCGGCCTGACAGCGCCTTATTTTGCCGGCGACTGCACGGCCACGCTCTGCCCCGGCTGCTTCGGCACATGCACCCAGCGCCCGTCCACGCGCCGGAAGTCGAGCGTATCGAAGTAATGGGCGATGCCGCCGTATTCCATCCTGACCTGGGCAGTGTCGCCGTTCATGCGGGCGCCGGCGAAGCGGCTGTGCGGTTCGCCATTGCTGCTGACGCAGCCGGCGGCGAAAGCGCCGCCGCGGTCGGCCACATCGGGGCCGATGACGGTGCGGATCTCGGCCGGCAGTTCAGCCAGCGAGCCGACCTCGCCCGGCTGCAGCGGCGCCTGCTCGGCGGAAGACGCTGGAAGGCCGGTGCTGCCGGCAATCACGAAGATGAGAGGCATGATCAGGGTCCGGTGGCGCATCGCAATTCCTTCGAAGGTGATGCAGAACATTCTAGCTCGACTCTTCGAGTTTGACATCCTCGCTTTTCGCCTCTTCCATGGCTTCCGGCTCCAGTAGCTCGGCTTCCTTATTGAAGCGGATGAACAGCCCCCAGCCCGCCAGCAGGATGCCGGCCGCGACCAGCACCGTGGCCGCGTGCGGTAGCAGTTCCGGCTTTTCGTGCAGCGCCTTGAAGGTACCGACCAGCCCTTCGATCGACAGCGCCACCACCACCACGACCATGAAGCGCGACAGGTAGCGGCGCACTCGCGTCGGCGCGCTGATGTGGGCGTCGCGGATGACCTCCTCTTCGGCGATGGTCTGCGAAATCTGCAGCGACACCACCCCAATGGCCAGCAGGCCGATCGCCTCGATCGCGCTCTCGGCCGCCTGGCCCAGTTCGGCGCCGATGGCTTTCCAGCCCGTCTGCGCGGCCAGCACCATCAGCAGGAAGGAGATGGCGACGAACAGCACGGCGATGACGGCATGGACGGTGGAGAAGAAGGCTTTCAAGGCAGTGGCTCCTGCGGGATTGGTCTGCTGCGATTGTGCCCTATCCCCCGGCGGCGGCTCGCACGGCTCAGCGGTGCAATGGATATAATTGGTCATGACCAGACTATGCACTGACCGATTCCTGCTTCGTCCCTTCACCGCGGCGGACGCGCCTGCCTTTGCCCAAGCGGTACGCGAATCGATGGCCAGCGTCGGCCAGTGGATGAACTGGGCCCACGCCGCCTACACCGAGGAGCAGGCGCTGTCCTGGTTCGCGTACTGCGACGCGGCCCGCGCCGACGGCAGCGCCCACGAATTCGGCATCTTCCTGGCCGACGGCGAAAACCTGGTCGGCGGCGCGGGACTGAACCAATTCAATACCGTGAACGCCTTCTGCAACCTGGGCTACTGGGTGCGCGCATCGGCGCAGCGCCAGGGCGCGGCGCTGGCCGCCACCAGTGCGCTGGTGCGGCATGCCTTCGGCGAGTTGAAACAGTCGCGGGTGGAGATCGTCATCGCGGACGGCAACCTGCCCAGCATCGCCGTGGCGCGCAAGGCCGGCTCCACGCACGAATGCCTGGCCCGCAATCGCCTGCAGCTGCGCGGCAGGGCTGTCGATGCGCACGTGTTTTCGCTGGTGCCGGAGCTAGATTAGGGCCCAACCCTTCGCATGGGCCACCGCCTTCGCCCAGCGCGCAGTCAGCTCTTCGCGGCGTGCGGCCGGCATCTGCGGCTCGAAGCGGCGCTCGGCCTGCCACTGCGCCGCGATCTCATCGCTTGAGCCCCAGAAGCCGACCGCCAGGCCGGCCAGATAGGCCGCGCCCAGCGCGGTCGTCTCCGTCACCCGCGGACGGATCACCGGCACGCCCAGCAGGTCGGCCTGGAACTGCATCAGCATGTCGTTGCGCGCCGCGCCGCCGTCCGCGCGCACTTCGTGCACCGCGCAGGCGGCATCCTTCTGCATGGCGGCCAGCAGCTCGGCGCTCTGGTAGGCGATACTCTCCACCGCGGCGCGCGCGATATGGGCAGCCGTGGTCCCACGCGTCATGCCGACGATGGTGCCGCGCGCATAGGCATCCCAGTGCGGGGCGCCGAGGCCGACGAAGGCCGGCACCAGCATCGCGCCGCCGGTATCCGGCACCGACAAGGCCAGCGCCTCGACGTCCGATGATTGCCTGATGATGCCGAGGCCATCGCGTAGCCACTGCACAGTGGCGCCGCCCATGAAGACGCTGCCCTCTAGCAGATAGTCGGTGCTGCCGCCGATGGTCCAGCCGACCGTGGACAGCAGGCGATTGTGCGAGACGGGCGGCGCGTCGCCCGCGTGCATCAGCATGAAACAGCCGGTGCCATAAGTGTTCTTGACCATGCCGCGGCGATGGCAGGCCTGCCCGAAGGTTGCGGCCTGCTGGTCCCCGGCGATGCCTGCCAGCGGGATCGCACGGCCGAACCATTCTTCATTCGTCACGCCCACCTGCTCGCTGCTGGCAACGACTTCCGGCAGCATCGAGGCCGGCACGCCGAACAGCGCCAGCAGCTCTTCGTCCCAGCGCAGGCTGTTGATATTGAAGAGCATGGTGCGAGAAGCGTTGCTGACGTCGGTGACGTGGCGACCCGTCAGTTTATAGGCGAGCCAGCTGTCGACGGTGCCGAAGGCCAGCTCGCCCCGCTCCGCGCGGGTGCGCGCGCCCGGCACGTGGGTCAGCAGCCATTGCAGCTTCGTCGCGGAAAAATAGGCGTCCAGTTCGAGACCGGTCTTGCGCTGGATGAGTGGCGCCTTGCCGGCGGCGCGCAGTGCGTCGCAGAGTTCCGCGGTGCGGCGGTCCTGCCAGACGATGGCGTGGCATAAGGGTTCGGAGGTAGCGCGGTCCCAGACCACCGTGGTTTCGCGCTGGTTGGCGATGCCGATCGCGGCCACCTGGCCGGCGTCGATGCCGCTCTCCTGCAGCACCTCGCGCGCGCAGGCGAGCTGGCTGTTCCAGATGTCGAGCGGATCGTGCTCAACCCAGCCGGGCTGGGGGAAATGCTGGGGATATTCGTGCTGGGCGCTGGCGGCCACCTGCCCCTGGCGGTCGAACAGGATGGCGCGCGAGCTGGTGGTGCCCTGGTCGAGGGCGAGGATGTAGTCCATCGTCGTGACCGTGAATTAGTGTAAAGCAGGCCGATAGGCCGGATTCTGTGTAGTGGTCTCCCTTGCGGGACGCCCCTATGACAGCCATTCCTCTAGGCGCCGAATTACTCCGGCGCTCAAGCTTCCTACCCGCACGCTCCGCGAGCAACATCAACGCGTGCCTATTTGGAATTGCTCCAGGTGGAGGTTACCGCGTTTCACCGTAACTTAATACGCTCGTCTCTGTGGCCCTATTCCTCGCCTTATACCGGCTTGCGCCGGCTTTCGGCGGACGGCCGTTAACCGTCACCCCGCTCTGTGGAGTCCGGACCTTCCTCCCGCCAGCACCTTGCGGTGCCGGCCAGCGGCTGTCTGGCCTGCTTCACGGCGGGAATTGTACCCGATGCGCGTCCCCGCCGGCTGCAATCGCTGCGTTTTCTGTAAGTTTGTGTCGCCATTTCAAAAGCCACTGTCCTCAAGCTTGCCTAGAATGTCCGGATAGCAAAATCTACAAGGACGACCCACCATGACCCACCCCTCCCGCAGCGGCGGCCAGATCCTGGTCGATGCACTCCAGGTCCACGGCGTGGACACCGCCTTCGGCGTGCCCGGCGAAAGCTACCTCGACGTGCTGGATGCCCTGCACGACTCGAACATCCGCTTCGTGATCAACCGCCAGGAGGGTGGCGCGGCGTTCATGGCCGAGGCCTACGGCAAGCTGACTGGCAAGCCCGGCATCTGCTTCGTCACCCGCGGCCCGGGCGCGACCAATGCCTCGATCGGCGTGCACACGGCATATCAAGACTCCACGCCGATGATCCTGTTCATCGGCCAGGTCGGCACCGACTTCATGGACCGCGAAGCTTTCCAGGAAATCGACTACCGCCGCATGTACGGCCAGATGGCCAAGTGGGTGGCGCAGATCGACCGCGCCGACCGCATCCCCGAATACATGGCGCGCGCGTTCCAGATAGCTACGAGTGGCCGTCCGGGCCCGGTGGTGCTGGCGCTGCCGGAAGACATGCTGATCGCAAAAGCCGAAGTGGCCGACACGCGCCGCTACCAGCCGGTGCAGGCCTCGCCTTCCGCGGCGCAAATCGACACGCTGCGCGGCATGCTGAAGGAGGCGAAAAAGCCGCTGCTGCTGCTGGGCGGCGGCACCTGGACGGATGAAGCCTGCGCCGACGTGCAGAAGTTCGCCGAAGCGAACGGCCTGCCGGTGGCATGCGCCTTCCGCTTCCAGGACCTGCTCGACAACGACCACCCGCACTACGTCGGCGACGTCGGCATCGGCATCAATCCGAAGCTGGCCGCGCGCGTGAAAGAGGCCGACCTGCTGATCGCCTTCGGCCCGCGCCTGGGCGAGATGACGACCAGCGGCTACTCGCTGCTGGCATCGCCGGTGCCGAAGCAGCGCCTGGTGCACATCCATCCGGACCCGCAGGAACTGGGCAGCGTGTACCAGGCCGAGTTGATGATCGCCGGCGGCGCGCCGGAAACCGCGCGCATGCTGGCGGCGATGGAGCCGGTGGAGTCGAGCGCCTGGCGCCACACGGTCGAGGAAGCCAAGGCCGAGCTGCGCGCCTGGCAGGAACAGCCACCGATCTTCAAGGATGCGAATTTGTCGAATCCGGCGCCGCTGAATCTGTGGCAGCTGGTGCAGGACATGCAGGCCGCCCTGCCCCACGACACCATCATCACCAACGGCGCCGGCAATTACGCGACCTGGGCGCACCGCTTCTGGCGCTACGGCGCGATGCGCACCCAGCTAGCCCCGACCAGCGGCGCGATGGGTTATGGCGTGCCGGCCGGCGTGGCGGCGAAGATCGTCGATCCGCAACGCACCGTGGTCACCTTCGCCGGCGACGGCGAATTCATGATGACCGGCCAGGAGCTGGCGACCGCGGTGCAGTACCGCGCGGGCCTGATCCTCATCGTCTTCAACAACAATATGTTCGGCACCATCCGCATGCACCAGGAGCGCGAGTATCCGGGCCGCGTGTCGGGCACCGAGCTGCACAACCCAGACTTCGCGGCGCTGGCGCAAGCCTATGGCGGACACGGGGAAGTAGTCTTGAAAACTGCCGACTTTGGGCCGGCCCTGCAACGTGCGGTGGCCTTCACGAACGAGCAGAAACTGCCGGCCGTGATCGAGCTGCGCTACGACGGCAACCTGATCACGCCGGGCGCCACGCTCGAGACCATCCGCAAGAACGCGCAGGCAGCCAAAGCCGGCTGAGATCCTTGCGGCATGCCGCGCCCGGCGGCTACCTGGCCCCGATTTCCAGGTAGCCGCCGGGGTGGCACTCTAACGCGGCGCGCGCGTCAGCTTCATGACCACGCCGGTCTTGCCCAGCAGGGTGCCGGTACCGTTTGCCAGCAGATACAACTCGCCGCGCGCATCCTGGGCGAAGCCGAGCACCGCCAGACCGAGCGGATTGCGGTTCGCCGCCACCAGGTTCTCGACCCGGTTGTTCCGGCCCAGCACGAACAGATGCCCTTCGGGCGTCGCGCTGCCCTGCCCCGCATAATCCCCGAACACGTACTGGCCGCGCAGATCGCGCAGCTTGTGGCCCCGATAGAAGTAGCCGCCGATGACGGCGCTGCGCGCATTCGGCACGCCAACGCCGTCCGCGTGGTCGTACTGCGCGATCGGATCGAGCAGATTGGCCGGCAGGCCCGGACTGTCCGTATACACGCAACCGGCGCCGCTGCCCTGGGCATTCGGGCCGCCGGTATCGAACAGGTAAGTGCCCTCCTTGATGCGCCAGCCGTAATTGCCGCCCGGCGCAACGACGTCGACTTCCTCGATATTGTTCTGGCCGACGTCGCCGACGTAGAGCCGCCCGAAGGCATCGAAGGACATGCGGAAGGGATTGCGGAAGCCATAGGCGAAGATTTCGTCGGCGCCCGGCTTGCCGACGAAGGGATTGTCGGGCGGGATGCCGTATTTGCCGTTGGCCGCGTTGCGCCCGAGCGGATCGATGCGCAGGATCTTGCCCAGTACGTTGCCCTCCGCCAGGCTCTGGGCATTGCCGCCGGGCGCGTGGCCCACGTCTTCGTCGTCGGCACCGCCGCCGTCGCCCAGCGAAATGTAGAGCATCTGGTCGGCGCCGAAGGCCAGCGCGCCGCCGTTGTGGTTGAACTGCGGCTTGTCGATGCGCATCAGCTCACGCGCGCTGCTCAGGTCGACCGGGCTGCCCGGTTTATTCGGATGCTTGACCCGCCACTCGGTCAGCACGCTCTGGCAATTCGGCGCCACGCCCGCCGGCTGGGTCGTGAAATCCGCGCTGCCTTTTACGGGCTGCGAGGTAAACGTGTAGAACAGGCCATTGAACCTGAACTGGGGGTGGAAGGCGATGCCCAGCAGGCCGCGTTCGTCGTACTTGCCCGGGCCCAGCCCGAGCGTCACCAGCAGCTTGCTCACGTCGAGGAAGAGTTCCGGCTGGTGCGCCGGGCCGCGGTTGTCATCCTCGTCATCGTCTCCGTCATCGCGATTGGAGGTGGCGATGCGCCAGACCTGGCCGGCCTGGTCGGCCACATACAGATGGCTGTGATCGCCCGGAGCGACCGCGGCGGCGTTCGGCGACACCAGGCCGGACTGGACGGTCTCCAGATTGATCCTGAGCGGACTCTGGGGAATCTGCCCGGGAATCGGATCCACCAGGGGCGTGTGCTGCTGCGCCAAGGCTGGGGTGACGAGACCGGCGCCGGCAAGCGCCAGCACCAATGCGTGGGAGAAGCTGCGAGATGTCATGATGTGCCCTTCCTGATGGCCGGCTGGCCGTTGACGACAACGTCGGTTAATGCCGAAGCGCCTGAGGAAGGTTCACGCCGCCCGCAAAAAGATCGGCTCTTCAGATCCCCTGGCCGCCCGAGACCTCGATCCGCTGCGCCGTCACCCAGCGGTTGTCGGGCGACAGCAGGCTGGCGATCATCGGCCCGATGTCATCCGGCACACCGGCGCGGCCCAGCGCAGTCATGCCTGCGAACAGCCGATTGATGTCGGGGTTGTCGCGCACCGCGCCGCCGCCGAAATCCGTTTCGATCGCACCCGGCGCCACCGTGTTGACGGCAATGCCGCGTCCACCCAGTTCTTTCGCCAGGTAGCGTGTCAGCACCTCGACCGCGCCTTTTACGGCTGCGTAGGCGGCATAACCCGGAAAAGCCACCCGGGTCAGGCCGGAGGACAGGTTGACGATGCGGCCGCCGTCCTCTATCAGCGGCAATAGCGCTTCAGTCAGGAAATACACACCCTTGAAGTGCACGTCGACCAGCCGGTCGAACTGGGCGACGCCGGTCTGGCCGATGGGCGCGTAGTCGCCGTGCCCGGCATTGTTGACGAGGTGGTCGATGCGCTCGCGGCCCCAGGTGGCGCGCAACGCGCCGGCCAGGCGCTCGGCAAAGCCGGGAAAGGCGGCAACGTCGCCGGTATCGAGCTGGAAGGCCAGGGCCTTGCGGCCGAGGGATTCGATCTCGGCGACGAGCGCCTCGGCTTCTTCGCGGCGGCTATGGTAAGTAATGATGAGGTCACCGCCGCGGCGGGCGATCGCAAGGGCGGTATTGCGGCCGAGGCCGCGGCTGGCGCCGGTAACGAGGGAGATGGTGGACATGGCAGGCTCCTTAGCTGTGTGTTCGAGGGCCTCCATCATCGGGCGCGGCGGCCGGCGCCGGTTGCCGGAATCTCGCCCGGTCTTGCCAGATCCTCCAGGCCGGCGTGCACCGGCGGCGCGCGCGGTATAAGCTTGCGCACATGACGACACTACGCGATGCGGTCCGCCGCTACACCGAGTCGCACGCCGGTCCGGACGGCGTGGCGCCCTCGCCGATTCCCGGTCTGACGACCGTCCGCGCCTGCATGCTGAGCGGCCTGGTGCACGGCATTCCGCGCCCCCTGGTTTGCCTTGTGTTACAGGGCAACAAGCAGGTCAGCTTCGGCGCCCGCAGCTACGATTTCCACCCCGGCGACTCGCTCCTGATCACGGCCGACGTGCCGACCGTCAGCCAGATCGTGCGCGCCAGCCTGGCCGAACCCTATCTGGCCCTGGTGCTCGAACTGGACCCGGCGATCATCGCCGAGCTGGCGGCGCAGATGAGCGACAAGACGGGCGATGAGCGGCAGCCCGTGCGGCTGGAGCGCACCGACGACGACGTTGCCGGAGTCGCGCTGAGGCTGATGCGCTTGCTCGATCGTCCGGAGGCCGTCCCCTTCCTCCACGCCCCTTTGGTGCGCGAACTGCATTACTGGCTGCTGGCCGGCCGCCACGGCATGACGCTGCGTCGGCTCGGCATGCAGGACGGCAGGAGTCAGCGCCTGGGGCGCGCAGTGGCGATGCTGCGCACCCGTTTTGCACAGTCCCTGCCGGTGGAAAGCCTGGCGGCAGCGGCCGGCATGAGCCCATCGGCGTTTCACCAGCATTTCAAGGATGCCACCTCGCTGTCGCCCCTGCAGTTCCAGAAGCAGCTGCGGCTCATCGAAGCACGCCGCCTGCTGGTGGCGGAGGGCGCGAGCGCGAGCAGCGCAGCGTTTGCGGTGGGTTATGAGAGCGTTCCCCAGTTCACCAGGGATTATGGAAAGTTGTTCGGCCAGCCGCCGGTGCGCGACGCGAAGGCGGCGCGGGAGCGGATGCAGACGGTGTGAACTCAGATGCCTGGCTGGTCCAGCCCCAGCTCGGCCGGCCAGGGCACCGGCGCATCGTTATAGCGCGGATCCGCCGAAGGGTGGGTCAGGAAAGCGGCGACCAGCGCGATGAACAGCCAGACGACGATATTGCGCAGCGATGCTGCATTACCGCCCGTCACTTCGTCTCCAGAAATGAGGCGCTTGAGGTACCTGGACAGGATCTTCACAATGAATCCTTGTGGGAAGCACTTTTTTTGTAAACGCTCACAATCTATACCAGTCGCCGCCGATTTTCCAGCCAGCGTATTGATATATGAACTGATGAGCAGCATTCTAGCGACAATATGGATGAGCTGTCGCACGTCATGCCGCTCGATTTCCGGCTAAACCGCCTTGCCTGATGGCCAGACCCGGACGAGGGTCAGCCGCAACGCTCTGGTAGAATACTGCGATCGTTGACATGCCCGCCGAAATCGGGCATATGCATGCAGTTCCTCTCCCCGACACCATCCATGTTTAGTTTCTTCAAAAAGAAAAAACCTGAAGCCGAGACGCCCGTCCAGGCGGAGTCCGCCGCAGTAGCGCCTGCTGCCGCTGCCCCGGAAGCGCCTGCGGAAGCACCCGCCCAGCCGGGCTTCCTGCGCCGCCTGTTCGGCGCCAGCGACGATACCTTTGTACCGGCGCCCGAGGTCGCCGAGCCGGAAGAGCCGGCCGCGCGCGAAGCCGAGGTGCCCGATCCGGTCGCCACCCAGATCGCCGAACAGGCCGCTTCCCTGTCGAACGCCTACGAGGGCCAGCTCTTCCCCGAGACCGCCGAGCGTCCGGGCAGCGAAGCCGAAAAGAAAAAATCCTGGATGACGCGCCTGAAGGCCGGCCTGTCCAAGACCTCGAACAACCTGTCCCTGCTGTTCGTCGGCGCGCGCATCGACGAAGACCTGTACGAAGAGCTGGAATCGGCCCTGCTGATGTCGGATGCCGGCATGGACGCCACCCAGTATCTGCTCGACAATCTGCGCCGCAAGGTCAAGGAAGAGAAGCTGCTCGACGCCGCCGCCGTGAAAGCCGCGCTGAAGTCGCTGCTGGTCGACATGCTGCGCCCGCTGGAAAAGCCCCTGGAACTGGGCCGCCACGAACCGCTGGTGATGATGATCGCGGGCGTCAACGGCGCCGGCAAGACCACCACCATCGGCAAGCTGGCCAAGCACATGCAACGCTTCGAGCAGTCGGTGCTGCTGGCCGCCGGCGACACCTTCCGCGCCGCCGCCCGCGAGCAGCTGATGGTCTGGGGCCAGCGCAACAACGTCACCGTGATCTCGCAGGCGTCCGGCGACCCGGCCGCGGTCGCCTTCGACGCGGTGCAGTCGGGCCGTGCGCGCGGCGTCGACGTGGTCATGGTCGACACCGCCGGCCGCCTGCCTACCCAGCTGCACCTGATGGAAGAGCTCAAGAAGATCAAGCGCGTGATCGGCAAGGGCATGGAAGCCGCGCCGCACGAAGTGCTGCTGGTCATCGACGGCAATACCGGCCAGAACGCGCTGGCCCAGGTCAAGGCCTTCGACGACGCTCTGCAGCTGACCGGCCTGGTGATCACCAAGCTGGACGGCACCGCCAAGGGCGGCATCCTGGCCGCGATCGCACGCACCCGCCCGGTGCCGGTGTATTTCATCGGCGTGGGCGAAAAGCTGGAGGACCTGCAACCCTTCAGCGCAGACGAGTTCGCCGAGGCGCTGCTGGGATAACGCTCGATGATCGAATTCCAGTCCGTCTCCAAAAAGTATTCCGCCGACGCGCTTGCCTTGCGCGATGTGTCGTTCAGCATCGCCAAGGGCGAGCTGGTCTACCTGGCCGGCCCGTCCGGCGCCGGCAAGTCGACCCTGCTCAAGATGATCGCCGCCGTCGAGCGTCCGACCAGCGGCCAGGTTGTCGTCAACGGCCACGACATCGGCAAGCTCAAGAAGGCCGGCGTGCCTTTCCTGCGCCGTAACCTGGGGCTGATCTTCCAGCAGCAGCGCCTGCTGAACGACCGCTCCATCCTGGCGAATACCATGCTGCCGCTGATCGTCACCGGCGCCTCGTCCTCGCAGGCGGAACAGCGCGCCAGAGCGGCGCTCGACAAGGTCGGGCTGCTCGACCGCGCCAAGGCCATGCCGCTGGAACTGTCCGGCGGCGAGCAGCAGCGCGTGGCGATCGCCCGCGCCATCGTCAACCGTCCGCAGATCATCCTGGCCGACGAGCCGACCGCGAACCTGGACCGCGCCGCCGCCGACCGCGTGATCGACGCCCTGCGCGCCTTCCATGCCGTGGGCGTGACCTGCATGATCTCGACCCACGACGAGCAGATCCTCGATAAAGCGGCGCGCGTGATCCGCCTCGAGCATGGCGAGCTGGTCGGTGCCGGGACCGGAGGTGCGGCATGAACATCTGGTTCCGCCAACACCGCTTCGCCCTCGGCGCAGCCTTCGCCCAGGTCCGCAAGACGCCGGGCAGCTTCCTGTTCAACGTGCTGGTGGTGGCGGTGGCGCTGGCCCTGCCCTTCGCCGGCGTGACCCTGCTCGACAACGTGCGCCCGATGTCGGAACAGCTCTCGGTCGATCCCGAGATCAGCCTGTTCATGAAAACCGACGCGCCGCGCGAACAGGCGCAGGCGCTGGCGCCGCAGCTGCGCGAGATCCTGGCCGGCAGCAAAGCGAAAGTCAGCTTCGTCCCGCGCGAGCAGGCGCTGGAAAACCTGAAGGCCAAGAGCGGCCTGACCGACGTCATCGAAACCCTGGGCGACAACCCGCTGCCGGACAGCTATGTCATGAAGCTGGAAGGTTTCACCAGCCGCACCACGGACGCCGCCCGCGTCGACGGCATTGCCGAGCAGATGAAGGCGCTGCCGGGCGTGGATTCGGTGCAGGTCGACTCGGCCTGGGTCAAGCGCCTCGCCGCCCTGCTGGGCGTGCTGCGCCTGGTGCTGCTGCTGCTGGCGATCACCCTTGGCGTGGTCGTGATCGCGGTGGTGTTCAACACCATCCGCCTGCAGGTGCTGACCCAGCGCGACGAGATCGCCGTCTCCAAGCTGCTGGGCGCGACCGACAATTTCATCCACCGCCCCTTCTATTACACCGGCGCCCTGCTCGGCCTGTGTGCCGGCGCGGTGGCGCTGGGGGCCGTTTCCCTGGCCCTGCACCCGCTGAATGCGGCCATCGCCGAATTCGCGCGCCTGTACGCCTCGGAATTCCAGCTGTCGGCGCTGCCGCCGCTGGGCCTGGCCGGGCTGCTGGCCATCAGCGCCGGGCTGGGGCTGGTGGGGGCGATGCTGTCGGTGCAGCGGCATCTGGCGCGCCTGAACTGAAATCAAGCCTAGAAATGACAAACCCGCCAGAAGGCGGGTTTGTTTTTTTATTCGGGGTGGTCCCGCTCAGCGGGACCAGAACTGACCTAGCGTCATCACCAGTATGGGTGCTGGGAGAGGACATAACCTAGGGCTGCATACGCAGTATATCATCATGATCCCCGATGATCAAAAATGATGCACATGGACTGGATTGAGCTTGAAAAACATTTTTCCTCGGCTCGGTTAGGCCGCTACCGTGCGTCGTGCAACGGCGACGAAGTCAAAGCGGCAAAAGCCTATGGTAATAATTTGCTGCTGGCCGAAGCCATGATGCCGATGCTCAGTGTGCTTGAGATTGCGTTGAAAAACGGAATACACCGCCGTCTCAGCGCTTTCTACAAGCGTCCGGACTGGTGGGAAGCATTGGCCGGCAACCCTTCGTTCGCATGGCAAACCCGCGAGATATCCAGCACGAAGACTAAGTTGCAACGCCGCGCAGAACCTGCTACACCTGACAAGATCATCGCGGAACTGGCCTTCGGCTTCTGGAGTTCGCTATTCAATGTCCAGTTTCAGACGGTATTATGGAAAGAGCTTCGCCTGGTATTTCCCCGTTGTCCGAAACCTCAGCGGCAGCGACATACCGTCTCATCGGCCTTGAACCAGATCCGAGATCTTCGAAACCGTGTCTTCCATCATGAACAGCTGCTCTGGTTAACCCCATCCCTGATCGACTTGCACACGAAGGGGATTGAGGTCATCAACTGGCTCGATCCAAAGCTGCCACCCTGGCTTGCTACTTACGATCGCCTGCCTGCCACCTGGGCCGCCATCCAGCCAATTTGATTACATTTTTGTTATCCCATCCGCCGTTGGCCAGAAAAATCCACGGCGGAGACGGGATATACGCCTACAAAAGTAGGTGCGCCACTTCACAGACCTCAAACCATATGGGGCCTAACCTGTCTTCTACCTAATTCAAATAGTATGAGCGTCACGTTTGACCCGTATCAACGGTATCGCTCACATCTGCTCTACAGTTGAATCGAGCCAAAAAATTCGATTCCCAGAAGCAATACTTTAGCAGGACTTAAGGACGTCGTCGGGGATATGGAGGCGGCTAGCACTCACCTCAAGAGAGTGCTAATATTACGTCTAACCACTGTCTCGCATCCCGTAACAAGCCGTAAGAGGTGTGCCTTCGGGGCTCTCTTTCGGGCATATTGACGATGCAGCACAGAATACTCTACGAGGGAATATGACTATGTCCGCACAATCCGCATTGGTTCCCGCTGGCACCCGTGCTCTGGGACTGGGTTTTACCGGCAATCTCGGCAATATCGACGCCTATATTTCAGCCGTCAACCGTCTGCCGATGCTGTCCCACGAGGAAGAGGTCTCGCTGGCGAAGAGCTTGCGGGAACAGAACGACCTGGACGCCGCGCAGAAGCTGGTGATGTCCCACCTGCGCCTGGTGGTCTCGATCGCGCGCGGCTACCTCGGCTACGGCCTGCCGCACGCCGACCTGATCCAGGAAGGCAATATCGGCCTGATGAAGGCAGTCAAGCGTTTCGACCCGAACCAGGGCGTTCGCCTGGTGTCGTACGCCATGCACTGGATCAAGGCCGAGATGCACGAATACATCCTGAAGAACTGGCGTCTGGTGAAGGTCGCGACGACCAAGGCCCAGCGCAAGCTGTTCTTCAACCTGCGCAGCAACAAGACCGGCCTGGACGCCATGTCGCCGCAACAAGTCGACGACCTGGCCAAGATGCTCGACGTGAAGCGCGAAGAAGTGATCGAGATGGAAACCCGCCTGTCGGGCCGTGACATCGCGCTGGAAGCGCCGACCGACGACGAAGACGACAAGTTCTCGCCGATCGCCTACCTGTCCTCGGACCAGCAGGAACCGACCAAGGTGCTGGAAGCCAACGACGTGGTGCGCCTGCAATCGGAAGGCATCGAAACGGCTCTCGGCAAGCTGGACCCGCGTTCGCGCCGCATCGTGGAAGCACGCTGGCTGGCCAACGACGACGGCTCGGGCGCGACCCTGCACACGCTGGCCGAAGAGTTCGGCGTATCGGCCGAGCGCATCCGCCAGATCGAAACGGCTGCACTGAAGAAGATGAAGACGGCGCTGGCGTCCTACGTCTAAGCGAACGTCGCTTCAAAAATAAAGGCACCTTCGGGTGCCTTTTGTTTTTGTTCAGCCCAGCTTTTCCTTGAAAAACGCGACCGTGCGCCCCCAGGCCAGCTTGGCCGCCGCTTCGTCGTAGCGCGGCGTGGTGTCGTTGTTGAAGCCGTGCTCGGCGCCGGCGTAGACGAAGTGCTGGTAGTTCACCTTGTTCGCCTGCAGCGCGGCCTCGTAGGCGGGCCAGCCGGCCAGGATGCGCTCGTCCTTGCCGGCGTCGTGGATCATCAGCGGCGCGCGGATCTTCGCCGCGTCGGCTGCGCTCGGCTGCGAGCCGTAGAAAGGCACGGCGGCCGCCAGCTCGGGCAGCTGGGTGGCCAGGTAGTTGGCGATGCCGCCGCCGTAGCAGAAGCCGACCACGCCGACTTTCCCCGTTCCCTGCGGCAGCGCCGCCAGCGCGTGATACGCCGCGATGAAGTCGGCGCGGGTCTTGACCTGGTCCAGCTTGGGGAAGAGCGCGCGCGCCTTGTCCTCGTCGCCGGGATAGCCGCCCAGCGGGAACAGCGCGTCCGGCGCGTAGGCGATGAAGCCCTCCAGCGCCAGGCGGCGTGCGATGTCTTCGATATGCGGATTCAGGCCGCGGTTCTCGTGCACCACCAGCACCAAGGGCAGCTTGCCCCTGGCATTCGCCGGCATCGCCAGGTAGCCGCGCACCGTCCCGTAGCCCTGCGGCGACGGGAATTCCTGGTAACTGGTCTTCAGGCGGGCGTCGCTTGCCGCCACCAGCGGCGCCGCGAACGAGGGCGAGAGCTGCGCCAGCAAGGTGGCGGCAGTCGCGCCGCCGACCGCGTAACGTCCCGCCCGCGCAAGAAAGTCGCGGCGCGACAGGCGGCCGTGGACATAGCCATCGAACAGCTTCAGCACTTCAGGATCGAAATCGGTGGCGCTCAGACGCTTCATCGTTCACCTCTCCATGATGGTTGAATTGACAAGCATACGCCAATTCAGGGTAGAGTAGCCATCCCTCACCGATGAAAGCGCCCCAGCCATGTCGCTCCTGCTCTACGGCCATCCCTTCTCTTCCTACACCCAGAAAGTGCTCATCGCACTCTACGAAGGCGCCCTGCCCTTCGAATTCCGCTGCATCGGACCCGAGACGCCCGAACACGTCGCCGAATGGCTGCGCCTCTGGCCGCTGCGCAAATTTCCCGTCCTGGTCGACGGCGATCGCGACTTCGCCGAAACCAGCATCATCATCGAATACCTGCAACTGGCCCATCCCGGCAAACTGGCCCTGCTGCCGGCCGATCCGATGGCAGCGCTGGACGTGCGCTTCCTCGACCGCTTCTTCGACCTCCACGTGATGTCGCCGGTCCAGCATGCCGTCGGCGGCGCCCTGAGCGGCGACCCGGACAAGCGCCGCGATGGCCTGGCGCACGCCGTGGAAAAGCTGGACTGGGCCTATGCCTGGCTCGAGCAGCGGCTTGCGGGCAGGACGTGGGCTGCAGGCGAAGACTTCACGCTGGCCGACTGCGCCGCCGCGCCCGCGCTGTTCTACGCGGACTGGACCCATCCGATCCCGGCAGACTTCCCCGTGCTGCGCGCCTACCGTGCGCGCCTGCTCGCACGCCCCTCCTTCGCCCGCGCGGTGGACGAGGCGCGCCCGTATCGGCCTCTATTTCCTCTAGGTGCCCCTGACCGGGACTAATTAGGGAAGGGTGAGAAAGCGAGGATTTTCCCCCGTGTAATATGGGATATCGTCATGTTTTCCCAGCAAGGAGGCCTCGTGACTACGCCAGCAAACCCCCTCGGCTCGATCCGCATCGACGGCACGCCCCTCAATGACACCCTGAAGGGCACGCTCGCCGACGAAAACATCCACGGCGGCGCCGGCGACGACGATATTGTCGGCAACGGCGGCAACGACCTGCTCGACGGCGGCGCGGGCGACGACTACCTGGACGGGAATAGCGGCAACGACACCCTGCTGGGCGGCGACGGCGACGACCTGATGTTCGGCGAAGGCGGCAACGACAGCCTGGACGGCGGCAGCGGCCTGAATGCCCTGGTCGGCGACGACGGCGACGACCACTACGAGATCCGCAACCGCACCGACCTGGTCTACGATTCCGGCGGCCACGACAGCGGCACGATCCGGGTGGACTGGTACAAGACCAATCCCGATGTCGAGGACTGGACCTGGGCGCCGGGCGTCAAGAAGCTGCCCTACTGGATCGATGCGCTCGTCCATGACGGCGCGCCCTTCGTCGCCGCGACGCTCGGCGAGGCCCACATCATCGGCTACGCGTTCGCGCAGACGCCGCCGAGCTTTTTCAAGGACGATGACAAGAAGGGCTTCAAGCCCTTCAACGACTCCCAGATCGGCTATACCAGGGCGGTACTGGCCTACATGGAGACCGTGCTGAACGTGCACTTCGTCGAAACCACCGACACCGAAGGCGAAGGCACCATCGTCTTCGCCAACAACAAGCAGCAGGACTCGGCCGGCTATGGCTATATGCTGGCGCCGGGCCTGGCGAGCGGCAGGGTCATGGTCGACAGCTCCACGCTTGCGCTCTCGCCCGGCCTGGACGAAGGCTGGGAATTCATGCGCGTGGTCACCCACGAGATCGGCCATGCGCTCGGCCTGAAGCATCCCTTCGGCACCGACGACGCACTTGGCCACACCGGCATCGGCCCCTTCCTGCCCGAAGCCGACGACAACGTGCAGAATTCGATCATGAGCTATACGGGCGTCGAGAGCAATCCGGGGCAGTTCAGCCCTCTCGACATCGCGGCCCTGCAGTACATCTACGGCGCGGCGAGCACCTACCACGGCGACGACACGCGCTACACCATCGGCCGCGACTACCTCATGATCGGCGACGGCGGCGGCAACGACACCATCGACGGCTCGGCGCAGACCCAGGACCTGACCCTGTCGCTGGAACAGGGCTTCTGGAGTTATGTGGGCGCCAAGGGGGCGACGATCACCGCGAAAGGCCAGATCACGATCGATATCGGCTCGGTGATCGAAAACGCGATCGGCGGCGCCGGCAACGACCTCATTTTCGGGAATGCCGTTGCCAACAGCATCAGCGGTGGCGCCGGCAACGACCTGCTGCAAGGCGGTGGCGGCGACGACCGCCTCGACGGCGGCGCCGGACGCGACATGGCTGCCTATGGCGGCGAGCGGGCCGGCTACACGATCACAATGCTCGACACCGGCCTGCGTGTGACCGACAAGGCCGGCATCGATGGCAGTGACACCCTGACCGGCATCGAGCGCCTGCTGTTCGCCGACGGCGCGCTGGCCCTCGACATCGACGGCATCGCCGGCAAGGCCTACCAGCTGTATGCGGCCGCCTTCGACCGCGTGCCCGACGTGGGCGGCCTGGGCTTCTGGCTCGGCGCACTGGACCGCGGCGTCTCGCTGGTCGACGTGGCGACGGAATTCACCAAAGCCGACGAATTCGTCAAGATGTACGGCGCCACGCGCAATGCCGAGGATTTCCTGGTCAAGGTGTACCAGCACATGCTGCACCGAACCCCGGACGCGGGCGGCTATGCCTACTGGCTGGATGTCATGAAACACGGCGCCACCGAAGGCCAGGTGCTGGCGGCGATCAGCGAGAGCCCCGAACTGCACACGCTGCTGGTCGGCCAGATGCAGAACGGGATCGTCTACCAGCCTTACGTCGCCTGAGCCGGCCCAGGCTCAGTCCTTGTCCTTGCGCCGCAGCAGGGACAGGATCACGAACGCGAACACGGCGCTGACCACCGCCGTGGTCTCCCTGCCCATCCCGGCCGCCACGCCGACGGCGGCGGTCAGCCACACGCTGGCGGCCGTGGTCAGGCCCTTGATGTCATTACGGTCGCGCAGCTTGAGGATGGCGCCGGCGCCGAGGAAGCCGATCCCCGCCGTCACGCCCTGCAGCACGCGCGACAAGTCCTCGATCTTCATGCCGGCCTGCAGCGGGATCAGGACGAAGATCGCCGAGCCGAGCGCCACCAGCATGTGGGTACGCTGCCCCGCCGGCGCGCCGATCGACTCGCGCTCGTAGCCGAGCAGGCCGCCCAGCACCACGGCCACGATCAGGCGCACGACCACGCGCGTGATGTCCTGGGCGTCGCCCAGGTCCGAAAATTCCTGCTGTATCGTCAGCCAGCTTTGTTCCCACCACATGATGCATCGCTCCCCGTTCGATTTGGGGCAATGATGCCAGTCGTTGCTCGTCCGTGGCGCGCAGGCCGGTCAGTGCAGCTTGCTCAGTGCAGCTTAATCTTCGCCACCGTCACCTCATCCCTGACCTCGATGACCGCATCGTCGAAACCCGGCGGACCGAATCGACTGGCCGCATCGCGGCTGAAGCCGTAGTTCTCCTTCGGGATGCCGAGCAGGTTGCGGTCCAGTTCAGCGTTGCCGTTCTCGTCCTGGTAGACCAGCACGGCCCAGCTGCCCTGCGGCACATTCGGCACCGCGATCACGTTCTCGCCCTCGCGCGCCGGCATCGAGGCCGTGTACGCGCACTGCTTCAGGAAGCGTTCCCGGTCGCAGACCGCGACCCGGATCGTGCCCTTGCCGCCGGCCACAGCCGTGACGTGGACTTCGACGGTGGCGGCCGAGGCGCCGGCGGCGGCCGCCAGCAGCAGAGCGCTCGTGAACAGCTGGATGAATCGGGTCATGCTTTTCCTTTCAATATGGTAGGCTGCTTTCATGATCTTCAATGCCCTCATCCTCGTCGCTACCGTGGTCCTGATGGAAGTGTTTTCCATCGTCGCGCACAAATACGTGATGCACGGCTTCGGCTGGGCGTGGCACCGCTCGCACCACGAGCCGCGCAGCGGATGGTTCGAGAAGAACGACCTGTACGCCATCGTGTTCGCGGGCGTGGCGATCGCCCTGATCTACGCCGGCGCCACGCTGGGCCACCATCCGCTGGAGTGGATCGGCGCCGGCATGACGGCCTATGGCTTCCTGTATTTCGTGGCGCACGACGGCCTGGTGCACCAGCGCTGGCCCTTCCGCTACGTGCCGCGCAGCGGCTACCTGAAGCGCCTGTACCAGGCCCACCGCATGCACCACGCCGTGGCCGGCAAGGACGGCGCGGTGTCCTTCGGCTTCCTGTATGCGCCGCCGGTAGATGTTCTCAAGCGGCAGTTGCATGCCTTGCACCAGGGGCCGCTTCGCCAGCGGCGCCAGGACGCTGCCACAGGCCGGCCGGACGCGGCCGCGGAGTCGCAAGACGCGAGCTGAGGGCCTGCACGCCGCCTTCCGCAAGCAGGCGCAGCTTGGTCGCCTTCGACGTCCCTGCCCGCTCGTCCCAGGCTCGCGCGCCGCGCTGCTTCACCACCACCCCGATCTGCCGGTACACCTTGCGCGCGGTGGCGATCGCCCAGGCCGAGCGCAGCGGCAGGCCGGCGATGCCGTCCAGGGCCGAGTCGTAGTAAGGCTCGGCGGCGTCGACCAGGCGCGCCGCCACCGTCGCCAGCGCCGCCCGGTGTTGCGGCAGCGCGGCTTCATGGACGGGAATGCCCGCTTCACGCAGCCATTGGGCCGGTACATAGCAGCGTCCCACGTGCGCGTCCTCGACGATGTCGCGCGCGATGTTCGTCAGCTGGAAGGCCAGGCCCAGGTCGCAGGCGCGGTCGAGCAGGCGCGGCTCGCTGACGCCCATGATGGCGGCCATCATCAGGCCGACGACGCCCGCCACGTGGTAGCAGTAGCGCAGCGTGTCCGCTATCGTTTCGTAGCGCGCGCCTTCGACGTCCATCGCGAAGCCGGCTAGGTGGTCGAAGGCGAAGCGCTGCGGGATATGGTGGCGCAGCGCAGCTTCCTGGAAGGCGGCAAAGGCCGGATCCTGCATCCGTTCGCCGGCATAGGCACGGCGGGTCTGCTCGCGCAGGATGGCCAGCTTGGCAGCGGCGTCGACCTGCTCGCGCGGCGCGGCATTGAAGCCCAGTTCCTGGCCGTCGACCACGTCGTCGCAGTGGCGGCACCAGGCGTACAGCATCAGCACGCTGCGCCGCGTGGCCGGGTCGAACAGCCTGGCAGCGGCGGCGAAGCTCTTCGAGCCGACCGCGATGGTGTTCTCGGCGTGATTCAGCAAAGCCTCCTTCATGCGCGCACTCCTTCCTGCAGCGCCTGCAGCATTAGGCCGGCGGTGGCCTTGGCCGAGCCGATCACGCCCGGCACGCCGGCGCCGGGATGGGTGCCGGCGCCGACCAGGTAGAAGTTGGCCAGCTCGGCGTCGCGGTTGTGCGGGCGGAACCAGGCACTCTGGGTCAGCAGCGGCTCCAGCGAGAACGCCGATCCATGATGCGCATTGAGCTGGTCGCGGAAATCCAGCGGCGTGAAGATGCGGCTGGTGACCAGCTGGCTGCGCAGGCCCGGCATGTAGCGCCGTTCCAGGTAGTCGAAGATACGATCGCGGTACTTCGGCCCCTCCTCTTCCCAGTCGATAGCCGCGTTGCCAAGGTGGGGCACGGGCGCCAGCACGTAGTGGCTGCCGCAGCCGGGCGGCGCCAGCGAGGGGTCGGTCACGCAAGGCGCGTGCAGGTAGAGCGAGAAGTCCTCGGCGAGGGTCTCGCCCTTGAAGATGTCCCTGATCAGCTCCCGGTAGCGCGGCCCGAAGCAGACCGTGTGATGCCGCAGCTGGCTGTGGTGCTTGTCGAGGCCGAAGTAGAGCACGAACAGCGAGTTGGAAAACTTCTTCTTCGCCAGCGATGCCCCTTCCGCCGCGCCGCGCGGATGTTGGCCCAGCAGCTTCGCATAGGTGTGGACTACGTCGGCGTTCGAGGCCACCGCATCCGCCGCGAACATGCGCCCATCCTCCAGCCGCACGCCGGTGGTGCGTGCGCCGCTGACCTCGATCTGCGCCACGGAAGCATTCAGTTCGATGCGCCCGCCGATGTCCTCGAACAGGCGCACCAGCGCACGCACCAGGGCGCCGGTGCCGCCGCGCGGGAACCACACGCCCCACTCGCGTTCCAGCGCATGGATCAGGGTGTAGATCGAGGAGGTGGCAAAGGGATTCCCGCCCACCAGCAGCGAGTGGAAAGAGAAAGCCTGGCGCAGCTGCTCGTCCTGGATGAAGCGGGACACGATGCCGTACACGCTGCGCCAGGCCTGCAAACGCGCCAGCTGCGGACCGGCGGCGATCATGTCGCGGAAGGAAAGAAAGGGCACGGCGCCCAGTTTCAGATAGCCCTCGGCGAACACCGCCTTCGAATACGCCAGGAAGCGCCGGTAGCCTGCCACGTCGGCCGGGTTGCGCGCGTGGATCTGGCGGTCCAGCGCCTCCTGGTCGTTAGCATAGTCGAAGTGGCTGCCGTCTTCCCAGCACAGGCGGTAGAAGGGCGATACCGGCAGCATCTCCACGTAGTTTTCGATGCGCTTGCCGGCCAGTGCGAACAGCTCCTCGATGCACGAGGGATCGGTGATGACGGTGGGGCCGGCGTCGAACACGAAGCCCTGGTCTTCGTAGACATAGGCGCGGCCGCCCGGTTTGTCGCGCTTTTCCAGCAGCGTGGTCTGGATGCCGCGGGCCTGCAGGCGGATGGCCAGGGCCAGCCCGCCGAAGCCGGCGCCGACGACCACTGCGCGGCGCGCTTCGATGTTCCGTGCGTTCATTCTGCGTTTCCGATCTGGTGAGGGTGGATCTTGCATGCGGCAAGGAAGGCCTGGCCCACGGGCACCGGCGGCTTGCCGCTCAAGAGGCGTGCCTTGTCCTTCAAACTCAGGCGGCCGGCGTAAAAATTCTTGATGAGGGGAGCCGGCAAGCGGTAGAAGCGCTGCATCACGCGCCAGCGGTGGTCCGGGCTGCCCGCCAAAAAAAGCATGCGGTTCAGCAGGCGGAAGAAACGCTGGCGCCGCCATTCCAGCGCGGCCTCGTCGCGGATGGCGGCGAACAGCGTGGCCGCGTCGAGCGCGCGCATGGACGCGATGCGCTCGGCCAGGCGCACCGCGTGCGGCAGCGAGTAGCCGGTGGTCGAGTGGAACAGCCCGGCGCGCAGGCCGGCGCTGGGCTGGCCGGCCAGGTCGTGCCAGTAGGCGTCGAAGTCGCCGGCCAGCACGATCGGCAGCCTGCCCTCTTCCTCGCGCAGCACCCGCTCGACGCGCCAGCCACGCGCCCGCACATAGGCGGCGATGTTGGCGCGCAGGCGTTCGGGCTCCCACGTGGCGTTGTCGACATAGTGGGTGTCCTCGATCAGCACGCGATGGCTATCGAAGGGCAGTACGTAGACGAAGCGGTAGCCGCCCTGCTGCTCGACGCTGGCGTCCATGATGAGCGGCGCAGTCAGGCCATGCGGCTCGGCCAGCAGCACTTCCTGGCCGAGGAAGGTCTGGCAGCCCAGCGCCAGCCGGCTGCTTGCCCGCATGCCGCGGCCGTCGATCACGGCGCGCGCCTGCAGCACCTCGCCGCCTTCGAGTTCGACCCGGGTCGGGCCGATGGCGGCGATGCGCGCCTGCAGGCGCAGCGCCGGCCCGAGCGCGGCTTCGACCACGCGCGCGAAATCCTGCGAGGCGATGCTGGCATAGCCACCCTCGAGCCTGCGCCACAGCTTCGGGAACACGACCTCGTAACGCGGCCAGCGGTGTGACACCAGCGGCGCGATCCAGGCCAGCTGCGGCGCATCGAGATCGCTGTCGTGGAAGGACCATGTGTGGTTGCCGCCCACATGCGCTCCCTGTTCCAGCAGCAGGATGCGCAGCTCCGGCCGCTGCTGCGCCAGGCGCCAGGCGATCAGACCGTTGGCCAGGCCGCCGCCGGCCAGGATCAGGTCCCAGGGGGCGGCTCGGTCGCCGGTACTCATGCCGGCGCCCGTACCGCGCTGCCAGCCGGCGCCCGCCGGTCTTCGCTGCGGCGCAGGCGTAGCGCGGCCTCGACGATGCTGGCCGCGCGCGGCACGCCGCCGGCCTGGGCCAGGCTGGCCGCCTGCTCGTCGAGCCGCTCGAAGAAGCGCTCCTCTTTGAACAAATGTTGCAGCTGGCGTGCGATGGTGGCGGGGCCGGCCAGGCGCGTCGAGGCGCGCAGGCCGATCCCGGCGTGGAGGATGCGGGCGGCGGTGCCCGGCTGGTCGAAGGTCACCGGCATCGCCAGGATAGGCGTGCGCGCCTCGACCGCATCCATCACCGTGTTGATGCCGGCATGCGACACCACGGCATCGGCGCGCGCCAGCGCTTCCCGCTGCGGCGCAAATGCGCAGACCCAGCTGGCGCCGGCGCGGGTCAAGGCATCTTCCTGGTCCGTATCGAGACCGCCGCAATGCGCGACCAGCAGCTGGGCGTCGAGCCGGCGGCAAGCCTTGGCGATACGCTTGAAGATGCCGAAGCGGTGGCCCTGCAGGGTACCGAGCGAGGCGAACACGAAGGGCCTGCCGGCGTCGATTTCCGGCAGCGGCGTGGGCTCTGAAGCGCCAGTGTCGGCCAGCGCGCGCAGCGGTCCCACGTGATGGAAATGCGGCGGCAGCGCGCGGCGCGGGAAATCGAAGGCGTCGGTGGTCTGGCTGATCTGCGCCAGCGGCGAGAGGCAATCGTGCAGGCCGCTGCGCTTGCCGAGGCCGAGGCGGCGCGCCTGCGCTGCGATCACCGCGCCGTGCGGCCGCATCATCCAGTCGTAGACGCGGGTACTGCCCTCCACCACCTGATACGCCCGCTCGCTGTTCTCGTACGCGAAGGGCATCACGGCCAGCGGTATGCCCGGCTCGCGGTTGACCGGCATCGCGCAGGCCACCGAGACGAAGGGCATGCCGAGCGCCTCGGCCACCAGGCCGCCGGCCGCTTCCATCTGGTCGGCGATCAAGGCGTCGATGCGCAGGGTCTGCAGCGCCGCCGGCAGCTCGCGGCACAGCATCTCGGTGCCGCGAGCCATGTCGAGGATGACCTGGCGCAGGCCCAGCGGCCCGCCGGGACTGGCCGCGCGCCGCAGCGAGGCCGCCAGCGAACCCGGTGGATGAGTGCTGCTGCCCAGCGCATGGAAGCCGATGCGCGCGTCCTTCAGGTAGATGGCGGCGTCCGGCCGCTGCAGGAAAGTCACGCGGTGGCCGCGCTTGACCAGCTCGAGACTGAGCGCGGCCAATGCGCTGAAGTGGCTGTAGAACGCCGGTGCGACCACGCCGAAGTGCGCCATGCTCCGTCTCCGTCCGCGCTCAGTGGCGCGCCAGGCTCAACCTGGCGCCGGCCGCATGCGAGTGGGCCTTGGGTGTCGACGCGAAGGCCGCGCTGTCCTGGCTACGCGCGAACAGGCCGGCGACGAAGCGGCGCGTATGGCCGCTTGCGCCCAGGGCCGCGCTCAGGTGGCGCTCGGCTTCGTCGAGGTGATGGTCGAGCCGGCGGCGCGCCTCCTCATGGCCGAGGGTGTTGATGAAGGTCGGCTTGCCGAGGTCCTTGCCGGTGTCCTTGCCGGTAACGGCGCTGTCGTTGCCGGGGCCGTCCTGGAAGTCGTCGCGGATCTGGAAGGCCTGGCCGGCCGCCAGTGCAAAAGCACGCAGCGACTGGGCCACGCAATCGTCGGATTCGGCAATGACGGCGGCCATGTCGACCGCCACGCCCAGCAGCACGCCGGTCTTGAGTTCGTTGGTAGCGGCGATCTCGGCGGCGCTCTTGCGGCTGCCATGCAGGTCGAGGAACTGGCCCTTGACCAGGCCCTGGTCGCCGACCGTTTCCGACAATTTGGCGACCAGGCGCGCGCGGATCGGCGCCGGGATCTCGTGGGCCGCGGCCAGGATGCCGAAGGCGCGGCTGAGCAGGCCGACGGCGGCCAGGATGGCGACGTCTTCGCCGAAACGCACGTGGATGGTGGGCTCGCCGCGGCGCAGCATGGCATTGTCCATGCAGGGCATGTCGTCGAGGATCAGCGAAGCCGCGTGCACCATCTCGACCGCGCAGGCGACGTCCACCAGGGCGCCCGAGTCGCAGCCGAGGTCGCGCGCCACCAGCATCATCAGCAGCGGCCGCATGCGCTTGCCGGCGCCGAGCGCACCCGCGCGCATGGCCAGGGTCAGCAGGTCCGCCTGATCCGGACTCTGTGCCAGGTGGCGATCGATACGCTCCTCCAATTGCTGGCGCAGTTGGTCGATGCCGAACCCGCCGAACCGCCGTGTCTGTGTCGTCATGCGCATCTCTCTGCTGGGGCAAATTTGATGAAATTGAGCCCCATCATACCGGAAACATATTGGGAAATAGTTAATTCTGTTCAACCGTGCGCACTTGCGCTCCCTACCCGCACAACACGACCGTGCCCCGCCCTGCTCTGCCTGGCATCTTTGCTATGATTGGCTTTCCGCAAATAACCGGAAAGATGCAATGAGGTTGCTCGCTCCGCTTGTTCTGATTGGCCTGACCGGGTGCGCCACCGCGCCGCTCAAGGACGGGACGTATCCGCTGCAACCGGGCCAGCGCGTGGGCCTGTCCGGCAACACCACCCTCAGCTACGACAGCTTCAGCGACAGCCGCTGCCCGCCCAACGCACGCTGCGTCTGGGCCGGCAAGCTGAGCTTCCAGTTCGCGCTGGAGGGACCGGATGGCCGCGAAGAATTCGCGCTCGGCCCGGACCAGCTGGTTGCCAGGCCCCGATCCCTGCGCGGCGCCCGCGTGGCGCTCGACCCGGCCAGCATCCCGCCCGTGCGCAACACCAATGCGACGCGCCCCGGCGACGTCATTCCCGTCACGCTCAAAATCACCAGTCCATGACCACATCCGCGAAAGCGCTCGCCGGCGCACTGATCCTGTCCATCGTCCTCACGCCGCCGCTGGCGCTCGCCAGGAACCCGGTCGCCACCGGCACCGGGGGCGCGGTCGCCACCATCAGCGAAAAGGCGTCGGAATCGGCCATCGCCATCCTGAACAAGGGTGGCAATGCGATCGACGCCGCCGTCGCTGCCGCCGCCACCCTGGGCGTGACCGACCCGTTCAGCTGCGGTATCGGCGGCGGCGGCTTCATGGTCATCTACCTGGCCAAGGACAAGCGCGTGATCACCATCGACCACCGCGAGACCGCCCCGAACTCCTTCAGCCCGGCCGTGTTCCAGGAAAACGGCAAGCCGATCGATTTCGAGACCGCGGTCGCCAGCGGCGCCTCGGTGGGCGTGCCGGGTACGGTGCGCGGCTGGCACGAAGCCCTGCAGCGCTACGGCACCATGTCCTTCAAACAGGTGCTGGCGCCGGCCATCGACGTGGCCACCAAGGGCTTTCCCGTCAGTGAAACTTTTCACAAATTAACGGCCGAAAATGAAAGAAAATTTCAGCTGTTTACGAGCACCAGCCAGCTCTACCTGAGGAACGGCAAGGCGGTCGCCACCGGCACCCTGCTCAAGAATCCGGACATGGCCAAGGCCTATAAAGAAATCGCCGCGCGCGGCTACAAGGCCTTTTATGAAGGACCGATGGCGAAGGCGATGGTCGATGCCGTCAACCGCCCGCCGCTGGCGAACGGCGCCCAGGTCAGGCCCGGCACGATGAGCCTGGCGGACCTGGCCAACTACGAAGCGCGCATCCGCCAGCCCATCCGTTCGACCTACCGCGGCTACGACATCTACGGCATGCCCCTGCCCAGCAGCGGCGGCATCGCAGTGGCCGAGGCCCTCAACATCCTCGAAGGCTACGAGCTGAAAGGCATGCCGCGCCCGAACGTCGAGCACCTGTACCTGGAAGCCAGCCGCCTGGCCTTCGCCGACCGCAACGCCTACCTGGCCGATCCGGAATACGTCGATGCGCCGGTCGACGGCATCCTGTCCAAGCAGTTCGCGGCCCAGCGCCGCTCGCTGATCCGCGCCGACAAGGCCGCTGCCGTGGTCCCGGCCGGCGACGCCTTTTTATACGAGAACGACCAGAGCTTCCCGCTGCGCCCGCAGCAGAAGCTGATCCAGGAAGGCACGCACACGACCCACCTCACCGTGTCGGACAAGGAAGGCAACGTGGTCTCCTACACCTTCACCATCGAATCCTGGGGCGGCAGCGGCATCGTGGTGCCGGGCTATGGCTTCCTGCTGAATAACGAGATGACGGACTTCGACTTCACCGGCCCGGCGCCGAACATCCCGGAAGCCGGCAAGCGCCCGCGCTCCAGCATGGCGCCGACCATCGTGCTGAAGGACGGCAAGCCGGCCTTCACCATCGGCAGCCCGGGCGGCGCCACCATCATCACCACCGTGCTGCAGACCATCGTCAACCACGTCGACCTCGGCATGAGCATGGACAAGGCCATCGATGCGCCGCGCCTTTCGCAACGCAACGGCAAGGAGACGTCGGTGGAGCCGGGCTTCGTCGGCAGCATGCAGGCCAGGGGACTGGAGAACTTCGGTCACAAGTGGGAAACCAGCCCGGCGCCCGAAGAAATCGGCGCGGCGAACGCGATCGTGTTCAATCCGGATGGGACCGTGACCGCGGTCAGCGAGGGACACCGCCACGGCATCGGCACGGCGCTGGTGCAGAAGCGCGGACATTGAGGAGACCAAGAATGAGCATGCAGGATTACCTGAACAAGCTGAAGGCCGCGAAAGCGGACTACCCCTTCCAGCGCTGGGGCGAGAGCGGGCTGGATCAGTACACGCCGGAGGTCTGCGCGGCCTTCACCAAAATCTTCGACAAGCTGATTGCCGACCTGGGGAAGCTCGGCGTGAATGCCGAGGATGAAGCCAAGCTGGCGGCCTTCGAGCACGCGGTCCTGGCCCTGAACGACATGGACGACGAAGACGACCGCCTGATCGAGACCGAGGAACGCGAAGAACTCTGCGCGCTGGTCAACACCATCGCCACCGCCGCCGGCCTCGATCCGACCGAGTATGGCGGCGGCGAAGGCCCGGCCAGCGAATGGCGCGAGTGGTAGGCTTTTCCTAGCCCATCCGCCCTGCCGGGAAAGCCGGGCTGGATGCCATCATCCTGCGCCAGCCCAGCGTCAGCACCAGCACGGCGCCGAGCACGCTGACCAGCGCCAGCCAGACCGCGGTCACGCCGCCCAGCAGGCTCAGGGCGAAGGCGATCGCCAGGTTGCAGCCGGCTTGCAGCGCCAGCTTGAAGAAACGCGCCAGGTCGTAGTTCGGGACGCTGTGGCCGAGGTCTCCCAGCAGGCCCGTCATCGCCAGCTGTCCGCCGAGGCAGCAGGTACCCACGTAGCGCGCCAGGATCTCGCCGTCGGCGCCGATCAGCCAGGCCGCCAGCAGGATCACGCCCACCAGCATGCCCCAGCTGACCAGCGCGGCCTTCAACAGGCCCGCGGCAAGGCGGCGGTTCAGCAGGGCCGCATCGCCGGCCAGCGGCGTCAGGCGGAGCAAGGCCTGTTCGCCGGCTGTCCTGCGCAATTGCTGCGTGAGGTGGGCGGTGCTGAACATGACCATGAAACCGGAAACCGACATGCCGAAGCCCAGCATCCAGTCGCTCGCGCCGAAGGCCACCGGGCGGCCGAACAGCAGCGGCAGCAGGCCCAGCGCCAGGGCGATGGCCAGCAGGATGGCCGCGCCGGCCACCCAGGCGCTCCAGTGTCCGGACGGGCCCAGCGCATGCATCAGCATCGTGCCCGGCCTGCGCCGGCGGCAGTCATTGCGCAGCGCCGGGCCATAGGCAAGCCGGCTGCTCCAGGCGGCGCCCTGATTCGAGGCGATGTCGCGCGTCTCGTAACGCTTGAGGGTCGCCGCGGCCTTGGCATGGCCTTCCATGTGGCGGTCGCCGCCGGCCGGGTACAGCCGCAACAGGGTCCAGGCGGACAGCAGCACCAGGACCACGCTTTCGATCGCCAGTCCCGGCGTGCTGGTCATGGCTGCGACCAGTTCCGCCGGCAGCAGGCGCCTGGCGATCAGCGGCCAGTTCGAGGTCAGCACGATCAGGCCGATGGCCTGGCGCATGCCGGTGCGCATCAGGGCCGCGCCCAGCAGGTAGGCGGCGATCAGCGGAAAGAACCGCCAGCTGCCGAAGGCGAAGGTCACGCCGGCGGCGATCAGCAGCCAGCCGCCCGCCGCCATCTGCATCAGGCGGCGGCGCTGGCGCGGCACCAGGCGGGCGTTGGACGCGGAATTCATCAGGACCGAGGCGGGCAGGAACTGGACCATCCAGATCAGCGTCAGCCAGCCGGCCGCGACGCCCGTCTCGAACTTCGCGAAGACCGGCGCCGGCATCAGGCCGCCCAGGCGCAGGGCGAGGCCGCCCAGCATCAGCAGCAGCGCCAGCCAGTTCAGCCAGCCGCCGGTATTCCCTTCGCGGGCGCTCACGGCCGCCGCCCAGATGCTGCGGTAGTCGCGCCATGCGCCGGCATGTGCGTTCATGGCAGCATTCATTTATTCACCTCGCGGGTCATCTCGATGAACAGGTCTTCCAGGCTGAGGGCTTCGACGCGCACGCCCGGCTTGCCGGCCAGCTGTTCGAGCTGCTCGCCCGCCGCCTGCACGATCACGCTGGTCATCGCGCCTTCGTGGGTGCGGCGCAGCTCGCCGTCCAGGCGTCCCGGCGGCAGTGCGTGCGGCGCCGCGACGATGCGGCGCGCGCCTTCCAGCAGGGCGTCAGTCTGGCCCTGCAGCGCGATCTTGCCGTCCTTCAGGAAGGCCAGGTCGAAGGCCACGCGTTCGAGGTCGGACAGGATGTGGGTCGAGAACACGACCGTGGTGCCGCGCTCGATCACCTGATCCACCAGCTCGCGCAGGAAGTCGCGGCGCCCGACCGGGTCCAGCGCGGATACCGGCTCGTCGAGCACCAGCAGCTCGGGCTCGTGCGCCAGCGCGCGGATGATGGACAGGCGCTGCTGCTCGCCGCCGGAGAGCTTCTTGATCGGGCTGTTGCGCTTGAGCTGGTCGAAGCCCCAGCGCGACAGCAGGCCCTCGACCTTGGCCTTGTTCCAGCGCGGGTACATGGCCTCGAAGTAGTCCAGCATCTGCACCGGCGTGAGCCACTCGAACAGGTCGGATTTCTGCGGCACGTAGCCGATGCCGGCGCGGGCCTGGTCCGACAGCGCGGCTGCATCCTCGCCGAACAGGTTGACGCTGCCGCCATCGATCTCGCGCAGGCCGAGCATGCACTCGAGCAGGGTCGACTTGCCGGCGCCGTTGCGGCCCAGCAGGCCGATCACCTGGCCGGGCGCGACCTGCCAGTCGAGGCGGTCGAGCACCTGGCGGGCGCCGAAGTGTTTGGTGACGGACGACATCTGGACGAACGCTGCATTTTTCTTATTGATCATGGTGCTTCCTTCAGGATCGTGGCGAACAAGGTCAGGACGGTGTCGGGGTCGAGCTCGAGCTGGCGCGCCTCGAGGGCGGCGCGCTCCAGCGCGGGACGCAGCAGTTCGGCGCGGTCGGCCGGTTTGGCCGGTGCGAAGTCGGCGACGACCATGCCCAGCCCGCGGCGGCGCGCCAGCACCCCTTCCATCTCGAGCAGGCCGTAGGCCTTGGAGACGGTCATCGGATTGAGGGCCAGCCTTGATGCGATCTCGCGCACCGAGGGCATGCCGTCGCCCGGCTTGAGCTGGCCCGCGGCGGCAAGGCGGCGCACCTGCTCGACGAGCTGGCGGTAGATCGGTTCGGACGAGCCGGTCGCGATCGAAAACAGGTTGGCGGTATGGTCGGTCATGCTGTCTAGTGTATTAAGTGATTAATACAGTAATACTCGTGGTTTGCTTCGTCAAGCTCTTTTTACAACGGTTAGAAAGCGTGACTATTTCTTTTGGTTAAACTGTCAAAATACCGGGCATCCAGTTTGTACTAGCATCGCCATGCCTTTTTCCTCCCTCGCGGACATCGACCCGTTCACCGGCGAGTTCGCGTCACGCACGAACGAAGCCGCTTTTCTCGACCATCGGCTGCCGCAGACCCAGCCCCTGCTCGGCTTCACGCTGGCCTTCTGCACGCTGTTCTACATGGCGTTTGCGGTCACCGACCTGGCCGTGCTGGGGTTCGGCGCGGATTTCCTGTCGCTGTGCGGTGCACGCCTGGTGGTCGCGCTCACGGCCGGCACGTGCGCATGGCTGGCCTACCGGCGGCCGCTGACGGTGAATGCGACGCGGCTTGCCGCCTCGCTGTCGGAAGCGGTGGCGCTGGGCTGCTTCATGTTCATCGCGATCCACCGTCCGGCCGAATTCCATTGGCACGCGATGTCGCTGGCGATCATGCTGATCGTCGTCTACCTCTACATCCCGAACAGTTTCGTCAACGCGTTGCTGCTGGCATTCGGCGCCACCGGCGTCTTCGTGGCCATCGCGCTGCACCTGGGCCGGCTGAGCCACGCCGACGTGGTCACGATGAGCATGCTGCTGGTGCTCGCCAACGCCTTCGGCGCCCTGGCGGCGCGGCGCTTCAACCGGGTGTCGCGCGAGGAGTACCGCGCCCAGCGGCAGCTGCAGCACGCGGCCGAGCGCGACCACCTGACCGGCTGCCATAACCGGCGCTACCTGCACGACAAGCTGATGACGCCGCTGGCGCAGCAGGCCCTGTGCGCGCATGCGCGCGTGACCGTGGTCCTGTGCGACATCGACAACTTCAAGCGCATCAACGATAGCTACGGCCACGCCGACGGCGACGAAGTCATACGCAGCTTTGCACGCCTGCTGGTCGCGATGACGCGCGAAGGCCTGGACAGTGTCATCCGCTATGGCGGCGAGGAATTCCTGGCGGTCCTGCCCGGCGCCTCGCTCGACGACGGTATCGCCCTCTCCGAGCGGCTGCGCAGCCGGTTTGCGGCGGCCGCCACCCCATCGGCCGACGGCGAGGAGCGCATCCGCACGACCGCCAGCTTCGGCGTCGCTGCCGGCATCGCCGACCTGGATACCGGCCCCGCGCTGCAGGAGCTGATTGCGGCCGCCGACAAGCTGATGTACGAGGCCAAGCGCGCCGGCCGTGACTGCGTGCGCGCGCTGGAGGTGCTTTGAAACCGGCAAAAAAAGACGGCTCCACAGGGGAGCCGTAAAAGAACCCGGACGCCAAGCCGTCCGGGCCGGGAAACGCGCGGACGGAGACGTGTCCACGCGGGGAACTACTGAAAACGATTTATACGATGACGGCTGCGGCGATTACAGGTGCGGCGTAATCAGCGGCATCAGGTCGTCGAAGGTGCGGCCGCTGCCGTTCTCGCCGATCGCGTGCATCTTCCATTCGCCGTTGTGGCGGTACAGCTTGGCCATGATCTGGGCCGTGTGCGAACCCTGCACCGACAGGTCGTAGCGCGCGATCTCCTTGCCGTTGCCGGTGTCGAAGATGCGGCAGAAGGCGTTCTGCACGGTCGAGAAGTTCTGGCCCGTGAAGCTGTTCACGGTGAACACCAGCGACTTCACGCCCGGCGGCACGCTGCGCAGGTCGACCACGATCTGTTCGTCGTCGCCATCCCCGGCGCCGGTGCGGTTGTCGCCGGTATGAACGATGCTGCCGTCCTTGCTCTTGAGCTGGCGGAACCAGACCACGTCAATCGGCCGGTTCGATTCGTCGAACAGGACCACCGAGGCGTCCAGGTCGACCGGCTGGCCCTGGCCGCCGCCGAAGCCGAAGAAGCCCTTGCTCTTGGCGACGTCCCAGCCCAGGCCCATCGTGACGCGCGACAGCGCGCCGCCGGCTTCCTTCTCCAGCGAGATCTTCTGCCCTTTTTGCAGGTTGACTGCCATGTTCTTGCTCCTTTGTTGAGTGAGTCCGCTCAGCGCGCCGGCGTCTGCATCCAGGCTTTGAATGCGGCGCGGTTGCGCGAACAGACGTAAATCTTGCCGCGACCGGAGAAGCGCAGGACGATGCCCTCGCCGCTGGTCTGGCTGTTGATCAGGTTGCCCAGGAAGCCGCTGCTCTGCCCCGTCGTCATCGAAATCTCGTAGCGCAGGGTCGAATCCCAGGCCACCACGTGCGAGTTGTCGATGATCGCGTCCTTGCCCGGTTCGACTTCCAGCATGCTCATCGAGCCGAAGCCCGACACCACCAGCTGGCCGCTGCCGCCCGTCTCGGTGACGAAGAAGCCGCCGCTCTGCGCGAACAGGGCGTTGCCCAGGCTCTGGGTGCGCACCTTCAGTTCCACGCCCGAGCTGGCCGCGACGAAGGCGCCGTCGCTGATGATGTACTGGCTGCCCGCGCCGCAGTCGACGATTTGCATCGCCCCCGGCAGGGTCGGCGAGAGCAGGCAGTCGCCGTCGCCGCGGGTCGCTTCGATGTGCTGTTGGAAGAAGGACTCGCCGTTGGCGAAGGTGCGCATCAAAGCGCTGCCCAGGCCACCGCGCATCTTGCCCTTCAGGTCGAGCGTCGATTCCATCATGACCATCGCGTCGGATTCGCAGTAGATGGTCTCGCCGTGGCGCATGGACACGTGCAGGAAGGGATCGACGTCTCCGGTTACAGTAAATTTAGGCATAACTTGGCTCCCGTGGCGGGGGTCTCGATGACATCGAGCCCCCTTTATTTTGTTGGTTAAAAAATCAAACGTTCACGCCGTAGTTCTTGGCGAGGGGGCCGAGGCCGCCGTTGAAGCCCTGGCCGACCGCGCGGAACTTCCAGTCCGCGCCGTTACGATAGACCTCGCCGAAGACCATCGCCGACTCGGTGGAACCGTCTTCGGACAGGTCGTAGCGGGCGACTTCGCTCTGGTTGGCGTCGTTCACGCAACGGATGAAGGCCTTGCCGACCATGCCGAAGTTCTGGCGGCGGGTATCGCCTTCGTGGATGGTCACGGCCAGCACGACGCGGTCGACATCGGCCGGCACCTTGGTCAGGTCGATGCTGATGCTCTCGTCGTCGCCTTCGCCGGCGCCGGTACGGTTGTCGCCCGAGTGCTGCACCGAGCCGTCGGCCGACTTGGCGTTGTTGTAGAAGATGAAGTCGGCATCCGAGCGCACTTTGCCCGACTGGTTCAGCAGGAATGCGACGCCGTCCAGGTCGAATGCGGCGCCATCGGTGGCGCGCACATCCCAGCCCAGGCCCAGCTTCAGCTTGGACAGGCCCGGTGCTTCTTTCGACAGGTTGACGTTGCCGCCTTTTTGCAGACTGATAGCCATGTTGAATCTCCTTGTAGTTGAACACCCTTGGTACTACCGCAGCGAACTGGTGTTCTGCCGTTCGCCGCGGAATCTCTGCGTGGGCACGGGGTGCCCACCCTACCTATTACTTAATGCTTTCCAGCTCTTTGTGGCTCACGCTCATCGCTTCCATACGCTTGCGGTAGCGGATCGAGCTCCACACCGAGGCGCCGATGAAGGCCACGCCAGCCAGGCCGGTCACCAGTTCGGGCACATGGAACTTCATGCTCGCCAACATGATGAAAGCCAGGATGCCGATCGCGTAGTGGGCGCCGTGCTCCAGGTAGACGAACTGGTCGAGCGTGCCCTTGTCCACCAGGTAGACCGTCAGCGAACGCACGAACATCGCACCGATCGCCAGGCCCAGCATGATGATCACGACGTCGTTGGTGATGGCAAACGCGCCGATCACGCCGTCGAAGCTGAACGATGCATCCAGCACTTCCAGGTACAGGAAGCCGCCGATACCGCCGCGCTTGACCATGTCGCCGACCTCGCCGCCGCCCTCTTCCGACTTCTCGAGCAGGTTGCTGATCACATCGACACCGACGTAGATCAGGATGCCCCACAGGCCCGACATCAGCACCACCATCTTCTGGCCCTCGGCCACCAGCGACAGGCTGGCCATCAGGGCGCCGATCGCGATCATCACCGAGATCGAGGACACCTTGCCCAGCGAGCCGAGCTTCTCTTCGACATGACCCAGCCAGTGGTGTTCCTTCTCGTCGTCGAACAGGAAGTTCAGGAAGACCAGCAGCAGGAACATGCCGCCGAAGGCCGCCACCTCAGCGTGGTGGTTGGTCAGGTGCATCGAGTACTCTTTCGGGTTCTCCAGCGCCATCTTCCAGACGTCGCCCATGCCAAGGTCGGCCGCCACCGCGACGATCACCAGCGGGAACAGCAGGCGCATGCCGAACACGGCGATGATGATGCCCACGCCCAGGAACAGCTTCTTCCAGAACTCGTCCCAGGTCTTCAGGACCGAGGCGTTCACCACCGCGTTGTCGAAGGACAGCGAAACTTCCATCACGGCCAGGATGGCGGCAATGCCGACCGCGGACAGCGCCGTCGCCCAGCCGCCGTGCGTGTAGCCCCACCACCCCGATGCAGCCAGGCAGAGTGCGGTGACAATGAATGACACCCTGAAATGTTTCATCTTGGTTTCCCTCTTGGTTTGTTTCGTTGTTGATATGGCGCAGTGTAGAGAGGTGACGGGAAAGGAAAAAGCGAAGATAATGAGAGTATTACTTCGAAAAATACTGAGACACTCATCCACGCCCTATGAAAAGCGACCTGAATTTCCGCCACCTCTACTACTTCTGGGTGGTCGCCAAGGAAGGCGGCATCACGCGCGCCGCCGAGCGCCTGGGCCTGGCGGTGCAGACCGTCAGCTCGCAGCTGACCCTGCTCGAGCAGTCGCTGGGCAAGACCCTTTTCTCGCAGCAGGGCCGGCGCCTGGTGCTGACCGAGGCCGGGCGCGTGGCGATGACTTATGCGGACCAGATCTTCCTGCTGGGCCTGCAGATGCAGGAAGCGGTGACCGAGGCGGACAGCGGGCGCGTGCGCCTGTCGGTCGGCATCTCGGACTCGCTGCCCAAGCTGTCGGCCTACCGCATGCTGGAAGCGGCAATGAACATCGAAAAGAAGGTGCGCCTGGTCTGCTACGAAGACCAGTTCGAGGCCCTGCTGGCCGATCTCGCCCTGCACAAGCTGGACGTCGTGCTGACCGACCGCGAAGTGCAGCCGGGCAGCGCGCTGAAGGTCTTCAGCCACCAGCTGTTCTCGAGCGAAATGCTGGTGGTGGGATTGCCGGGGCTGGCGGCCGAGTGGGGAAAAGATTTCCCGAAGAATCTGAACGGCGCGCCCTTCCTGCTACCGACGCGTAATAATGCCCTGCGCGGCAAGATCGACGAATGGTTCCTGCAGGCCAACGTGAAGCCGGACGTGGTCGGCGAATTCGAAGACAACGCCCTGCTCAACACCTTCGGACGGCGCGGCCTCGGCCTGTTCTTCGCACCGGCGGCCCTGGCTGCCGACATCGAAGCGCAGTTCGGCGCGGTGCAGGTCGGGGCGGTGCCGGGCGTGCGCGAGCAGTTCTACGTGATTTCGAACGAACGCAAGATCAAGCACCCGGCAGTCGAGGCCATCCTCGCGGCGGCATCGGCTGAGCTGTACAATGGTGCGGCATTGCCCGTTGAATAACCTACATTTGTATGCAAAATCTATTATTTGTCGTTCTGGCGCTGTTCCTGGTGGCGCTGAACGGCTTCTTCGTGGCGGCCGAATTCGGTATCGTCACGCTGCGCAAGACCCGCGTGCGGGCGATTGCGAAAAGCAGCGGCCTGCGCGGCCGCATCCTCTACAAGGTCCATAGCCAGCTCGACGCCTACCTGTCCGCCTGCCAGCTCGGCATCACGCTGGCCTCCCTGGGCCTCGGCTGGGTCGGCGAACCGGCCTTCGCGCGCATCCTCGAGCCGGCCTTCGCTCTGCTCGGCGTCACCAACGAACAGCTGATTCACGGCGTGTCCTTCGTGATCGCCTTCGGCGTGATCTCCTTCCTGCACATCGTGGTGGGCGAACTGGCGCCGAAGTCGCTGGCGATCCGCACGCCGGAAGCGGTGGGCCTGTGGAGCGCGCTGCCGCTGTACGGCTTCTACTGGGCCATGTACCCGGCGATCTGGCTGCTGAACGCCAGCGCCAACATGGTGCTGCGCGTTGCCGGCCTGTCCGGCGCCGGCGGCCACGAGACCCATTACTCGAACGAAGAACTGAAGATGATCCTGCGTACGAACACCAGTACGACAGGGGAAAAGGAAAAGTTCACCCACGACGAACGCCACATCCTGGCGCAGTCGCTGGAGTTCGGCGAGCACTCGGTTTCGGACCTGATGCGCCCGATTAACGAGGTGAGCGCGCTGTACGCCAGCCGCTCGCTCGAGCAGAACATGGACACGATGCGCCGCAACCGCTTCTCGCGCTACCCCTGGTTCGACGAGGAAGGCGAGGAAGTGCTGGGCGTGATCCACCTGAAGGACCTGTTCTTCGCCCAGCAATCCGGCAAGATTGTGACCGACCTGACCGAGTTCCTGCGGCCCGTCGAGACGATCTCGGCGCGCACCCCTGCGCTCGAACTGTTCCGCCGTTTCCGCACCGGCGCGCCGCACTTTGCGCTGATCGGCGAAAAGGGCAAGCGCCCGGTCGGATTCATCACCCTGGACAATCTGCTGGGCGCCATCGTCGGCGAGATCCGCGACGAATTCCGCCTGAATGAAAACGACTGGATCAAGCAGGCCGACGGCACCTTCATCGGCAAGGCCAGCCTGCCCATCGTCTCGCTCGAGCGCGTGCTCGGCATCGACATCGACAACGAGGCCATGGGTCTGGACGAAGTCGAATCGGTGGGCGGCCTGCTGATGGCCAAGCTCGGCGACATCCCCAAGCAGGGCCAGCGCATCGAGTTCCCGCGCTTCGACGTGGTGGTCAAGAAGACCAACGGCCCGCGCATCCTGCTGGTCAAGGTGATTCCGCGCCTCGAGCGCGGCGCCGATGAGGACGAGCTGGACTGAGGCCGCCGCAGCAGCCCTGCGCGTTCAACGGTCGGCAATACAGCCTCGCTGCCGTTCATACCGCGCTTTGTGCAGCCTGTCGCACAGCGGACACCCAGACGTCCGGCCCGGCCTACAGTAGCGTATCGCCACTGGCCGGAGCTCGCATCATGCTGGAACTGCAGAACGTCACCAAAACCTTCGGCAAACAGGTCACGGCCGTCGCCGGCCTGTCGCTGCGCCTGGAACCGGGCGTGGTCGGCTTGATCGGCCACAACGGCGCCGGCAAGACCACGCTGATGCAGATGATCGCCACGCTGACCAAGCCAACCGGCGGCAGCATCCTGTTCGACGGCCAGGACATCGTCGCGAAACCGGAGACGATCCGGCGCCGCCTGGGCTATCTGCCGCAGGACTTCGGCGTCTACCGCAACGTCTCGGCGCTCGAATTCATGCAGTACTTCGCCGCCCTCAAGGGCGTGCGCGATCCGGCCCGCATCCGCCGCCTGCTGGAGCTGGTCAACCTGCACGACCAGGCCGGGCGCCAGGCCAGCAGCTTCTCGGGCGGCATGCTGCGCCGCCTCGGCATCGCCCAGGCCCTGCTGAACGATCCGGACGTGCTGGTGGTCGACGAGCCCACCGCCGGCCTCGATCCGGAAGAACGCCTGCGCTTCCGCAACCTGCTGGCCGAGCTGGGCTTCAATAAACTCGTCATCATTTCCACGCACATCGTGTCCGATGTCGAGAGCATCGCCGGCCAGCTGGCCATCATGCGCAACGGCCGCCTGGTGGCCTGCGACACGCCGGACGCGATCCTCGGCCGTGCGCGCGGCCAGGTGTGGTCGGCCAATGTCGACACCGACGAATACGAGATCCTGCGCGCCACGACCCACGTGCTGCATGCGGCGCGCCAGGGCGGGCGGATGGCACTGAGGATCGCGCATCCCAGCCTGCCCTGCGCCGGCGCGACGCCGTCCGAGCCGAGCCTGGAAGAAGCGCTGATGGCGCAGCGCTACGCGGTGAAGGAAGCGGCATGAACGCGCATGCCGTGCGCACGCTGGCGCTGCTGGAAGCGCGGGTGCGCCTGCGCCGGCTGTCGACGCTGGTGACCTTGCTGGCCGTGGTGGCCCTCAGCTGGCTGATGATCTCGGATCCGGCCGACGGCATGACCCTGATGGCGATCGGGAAGGCGCGCGTGCTCTATACCAGCTCCGCGCTGGCGATGGGCAGTGCGGCGATGGCCTCGCTGCTGTTCGGACTGGCCGGCTTTTATCTGCTGCGCGGCCGCATGGCGGAGGACGTGCGCAGCGGTCTCGGCGGCGTGATCGGCGCCAGCCCGGCCAGCAATGCCTTGTTCGTTGTCGGGCGCTGGTGCGGCGGCGTGCTCTATCTGTCCGCGCTGGCCGCTGCCTACATGGCCACCATCCTGGTCTGCCATATGCTGCGCGGCGACGGTCCGATCGAGCCGCTCGTGTATCTGCAGACGTCCGTGCTGGTGCTGGGGCCGATGCTGCTGTTCGCCGCCGGCTGCGCGGTCCTGTTCGACAGCTGGGCGCCGCTGATGGGCAAGCGCGGCGACCTGCTGTACTTCATGTTCTGGGTCGCGCAGATGGGCATGCTGCCCACCACCACCCAGGGCATGGGCGCGCCGCCCTCCGCCATCCCGGTCGACTTCAGCGGCATGAGCGCCGTGGTGACCGCGCTGTCGGCCTGGGTCGACATCCACGAGATGATGCTGGGGATCGCCGACTTCGACCGCGCGACGCCGCCGCTGGTGCTGCCGACATGGCTGTGGACCGGCGAGCTGGTGGCCATGCGCGTCCTTGCCGCCTTGCTGGCCCTGCTGCCCCTGCTGCTGGCCGTGCGCCTGTTCCACCGTTATTCACCCGACCGCGTCAAGCCGGCGCGCACGCATGCGCGGCGCTCGCCGCTGGCCCTGCTCAACGGCTGGCTGCGGCCGCTGGCGCGGCTGGCGCAACCCCTGTTTGCGCTGTCCGCGCGCCTGCCCGGGATCGCCGGCCAGGCCCTGGCCGACGTCGCCCTGACCCTGGCGTCGGCGCCGGCCGCGATCGCCCTGCTGCTGGCGGCCCAGGTGTTCGCGCTGGCTCTTGAAATCCACGCGCTGCCGCCGCTGGCGCTGGCCTGCGTGGCTTGCTGGGGTGTGCTGGCCAGCGACCTGCCGACCCGCGACGGCGATGCCGGCTGCGCCCTGCTGGCTGCCGCGGCGCCGGGCGGGAGCGCGCGCCGCTACTGGCGCCAGCTGGCGGCAAGCCTGGTGCTGGGCCTGATGTTCACCGGCCTCGCCATGCTGCGCCTGGCCGCCCACGAGCCCTTACGCGCGGCAGCCCTGCTGGCCGGCGTGTTCGCCCTGGCTGCCCTGGCCAGCCTGCTGGGCCGCACCAGCGGCAGCGCGCGCACCTTCCTGGCGCTGTTCCTGTTCGGGCTGTATCTCGGCATCCAGCTTCACAAGGCCCCGCTGGCCGACGTCGTCGGCTTCCACGGCACGGCGACGGCAGCCTCGGTGCTGGTCTGGCTGGGTGTGGGGCTGAGCGCCGCGTGGGGCGGGCATCTGTGGAACCGCCGTCCTGACTTAACATGAAAGGAAACGATCGAATGCTGCATCGAATGACCGGCGTGCTGCTGACCGCCGCCATGCTGTGCGCCGCCGCTGCGCAGGCGCAGGCGCAGGACATCTTCGACCCTAGCAGGCTGAAAGGCCCGGCCAAGGGCAAGCCGAACGAGGTGCTGGTGCTGGGCACGGCCCACCTGTCCGGATTGAAGGAGTTCTTCCAGCCGGCCAGCCTGCGCCTGCTGAACGAAAGACTCGCCGCCTGGAAGCCGCAGATCATCGCCATCGAGGCGCTGTCCGGCATGCAGTGCGACCATGCGCGCCGCTTCCCGCACCGTTACAAGGACACCGTTACCGACTACTGCTGGGACCCGGCGCCGGCGCAGGCCGCAACAGGCCTCGACGTCCCCGCTGCGACCGCCGAAGCCGAGCGCCTGCTGGCCGCCTGGCCCGCATCGCCCTCGCCGGCGCAGCGCCGCCACCTGGCCGCCGTGTTCCTGGCCGGCGGCGAGCGCAGCTCGGCGCTGGTGCAGTGGCTGCGCCTGCCGGAATCCGAGCGCCATGCCGGCGATGGCCTCGACGACAAGCTGGCCGCCATGCTCGACCAGCTGCGCGACAAGCGCAACGAGAACTACCTGATCGCGGCGCCGCTGGCGGCCTCGCTCGGCCTGGAGCGCATCGTCGGCATGGACGACCATACCTCGGACGTGATGATCGCGGACGAACAAGGCTTTGCCACGGCCGTCAGGAAGGCCTGGGACAACCCGGCGGCGGCACAGCGCAGGAAAGCGGATGAAAGCTTCCAGCCCACCCTCGGCAGCCCGGAAGGCGTGCTGGCGATGTACCGCGCCATCAACGGCCCGTCCCAGGCGCGGCTGGTGTTCGACGGCGACTTCGGCGCCGCGCTCGAGGAAGGCTCGCCGCAGCAGTTCGGCCGCAACTACGTGGGCTACTGGGAGACGCGCAACCTGCGCATGGCCTCGAACATCCGCGATGCCATCGCAGGACAGCCCGGCAGCCGCACGCTGGTCGTGGTCGGGGCCGCGCACAAGGGCTACCTGGAGGCTTACCTGAACCAGATGCACGACCTGCGCATCGTGCCGGCGCTGCAGGTGCTGCGCTAGCGCCTACCGGCTCACCGTTCACCGCAAGCCATGCACGGGTCGGCGCAATCCACTGGACCGCCGGCCCGCTGCCTTCTACCTTGGGAGCTTTCCACATCAGGAGTTCCCATGCGCGCATTCTTCTCTTCGATCCTGCTCGCCGCCTGCCTGGCCAGCCCGGTGCAGGCCGCGGACCATCCTCATGCCGCCGATGTCGCCGCCATCAACCAGGTCGTCGAGCAGTTCAAGGCCGCCATCATCGCCCACGACGGCAAGACCCTGGACAGCCTGTTCCTGCAGGACCACGATAGCTGGCTGACCGTGGCCGACGACAAGAGCTGGGCCGACATCAAGCAGCGCCATCCGACGGCGCGCAAGTGGTTCGGCGGCGCCCGCAGCAAGTTCGTCGAGTACGTCCAGACCAGCCCCAAGCCGATCGAGGAACGCTTCTATAACGTGCGCATCGATACCAATGGCGCGATCGGTTCGGTCTACTTCGACTTCGACTTCCTCAGCGACGGCAAACTCACCAACCGCGGCAGCGAGAGCTGGCAAATGGTGCGCGACGAGGATGGCTGGAAAATCGCCGCAATGCTGTATTCGATGGGTAAGTAAGACGCTAGAATTGCCGCATGAAAGTCGAAACCCCGCTGCTCGTTCCCCTGCTCGCCGCCCTGCCGGTGTGCGCCTGCATGGCCATTCTCGGGCTGCCGTCCTTCGGCCACGGTTATTCCACGGCCTTCCGCACCTTGTTCTTCGTGGCCTGCCTGCTGTGGCTGGTGCCGCTGGCGCTGCTGCAGCGCGCGCTGTGGCGCCGCGAGTGGCGCTGGCTGCCGATGGGGATGCTCCTGCTGGCCGCCACCTATGCGATGTCGATCTTCAATTCCCTGCTCGGGCAACGCCTGGCCATCGACCTCGGGCTGGAAACCGGCTACCGCTGGGACATGCTGGCGGTCGGCCTGGACGGCTGCTGGCTGGCCCTGATCGCCTTCTGCGCGGTGCATGCGGTGGCGGTGTACTACCTGTCGCTGCAGCGCACCCGGCTGCAGCTCGCACAGGCCCAGGCGGCCGCGCGCGAGGCCGAACTGCGCGCCCTGCGCCTGCAGGTCAATCCCCACTTTCTGTTCAACTCCCTGAACGCGGTGTCGGCGCTGGTCGCGAGCGGGGCTAACCGCGAAGCCAACCGCATGCTCGGCTGCGTGTCCGACTTCCTGCGCGCTACCCTCGCCCACGACGGCCGCCACGAGCATTCGCTGGCCGAGGAACTGGCGCTGACCGAAGCGTATCTGGAGATCGAAAAAGCGCGCCTGGGCGAACGCCTGCGCCTGACGATGAAGGCCGGTCCCGACCTGCTCGACAACGCCGTGCCCTACCTGATGCTGCAGCCGCTGATCGAGAATGCGATCCGCCACGGGATCGCACCGCTTGCCGCGCCGGGCCGGCTCGACATCCGCGTCGAGCGCGAAGCCGCGCGCCTGCTGGTCGAGGTGCGCAACGACGGCAGCCAGCCGGCGCAGGCGGGTGCAAGCGGCATCGGCCTGGCGAACGTGGGACAGCGCTTGCGCCACCTGTACGGCGATGCGCACCAGGTCGACGCCGGCTGGGACGCGGACGGCCGCTTCGGCGTGCGCATCGCCCTGCCCTTGCGCTGCGTGGACGCCGCGGCATGAAGATCCGCGTCGCCATCGTCGACGACGAGCCGCTGGCGCGCCTGGCGGTCAAGGTCCGGCTCGCGCAACGCAGCGAGTTCGAGCTGGTCGCGGAGTACGGCGACGGCGACAGCGCCGCTGCCGGCATCGCCGCGCTGCGTCCGGACCTGGTGTTCATGGACGTCCAGATGCCGGGCAAGAGCGGCATCGAGGTACTGGCCGCGCTTCCGCCGCGCCAGCGCCCGATGGCGGTCCTGCTGACGGCCTGGGACAACTTCGCGCTGCAGGCCTTCGACCTGGCCGCCATCGACTACCTGCTGAAACCCGTCGACGACGAGCGCCTGGATGAAGCCCTCGACCGCGCGCTACGCGCCTGGCCTTACCGCCGCAACGATGCCGCTGCGGCGCCGTCGCCGTCGCCCGCGCAATGGACGCGCAGCTTCAGCGTGCGCAGCGGCACGCGCACGGTGCTGGTGCCGGCCGGCGATGTCGAGCGCATCGAAGCCGATGGCGACTATGCGACGCTGCATGCAAACGGCAAGACCTGGCTGGTGCGTGAACGCCTGCACACGCTGGCCACCCAGCTCGACCCGTGCGTGTTCCAGCGCATCCACCGCTCGACCATCGTGCGGCTCGACATGATCGCCGAGCTGCGCGCCCTCACCAACCGCGACGCCCTGCTGCGCCTGCGCGACGGCAGCCTGCTGCGCGCCAGCCGCACCTACATGCCGGCGCTGGCGGATGCACTCGACCACCTCAACAAGAAAACCGCCTGATGCACACTGCTTTCGACAACACCCGGCTCAAGGGCCTGGACACCTTGCGCGCGCTCGCCATCGTGCTGGTGCTGCTGACCCACTACAACGGCTTCGTCGCCCGCGACTCCATCTTCGGCTTCATCGGGGACGTCGGCTGGGCCGGCGTCGACCTGTTCTTCGTCCTGAGCGGCTACCTGATCGGCAACCAGCTGCTGGCGCCCGCCGCGCGCGGCGAACCCTTGTCGCTGAAGGCCTTCTTTGCACGCCGGCTGCTGCGCACGCTGCCGAACTATTACGTGGTGCTGGCCGTGTACCTGCTGCTGCCGCACAGCGTCATCTGGGGCAAAACCATGGCGCCGGTCTGGCGTTATCTCACGTTCACCCAGAACTTCGGCCTGAACTACGGGGAAACCTTCACGCATTCCTGGTCGCTGTGCATCGAGGAGCAGTTTTATCTCGTGCTGCCGCTGGTGGTCATGCTGCTGGTGGGGACGCGGCGCTCGCCGCGCCTGCTGTGGTGCGCGATCGCGGCAAGCATCGGTGCCGGCATCGCGACGCGCGGGATCAGCTTCATGAACGGCCAGGAAGCGTTTTCGGCGCCGGCCTATTACTCGACCTGGGCCCGCTTCGACGAGCTGCTGCCCGGCGTCGCCATCGCCATGCTGAAGAATTTTCATCGCGGCTTGTTCGACCGTCTGCTGAAGCATGGGAACGCACTGCTGGCGGTGGGCCTCGTCATGGCGGGCGCGGTGCTGTACGGCGTGCGCTACGAAGCGCCGAGTCCCTTCCTGGCCTCGACCTTCGGCTTCTCGCTGACGGCGATGAGCTTCGCCCTGCTGACCTGCGCGGCGCTCAGCCCGCATTCGCTGCTCAACCGCGTACGCATTCCAGGCGCCGCCAGCCTGGCGCTGTGGTCGTATGCGGTCTACCTGGTGCACAAGCCGGTCTTCATGGCGCTGCGGCCGGAGCTGGAACGCCGCGGAATCGATCCTGACGCGCCGCTGACCATCGTGGCGGTGATGGCAGCCGGGATCTTCGGCGGCTGGCTGTTATTCCGGCTGGTGGAGACGCCGTTCATGCGGCTGCGGGCGCGGTGGTTTCCGGCGCAGGCGCAGAAAGCGTCTTGCCCGCCCGCCGCGCAGCCCGCCGTATCGATTGGTGAAGAGAGCGTCCACAGCTCAATGCGTCGTTGAAGCTTCAGGCAAGGAAGTGTGCGTTATACACCCGGCCAGTTTTATTCAGGTGTATCTACTACTGCGCGGAAGGTGATTTCCACTAATTGCGCGGGAAACGCGAGTCGAGAAACGCCGATCATTAGAACTTTTCGATTCCTTGCAAAACCGCTTCCCCCTGCTCGTTCTTGAGCAGGTTTTTTAGGTCAAAAACAAATCGGTCGATAGCATTGGGTTCGACGCCCATGTCTACCTCGACTCGGTTCTTGCTGCCGGGACCGTACGATGGAAGGTAGTTGGACTCCAATTGCACTCGACAGGCGCAGCGCCCTGTCGCATCGAGGATTGAGAACGCGAGGCCAAGGTATCCGTAGCTATCGGGCATCCCGAATTGGAACTCAAGGGATTGTGTGGGGCCTTGGGGAAAGAGCCTGAGTCTTGAGGACAAGTCCTCGACCGCGTCTGTAGTCGTGTAGACCTGTGATACTCCTCTAACCCCCCGGCTAGCTACTTCGACGGCTGCAGTGATCATGCCGTCATCTGCGTCAACCCCAACAATACGAATCACGAGCCCAAATTCCATCGTTTCCCCTTAGGTCTACGGCAAAGACCGCTTTTGGCCGTGGATTCAACTGGTGAACGCAACACTCTAAGACGTATGGAGGAGTGTTCACATGAAGCGGAAAACCCGGATCTATTATTCAGACAGCCAGAAGGCACTGATGTGGGAGCGATGGCGGCAAGGCGATTCGCTTCAAAAGATTGCCCAACTGTTTGATCGAAACCACTCGTCAATAGAGAGGATTCTGGCTGAGACTGGCGGGATATGTCCAGCGCAACGATGTCGTTCTCGGTTGTCGCTAACGCTGGCAGAGCGAGAGGAAATTTCACGTGCCGTGGTAGCCGGCAAATCGATCCGCTGCATTGCGGCCTCCCTTGGGCGAGCACCATCGACAGTTTGTCGGGAAATTAAACGAAATGGTGGCCTGGAAAGGTACCGTGCAACCCAAGCCGATCAATGCGCTTGGGATCGAGCGCGCCGTCCCAAGCCATGTAAGCTCGTGATGAATCGAACACTGGCCAATATCGTGGCCAGCAAGCTCCAGTTGCAGTGGTCGCCAGAACAAATAGCAGGCTGGCTCAGGCAAGCATACGCGAGTGACGAGGACCATCACGTGTCACATGAAACGATCTATCGGAGCCTCTATATTCAGGCCAGAGGCGCCCTGAAGAAAGAATTGGTTGAGCATTTGCGGCGCACTCGAACCATGCGCCGATCCCGGCATCACACGCAGAAAACAGACAACCACGGGCGAATCGCTGGCACCGTGTCGATTAGCGAGCGGCCAGCCAGCGCAGACGATCGTGCTGTACCTGGGCATTGGGAGGGCGACTTACTGTTCGGAAGTCACAACAGTCAGATTGCTACGCTCGTCGAGCGCCAGACACGCTATGTAATGCTGGTGAAGACGGCTGGCAAAGACACCGAGTCGGTGATTAACGCGCTGATCGAGAACGCCGGAAAGCTGCCGCAGGAGCTCTACAAATCACTCACCTGGGACCGCGGAAAAGAGATGGCTGACCACAAGCGTTTTACGCTCGACACCCATATCCAAGTATATTTCTGCGATCCTCACCATCCTTGGCAACGCGGATCAAACGAAAATACCAACGGGCTCTTGCGGCAGTATTTCCCGAAGGGCCTCGATCTCTCAAGCTACTCGCAGGAAGAACTCGACGAAGTGGCAAGGCGGCTAAATGAGCGTCCCCGAAAAACACTAAACTACCAATCACCTGCGCAACGATTTGCTGAGTGTGTTGCGTCCACCGATTGAATGCGCAGCCGATAGCGGACCTACCTAGTGCGTCCGCAGCCGATCCGCAGCGAACATGTAGAGTCAGTCGACTGGGCGAGCAATCGGTCGCATCGGGGATCATTTTTGTTAGGGGGGCCAAGCTCCGCAACCCTAGGCGACGTTGATAGCGTCGACCCGGTCAGGGTAGAACGCCAGGTGAGACGCAATTTGTGCTGCTGCAGAAAACGGACGTTCATAAGTCCACACGGCGTTCACGCCGCGTTGTCCACCCGCTGGAATACTGAAGTAAGTGCAGTCCCCTTTGTAAGGGCAATACGATACATGGTCGGTCCGCTCGAGTTGATCCATGCGAACGTCGTCGCGCGGGATGTACAGGACTGCCGGATAGCTTGCTTCCTTCAAGGATAGCGCTCGCGTGCTGTCCGCAATGACGGTTCCGGCCAGCGTCACTGTAACGCGGCGCAATTCGGGCGTGATCGTGATTGGATGGTCCGGCCCGGGCAGTTTCATGGTCCTGTTCATACGGTACCTCCGAAAATAATGGACGAAGCGCGGGTAAAGAACCTGCCGCGCAACGCGTTAAAGGGTAACGACAATCTCTCGACCTGACCGTTGCCGGCCAAAGCAGACTACCACGGCCGCCCGCTACTGACTCAAAGCAGACTCGTTCAATCGCGCGATATCCATTGTTCGAACAGCGCGCGACTTCAAGCTTCGATCAAGCCTTGTTGTCCAGTTCAGGGATGCCACTGCTACGATCGGCATATGCGGCTTGGAAGCTCGGACGTTGCTGCCAGCGCTGCCAGTAGGCATCCAGGAACTCAAAACGCTCGTCCAGCGGCGTCGCATTCACCGGGAACTTCGAGAACGCGATCGCGGTTGCCAGCGTAATGTCGGCGAAAGTAGGCTCATCACCTCCCAGCAGCCATTTGCGTCCGTCCGAGAGATGTTTGTTGACCAGTGCAGCATGGGCCAGCGCTTCTTTACGGCAGTGTTCGCCCCAAGCTTCGTTCTTCGTCAGTTCGAGTTTAAAGCCGAGACCGGTATGCAGAACATGGAATGCCGTGACGATGCGATACAGGATGTGAACCCAGATGCGGTTATCCCACATGTTGTCCAGGCCCTGTTCTAGCGGCGTGTTCCCCATGATCTTGCGGCCGGGGTAGGACTGGTCCAGGTAACGGACCACAGCTGCCGTTTCGGAAATGTAGCTACCGTCGGCGAGCTCGAGGGTCGGGGTCTCACCCCAAGCATTCATTTTCAAGTGACGCCAACCACGCTGTTCACCGACTGGCGTCATGTCGTAAATGGTCTCCTGGAACTGATCAGCGATTCCTTTTTCATGCATGAACAGGCGCAGACGCTGCGGGTTGGGGAAAGCCGACGGCGAGGTGAAAACGTTCAGTTTGCTAGTCATTTCCAAAGTCCTTAAGTAAGTCGAGGTGTAGGCCAAACCAACTGCTTGAGTAGCGTGGCCTTGGCGCGTTGTTGTTGAAGCAGTGAACGTACTTTAATGCGTTGTTCCTAGTTGATAAACCATGTGATAATCAATTCATTTATTACAAATGGTAATGAATATGGCAGCAGGCAATCCACACCAGCTCGGCAGCATTGAACAGTTTTGTAGAGCAGCAGAGACCGGTAGCTTCACTAGTGCTGCTGAGATTCTCGGTTTGACGCCTGCCGCCGTCAGTCGGTCGATCAGTCGGCTTGAGCAGCGCCTTGGAGTACGCCTTTTTTTGAGGACTACCCGTGCCGTCAAGCTGACCACTGAAGGCGAGCTCTATTGGAAGGAGTGTCAAATAGCACTTGAGCAAATCGCCGAGGCTGAGCGCGCGATCACAGGTTCGCAAACCGTCCCAAGCGGGCCGCTACGCATTAGCGTCAGTGCTGCTTATGGAACGTTTCGGTTGTTACCTTTAATGCCTGCGTTTACTGAGCTTTATCCACAGATCGACATCGAGATCAGTATCTCGGACAAGATAATTGACTTTGTCGAAGAAGGCTTCGACCTGGCAATCAGGCTAGGCATTCCACAAGATTCACGTCTTGTCGCGTTCAAGCTTGAGGACGCTATGCTGGGGGTATTTGGTACGCCAACATACTTTGCAAAAAAAGGTAAACCACGCGGTATTGATGACCTTAGTGAGCATGATTGCATCCAATATATATCGCCGAATACAGGGCGCCCGCTACAGTGGCTGTTCACCGATGAACAAGGTACCTTAATCGAGAAACCGATAACGAGCCGGATGCGTGTACTTAACGATGCGTTAGGGGCTGTCGCTTGGGTCAACGCGGGCGGAGGCCTTTATCAAACCTACCGCTTTGCAGTGGGTGACGCTTTGAGGCGTGGAGACCTTGTAGAGGTCCTTCAAGAGTATGGCGGCCGTTCCCGCCCGTTTTCGATCCTCTACCCCCAGAATCGTCACCTATCGGCGCGAGTGCGCGCATTTGTAGAGTTCTTGCGCTCAGCAGTCAAATCTTAGTTTTAGAATGTGCGCGATATTGCAGCCGTAACTATATAGCGTGGTCAGCGGACGTTACTGCATGAGCTATGGGGTATTACCAAGTGGTGTCACCACTGCCGATCGCTCGCGCCCTGCCTTGACGAGAAAAAACCCGACTGCAAAACCCGCTCCTGCAAGTCCCCAGACGATGGCGGCAACAATCTCGAAGGTGTTCCGCAGTTCAGGGTGAGCAATGGCGAGCACCGGTAGCAGGAGGGCACGGACGATGCAAATTGTTGCCATCATGGCCAGGCCAACGCTTTGTAGCGGTGGGCGTCGAACCAATCCAATAGCTGACGCGGCGTAATGTCCACATGCACCCATAAGCCCGGCGATGACAAGGCGCTCACAGGCGCAAGCAATGTCCCGGCCTTATATGACGCAACGACGCTCGGTGGCGCATTGAAGAATATGAACCACGACAGCCCCGCAAACAACGCACCTACATGGATCACAACGCCGGACAAGGATATAAACACAGCGAGTGCTACCAAGAGCCGTGCGATTTTCATAGTATGTGTCCTGCGTTATAGGGATGGGCCAAGCAGATAAGGTCCGCCTCCGGCCGAAAGCAGCCTGGCACGACCGGCTGCTACCGACCCCGAAGCGGACCTTGGCGTGAAACCAATTAGACTCCTGACTGCCCTGACAGAAAATTTCGCAGAGATCGGGAATTTGCTGCTGCGCATAACGAAGCCAAAGCAGAAGCCAGCGAACTGCGGTCGGGTTGAAGCAGCGCACCAGTTGCCGGATCAAAGAGCCTGCAACGTAGCTCACCTGCGAACGTGCAGACAGCGTCGAGGTCGGCCCCAGTTGCTGACGCGCTAAGACGAATACGAATTTCTACCTCGTTTTCTTTATTAACATGAGGTCGACGCGAGTGCACTTCATTCCCGAAGACCACACCCAGTCATCCATCATCAACCACAGATAGCCCGACGAGGTTGCTAAGGTTCCTTGGGCGTTTAGCGTTGACGCTGCAGGCAGTCGAGGAAGCTCCCAACCATCCTCCGTCAAAATTGGAAGAGCATGTCCTTCACCGACTACGAACAGGTCATATTGCCAAACGGCCATCGGGTGGTCTTCTTAAATGCTTCACTACGTCCGCTGCTGGCCGAACCCGGCCGCTGCATAGTCGTTAGTATTTGGAATCGATGGCCATCGCAAAGGTCTAATTGTGGGCGCCACGTCTTAACACTCACTAATACACGTGGACGCCTCTATGCGACAAGCAAGGCATCGATTTCTGTTCTGCGCACTAGCGAGTTTGGCGAGGATGTACACTGCGCTGTAAATTTACGCGAATGCCGAGCCTGCCAAACTCCCTAAGTACGTCGCACGCAAGCACCTCAAGGCCATTTGTGCAAACGGCATACAGTGCCGCGCTAATTAGAGGCTTAGCGCGCTTGCCAAGTCGCTTCTGCTTGCGGATTGCGATCGGTCGACAGCGACACGCACATCCATTCATTAAGTTCTCGCTCGACCGCCTCGTTCTTCGCGCGTACTCGCGCCACCGTATCGCTACCCAGCGCAAGGCGAAGCGGCGGTTGCGGTGCATCGACCAGTAACAACATGGCAGCGGCCAGCTTGGACGGGTCACCCGGCTGCTGGTGATTGGCGTCTGCAGCGATGCGGCGCATTGCGCCTGCCGTCGCCGCATAGTCCGGGATCTCGGCGCTGGTCGAGAGTGAGCTGGCGTCGAGGAAGTCCGTGCGGAAGAAGCCTGGTTCGACCACAGTAGCATGGACGCCGAGCGGCGCTAGTTCTTGGGCAAGTGCTTCGGTGATGCCTTCGACAGCGAACTTGGTCGAGCCGTACACACCCCAGCCATGGTAAGCCTGATAGCCGCCGATCGACGAGATGTTGATAACATGGCCGCTGCCCTGGTGGCGCAGGACGGGGAGCACGGCGCGGGTGACGTTCAGCAGACCGAACACATTGGTCTCGTAGATGCGCCGAACTTCCTCGCCAGTGGCCTCTTCCACGGCGCCGAGCAGGCCGTAGCCGGCATTGTTGACCAAAACGTCGATACGCCCGAAACTTGCCATGGCCGTATCGACGGCGGCGAGCGCCGCGCCTTCGTCGGTGACGTCGAGCGGCAGCGCCAGCAGCCTCGGATGCTCGCCGAGTGCGGCAACGATGGTTTGCGGCCGACGCGCCGTTGCAATAACGTTGTCGCCGCGCGCCAGCGCGACTTTGGCGATGAATTGGCCGAAGCCGCGGGAAGCACCAGTAATGAACCAAGTTTTCATGATCGTCTCCTTGACGGGGTGGATGATGAAATCAGTGTAGGGATTGTCCGCCCGCGCCACTAGCCAGTGCGGGGGCGTTTGATTTTCACTTTTGAGTTGCAAATCGCATGGATAAAGCACGGGTCATTTCATTGTTCATCGGCGTGGTCCGCGCAGGCAGCTTCAGCCAGGCTGCAGTGTCGGAAGGGCTGGCCGCGCAATCGGTCAGCAAGGCGATCCGGCAGCTGGAGGATTACCTTGGCGTCCGCTTGTTTCACCGCACCACGCGTAGCCTGGCGCTGACCGACGAGGGGCAGCGCCTGTACGAGTTGGCGGATCCGGGGCTACGCTTGCTCGACGAAGCGCTCGAAGAAGTGCGCAACAGCGGCGACGAGGTCGATGGTCTTATTCGCATTTCGGCGCCGACGTCCTTCGGCACCCATCTCCTGGCGCCCATTTTGTGCGAGTTCCAGGAACGTTATCCGCTTGCCCGCTTCGACCTGGTCCTGGCCGACCAGTTCACAGACCTGGTGGCGGCGAAGATCGACGTCGGCTTCAGGGCTGGCAGTCCTCCAGACCGCAACCTGATCGCGCGCCGGCTCGGCGACGTCATCCTGAAAATCTGCGCCTCGCCGGACTACGTGGCCAGACATGGCCGTCCTACGTGCCGCGACGACCTGTCACAGCATCGGTGCACAGGGTACAGGCAAGCCAATACCGGTCGACTGATGCCTTGGGAATTGAAGAGTGAAGAGGGTACGCAAATGGTCGACCTGCCGTGTGTCGCCACCTTCAATACGATCGAAAGCGAAGCAGCGGCAGTGATGCGCGGTCTCGGCATCGGGCAGCTCACCGGCTACATGATCGACGACGACCTGGCGGCAGGCAGGCTGGTGCACCTGCTGCCCGAACTGGATACGCGCAACGCCGGTATCTACATGTGCTACGCGCAGCGCACGCGCATGCCCTCGCGAGTCCGCCTGTTCATCGATTACGCGTTCGAGGCTGCCAGGCGCCGGCTGGGTTCTCCGTGATTCAGCCTCGCTGGCAGCTCAGGCAAGGCCGGGACGAGGCCAGCTGGCGCAGCGCCTGCGCCATGGGCTTGGCCAGCAGGATCAGAGCAACCCGGGCCAGGCTGAAATCCGCCTGGATCAGTACCTGGGCGGCCTGCAGCGCCAGTTCGCCGGCCACGGGCAGGGCCTGGGATATCTTCCGAGATGCTTGCGTCAGGGTGAACATGATTCGTCCTCGTCAGTGATAGCCGGGTAGTCAACGAACGCATGTTAGCGGCGAGTTGCGGGCGCCGGTAGACCAGGGCTGCTTCATTCATTTTCACGTTTTGGTTGTAAATCTCCTCTTGCATGCCTTTGCAGGTAGTCGATGAAAGCGCGCAGCTTGCCCGGCATGTTGGCACGGCCCGGGTAATACAGATAGAAGGCTTCGCCGGGGAGGCGGTATTGCTCCAATACCGACACCAGCCGCCGAGAGCCCAGGTCCGCAACGGCAAACTCCTCGAACACATACGCCAGCCCGTGCCCATCAACGGCCGCCTCCACTACCGAGCGCATCTCGTCGAAGACAAGTCGTCCCTGGACGCCAATCGAGAAAGGCTTGCCGCCGCGCCGGAAGCGCCATTCAAAGAAGCGCTCGCTGGCCGCGAAGCGCTGGCGGATGCAAGCATGGTCCAGGAGATCCTCCGGACGTTTTGGGGTGCCATGCGCTGCCAGGTAGGCGGGGGCAGCCACGACCGTGCGCCGCTGCGGCGGACCGAGCAGCACCGCGATCATGTCGCGCTGTAGCGCGTGCCCGAGCCGGATGCCGGCATCGAACCCGGCGCCTACCACGTCGCTCAGTTGGTTATCGAGTGCCAGCTCGACGCTGATGTGGGGATAGGCCGCCAGGAAGCCAGCGAGGCAGGGACGGATAACGACCGCGTAAGCGACATACGATGCGTTGATGCGCAGGATACCGGCAGGCTGGCTGGATGTGAGGCGGGCCTGTTGCATCGAATTGCGTATCTGCTGCAGCGCAGGCGCTAGGCTGCACAGTAACTCGGTGCCCGCTTCGGTCAAGCCTACGCTGCGCGTCGTACGGTTGAACAGTCGCACCTTCATCTGCTCTTCGAGCAGCCTGATGGTGCGTGAAACCGCAGTCGGGGTAACGCCCATTTCCTCGGCGGCACGGGCGAAATTCATGTGCCGCGCTACGCATTCGAACGTAAACAGGCCTGCCAGCGAAGCCCCTTCGTTTCCGCTCCGGGTGCTGTCCTTCATCATGTCGGCTTCCTTCGATTATGAACATTTGCTTCATAGCTTATCGTACTTTATGTCCATTCACTTCATTACAGCGCAGGTCTAAAGTGGCAGCATGGCGATCCGGAACGGTCGTCATCCAACCCCTAAACTAATTTGAAGGAGCACACCATGAGCGTCGTTACCATCCCTGCCAAGAACCCTGCCTCCGCCCTGGCCGCCATGACCGGTCACCACGTCGGCATTCGTGTCCCGGATTTCGAGGCCAGCATGAACTGGTTCATCGAAAAGCTCGACTTCCGCGTTGTCCATACCTGGCCGTATGAAGACCAGAAGCTGGCCTACATGGCGCCCGCCAATGACGACCACTTCATGATCGAGATTCTGGGCGACGGCCGGCCGCTTCCGATTCCGAAACCGGTGTGGACCGACCTTGGCGACAGCCTGCGCCTGGCTGGCTATCACCATGTTTGCTTCAATGTCGCGGACGTCGACGCCACCGTCGCTGAACTGCGCCGCCGCGGCGTGCAGATCGTCACCGAGCCCTTCGTGCTGCCGGTTGTGGGCCGCAAGCTGGCATTTTTTGCCGACCCGTTCGGCAACCTGTTCGAACTCGCCGAAGTTGTCGCCTGAGGCACCGCTCATCCAAGGAGAATGACATGAACAACACGCTACTGATCATCGGCTCGGGGCCCGGCATTGGCTATGCCACCGCTGCGCGCTTCGCTCGCGAGGGCTACCGCATCGTGCTGTCCTCGCGCAGCATCAAGAACCTGCAGGCGCAGGCGCATCGCCTGGGCCAGCTGGGCGCCAGTGTCGCCCTGGTCGAGGCCGACGCCGGCAAGCCGGTACAGATACACGACCTGGTGCAGCAGCTCGCCGCGGAAGGGCCGCTGACGGTCCTCTACAACGCCGGCGTGCTGCGTTACGGCGAGGACGGCGGTTTGCGCCCGCTGGCCCTGGCGGCGCATTCGGTGGCCGAGCTGCAGTCCGACATGACGATCAACCTGACCAGCGCCCTGGTCGCCGTGCGTGCGGCTGCCGACGCAATGGCCGAACGCGGCGAGGGTGCAATCTTCCTGACAGGCGGCGGCTTCGGGATCGAACCTTCGCCCGACTTCCTGCCGATCAGCGTCGGCAAGGCCGGAATCCGCGCGATCGTCAAGGCCATGTTCCAGCCAATGAAGGATGCCGGCATCCATATCGGCACGGTCACGGTCAGCCGCCTCGTCAGCCCGGATTCCGACGCCGCGCATGCCGTGGCCGACGCCTTCTGGCGCATGGCATCGGCACCCAAGGACGCCTGGGACTGGGAAACCACCATCGCCTGAACTGCCACCACAGGGAGAACGACATGAAAGCATTGATCGTCTATGCGCATTCGGAGCAACGCAGTATGAACCACGCGATGCTGTCAGCCATCCACGAACGCCTCGTGGCGAACGGGTGGGAGGTCGCCATCTCGGACTTGTACGCGAACCCGACGCGCGCGATTCCTTCCCGGGCCGACTTCATGACGCTGCGCGACCCGGAGCGTTTCTCGCTCGTGCATGAACAGCGTCATGCGCAGCCCGCGCGCGCCTACGCCGCCGACATCCTGATCGAGCAGGACAAGGTAGCTGCCGCGGACCTGATTGTGTTCCAGTTCCCCCTGTGGTGGTACGGCGTACCAGCCATCATGAAAGCCTGGGCTGAGCGCATCCTCAGCCACGGCTTCGCCTACGACGACGAGAACATGTTCAAGCGCGGTCTGTTAAGGGGCAAGCTTGCGATGCTGTCGCTGACTACCGGAGGCACCCGCGCGGAGCTTGACGCCGACAGCCGCTACACCGGTACGGTCGAGCAGTTCCTCAAGCCTTTCGCCGGGGGCGTTCTTGCCTTTTGCGGCATGGAGGTGCTCGATCCCTTCATTGCCTATGCGGTCAACCGGATGGACAGCACCGGGCGCCGCTACGCGCTGGACACGCTGCGTTCCCGTATCGACGGCGTCGCGCGCCATGCCGAACGCGGCGCCGGCCTTCAGGAAACCGTTTTGCAAACATAAAAACTTAGAAAGGATTCGCAATGAATGAAACGAACAGTCAGCAATTAAGCCTGGTAGCCTTCTTGCACGCCAGGCCCGGGCAGGAGCAGGAACTGGGCCGGCGCCTGCAGGACCTGGTCGAGCGTAGCCGCGCTGAAGCCGGCTGCATCAACTACGACGTGCACCAGTCGAACGAAGATCCCACTCTGTTTGTCATGTACGAGAACTGGCGTAGCCGTGCTGCGCTCGACCTGCACTTCACGATGCCCTATATGCGTGACATCGTCGCTGACCTGCCGGCGCTGCTGCGCAGACCATTCGACATGCACTATTTGAGCATGCGCTCCCAGCCGGCTCCGCCGGTGTCGCGCGCGTAGGCGGTCGGCGTCATGCCGACTGCTGCCCGAAAGCGCCGCGTGAAGTAGCTCTGGTCTTCGTAGCCGACCAGCGAAGCGATATGGGCGAGCGTCAGCCCGCCGGTGCGGATCAGCCGACACGCGCGTTGCATGCGAGCCCGTTCGAGATAAGCCATGGCGCTAATCCCGGCGCTCAGCTTGAACATGCGCGCGAAGTGGAACCGGCTGACATTGGCCAGCGTGGCCAATGTCTGCAAATCGATCTCTTCGTGCAGGTTCGCTTCGATGTATTCCTTGACGCGCTCCATCGCACGTGGACTCAGCCCGGGCGGCAGCTTGTGAATCGCGGCGCCGTGGGCGTTAAAACGATGCACCAGGTGCGCCGCCAATGCGTGCGATAAAGCTTGGCTAATGTATTCCTGTGCAGGATGCACCGGGGCGTTCAGTTCGTCCAGGAATTGCAAGACGATGCGCTCTACGAAAGCATCGCGCCGGCCGAAGCAGTTCTGCAGTTCGGTGGACGGCAACGGCGAGCGCACCAGCGTCTCGGCGGCCTGCTGAAGCAGGGAGGGCGGCATACGCATGATCATGATGGCGCCGGGCTTGTCCCAGACCCAGCTCGACGTCATCCCTCTGGGGTGCACCGTAACGTTCCCGACACCGACCGTGGCCGTGTTGGTCTGACCATCGCGCACTTGGGTCAGGCGCACCGTACCAGAGGTTCGCATCGCAATGACGTCGTGGTCGAGTTCCGGCGAGGCGACCTGTCCGCCAGACGGCCAGTCATGCCAGTTGACGACGGCGCCATCCCAGGGCCGGCCGGCGCTGCTCGCCGTCGGCGCCGGCGTCAGGACGGCGGCCGTCGAAGCGGCGGATGCAAAGGTTGGCTTGAACATGCGTCGTCGATCGTCGTAGGAGGTTGGCGCAAGAAAGTACCAGTACTGCGCAATTAGATGCCAAAACTGGCCACACAAAAGCAACATAATGCCTGGCATCGCTGCATTGTAAGTATAAGAACCGAAATCCTCAACTGGCTAAAGAAAGAGACTCCATGGCCCACACAATCAATGTGAATGGAAAAAATGTGACCGTCGACGTCGACGGCGATACGCCGCTGCTGTGGGTGCTGCGTGATGTCTTGCACATGACCGGCACAAAATTCGGCTGCGGCATGGCTTTATGCGGCGCCTGTACCGTGCATCTCGACGGACAGACGATCCGTTCCTGCAGTACGCCGGTGGAAAGCGTCGGTAAGGGCCGCATCACGACCATCGAGGCGATTGGCGCCACGCCTGCCGGGCAGCGGATCCAGGCCGCCTGGATCCGGCACGACGTGCCGCAGTGCGGCTACTGCCAGTCCGGCCAGGTGATGAGCGCTTGTGCGCTGCTCGCCGCGAATCCGCGGCCGAGCGATACCGATATCGACAACGCAATGGCCGGCAACCTGTGCCGCTGCGGCACTTATCCGCGCATCCGCGCCGCCATCAAGACTGCTGCAGCCAGCGTCAAGACGAAAGGATAAGCCATGCATGCGATACAAGAACGCCGCACTTTCCTGAAGGCCGGCCTCGGATTGGCTGGGGCCATGATCATGGCAGTGCACCTGCCATCCGCCGCGCAGCGCGAAGCGCGCACGGGCGGCGCCGCCTTTACTCCCAACGCCTTTATTGCGATCGGAGCCGACGGCTCGGTCACGCTTGTGATGCCATTCGTCGAAATGGGCCAGGGCACCTACACGTCGATACCGATGTTGATCGCCGAAGAACTGGAAGTCGACCTCGCCAGGGTCCGGTTGGAACACGCGCCGGCTGACGAGAAGCGCTTCGCGCACCCGCTTTTCGGTACCCAACTGACGGGAGGCTCCGGCACCGTCCGCGGCGCTTGGGAACCGATGCGCAAGGCCGGCGCGGCGGCCCGCATGATGCTGGTCGAAGCCGCGGCACGCGAATGGAAGGTTGGCGCGGATGGCTGCCGCGCCGTCAAAGGCGAAGTCGTGCACCTTGCCACCGGGCGTAAGCTGGCCTACGGCAGACTGGCGGCGAGCGCGGCGAATCTGCCGCTACCTAAAGCAATCCCCTTGAAGCCGGCCAGCGCATTTGCCCTGATCGGTACCCCTGCAAAGCGGCTCGATGTAGCGTCGAAGGTGAACGGGTCGGCGAAATTCGGCATCGATGCGCTTGTACCGGGCATGAAAGTGGCGGCGGTCGCCGCCTGTCCGGTATTCGGCGGTACGCTTGCTTCGGTCGATGACAGCAAGGCGCGGGCGATCACGGGAGTGCGCAAGATCATTCGATTGAACGATGCCGTTGCGGTCATTGCAGACCATAACGGGGCAGCGAGAAAAGGCCTTGCGGCGCTGGCGATCACCTGGAACGACGGTCCTAATGCAGGATTCTCCACCACGGCCTGGGAGCGCCAGCTGACCGAAGCCGCGCGCGGAAAAGGGCATGTTGCGGTCGACGAGGGAAGTTTCAAGCGGCTAGTCTCGGGGGGCGCCAAAACCAGCAAGGCCGTGTACTCGATGCCGATGCTGGCCCACGCCACCATGGAGCCCATGAACTGCACGGCGCGTGTCGACAAGGATGGCGTCGAGCTATGGCTGGGCACCCAAGCCCCAGTCCGCGTGCAATCCTTCGTTGCAAAGGCGCTGGGTATTGATCCGTCGAAGGTCAAGGTAAACAACCACCTGTTGGGCGGCGGTTTTGGAAGGCGCCTTGAAGCCGACTATGCAGTGCAAGCGGCGCTGATCGCCAAACAGGCTGGAAGTCCTGTGAAGGTCATCTGGAGCCGGGAGGAGGACATGCAGCACGACCTGTACCGCCCGTTCTACCGCGACGAGTTGACGGCCGTCTTCGACGCCAGTGGGCGACCTGTCGGGTTCGGTCATCGCTTCACGGGCGCCTCGGTGGTGGCGCGCTATGCGCCGGCCTGGATGGCGAAGGGTATCGACGTCGACGCCGTCGACCAGGCCGAAAGCCCCTATGACTTCGCCCATAAGTATGTCGAATTCACGGCGGTCGAATCGCCGGTGCCGACCGGCTTCTGGCGGGGCGTCGGACCGACCCATAACACCTTCGTCATTGAAAGTTTCATTGACGAGCTGGCGCATGAGGCTGGCCAGGACCCCCTGGCCTACCGCCAGGCCCTACTCGCGAAAAAGCCTCGCGCCCTGCATGTCCTGAGCGTGGCGGCGCAACGCGCCGGTTGGGGAAAGAAGATGGACGAAGGCCGCGGCATGGGGATCTCGCTCGCGACCGGTTGGGACAGTTTCGCCGCCGCGGTGGTCGAATGCGAGGTCGGCAAGGATGGGGCGATCGCGCTCAAGCGCATCACGACAGTGATCGATTGCGGCCAGCCCGTCAATCCTGACGGCATCGTCGCACAAATGGAAGGTGGCCAGATCTATGGATTGACCGCAGCCCTCTACGGCAAGCTGACTGTCGAAAACGGGCGTGTAATGCAGAGCAACTTCCACGACTATCCGCTCATGCGCATCAACGAAGTGCCGCCGATCGACGTGCACGTCGTTCCCAGCACCGAAGCCCCGGGCGGGGTCGGCGAAGTAGGAACGGCGCTGGTCGCTCCTGCGCTGGCCAACGCCGTTTTCGCGGCCACGGGCAAGCGCCTGCGTTCGCTGCCGCTGGAACCTGAAGCGCTCAAACGCACCTGACTACTACGACAAGGAGAACAGTATGAAGACGATCGTGATCGCGGCTCTTGCCGCACTGGCACTCGGCGCGGGATCCGATACCGCGGCGAGCCCGGAACTGGCCAAGGCGAAGAATTGCCTGACCTGCCATGCGCCGGCAGCAAAACTGGTTGGGCCCTCGTTCAAGGACATTGCGGCGAAGTATGCGAGTGATGCCCAAGCGCCTGCGCGGATCGAACAAAAGATCCGCAAGGGCAGCAGCGGCGTTTGGGGCCCCATCCCCATGCCTGCCAATCCTCAGGTTAGCGAGGCCGAAGCGCGCACGCTTGCGCAGTGGGTCCTGGCGCAAAAGTGATCAGGGCAAAGCAGGCTTGAGCGAGCGAACGGCGCAGATTGCCCAGCACTAAAATTTTACCGGCGCCCGACATCGACATGACCAAATAGTTCATGGCGTGTCGGACGATGTCCTTAATCGAAGTGTCCGTATCGTTGGGGAAAGGCCATACTCTGCCTGACTGGCCGACATTTACATTCGTGCACTGGGTGTGGCTACATATTCAATTTCGACGCCGTGCGTACTGGTAGCGCGCGCGCGTGCGGCGTTGATTGATCTCGCCGGGTCGTAAAAAATGACCAGACGAGTCGAGTCTATCCACCTTATCTGAGGTTCCGCGGAATTGACAGCGGCCATTACGTCAGTGCAAAAGACAGCGGGATTCGGCCAATCAAGGTGTCGTGTTATCTGCTCACCCGGGCGCCGTATATGGATTTCGTCATACAACATTCCCATACCAAAACCAGCACCTTCATCGACCAGTTCAAGTGTTGCAATCCATCGATTGTCGGGCGAGACTATCTCAGTAACCGTTTTAGGGTAGTGCGTTGAAAAAAATGTCCTTACGGAGAATACCGCGATGGTTAGTATTGCTATCGGAAGTACAAGGATATAGCCAAAGGCTCGAACGACAAGGGACAAAGCTTTATTCTTCATAATTACTGAGTATCATGATCGCATGGCTTGCCGCCGCCTTTCCAGACCTGAATCGACCGTCCGCCTCCGCCTCCGAACAGTCATTCAAAACTAGCGGATTCATGTTTTGCTTTTTCTTCTTTTAGAATCGCCGCACATTCCTTGGATGACCAGAGCCGATCGGCTTACTTCGTCTTCGCCAGCACGTCGTCCAGCTGCCATTGCAAATGCATAGTCAATGCCGCAAAAACCGCACCGAAGAAGCCCATGATCACTGCGCCGCGAGCACCCATCTCGTTTCCTTCACAAGTCGTCATTGAATGAATGCCGACCAGAATACAGGAACGCAAGCTGGTCAAAATGCGCGGATTTTCACGCCGCAATCGATGGCAAGCATTGCGCGGACCACTCTATCAGCCCAGGCCAAGACCCATCTGACGAAAGTGCGAGGCGCTGTCGCGCGCACCCCAGCGGCGGCGAATGCGTCCGTTTTGAATGACGAACCATTCGATGGCGATCACCTCGGATGCCTTGCCGGTCGCCGCCTGCCCGCGAAACGGCCCGATCGACGTGCCGCGCTCAAGGAATCGCGCCACCACGCTATCGCCCTGCACGACGATTTCTTCCACATGAAGCTGGAATGCGAAGGTCGAGTGAAGCATCTTCCAGACTGGAACTACCTCATCCAAGCCGCCCCAGCCTAGCGCACCGTAGATCTCGGCATCCTCGGAAAAGATTCGGCGGAGCGAGTCGGTGTCGCCTGCATTGAATGCCTCGACATAATCCAGGACCACTTTTTTACCTGCGTCGATGCCGACGTCTTCTTCCATATCAGATCTCCTCGAATCAAGATGCCGCAGCATGAAGAACTACCAAGACTAACTCCCCTCCCCCTCCTGCTTCACGATCGGATTCCTGGTATGCGTCCACCCGCTCATCAAGGAATACCCCACCGCCAGCAAAGTCGGCCCGATGAAGAGGCCAACAAAGCCAAACGCAATCACCCCACCCAGCACGCCCAACAAGGTCAATAGGAAGGGCAAACTCGAACCTCGGCTGATCAGCATCGGCCGCACCACGTTGTCGACGCCGCTGATCACGAAGAAGCCCCACACCAGCATGAAGATGCCCCAGCCGGTGCTGCCCTGGGCGAACAGCCAGACCGCCGCGCCGCCCCAGATGACGGGCGGGCCGACCGGGATCAGGGACGAGACGAACACCAGCACCGACAGCAGCAGCACGGCCGGTACGCCGGCGATGGCAAAGCCGATGGCCGCCACCAGGGCCTGGGCCAGCGCGGTGCCCAGCAGGCCGTACATGACGCCGCGCACGGTGCCGGCGACGGTGTCGGTGACCGCCTCGGCTTCCTCGTTCATGATGCGCTTCGTGGCGGCGGCGATCACGGTCTTGAGGGCTTCGCCGTCGCGGTAGAAGAAGAAGCTGACGAAGGCCGCCAGCGCCATCTGCACCACGCCGGTGCCGAGCACGATGCCCCCTGCGACCAGCACGTTGCGGGCCGGCTCGGCCATGCGGCGCGCGAGGTCCATCATGCGGTCGCGGCTGGCCAGGAGTTCGTTCAGGTAGGTGTGGAGCTGCTCGCCGATCAGCGGCAGGCCGCGCACCCAGGGTGGCGGATGCAGGTCGCCGGCGCTGAGCTTGCGCAGTTCCTCGAAGGCGGCGGCGGCGTTGTCGGCGAGGTTCCAGGCGACCAGGGCCAGCGGGATCACCACCAGCAGGGTCAGCGTGAGGGTCATGGTCAGCGCCGCCAGCGTGCGCCGCCCGCGCATGCGCGTGCGCAGCCGCAGGTAGATGGGCCAGGACGAGATGACGACGGCGGCCGCGAACAGGATCGCGGCCAGGAAGGGACGCAGGACGTAGAGGCAGCCGAGCGTGAGGAGGATGATGGCAGCGGCGCGGGTGGTATTTTTTCCTGGTCGCTGGTCCATCCTCTATCCCGATATCGTTGGCGATATCAAGATAATAGCTGCTTGATGTCGTGGACGATTGATTCCGCGTTGCCGCCGTGGCGGATGAACAGGCGCAGCCTGCCGTCGCGGTCGAACACATAGCTGCCGGCCATGTGGTCGATGGTGTAGCTGCCCGGGTCCTTGCCCGGCACCTTGGAGTAGAACACCTTGAAGTCCTTGGCCGTCTTCGCGGTCTGCTCCGGCGTGCCGTACAGTCCGACGAAGCGCTTGTCGAAGGCCGGCACGTAGCTGGCCAGCAGCGGCTGGGTGTCGCGTTCGGGGTCGAGGGTGATGAACAGCACCTGCACCTGGTCGGCCTGCGGACCAAGCTTCTGCATCACGCCGGCCATTTCCGCCATCGTGGTCGGGCAGACGTCCGGGCACTGGGTGTAGCCGAAGAAGACGATGACGACCTTGCCCTTGTAGTCGGCCAGGGTGCGCGGCTTGCCGGTGTGGTCGGTGAGCGAGAAGCCCTTGGCGTAATCGAGGCCGGTGACGTCGGTGTTCTGGAAGCTGGCGGCCTGCTTGCCAGGCAGCTTGTCGCATGCGGTGAGCGAACATGCCAGAGCGGCAGCGACAAGAAGGGGCAGCAGTTTTTTCATCAGAATTTGAAGTAGTGATCGACCAGCAGCGCCGCGAACAGCAGCGACAGGTAGACGATGGACCAGGCGAAGGCCTTGCGCGCGATCTGGTCGCTGTAGCGCTTGTGCACCAGCCAGCCGTAGCGCAGGAACACGGCGTTCAGGCCGATGGCGGCCGCCAGGTACACCAGGCCGCTCATGCCGACCGCGTACGGGAACAGGGTGCAGGCCGCCAGCGCGATCGAATACAGCCAGACCTGCTGGCCGGTGTACTTCATGCCGTGGGTGACGGGCATCATCGGCAGGCCGGAACGCACGTAGTCGTCGCGGCGGTACATGGCCAGCGCCCAGAAGTGCGGCGGGGTCCAGACGAAGATGATCAGCACCAGCAGCCAGGCCTCCATCGGCACGGTGTTGGCGACCGCGGCCCAGCCCAGCGCCGGCGGCATCGCGCCGGACAGGCCGCCGATCACGATGTTCTGCGGCGTGTTGGGCTTGAGCAGGATGGTGTAGATCAGCGCATAGCCGACGAAGGTTACGAAGGTCAGCCACATGGTCAGCGGATTGACCATCGTGTACAGGATGCCCATGCCCAGGCCGCCGAGGACTGCGGAAAAGATCAGGGTCTGGGTGGTCGACAGTTCGCCCATGGCGGTGGCGCGGCGCGCGGTGCGGGCCATGCGCGCGTCCACTTCCGCCTCGATCAGGCAGTTGACGGCAAAGGCGGCGCCGGCCAGCAGCCAGATGCCGAGCGTGGCCCAGAACAGCACGTGCCATCCCGGGAAGCCGTCGGTGGCCAGGAACATGCCGATCACGGCGCAGAAGACGGCCAGCTGGGTGACGCGCGGCTTGGTCAGCGCCCAGTACTGCGAGATGCGGCTGGGCGGTTTATGAGTGGCGGTTTGGGTAATCATGAATGGCCCGCGGACGCCGCTGCTGTGTGGGCACGGGACGGCGGCTTCGATCCGAGTTGATACTGTACCTTGTAGTTTAGCATGGTCACCAGCAAGACAAGGAGGGCCGCGCCGGCGTTATGCAGCACGGCGATGGCAAGCGGGAAGCTGAAAAACACGGTCGCGATGCCCGTGCAGGCCTGTGCCAATAGTACTAAAACAAGATTGCGCGCGGTGCCATGCAGGCCCGGCAGACGCCAGGCGCGCCAGGCGGCAAGCCCCAATACCAGCACCACGACGACGGCGAAGTTGCGGTGCACCCAGTGGATCGCGGTCAGCGCCGAGAACGGCAGGTAGTGGCCGGCCGCCGTTTTGCCGAGCTCGCGCCACAAGGTGAAGCCGTGTTCGAAGTCCATCTCTGGGACAATTTTTCCTTGGCAGAGTGGAAAGTCATTGCAGGCAAGCGTCGCATAATTGGTACTCACCCACCCGCCCAGGGCCAGCTGGACCAGCAAAACGGCGCCGGCAAGCCAGGTCAGCGGGCGCAGCTTACGCAGTTTCGCGGCATCGGATGCGGCCAGCACCGGCGCCGGATGCAGCACCTGATCCTCGCGGCCGCCCAGCCAGGCAGCCAGCGCCAGCAGGGTCATGCCGAACAGCAGGTGCAGGGTCACGATCACGGGCTGCAGCTTCAGGGTCACGGTCCAGGCGCCGAACGCGCCTTGCACGCACACCCAGACGAACAGCAGCGTTGGCAGCCACGGCGATGCCGCTCGGCCCTTCGAGCGGCGCCATTCCAGCCAGGACGCGATCATGAGCCCGATGATCAGGAAGCCGATGCCCATTGCCAGGAAGCGGTGGATCATCTCGATCCAGGCTTTCATTTTCGTCACCGGGCCGGTCGGCATCAGGGCCTCGGCGGCGGCGATGTGCTCGTGTGCCAGGAAGGGATTCGCTTCGCCGTAGCAGCCCGGCCAGTCCGGGCAGCCGAGGCCGGAGTCCGTCAGGCGGGTAAAGCCGCCGAACACGATCAGGTCGAAGGTGAAGAAGACGATAACCCAGGCCAGCTTGCGGTAGCGGTGGGTGCCGGTGGCCATCCAGACCATGGACAGCGGCACCGAAGCGGCCAGGATGCCGGTCAGGGCCAGCAGGATGAAATTCGAAGCTTGCATTCTTGATTACTCAGCCGACCGAGGAAGCCTTCAGCAGCTTGTAGATGTCCTTGTGTACCTTGCGCGGCTCCGGGTCCTTCGGGAAGCGCATCATCAAATGGCCCAGCGGGTCGATCATGTAGATGTGGTCGGTCACGCTGGTGCCCGCGTCCACCGGCAGCCAGTTCGCCACGGCTTTCGGGTCGGCGCGCAGCATGTGGGTGCCGTCGAATTCGCGGATCACGATGGTGTCGAGCGGTTCCCGGTCCGTGATCAGCCAGACGCGCTCGATGCGTTCCATCTCCTTGCCCTGCATGGTGCGCAGCTGGCGCATCGCGAACAGCTGCTTGCGGCAGGCATCAATGCAGGCGCTGGGCGCCGCCATCAGCATGATCCACTTGCCCTTGAACTGCTCCAGCGCAGCCGGCTTGCCGTCCAGGGTGGTGGTCGCCATCGCCGGGATCGGATGCGCGCGCTGGTCGATCAGGGTGCCGTAGTTATTCCGCTTCTCCGGCTTGATCACGTAGAAGGTGAAGTACGAGGCGATCATCGGCGAGGCGCAGACCAGCAGCACCAGCCAGAGCATCCAGCGGCCACGCTTGCGTTGTTGGGGTTCAGGCTTGCTCGGTTTTACGTCGTCCACTGCGAAATCCTGTTATCACAAAAAAGAGGAAGGCCATCGCGGCCAGTGCGTACCACTGAACGGCATAGCCCTTGTGGCGGTCGATGTCCAGGCTGGGCGCGGGCCAGTTGCGGACCAGGCCTTCAGCCGCGGCGCCGGGACCAGACTCGGGACCGGTCTGCTCGACCACGACCGGCAGCAGGTCCAGGCCGCTCGCGCGCGCCACCTCGGCCGGGTCCGTGTTCTGCACGAGCGCATTCGGTTTGAGCGGCGCCGGCGTCCCCAGCTGCATCACGCGGGCCAGCTGGCGCACCGCCCTGCCCTCGATCGTCAGCTGTCCGGCCGGCGTGGCGAAAGGCGGCAGGCGGTCGTGCTCGGCCATATTGCGCGGCAGCCAGCCGCGCGCGACGAGGACAGCCTTGTTCGATCCCGCTATTTTAAACGGCATCAGCAGAATGAATCCGGCGCGGCCTGCCTGCGGCCGGTTGTCGAGGAACAGCGGCCAGTTGGGGACGAATTCGCCCCTCACAATGACGCGGTGGTATTCCAGGCCCGTCGCATCGACCGGGCCGCCATCGAGCACCAGGGGCGCTGCCGCCATGCCTTGGTCGAGCTTTGCCTGCAACGCGGTTTTCTCGAGCGCGCGCCGGGTTTGCCAGTTGCCCAGGGCGATCCCGAGCAGCACGAGGACGAGGGTGGCGAGGAAAGGAACTGTCCTGAAACGGAAGCGAAGTCGCATACAATAATGTCACTATTCCATCTCAGGACACATCATGAAGATCGTCGTCGCCGTCGCTTTCGTGCTCATCATCGGCAGCCTGGCCTCCGCCCTGTTCTTCCTGATGCGCGACAAAGGCCGCAGCAACCGCACCGTGCAGGCGCTGGCGATGCGGGTCGGGCTGTCGATCACGCTGTTCCTGCTGGTGCTGTTTTCGTACAAGATGGGGTGGATACAGCCGACGGGGATTCACTAGCCCCGATGGACGCCGTTCCCGCCGCAGCGGGAACGGCGGGAAGAGTTACAGCCAGTAGACGACGATATACAAGCCCAGCCACACCACGTCCACGAAGTGCCAGTACCACGCGGCGCCCTCGAAGGCGAAGTGGTGATCCGGCGTGAAGTGCCCCTTCAGCACGCGGTACAGCACCACCGACAGCATGATCGCGCCCATGGTCACGTGGAAGCCGTGGAAGCCGGTCAGCATGAAGAAGGTCGAACCGTAGATGCCCGAGGTGAGCTTCAGGTTCAGCTCGGTGTAGGCATGGTGGTATTCATAGGCCTGGAAGCCCATGAACACGGCGCCCAGCAGGATCGTGGCGAACAGCCAGATCGCGGTTTGCGCACGGTGGCCGGCGCGCAGCGCGTGGTGGGCGATGGTGAGCGTGACGCCCGAGGTCAGCAGCAGCGCGGTGTTGATGGTCGGGATCGGGAACGGGCCCATCGTGTTGAAGGTCTCGACGGTGCCGGCCGGGCCGATGTTGCCCCAGTGGCCAGCGAAGTCCGGCCAGATGACCTTGTGGTCGAGGTCCGACAGCCATGGCATCGAGATGGCGCGCGCATAGAACAGCGCACCGAAGAAGGCGCCGAAGAACATCACTTCCGAGAAGATGAACCAGCTCATCGACCAGCGGTAGGAGGTGTCGATGCGGGCGTTGTACTGGCCCGATTCCGATTCGCCGATGGCGTCGCCGAACCAGAAATACAGCACCACGAGCATGGACAGGATGCCGGCAACGCACACGCCCGGGCCCCAGGAAGCGCCGTTCACCCAGCCGGCGGCGCCGGCCATCGTGACCAGCATCGATAAGCCGCCAGCCATCGGCCACCGCGAGGGGCCGGGGACGAAATAGTACGGCGCATTGTGTGGCGAACTCATTCTCATCTCCTCAAACGAACTTTTGATTTGTCGAATTTCTGCTACAGCGTGATTCCGTCATTCTTTGCTTATTTCGCTACCGCCATCCGCACCACGAAGAGCAGGATGCCGATGAAGATCGCCACCCCGATCAGCGCGCCGACGATCACATGGACCGGGTTCAGGTTGGCGGCGTCGTGCTCGTAATCCTTGCGCTTGCGTACCCCGAAGAAGGACCAGAACACGGCCTTCATGGTGGCGCCGAAGCTTGCTTTCTTGTTCATTGCGCCGCCACTGCGCCGCCCACCTCGAAGAAGGTGTACGACAGCGTGATGTTCTTCACTTCGCGCGGCAGCGCCGGATCGATGAAGAACACGACCGGCATCTGGCGCGCCTCGTTCGGTTTCAATATCTGCTCCTTGAAGCAGAAGCACTCGACCTTCTTAAAATGCGGCATCGCCGACTGCGGCGCGTAGCTCGGGATGGCCTGGGCCTTCACGGTGCGCGCCTGAGTGTTGACGACCTCGTAGACCACGGTGGCCATCTCGCCCGGGTGCACATCGATGCTGCGCTGGGTCGGGCGGAAGCGCCACGGCCCCTGCGCATTACCGTCGAGTTCCACGGTGACGGTGCGCTTCAGGTCGACCTGGGTATTCGCCGGGCGCTCCACCGTGCCGTCCTTCTGCGTCAGCACGTTGATGCCCAATACCTCGCATACCTGGCGGTAGACCGGCACCAGCGCATAGCCGAAGCCGAACATCACGAAGGCCACCACCACCAGCTTGACGAAGGTAGTGCAGTTCAGCGAGGCGCTCATCTCAGTTCAGCCAGAGCCGCTTGACGAACAGCAGCACGAAGAAGAACAGCGCCAGGCCGCCGACCAGCAGGGCGGTGCGCAGGTTCTTTCTGCGCAGCTCCGCATCGCGCTTGTGGCCATGTTCAGCCATGATCATCTCACTTCACCAGCGGCGGGTTCTCGAAGGTGTGGAACGGCGCCGGGCTGGGCACGGTCCACTCCAGGCCTTCCGCGCCTTCCCATGGCTTGGCTTCCGCCTTCTGGCCGCCGCGGATGGTCGGGATCACCACGAAGAACAGGAAGAACACCTGGCTCAGGCCGAAACCGAAGGCGCCGATCGACACGATCTGGTTGAAGTCGGTGAACTGCACGGCGTAGTCGGCGTAACGGCGCGGCATGCCGGCCAGGCCCAGGAAGTGCATCGGGAAGAAGGTGATGTTGAAGGTGATCAGCGACAGCCAGAAGTGCGCCTTGCCGCGGCCTTCCGGATACATGTGGCCGGTCCATTTCGGGGCCCAGTAGTAGAAGCCGGCGAACAGGGCGAACAGCGAGCCGGCCACCAGCACGTAGTGGAAGTGGGCCACCACGTAATAGGTGTCCTGCACCTGGATGTCGATCGGGGTCACGGCCAGGATCAGGCCCGTGAAGCCGCCCATCGTGAACACGAAGATGAAGCCGACCGCGAACAGCATCGGGGTCTCGAAGGTCATCGAGCCCTTCCACATGGTGGCGACCCAGTTGAACACCTTCACGCCGGTCGGCACCGCGATCAGCATGGTGGCGTACATGAAGAACAGCTGCGAGGTCACCGGCATGCCAGTGGTGAACATGTGGTGGGCCCAGACGATGAAGGACAGGATCGCGATCGACGCGGTCGCGTACACCATCGAGGCGTAGCCGAACAGCGGCTTGCGGGCGAAGGCCGGGATGATCTGCGAGACGATGCCGAAGGCCGGCAGAATCATGATGTAGACCTCGGGGTGGCCGAAGAACCAGAAGATGTGCTGGTACATGACCGGGTCGCCGCCGCCTGCCGCGTTGAAGAAGGAGGTGCCGAAGTGGCGGTCGGTCAGGGTCATGGTGATCGCGCCCGCCAGCACCGGCATCACGGCGATCAGCAGGTAGGCGGTGATCAGCCAGGTCCAGCAGAACATCGGCATCTTCATCAGGGTCATGCCCGGCGCGCGCATGTTCAGGATGGTGACGATGATGTTGATCGAGCCCATGATCGACGAGGCGCCCATGATGTGCAGGGCGAAGATCGCCATGTCCATGCCCGGGCCCATCTGGGTCGACAGCGGCGCGTACAGGGTCCAGCCGGCGGCGGTGGCGCCGCCCGGGACGAAGAAGGACGTCGCCAGCAGGATCGCGGCCGGCGGCAGCAGCCAGAACGAGAAGTTGTTCATGCGCGCGAACGCCATGTCGGAGGCGCCCACCTGCAGCGGGATCATCCAGTTGGCGAAGCCGACGAAGGCCGGCATGATCGCGCCGAACACCATCACGATGCCGTGCATGGTGGTCAGCTGGTTGAAGAACTCCGGACGGAAGAACTGCAGGCCGGGCTGGAACAGCTCGGTGCGGATCATCAGCGCCAGCACGCCGCCCGAGAGCAGCATGGTGAACGAGAACCACAGGTACAGGGTGCCGATGTCCTTGTGGTTGGTGGCGAACAGCCAGCGGCGCAGGCCGGTCGGGTGGTCGTGGGCGTGATCGTGCGCGTGGTCGTGCGCGTGATCGTCGTGTGCGTGATCGATGGTGGAACTCATTTCAATGTCTCCGATTCCAAACGCTTATTTGCCGCGGGCGGCCAGGACTTCCGACGGCTGCACGATGTTCTGTTCGGCCTTGTTGGTCCAGTTGTTACGGGTATAGGTGATCACGGACGCGATGTCGGAATCCGACAGCTGCTTCCATGCCGGCATCGCGCTCGGGAACTTGCCGCTATGCTTACCGTTCAGCAGGACGTTGATCTGCTCGGCTTTATCGCCCAGCACGACCGGCGAGCCGACCAGCGAAGCGAAGGCGTTCGGCACGCCCTGGCCGCTGGCCTGGTGGCAGGCCACGCAGTTGGCGGCGTAGATCTTCTCGCCCTTGGTCTTCAGTTCGTCAATGGTCCAGACCTTGCTCGGATCGTCGGCCAGGGCCGCCATTTCCTTCTTCTTGGTGTTGACCCAGGCGGAGTAGTCTTCGCTTGATACGACCTTCACGACGATCGGCATGAAGGCGTGTTCCTTGCCGCACAGCTCGACGCAGTTGCCGCGGTAGGTGCCGACCTTTTCGGCCTTGAACCAGGCGTCGCGCACGAAGCCGGGAATCGCGTCCTGCTTGACGGCGAAAGCCGGAATCGTCCAGGAGTGGATGACGTCGTTGGCGGTCAGCACCAGGCGGACCTTCTTATTCACCGGCACCACGACTTCGTTGTCGACTTCGAGCAGGTAAGTCTCGGTGCGCGCGGTGGTCGGCGCCACGCCCGGCTCGCCGACGGCGCTGCGCGGGGTCGACAGGTTGGACATGAAGGAGATGCCTTCGCCCTCGCCCTTCAGGTAGTCATAGCCCCATTTCCACTGCATGCCGGTGACCTTGATGGTCAGGTCCGGATTCGAGGTGTCCTTCATGGCGACGACCGCGTGGGTGGCAGGCAGCGCCATGCCGATCACGATCAGGAACGGGACGACCGTCCAGGCGATCTCGACGGCGGTGGATTCGTGGAAGGTGGCCGGCTTGTGGCCAAGCGATTTGCGGTGCTTGAACACCGAGTAGAACATCACGCCGAAGACGGCGAAGAAGATGATCAGGCAGACGATCATCATCCAGTTGTGCAGGCTGTAGATATAGTCGCCGATGCTCGTTACGGCAGGCTGCATGTTGAGCTGGTGTTCCGCCGGCCGCCCGATCACCTCGGGCTCGGCCCACGCCAGAACCGGCATGCCGGTCCCTGCCGCGAGACCGAACATCGCCGCTTTTAATCGCTTTGCATAAGTCATGTTGTCCCCAACCACCCAAAAAAAATGAATTTTCTTAAAGAGGCCGGCACTCCATGAACGAACTGCCGCCGCTCCGAAATCCTTCCTGCAAACATCGACCATCAGGGACTACACGTACCAAGATGAACTCGCTTGCTCGGGCCCCGGTACCGCGAAGACGGTTTCCAGAGCCTTTGGTGTTGCTGCAACCAGTTCGACTTCACGCTGTTTTTGCTGAAGTTTTTAGCGTGATGACTGCTACAGTCGAAAAAAGTGTCATTGATTATACTGAAATCGCTAATTTTTATTCAAGGAAAATTACTCTGCCAGCATGAGTGTTGCATGATGCACTGCGGCAAAGTTTCCTCTGTCATTGGGGACGCGGCGGTTGCGAGCGCGGCTGGAAGCGCACGATCGCCTCGCCCGCGGCCGTGACTTTGGGCGCCGGCCGGAAGGCGTGGCCGTAGATCACCTCGAACGTCAGGCCCAGCTTGCCGTCCGGGCGGCGCTGGCTTTCCAGGGCATCCAGCATGCGCTGCCAGGCGGCGCGCCCGACCAGGCCGCGGCGGCGCGTGGCCAGCGGATTACCGCCGAAGCCGCGAACATCGAGCAGCAGCGCCTGCGCCGTATCGTAGGTGACCGTGATCTGTTCCATGTCCATCACCGGGGTGGTGAAGCCCGCCTCCACCAGCTGGTCGCCGAAGTCATGCATGTCGACGAAGGGCAGCGTGTGCGGGGTTTCGTCCATCGCCGCAAAGGCATTGCGCAGCTCGCGGAAGGTGTCCGGGCCGAAGTTCGAGAACATCAGCAGGCCATCCACGCGCAGCAGGCGGCGCCATTCCGCAAACACGCGGTCCGGCTGCGGATGCCAGTGCAATGCCAGGTTCGACCATACGAGATCGACCGAGTTCGGGCCGAGGGGCAGGTCACCGAAGTCGGCGCAGGCCAGATCGATGCCGCTCTTACCCGGCAGCAGGCGGCTGAGGAAGCCGCGCGGCGCCTGGGTGGCGGCGCCCGCCGCCGCCAGCATGGCCGGCGCGACGTCCACGCCCAGCACCTGGGCGGCAGGATAGGCCTTCTGCAGCTGGGCCAGGTCGGCGCCGACGCCGCAGCCGGCGTCCAGCACCTGCTGCGGCGAATTCTTCACCAGCGACAGGCGCTCGAACATGCGTGAGGCGATTTCGCGGCGCAGGAAATCCGACGGGGCCACCCGGCTCGGGTCGGCAAACAGCTGCTTGACGCGCGCCGGGTCGATCGGCGCACTCATCTTGGAAGGGGATTGGGGCGAAGCCATGGGTCAACTGCGGTCAAATGGGACAATGGCGGGAGTGTACATGATGGTGGCTGAACAGATCGGACACCCATGCTTTCTGCACGCGCCCTCCTCCACCTGCTGCTGCCCTCCAGCTGCGCCCTGTGCGGCGGCGGCTGCGAAGGCGTTGTGTGCGCACCCTGCCGGGATCATTTTTGCTTGCCAGTCACAAATCGCTGCGCACGCTGCGCCAACCCGCTGCCGGGCGGCGGCACCTGCGGCGTATGCGAATCGATCCCGCCCTCCTACGACGCCACCATCTTCGCCGTCGACTATGCCCCGCCCCTGGATCACCTGGTCCTGCAGCTGAAATTCGGCGCCCGGCTGCCGCTGGCCCCGTGGTTCGCGGAGATGCTGCGCGACGCCGTGCTGGCCAGGCCCGATTGTCCCCTGCCCGACCTGCTGTGCCCGGTCCCGCTGGGCCCCGCCCGCCTGGTCGAGCGCGGCTACAACCAGGCGCTGGAAATCGCCAGGCCGCTGGCCAGGCTGCTGGGCGTCGCCCTGCACGCGGCGCTGGCCGTGCGCCAGCTGGATACCCGCGCCCAGTCCGGCGTCTCGCCGCACGAGCGCGCCGAGAACATCCGCGGCGCCTTCGGCATCGCCGATCCGGACCTGATCGAAGGGCGCCATGTCGGCCTGGTCGACGACGTCATGACCAGCGGCCACACGCTGGAGGAACTGGCGGCCACCTTCAAGCGCTTCGGCGCCGCGCGCGTGAGCAACCTGGTGTTTGCGCGCACGCCGCCGCAACGGTCCTTATAATGGGCGCCTTCATGCAAGGAGAAAGTCTTGTTCCACGTCGTCCTGGTCGAACCCGAAATCCCGCCGAACACCGGCAACGTCATCCGCCTGTGCGCCAACACGGGCGCGCAGCTGCACCTGATCGAGCCGCTGGGCTTTCCACTGGACGACGCCAAGATGCGCCGCGCCGGCCTCGACTACCACGACTACGCGACCATGAAGGTGCACAAGAACTGGCAAGCCTTCCTGGATGACGCCAAACCGGATACGTCGCGCATGTTCGCCATGACCACGCACGGCTCCTCGCCCTTCTCGAACGCCGCCTTCCGGCCCGGCGACGTGTTCGTGTTCGGCGCCGAATCGCGCGGCCTCGATCCGGCGCTGCGCGAATCCTTCCCGCCGGCCCAGCGCATCCGCCTGCCGATGATGCCGGGGAACCGCAGCCTGAACCTGTCGAACACGGTGGCGGTGGTGGTGTATGAGGCCTGGCGCCAGAATGGCTACGCGGGCGGCGGCTGACGCGAGCCCATGGCCGGCAAGCGCAGATCCCAGACGAGGCCGCATTTGCGCAGCGCGCTCAGCGCCCACCAGCCGGGATCCCATTCGCCGGCGTATAGGCCGAGCCTGGCCGAACCGGGATAGGCGTGGTGGTTGTTATGCCAGCATTCGCCCATGGTCAGCAGCGAAGTGAAACGCACATTCCGGCTTTGTACGGCCGCGCCGCCGGCCGGGAAGCGCACCGCCCCATGGTTATGGGCGAGATAGGCGATCAGCCAATAGCCGCCGACCGCCGCCGTCACCCGCGCAGCGACGCCCCAGAACACGAAGCCCCAGCCGCCCCAGAGGTATAAGAGCAGCGCCAGCGGCGCCTGTTGCAGGACCCAGGTCCGCTCGAGGAAGCGGTAGAAAGCATCCTCGGCGATGCGCCGCTCGGGCGCCCAGCCGGCGGGCGCGGCCAGCTCGAAGGTGCAATGTATCTGCCACCATGCATCCAGCCAGATCGGCCGGCCGTGGCACAGGTAGGCGTGGCATTCGGGAAGATTCTGCGCGTGATCGCGCAATGCATGCTGGCGCACCGAGCCGAGCGGGCCGCACAGGCCGACCTGCACGCCCAGGTAGACCATCAGGTATTCCAGCCAGCGCGGGCACTGGAAACTGTCGTGGATCAGCTTGCGGTGGATGCCGAGGGTCGCGCCGAACAGGAGCACCATGCTCGTCACCGTCACGAACAGCAGCAGACATGCCCATGAAAAGGTCATGGCGCCACCGATGACGGCCGCCAGTGCCATCGAGCTCATCCACAGCGATTTGATGGGGGCGTAGCGCACTGCGCCTTCGACTTGAGCTTGTACGATCTTCACCTGGCCCTCCGTTTCTTTAATTTCTGAATTTACAGAAATTAAAGAATATCGAGGCGAGAAAGTCAAGAACGGAAGCAATCGGCTGTCGAGAAGCGCTGGTAAAACTGACAGCTATGTTCACAAGGCCTACCCACGTAGGATGAGCGTTCGTTCAATACATCATCCACGCAATGCATAGACTTCTCGCCCTCATCCTGCTGGCCGCCACCGGCGCCGCCGGCGCCGCCGAAACTTTTGTCTTCTCCAACGAGCCCGGCCCCTATCCGGTCGGCGTGCAGGTCAAGGCCCATTACGACTACTCCCGCGTCTACCGCCCCGCCTTCGACCTGGTGACGGGCCAGCCCGAGACGCACGAGCGCGCAAGGCCGATCCAGGCCATTACCTGGTACCCGGCCAAAGCCAGGGGCAAGCCGCTCACCTGGCGCGACTACGAGGCCACCATCCCGACCGAGGATACTCCCTGGCTGCCGCCCGCGGAGGTTCAGCGCATCACCGATACGCGCATGGCGCCGGCCACGCTGGGCATGACGCCGGCGGCGGCGCAGCAGGTGCAGAGCCAGCCGATGTGGGCCAGCCGCGAGGCGCCGGCCGCCGCCGGCAAGTTCCCGGTGGTGATCTACGCGGCCAGCCATAGCTCGACCGCCGCCGAAAACGCCGACCTGTGCGAATACCTGGCCAGCCACGGCTACATCGTGATCGCCAGTCCTTCGATGGGGACGCGCACCAAAGCCATGTCGACGGACCTCGAAGGACTGGAAGCGCAGGCCGGCGACATCGCCTTCCTGATCGGCCAGGCCCAGGCCATGCCGCAGGCGGACATGTCGCGTATCGCCGTGGTCGGCTTCAGCTGGGGCGGACTGTCGAACGTGCTGGCGGCAGCGAAGGACGATCGCATTCGCGCGCTGGTGAGCCTGGACGGTTCGGTGCGCTACTGGCCCAAGTACGTCGACGGCGGCAAGGACGCCGCCAAGTATGCCGTCCCGGCGCGGCTGGCGGTGCCGATGCTGTTCGTCGGCCGCGCGGGCGACTCCACCGAAACCCTGGTGAAGGAAAAGAAGAATCTCGACTACAGCCTGTTGAACGAGATGACGTACGCGGACATGACCATCGTCTCCATGCGGCCGATGAAGCACAGGGATTTCGCGGCGTTCACCCACCATCATGCCAAGGACGCAGAGTTCGGCGAGTACTCGCGCGATGAAGTCTCGATGGCCTACAGCTGGACCGCGCGCTATGTCGAACGCTTCCTCGACGCCTACCTGAAGAACGACGCGAAGGCGATGGCCTTCCTGGACAACAAACCCTCGGCCAACAAGGCGCCGGCGCACATGCTGGCGGTGGAACGCCGCAAGGGGGCCGGCACGCCACCGACGCTGGAAGCCTTCATCCGCACCCTGCAGACCGGCGGCTACGAGCACGCGCAGGCCGTCTACGACAGGATGCATGCCGCCAATCCGGCCTTCGTCGTGGATGAAAACTGGTGCAACCAGTACGGCAACGCGCTGCTGGGCAGCGGCCGCGCCAGGGAAGCGGTGCCCATCCTCCGCCTCGGTACAAAAATGGCGCCGGAGTGGAGCTGGATCGCCGACAGCCTGGCCGAAGCCTACGAGGCAGTCGGCGAACGCCAGCTGGCAATCGACGAATACCGCCGCGCGCTGGCTATCGAGCCGACGCTCGGGCATGCGATCGATCGGCTGAAGGCGTTGGGGGCGGAACCGGTTGCGAAGGCCGCCGGCGGTTGATGTTTAGCGCGCTTATCCGCCGAACTGGCGGATCTTGGCCACCAGCTTGGTGGTCGAGCGGTCGTGCGCAAAATCGATCGCAACCGCCTTGCCGCCCTGGGCGATGACTTCCTTCCCTTCCGGGATGGCGGTCATGACATAGTCGCCGCCTTTGGCGTAGATGTCGGGACGGGCTTCCTGCACCACTTCCAGTGCGGTGTCCTCGTCGAATTCGACGACCAGGCTGACCGATTCCAGCGCGGCCAGCACGGCCATGCGGTCGTGCATGGTGTTGAGCGGGCGGTCGTCGCCCTTGCCGAGGCGCTTCACCGACGCATCGGTGTTGACGGCGACCACCAGCGAGGCGCCCAGTTCGCGGGCCTGGGCCAGGTAGGTGACGTGGCCGCGGTGCAGGATGTCGAATACGCCGTTGGTCAGCACGACGGGTTTCGGGAGTTGGGCGACGCGCTGCTGCAGCTCGGCGCGGGTGGTGAGTTTTTGTTCGAAAGTTGGCATGTGTGGCCCGGATGCTCGGTATGGATTCCCGCCTTCGCGGGAATGACGTATTTTAACTCGCGCCCTCTTCCGGTTCCTCTTCCACCATCATCGACAGCTCGGCCTTCGACGTCCCGCCCTCGCCGCCCGGGCCGCGGCGTTCGCCCGACAGCTTGATCTGCAGGCGCAGACCGTTGGCCGAGTCGGCGTTGCGGATCGCCTCGTCGTAGCCGATGTAGCCGGCGTTATAGAGCTCGTAGAGCGCCTGGTCGAAGGTGCACATGCCCAGTTCGCGCGACTTGTGCATGATCTCCTTGATGCCGTGGAAGTTCCCCTTCAGGATCATCTCGCTGATGGTCGGCGTGTTCAGCAGGATCTCGATGGCGGCCTTGCGCCCCTTGCCATCCTCGGTGCGGATCAGGCGCTGCGAGACGATGGCGCGCAGGTTGGCCGACAAGTCCATCAGCAGCTGCGGCCTTCGCTCTTCCGGGAAGAAGTTGATGATCCGGTCCATGGTCTGGTTGGCATTGTTCGCGTGCAGGGTGCCCAGGCACAGGTGGCCGGTCTCGGCGAAGGCGATCGCGTGCTCCATCGTTTCCGTGTCGCGGATCTCGCCGATCAGGATCACGTCCGGCGCCTGGCGCAGCGTGTTCTTCAGCGCGTTGTGCCAGGAGTGGGTGTCGACGCCGACTTCGCGGTGGGTCACCAGGCAGCTCTTGTTCTTGTGGACGTATTCGACCGGATCCTCGACGGTGATGATGTGGCCGGCCGAGTTGGCGTTGCGGTAGTCGATCATGGCCGCCAGCGTGGTCGACTTGCCGGAACCGGTGCCGCCGACGACCAGCACCAGGCCGCGCTTGGTCATCACGACGTCCTTCAGCACCTCGGGCAAATCGAGCTTTTCGAAAGTCGGGATCTCGGAGGCGATGGTACGCACCACCATGCCCACGCTCTGCTGCTGCACGAAGACGTTGACGCGGAAGCGGCAGACGTTCGGCAGCGAGATCGCGAAGTTGCACTCCATCTCGGCCTCGAACTCGGCGCGCTGGCGCTCGTTCATCAGAGACAGGGCCAGCGCGCGCGTCACCTCGCCGGTCAGGCGCTGGCTGCTGAGCGGCTTCATCGCGCCCTGGTGCTTCATGCTGGGCGGGAAGTCGGCGGATATGAAGAGATCGGAGCCGCCCTGCTGCTGCATCACGGTCAGCAGCTTGTGCGTGTACGCCTGGGCTTCCGCCGGGCCGAAGGTGGAGGACATGATGGCCTTTTTGTTAACGCTGGGCAACATTGCCCGGAACGGCCAATTATATCGACAGCTTTATCGGTAAAATAGTACTCATCCTCTCTCCTTGCGGGACTGTTGTAATCCGGAAGCTCATGACCCTGACCGAACTGAAATACATTGTTGCCGTTGCACGCGCCCGCCACTTCGGCCATGCCGCGGAGGCCTGCTTTGTTGCGCAGCCTACCTTGTCTGTCGCCATCAAGAAGCTCGAGGACGAACTGGGCGTGACGCTGTTCGAACGCGGCGGCTCCGAAGTCTCGGTCACGCCGCTGGGCGCGCAGATCGTGGCCCAGGCCGAGCGCGTGCTGGAGCAGACCGCCGCCATCAAGGAGCTGGCCAAGCAGAACAAGGACCCGCTGTCGGGCCCGCTGCGCCTGGGTGTGATCTACACCATCGGCCCCTACCTGCTACCGCCGCTGGTGAAGAACCTGATCGACAATGTCCCGCAGATGCCGCTGGTGCTGCAGGAGAATTTCACGGTCAAGCTGCTCGACCTGCTGCGCCAGGGCGAGCTCGATGCCGCCATCATGGCGCTGCCGCTGCCGGAACACGGCATGGCCGTGCAGCCGCTCTACGACGAGCCTTTCGTGGTCGCGATGCCGAGAAACCACCCGTGGGCCACGCGCAAGGACATCTCCGCCGAGGACCTGAAAAGCGAGACCATGCTGCTGCTGGGCGCCGGCCACTGCTTCCGCGACCAGGTGCTGGAAGTGTGCCCGGAGATGGCGCGCTTCTCGTCCTCGCCGAGCGCCGGCAACGGCATGCAGCGCACCTTCGAGGGCTCGTCGCTGGAGACGATCCGCCACATGGTCGCCAGCGGCATCGGCCTGACCGTGCTGCCGCGCGCCTCGGTACCGGACATGAAGGACCCGAACGGCATGCTGACCTTCGTGCCCTTCCAGGAACCGGCGCCCTCGCGCCGCGTGGTGATCGTCTGGCGCAAGAGCTTCACGCGCCGCGCCGCCATCGACGCCGTGGTCAATGCCGTGGCCGATTGCCGGCTGCCGGGCGTCGAGATGGTCACGCTCCAGGTCGCGGCCTGAGACGCGGCTGAGCGGCCGGGGCCGAGACGGCGGTGGTCGCCGGCATCGGCTCCGGATGAAAGCCGGGCAAGCGGCAGGCGCCCGGCGCAGCCGCCTTGCGCGCGGCGATATTTTCCAGCAGCTCCGCGCTGCGCCGCGGCGGCGCCATGCCCAGGGTGCAGCGCACCGGTTCCCAGGTCGCGCCGACCTGCCTGAATTCCATCGTCTGCACCTGGTAGCCGCGTCCGCCCTGCTCGACCGCCACCACGGCGGTGTCGCCGTTGACGGCGCCGAGCGCGAAGCGGCGCTGCGGCAAGCCGCCGCCGCTCACGTCGCCGGCGTTGAAGCGGTCGCCGCGGTCGGCAATCCCGCCATCCTCGCCCAGGCCCACGCCCAGCAGGGCCTGTACGCCGGCCGGCAACTCGCGCAAGGACTGCGCTTCGGTCCAGTCTGCCTCTATCCGGTCCGCCCTGGCCTCGCCCGACCTGGAACCGGCATCGGCCAGTGCACAACAGCTGAGCCCGATACCGGCCGCCACCACGATACTTGCGAACTGCATGCCTCTCTCCTCATGGTTTTTTGCCATCGAAAGCCGGCATCGTAGCCCGGCCGGGTTCGCCATACTTTGTGCATAGTCCATCGTGCGCCACGAACAGGCTAAAATCCTGAGCTTGCAAATTTTCAATTCAAAGAACCTAAGCATGAACAAGCTGGCGCTCTACTTTCGTCTGATCCGGGCCGACAAGCCGATCGGCATCCTGCTGCTGCTGTGGCCCACGCTGTGGGCCCTGTGGATGGCCTCGAACGGCCATCCGGATCCGACGATCCTGGTCATTTTCGTGCTCGGCACCGCGCTGATGCGTTCGGCCGGCTGCGCGATCAACGACTACGCCGACCGCGATTTCGACCGTTATGTGAAGCGCACCGCCGAGCGCCCGCTGACCAGCGGCCGCATCAAGGGCTGGGAAGCGGTCATGGTGGCGGTGGTATTGGCCCTCATCTCCTTCCTGCTGATCCTGCCGCTCAACACGCTGACCAAGCAGCTGTCGGTGGTGGCCGTGATCGTGGCCGGCAGCTACCCCTACTTCAAGCGCTTCTTCGCGATCCCGCAGGCTTATCTTGGGATCGCCTTCGGCTTCGGCATCCCGATGGCCTTTGCCGCCGTGCAGAACCAGGTGCCGGCCGTGGCCTGGTGGCTGCTGGCGGCGAACGTGTTCTGGTCGGTGGCCTACGACACCGCCTATGCGATGGTCGACCGCGACGACGACATCAAGCTCGGCATGCGCACCTCGGCCATCACTTTCGGCCGCTTCGATGTCGCTGCAATCATGCTCTGCTATGCGGCGGCGCTGGGCATCGACCTGGTGTGCGGCTGGACGCTGGGCCTGCGCTGGTGGTTTGTCGGCGGCGTCGTCGTCGCGGCCGGCATGGCGCTGTACCACTACACCTTGATCAAGGACCGCGACCGCATGAAGTGCTTCGCTGCGTTCCGTCATAACAACTGGTTGGGCGCCGCACTGTTCGCAGGTGTCGCGCTAGACTATGCATTCGGTTAATATTGACAGTAATACACAACCAATCCGAAGAGGTTTAACCATGATGGAAAAAATCCCGACCCAGACCGGCGCCCGTGACCAGCTGCTGTCCGACCTGAAGACCGTCATCCAGGACGCCGAAGCCTGGCTGCGCCACAGCGGTTCGCTAACCGGCGAGGAATTCAAGGCCGCCAAGGCCAAGTTCGAGCGCACCATCGTCAAGGCCAAGGACGACATCATCCGCCTGGAGCAGGCCGTGGTCGAGAAGACCAAGGTCGCCGCCAAGGCCACCGACGAATATGTGCAGGAAAATCCGTGGAAGTCGGTCGGTATCGGCGCTGCCGTCGGCGTCGTGATCGGCATGCTGATCGCCCGTAAGTAATGGCCCTGTTTTCGGCGGTAGGCCGCATCGCATCGACCCTGGTGGCCATGCTCGGCACCCGGCTGGAACTGGCCGCCGTCGAATTCCAGGAAGACGCGCGCCGCCTGCTCGGCTACCTCGCGTGGACCCTGCTGGCGGTCTTCCTCGCCGCCGTCGCGGCGATGCTGGTGGCGCTGTTCGTCATCCTGCTGTTCTGGGACAGCTACCGGCTGCAGGCCGTGGCCGGAATGGCGGTCCTGCTGGCGGCCGGCGCCGGCATCATCGTGATGTCGGTGCGCTCCAAGCTCAATGCCCAGACCCCGCTGTTCGCGGATACCCTGGCCGAGCTGCGCAAGGACGTCGACTACCTGCGCCACGCGGCGCACCCGCATGCGGTGGTGACCGATGAATAAGCCATCTCTCGCCGAACGCCGCGCGGAGCTCATCGCACGCTGCGCCGAGCAGCGCACCGGCTTGTCCTTCGAGCTGAATGCCCTGCGGCCTTCTTCCCTGCTCGATCACCCGCTGGCCGGCTACATTGCCGGCAACAGGAAGCTGGTCATGGGCGCCCTCGGCGCCGGCCTGGGTCTCACGCTGCTGCGCCGCAAGCGCATGCTGGCGCTGGCCGGATCGGCGATGTCGGCCTGGCGCCTGGCCCAGCGCGGACTGGCGCTGCTGGCACAATTCCGGCGCTGACCCGCTCATACCGGCGCAATCTGTTCCAAAGAACGATAAACCCGCTTGCCCAGCGCACGGGCGGTGTCGACCATCAGGTCCGCGCCGCTCGATGCGCCGCCGATGCGCAGCACGGCATCGCAGCGCGCCAGCAGGCGCTGCGCATGCGGGTGGAATAGTGCCTCGGAGCCCGCCAGGCGCACCGTCGGCAGCGCCAGCCATTCGCCCAGCACCGGCAGGTGACCGGCCTCGTACAGCGGCATCACACAGGCTTCCATCGCCTCCACATTGCGCGCGATGCGGACCGGATCGCCGTCCGTGCCCGAGCGGTAAGGACCGGCGATCAGGATCATCATGCCGGGCGGCGCGAACAGGTGCAGCTGCGCATACTGCAGCAGCATGATGGTCTTGCCGTCGACGATCCCGCTGCCTATCATTGCCAGCGCCTCGTCGATGCCGAGTTCCAGCACCTCCAGGTCCTCGCCCTCTTCCGCCAGCCCGCCGCCCGCGCCGACGCGATTGTGCGGCTCGTACTCGGCCACGAAAAAATGCAGGCGCTCGGTGACGCTGCCGGGGCTCATGAACGCATCCCACAAACGCCGCACGGCGCCGACCCGGTAGCCGGTTTCCTCCATCACTTCCGCCCGGATGCGTTCTTCCGGCCGCGCGCCGTCGAGCAGCCCGGCGGCCGTCTCGACCAGGAAGCCGGCGTGGCCATTCACATAGGCCGGCAGGCGGAACTGCCGCGTCAACACCACCGTGCGGCGCACGCGGTTGTACAGCAGCAGGGTCGCGCCATTGCCGCGGTCATAGGTCTCGCGCGTCTGCTCGGCCCAGGCGCCGTTGCGCGTGCGCAGCGCGTAGGTGGTTTTCTTGAGGATGCCCCAATCGTCCGACAGCAGCTGGACTTGCCCGATTTTCACACGATCCTGCACGATGACCTCCTTTGCGCTTGAGTTCTCGTAAACTATCGTGCAAACTCGTGCAAGGTCAAGAATTATATGGAAGCCATGCATGCTGACTAGCCAGCGCAAGAACTACCTGATGGACGTGTTGAAGCGCGACGGCCAGATCGTCGCGACGAAGCTGAGCGCCGAACTGGGCGTGTCGGAAGACACGATCCGGCGCGACCTGCGCGAGATGGCCAAGGAAGGCCTGCTGCAGCGCGTGCATGGCGGCGCGCTGCCGGCCAGTCCGGCGATGGGCGATTTCGCCGCGCGCCAGCACATCGCTTCCGGCGACAAGGCGGCAATCGGCCGCGCCGCCGCAGCGATGGTGCAGCCGGGCCAGGTCGTGTTCGTCGACGGCGGCACCACCTGCGCGCAGCTGGTGCGCGCCCTGCCGCGCCAGCTGCGCGCGACCGTGGTCACGCACAGCCCGTCGATCGCAATCGAGCTGATGGAGCATCCGGACATCGAAGTGATCATGCTGGGCGGGCGCCTGTTCCGCCATTCGATCGTCGGCGTCGGCGCGGCCACGCTGGAGGCGATCGCGCAGATCCGCGCCGACCTCTATTTCATGGGCGTGACCAGCCTGCACCCCGAGCTGGGGCTGTCGACCGGCGACTACGAGGAAGCCTGCGTCAAGCGCGCGCTGTGCAAGGCGGCCGCCGAGACCATCGTGCTGGCCTCCTCGGAAAAGCTGGCGACCGCCTCGCCCTACCGCATCGTCGGAATGAACGAGATCAGCGGGATCGTGCTGCCGGCGGCGACGCCGGCGGAGGTACTGGAGCCGTATCGGGCGCTGGGGATTGCGCTGACCCTAGCCTAGTCCTGCTGCATCATGCCGCGCGTCAGTCCGCTCGGACCCGCCGGCTTCCTGGGCTGGAACACCCAGGTCAGGCCACGCACATAGCCGTCGCCCTTGACGCTGGCGTGGTCGATGCCTTCCATCGTGTAATTCTGCAGCGCCAGGCCCTGGTAATGACGGTCCGCCAGGCGCATCTGGAATGCGGCGATGGGCTCGCGGAAGCCCAGGTACTCGGCCGTGCCGTAGGAAATGAACATGCGAGCATCGAGCGCCTTGTGCCCGCCGGCGTAAGCCTCGTCCAGCTTCGCAAGCGCGTTCTTGTCCCAGCCGGCAGCGGGGCTGATGGCGATGTGGCCGGCGAAGAAGCCCGGCGCCTTGTAGGCCGCCGCGATGGCGAACAGCCCGCCCAGCGAACTGCCGGAGATGATGCGCCCGGTCTTCTCGCCGCGGAAGCGCGATTCGATCATGGGGGCGACTTCCTGCGTGATGAACTTCAGGAAGGCGTCGGCCTTGCCCGAGCCGGCGTCCAGGGCCGTAATGGTGTAGTCCTTGCGCCGCTCGACGTCGTAGTTCGCGCCGGATGGATAGGACAGGCCGACCATGATGAACTCGGGCACCTGGTTATCGTAGACGAGGTTGCCATAGGTGGCCGTCAGCAGCGGCGTGTCCCAGTAGGCATCCAGGTAATACAGCACCGGATAGGTCTTGCCCGGATTCGCGGCGTAGCTCGCGGGCAGCACCACGACCAGTTCGTGCGCCTTGCCGGTGGATGTCGATTGCACCGGAATGATCTGCGTGTTCGCCAGGACGAAGGGTTTATTGGCCGCTTGCGCCCCTGCGGATACCGCAAAACCCATCAGCAGCGCCACCAGCGCCATCAGTCTCCTTCCCATCTTGCCTCCATTCGATTGTTATAAATTGATGAGGTAAAACAGGAATATGATAGCGCTAACCGAAGACGCTCTGCTGCGTTTGCTTACTGGTCCTTGCCAAGTTCCTCACCCAGCTCGCGCCCGCGCGCCGCAGCCGCCTTCATCGCATCGACGATGGCCTGCTTCACCCCAGCCGCTTCCATGCTGGTGATGGCCGCGTAGGTCGTGCCGCCCTTCGAGGTCACGCGCTGGCGCAGCACCTCGACCGGCTCCTCCGACTGCGCCGCCAGTTGGGCCGCACCGGTGAAGGTGGCGATGGCCAGTTCCCTGCCCTGCTCTTTGGACAAGCCCATCTCCAGCGCCGCCTGCTGCATCGCTTCGAGGAAGAAGAACACGTAGGCCGGGCCGCTGCCCGACACCGCCGTCACCGGATCGATCTGCTCTTCCGAATCCAGCCACACGGTCTTGCCGACCGCGCGCAGGATGCTGTCCGCCGCCGCCTTCTGCACCTCGTTGACGCCGGCCATCGCCACCATGCCGGTGATGCCCTGGCCGATCAATGCGGGCGTGTTTGGCATGGTGCGCACGATGGCGCCATAGCCGCCCAGCCAGCGCGACAGGTCCGTGCCGCGGATGCCGGCGGCGATCGACAGCACCAGCGGGCGCGCATCCAGCTGCGACTGCAGGCGCAGCGCCACGTCGCGCATCTGCTGCGGCTTCACGGCCAGCACGATGACCTCGCTGGCAGCGACCTCCGCGCCGATCTCCGGGGAGGTCGTTACGCCATACTGCGCGCGCAGTTTTTCCAGCGCTTCCGGGTTCGGATCGACCACGTGGATGTCGCCAGCCTGCGCAACCTTGCCGGCCAGGCCGGCGATGAGGGCGGTGGCCATGTTGCCGCCGCCGATGAAGCTGATTTTCATGGTGCTCTCTTATTCATTCATAGTGGCGGGCGCCGAAGATGGCGCTGCCTACTCGCACGATGCTCGCGCCTTCCAATACCGCCGCGCGCATGTCGCTCGACATGCCCATCGACAGGGTGTCCAGGTGGATGCCTGACTTGACGATGCCCTGGGCCAGTTCGCGCAGGCGCGCAAAGGGGATGCGCTGCAGCTCCGGGTCGTCCTGGGGTTCGGGGATGGCCATCAGGCCGCGCAGGCGCAGGTTGGGCAGCGCAGCTACGGCTTGCGCCAGCGCCGGCAACTCGTCGGGCGTGACGCCGCTCTTGCTGGCTTCGCCGCTGATGTTCACCTGCAGGCAGATGTTCAGCGGGCCCAGTTCGGGCGGGCGCTGCTCGGACAGGCGCTGGGCGATCTTGAGGCGCTCGACCGTGTGCACCCAGTCGAAACTGGTCGCGATCGGGCGTGTCTTGTTCGACTGGATCGGGCCGATGAAGTGCCATTCCAGCCGCGTATCCGGTAGCGCTTTTGCGACAGCCGCGATCTTGTCGACGCCTTCCTGCAGGTAGTTCTCACCAAAGGCGCGCTGGCCTGCCGCGACGGCTTCCAAGACCGCCTCAGCAGGGAAAGTCTTCGATACGGCCAGCAATTGGACCGTCGAACGGGGCCTTCCGGCGGCCTCGCAGGCCACCTGGATTGTCGCTTCGACAGCTTGCAAGTTCCCGGCGATTGTGGACATAATGGTTTTCTACAGGAAATATTTTTCGGTTACACACACTCGCGCTGATTATAAATGGACATCTCTGAACTCCTCGCTTTCTCGGTCAAGAACAAGGCCTCGGACCTGCACCTGTCGGCCGGCCTGCCGCCGATGATCCGCGTGCACGGCGACGTCCGCCGCATCAACCTGCCGGCAATGGAGCACAAGGACGTGCACTCCATGATCTATGACATCATGAACGACGGCCAGCGCAAGCAGTACGAAGAGATGCTGGAGTGCGACTTCTCGTTCGCGATTCCGGGCCTGGCGCGCTTCCGTGTGAACGCCTTCAACCAGGAGCGCGGCGCTTCCGCGGTGATGCGTACCATCCCGTCCAAGATCCTGAGCCTGGAAGAACTGAATGCACCGAAGATCTTCGGCGAGCTGGCCATGAAGCCGCGCGGCCTGGTGCTCGTCACCGGCCCGACCGGCTCGGGCAAGTCGACCACGCTGGCCGCGATGATCAACCACCTGAACGAGAACGAATACGGGCACATCTTAACGATTGAAGACCCGATCGAATTCGTCCACGATTCCAAGAAGTGTCTGATCAACCAGCGCGAAGTCGGCCCGCACACCCTGTCCTTCAACAACGCGCTGCGCTCGGCGCTGCGTGAAGACCCGGACGCGATCCTGGTCGGCGAGCTGCGCGACCTCGAGACCATCCGCCTGGCGCTGTCTGCCGCCGAGACCGGCCACCTGGTCTTCGGCACCCTGCACACCTCGTCCGCTGCCAAGACCATCGACCGTATCGTCGACGTCTTCCCGGCCGAAGAAAAAGAGATGGTCCGTGCGATGCTGTCGGAATCGCTGCAGGCAGTGATTTCGCAGACCCTGCTGAAGACCAAGGACGGCTCGGGCCGCGTGGCCGCGCACGAGATCATGATCGGCACGCCGGCGATCCGCAACCTGATCCGCGAAGCCAAGATCGCACAGATGTATTCAAGCATCCAGACCGGCTCCAGCGTCGGCATGCAGACCCTGGACCAGAACCTGACCGACCTGGTGCGCCGTAACGTGATCTCGTCCGCCGCTGCACGCAGCGCCGCCAAGATCCCCGAGAACTTCCCGGGCTAAAAGGAACCGACGATGGAACGCGACCAGGCCTCAAAATTCATGTTCGACCTGCTGCGCCTGATGGTCAGCAAGGGCGGCTCCGACCTGTTCATCACGGCCGGCTTCCCGCCTGCGATCAAGATCGACGGCAAGATGACGCCGGTCTCGAACCAGGCCCTGCAAGGCGGCCACACGGCCGACCTGGCGCGCGCCATCATGAACGACAAGCAGGCCGCAGGATTCGAGCTGTCGAAGGAAGCGAACTTCGCGATCAGCCCCGGCGACCTGGGCCGCTTTCGCGTTTCCGCCTTCATGCAGATGGGCTGCGTGGGCATGGTGCTGCGCGTGATCACCACCACCATTCCGCGTTTCGAAGACCTTGAACTGCCGGACGTGCTGCGCGACGTGGTCATGACCAAGCGCGGCCTGGTCATCATGGTCGGCGCCACCGGCTCCGGTAAATCGACGACCCTGGCCGCGATGGTCGGCTACCGCAACGAGAACAGCTACGGCCACATCATCACCATCGAAGACCCGGTCGAATTCGTGCACCCGCACCGCAACTGCGTGATCACGCAGCGCGAAGTGGGCGTCGATACCGACAGCTTCGAGGCCGCGCTGAAGAACTCGCTGCGCCAGGCGCCGGACGTGATCCAGATCGGCGAGATCCGCGACCGCGAGACCATGGAGCACGCGATCGCCTTCGCCGAAACCGGCCACCTGTGCCTGGCCACCCTGCACGCCAACAGCGCCAACCAGGCCCTCGACCGCATCATCAACTTCTTCCCGGAAGAGCGCCGGCAGCAGCTGCTGATGGACTTGTCGCTGAACCTGAAGGGCCTGATCTCGCAGCGTTTGATCCCTCGAAAAGAGACCAAGGGCCGCGTGGTCGCGATCGAAATCCTGCTGAATTCTCCCCTGATTTCGGACCTGATCTTCAAGGGTGAAGTTCACGAGATCAAGGAGATCATGAAGAAATCGCGCGAGCTCGGCATGCAGACCTTCGACCAGGCGCTGTTCGACCTGTATGAGGCGGACAAGATCTCGTACGAGGATGCGCTGCGCAACGCCGACTCGGTGAATGACCTGCGCCTGAACATCAAGCTTCACAGCAAGCATGCGAAGAACCGCGATTTGTCGGCAGGGACGGAGCATCTCGGCATCGTCTGAGCCCGTCGGTTCACTGCGCACAATTGAGGAATAACTAAAAGCCCGCTTGTACGGCACCTAATGTCATACACGTAGACCGATCGATCATCCGAGGAGAGTGATGATGTGGAGTCAGGTGTATAACCCATTAGGTAACGCCGTCCTGTCGACACTGGCGGCAGCCGTTCCCGTTGCCGTGATGCTGGTGTCGCTCGCGTTCTTGCACATCAAGGCGCATATCGCCGCCCTGCTCGGCCTCGCCGCCGCGCTGCTGGTGGCGATTTTCGCGTATTCGATGCCGGCGCCCACCGCCCTGGCTGCCGCCTTGTACGGCGCCGCCAACGGCCTGCTGCCGATCGGCTGGATCATCCTGAACGTGATCTTCCTGTACCAGCTCACCGAGCGCAAAGGCTACTTCAAGATCCTGCAGGAATCGATCACCGGCATCACCACCGACCGCCGCCTGCAGCTGCTGCTGGTAGCCTTCTCCTTCGGCGCCTTCTTCGAGGGCGCCGGCGGCTTCGGCACGCCGGTGGCCGTGACCGGCGCCATGCTGATCGGCCTGGGCTTCGCACCGCTGGCGGCCTCCGGCCTGTCGCTGATCGCGAACACCGCGCCGGTGGCCTTCGGCGCGCTCGGCTCCCCCTTGATCGCGCTGGCCGGCGTTACCGGCCTCGACCTGCTGCAGCTGTCCGGCATGGTCGGCCGGCAGCTGCCCTTCTTTTCGGTGCTGGTGCCCTTCTGGCTGATCTGGGCCTTCTGCGGCTTTGCCGGCATGGCCGCGATCTGGCCGGCGATCCTGGTCGCGGGCGTCACCTTCGCCGTGCCGCAGTTCCTGATCTCGAACTTCCACGGCCCCTGGCTGGTCGACGTCGGCGGCTCACTGCTGTCGATGCTGTGCCTGACCCTCTTCCTCAAGGTGTGGAAGCCGACGACGATCTGGACCGATACTGCGGGCAGGCTCAAAGCCGAGCCCGACACCAGTACCGCTGCCGGCGCCTATGCCGGTGGCGGTGCTTATGCCGGCGGTGGTGCCGGTGGCGGCGCCCTTGCCGGTAGCGGCGCCGGCGGCGGGGCCTATGCGGGTAGCGGCGCGACTGGCGGCGCCTATGCCGGTACGGGCGGCGCAGGCACAGGCACAGGCACAGGCGGTGGCAAGGGCATGGCGCCCGAGCCGGTGGTCCACAGCCATCCGCGCGCGGCCGTGCTGAAGGCCTGGCTGCCATGGCTGATCCTGTCGGTGCTGGTGTTCCTGTGGGGTATTCCCGAGTGGAAGAAGATGCTCGACAGTCTTTCCGTCTTCAAATATGAATGGCCGGCCCTGCACAAGGTGGTGCAGAAGATGCCGCCGGTGGCCGCCAAGCCGACCGCCGAGGCCGCTGTCTACACGCTCAACTGGCTGTCTGCCACCGGCTCCGGCATCCTGGTCGCCGCCGTCGTCTCCGGCCTAGTCATGGGCTACAAGGTCCGCGAGCTGTTCGCCGTATACTGGGCCACGCTCAAGATCATGCGCTTTTCGCTGCTGACGATCGCCGCCATGCTGGCGCTCGGCTATACCACCCGCTATTCGGGTCTCGACTCGACCCTCGGCCTGGCCTTCGCGAATACCGGCGTACTGTATCCCTTCTTCGGTACCCTGCTCGGCTGGCTCGGCGTTGCACTCACCGGTTCGGACACCGCTTCCAACGTGCTGTTCGGCGGCCTGCAGAAGACCTCGGCCACCCAGCTGGGCCTGAATCCGGTGCTCATGGCGGCGGCCAATTCATCGGGCGGCGTGATGGGCAAGATGATCGACGCCCAGTCGATCGTGGTGGCGTCCACGGCAACCAAATGGTACGGCCACGAAGGCGAGATCCTGCGCTACGTGTTCTTCCATTCGATTGCGCTGGCCTGCCTGGTCGGCATCTTGGTGACGCTGCAGGCTTATGTGTATCCGTTCACCTTGCTGGTGAAGTGAATCACAGCGCCGGCCAGCGCTGCACCAGCCCCAGCAGATGAACGAGGCCGTAGGTGAAGCAGATGAGCGAGCTCCAGGCCACGAAGGGCGTGATCCGACCGCCCTTCGCCAGCACCAGCGGTGCGTAGCCCAGGCCGCGAACGATATAGACGGCGGTGATGGCCACCAGCGCCGCCTTCAGAAGGGGCAGCGTGCCGATGAGGCCTGCGCCGGCCAATGCATAGGCCGACCAGGTGCCGAGCACCGCGGCAATCGCCAAGGTCACCAGCGTCGGATAGGTCTTGCCCTGCGCGGCCGCCCTTGCCATGCGCTCACCCGCACCAAAGAAACGGTACCAGGCCGGGCCGCCCGCAATGATGCACAGATGGAGCAGCGCCGCGACGGCGCTGAGCACGGCGCCCACCACGAGCGGAACATTCACGTCTGTCTGCATGCTTATCCTTGGGGCTGTACACTCTTGCATACAGATTAACGCATCACGTCGGAGACATCCATGAACGTATACGACTTCCAGGCCACCTCCCTGGACGGCAAGCCGGTCGACCTCGTCCAGTACCGCGGCAAGGTCCTCCTCATCGTCAACACCGCCAGCAAATGCGGCTTCACCCCGCAATACCAGGGATTGGAGACCGTCTACCGCGAACTGCACGGCCGCGGCCTGGAAGTGCTGGGCTTCCCCTGCAACCAGTTCGGTTCGCAGGAGCCGGGTTCGGAAGAAGAAATCGGCGCCTTCTGCGAAAAGAACTATGGCGTCAGCTTCCCGATGTTCGCCAAGGTCGACGTCAACGGCGATGACGCGCATCCGCTGTGGAAGCATTTGAAGGGCGAGGCGCCGGGCGTGATGGGCACGGAAGCGATCAAGTGGAACTTCACCAAGTTCCTGATCGGGCGCGATGGCAAGGTGGCCAAGCGCTATGCGCCGACCACCAAGCCGGAAGAGATCGCGGACGATATCGAGAAGCTGCTGGGGCAGTAATGCCGTGCCGGCTCGCTATCTCAGGAAGGGCCCTGCTTTCGACTCCAGCAGCCTGACAAGCTCCGGCTGCATGTACGCGTAGTCGTCCGGAATATCCAGGCAAATCACGCGCTTGCCGTTCAGGTGGCGCTTGAACCTGGCCGCCAGCCAGCGCCGGTGCCGCTTCTCCATCACGAAGATAATGGTCGCCCACTCGATCTGCTCGGGCGACAGCGCCACGTCGGCATCCGTCCCGAGGCCGGCGGAATCCGTGTCGACCTCCGGCCAGGTGGAGAACACGTGCTCCGCTGTCGGACTGCGGAGACGGTTCTGGGTACAGATGAAAAGTGCGCGTTTCATGAAACCGATCCTCAGGTTCAGCGCCGCTCGAACCAGGCCATGATGGCATCGTACTCGCTGCGCTGGTCCTTGCGCTTCTCCTCCACCGGTTTGTCGTCCGCGACCAGGCTGTGGCCGACCCGCGGGATGCGCCGGAAGCTTACGTCCTTTCCCTGTACCCGCAGCTGGGCGTACAGCACTTCGGCCGACAGGATCGGCACGCTGGCGTCATGCATGCCGCTGGCGATATAGACGCGGGCACGCGAATGCGCCAGCTGCTCGGTCATGGACTGGGCAAGGAAGCTGCTCCAGCGCAGATAGGGATGGCCCATGAAGAATTTGCTGGTGCTGGCTGGGTCTGCGCGGATCGCGCTGAACGCATCGTCCAGCTCCTGCAGGCGTTTCAGCTTGTCTTCGTCGCTGCCGTCGGCGCGGTAGATGCCGGCGGCGAAATCGAACAGCTGGGTGGGGCCGCCGCCGCTGACCAGCGCCACGTTCTGAATCTCGGGCAATTCCTGCGCCAGGCTGGCCGCCATCTGCGCGCCTTCGGAGACGCCGATGACCAGCACGCGCCGCGCATCGACGTCGGGCCGTGCCAGCGCATGCCGCACCGCCCGCTTCAATGTCGCCAGCCAGGTTTCGTAGGAAAAGTGCTGGTTGAACTCACCGGCGCAGCCGATGGCCGAACCGTAAGGCCCTTGTTGCGGCTCGTCCGATTGATAGGGCTTGTCCACCGCCATGACGGCATAGCGCCCCTGGTTGGCCAGATACATCCAGCCGGGAATCGTCGAATTGAGTTCGGGCGTGCCCACGCCGACGAAGTTCGGTACGCAGCCGGATCCCTGGATGAGCAGGACCAGCGGCGCTCTCTGCGCCGGCTTCGACAGGTAATACCGGACCTGCGGCCCGGCCCCGTCGTCCAGCGTCAGGCGCCTGACCGTCACCGTCTTCGCATCGAAACGGTCTTCGCGCACCGTGGGCGTCGCTGCCTGTACGCTGCACGACAACGCGGACGCCAACAAGAATCCGCAAACAAGCTTGGTTGGTGAAGCGCTACGGCCCATCACTGCCTTTGGTCGATTGAAAGCGGTGATGGTGCCACAGGAGCCGGCGCGCAAAACTATCGAATCGTCACCGCAGCGGCGACAACCTGATCGCCTGTCCGCCACCCGGCGCCAGCTTCAGCTGCAGGGTATCCTTCGCCGTCACCGTCTTTGTCTCGGTCACCAGATCGAAGCGGTGCTCGTTGCGGTAATCCGCCGCATCGCCGTCGCGGTAGATCTCGGCCACATACTGCTTGCCCTGATCGAGGAAGCTCAATGGCAGCGACAGCGTGCGTGCCGCGCCATCGGTCACCGCGCCCACGTACCAGTCCTCCGAGTTGCGATCCTTGCGCGCGATGCTGACGTACTCGCCCACAGCGCCGTTGACCACGCGCGTCTCGGCCCAGTCGGTCGGCACGTCGCGGATTAATTTGAAGGCGGCCGGGTACTTCGCGTAGTTCTCCGGCAGGTCGGCCGCCATCACGATCGGCGAGTAGATGACGACGAAGTTGGCGAGCTGCTTGGCCTGGGTCGAGTTGAACACCTTGCCGTCCGCGCCCACCAGGCTGAGGATGCCCGGCGTGTAGTCCATCGGGCCGCTCAGCATGCGCGTGAAGACCAGCTTGGCCTCATGGTCGACACTGTTCGGCGGCGTGCCCCAGGCGTTGTATTCGACGCCGCGCGCGCCTTCGCGCGAGAGCCAGTTCGGGTAAGTGCGGCGCAGGCCGGTGTCCTTGACCGGCTCGTGGGTGTCGACGGCGATCTTGTAGCGGGCCGCCTCCGTCACGGCCTTCACGAAGTGGCGCACGCCTTCCTGCGAATCGTAGTGGCCGTAGTGCAGCTTGCCGTCTGCGCCCTGGAACTGCATGCTGCCGGCTTCGTGCACGTAGCCGGACTTCACGCTATCCACGCCCAGCTTCGCATACAGCTTATAGGCCGCGTCCATCTGCTTTTCGTAGGCCGGCAGGTTGCCGCCGGTCTCGTGGTGGCCGATCAGGCGCACGCCCTTCTCTTTCGCATACGCGGCCAGGGCCGGCAGGTCGAAGTCCGGGTAAGGCTTGGTAAAACTGAAGTCGGCGCCGCCGTGGCCCCAGTCGCTTTCCCAGCCCTGGTTCCAGCCTTCGACCAGCACGCCGCGGAAGCCGTTCTGCGCAGCGTAGTCGATGTACTTCTTCACGTTGGCCGTGTTGGCGCCGTGCTTAGCCCCCGCGTTCCAGGTCGTGTGCTGCAGGTGCATGCTCCACCAGACGCCGACGAACTTCGACGGGTGGACCCAGGACACGTCGCCCAGTTTATTCGGTTCGTTCAGGTTCAGTTCGAGGTCGGACATGTAGAGCCCCGCCGCGTCGTCGGCGATGCGCAGCGTACGCCACGGCGTCGTGAAGGCGCCGTGCTTGACCACCGCCGGGCCGACGCTTGATGGCGCCAGCTGCGCGCGCAGCTTCTGCCCTTCGACCTTGCGCACCCACATGGAGGCGTAATCGACCAGCGCCGCCTCATGCAGGGCGACGTGGGTGCCGTCCGCCAGGCGCAGGGTCAGCGGCGTGTTGGCGGTGCCGATTTCCGCCAGCGGCGCCTTCTGGACCTGTTCTTCGAGGCCAGGCAGCTCGCCGGCCGGGATCCACCAGGCGGTGGCCGGCTGGGCGACCGCGAATTCGGTCAGCTCGTCGAGGATGGCGGTGTCCTTCAGCTGCGGCTGGGACGGGAATTCGTAGCGGAAGCCGACGCCGTCGTCGTAGATGCGGAAGACGATGGTCAGTGCGCGGCCTGCGCGGCTTTTCTGTTCGACGTCGACGCGCAGCTCGCGGTAATGGTTGCGCACGTAGCGGCGCTCGCCCCAGGGCTGTTCCCAGGTGTCGTCATGCTCGCTGAGCTTCTGCGCTTTCAGGCTGAAGCCGCCGTCCAGCTTGGGCGCATTGGCGAGGTTGAAGCCCAGACGCGAGAGGCCGATGATCTCCTTGCCGCGGCGCTTGACGTCATAGGCCAGCTTGCCCGCGCCGTCGATCTGGACCTCGACTTGCAGCACGTCCCCGGGCGATGCAGCGCTGGCGACTACGGCCTGCGCCCATGCGGCTTGGCCGGCCAGGCCGAGGGTGGCCACCAGGGCCAGGGAGAACAAACGGGAACCCGGTTTGAAGCTGGGACGAACGCGCATCGCTGACACCTCCATGGAAGAGATGTAATTTTACTACAGCAATTGCAGCAAAAACCTCAGGCGACATTCAGGCCGAGGGTGCGCACCAGTTCTGCCGCCTGGCGCGGCGAGATGGTCGCGCCGGCGAACTGCCTGGCATTCAATAATTTGAGTCCGCCTACATCGGCCTCGCGCAAATCGGCCTGCTCGAAGCGCGTGTCCTTGATGTGGGCGTCACGCAGGCTGCCGCCTTCGAACACGGCGTCGCGGAAGTCGCAGCCCGACAGGTCGGCGTCCGCAAAATCCAGGCCAATAAGCCGGGCCTTCCTGAACGACATGCGGCGCAGGTCGGCGCCGACCAGCAGGCAGTCTTCGAAGGACAGGCCGAGCTGGGACACTTCCTCGAAGCTGGCGCCGGTCAGCTTGCAGGCGCGGAAGCTGATTGAGGACAGCTTGGCGCGGCGCCAGCTGGCGTTGTTCAGGTCACAGGCTTCGAAGCGAGCGTCGACCAGGTCGGCGGCTTCGAAATCGGCATGGCCGCCGCGGCAGCGCCGCCAGCGCGTGCGCGCCAGGTTCGCTGCGTAGAACGAGGCCTCAAGCACAGCGCAGTTGGAAAAGCTGCAGTCTTGCAGGTTCAGGCGCGACAGGTCGGCTTGCTGGAAATCGCATTCTTCGAAGGTCAGCAGCGCCTCTTCGGCGAGCAGCTGTTCGATGCGGTCCCGGGCGATGGTTTCGCCGGTAATCGTGATGGTAGGTTTCGACATGCCTGAGGTAGTTGAGGCGCGGCGCTAGCGCGTCTCCACCCGTGCCGAAGAATGAATCGTGCAGCCGCGGTGCACGTTCTCCAGGAAGCGGATCGCTTCGCCCAGGCGCGCCGTGGCGGGCAGCATGCGGCCCAGCGCTTCGTTGTCGGTCAGCCGGTCGATGCCGAAGGCGATGGCCCGCGACACCTCGCGCGCCGCGCGCCCGTCGCTGTTGTAGAGCGCGTCGTAGACCCCGATCGCTTCCCACAGCGAGACGTAGCCGGGGCCGATCGAATCCTGGAACGCGACCGATGGCGCCGCATCCTCATCCTGGGATATCAATCGAAACACGAAACTCATGCGCACCTCCACCTACAGCTGATAAATATTGGGCGCAGATGCTATCACGGCGTGCGTTTTGGCGTCGGACGCGCCGGCGCCGTCGGTGGGGCCTCGTCGTTGACGATCGCCACCGAACCCAGGGCCTGCAATTCGGCCTTGGGCGAGGCCGAGGTGGTCAGCATGAATTCCATCTTGCGGCGCGCGCCGGGCGGCGCCCAGGTGGACGAGACCGTGCGCATCTTGAGCTTGTCCAGGCTCAGCTCCTCGCGCACCGGACCGCGCTTGGCCACCATGGGCTTGGGCGCATCGGCGGTGATGTCGAGGAAGCCCTTCTCGACCGCGACGGCATTCGCGCGGTGCGCATGCAGCAGGCACAGGTTCTTCCCGGCCGGCAGGGCCAGCACGAAGTTGCCCATCTTGCCCTTGTACGGCACCGGCCAAGCGTCGCCCGCCATCCCGGACAGAAACAGCTTGGCGTGCTCCGGCTGCAGCTTCGGCAGTTTCGCGCCCAGCAGGCGGGCGCGGAAATTTTCGAGATCGCCGAAGTGGCGCACGCAGAGTTCGACGTAGAGGTTCAGGAAGCCTTCGGTGCTCTCGTCCACGGCCGCAGGCTTTTTTTGCGCCGGCTTGTGCGGCTGCTTGTCCGCTGCGGCGGCGAGGCTGCACACGACGGCCAGCAGTACGGCGACAAGGCCCCGCATCATGCCGCCACGCCGGCAAGCGCGCGGTCGACCAGCTCGATCCAGTGCATGACCGGCGTCCCGGTCCCCGATTGCAGATGGCTGATGCAGCCGATGTTGGCGGACACGATTTCCTTTGCGCCGGTGGCTTCGAGGTTGGCGAGCTTGCGGTCGCGCAGTTCGTGCGCGATCTCCGGGTGCAGCACCGAGTAGGTGCCGGCCGAGCCGCAGCACAGGTGGCTGTCGGCGCACAGCACCACGTCGACGCCGGCGGCGCGCAGCACGCCCTCGACCTTGCCGCGGATCTGCTGGCCGTGCTGCAGCGTGCAGGGCGGATGGAAGGCGATGCGTTCCTGCACGCGGCCGGTCATGCGCGCATTCAGTTCGCCCTCGAAGTCCTGCATGATCTCGGACAGGTCCTTGGTCATCGCGCTGATCCGCTCGGCCTTGGCCGCATAGGCCAGGTCCTGCGCCAGCAGGTGGCCGTATTCCTTGACGGTGACGCCGCAGCCGGAGGCCGTCATCACGATGGCCTCGACTTGATCGACATAGGGCCACCAGGCGTCGATGTTACGGCGCATGTCGTCGAGGCCGCCGTCCTGGTCATTCATGTGGAAGCGCACCGCGCCGCAGCAGCCGGCCTTGGGCGCTTCGAGCAGCTGCACGCCGAGCGAGTCCAGCACGCGTGCGGTGGCGGCGTTGATGTCCGGGGCCATCGCCGGCTGCACGCAGCCCGCCAGCGCCAGCATCTTGCGCGCATGCTCGCGGCGCGGCCACGGTCCCGCGGGACGCGCCGGCTGCAGCTTGTCGCGCAGGTTGTAGGGCAGCAGCGGCCGGACCAGCTGCCCTGCCGTGAAAGCCGGTTTGAACAGCCCGCCGCGCGGCAAAAACTCCTTCAAGGTGGTCCGCTTGACGCGGTCCTTGAACGGACGCGGCACGCGCTCTTCGACCACCCGGCGGCCGATGTCGGCCAGGCGGCCGTACTTCACGCCCGACGGGCAGGTGCTTTCGCAATTGCGGCAGGTGAGGCAGCGGTCCAGGTGCAGCTGGGTCTTGCGCGTCGGTTCGACGCCTTCCAGCACCTGCTTGATCAGGTAGATGCGGCCGCGCGGGCCATCGAGCTCGTCGCCCAGCAGCTGGTAGGTCGGGCAGGTGGCGGTGCAGAAACCGCAGTGCACGCAGGCGCGCAGGATGGCTTCCGCCTCCTCGCCTTCCGGGGTGCCCTTGATGAAATCGGCGAGGTTGGTTTGCATCTCAGTTCACTTTGCTCAGTACATCCGGCCGGGATTGAAAATGTTCGACGGATCGAATCCGGCCTTCAAACGTTCATGGATTTTCGCGACGGCTGGTGCCAGCGGATGGAACACGCCGACGCTTTTATCGCCGCCGCGGAACAGGGTTGCGTGGCCGCCGCAGGCCGCTACGGCGGCGCGGATGCGCTGGGCGGTGGCGGCATCGCCGTCCACGCGCAGCCAGCGCTGCGCCCCGCCCCACTCGATCAGCTGAGGACTGCCCAGCGCGATGGCGGCGGCGGTCGACGGCACCGACAGGCGCCACAAGGGCGCGTCACCGTCGAAGAAAGCATGACGCTGCTCGCGCAGCGAAGCCCAGAAGGCAGCGCAGTCCGGCATCAATTCGCCGCCATGCGCCGTGCCCAGCGAGCGGATGGCGGCATCGACCGCGGCCCGCGCGCCGGACAGGCGCAGCGCCAGCACGCCGTCGACCCAGCAGCTGGCCGAGATCGGCAACGGCTGGCCGCCCCATTCGTTCAGCTTGCGGATGGCGTCGACCTCGCTCATCACGAAGCGCAGCGTGGCCTCGCGGTAGGCCAGCGGCAGCACTTTCACCGATACTTCCAGCAGCAGGCCCAGGGTGCCCATCGAGCCCGCCAGCAGGCGCGAGACGTCGTAGCCGGCCACGTTCTTCATCACCTGCCCGCCGAAGGTGAGAACCTCGCCCTTCCCGTCCATCAGCTTGGCGCCCAGCACGAAGTCGCGCAGTGCGCCGCTGTTGGCGCGGCGGGGGCCAGACAAGCCGGCGGCGATGGTGCCGCCCAGCGTCGCGCCATCGCCGAAATGCGGCGGCTCGAAGGCCAGCATCTGCTTGCGCTCGGCCAGCGCCGCTTCGATCTCGGCCAGCGGCGTGCCGCAGCGCGCCGTGATCACCAGCTCAGTCGGCTCGTAGTCGACGATGCCGGTGTAGGCGCGGGTGTCGAGGAGCTCGCCCTCGAGCTGCTTCCCGTACCAGTCCTTGCTGCCGCCGCCGCGGATGCGCAGCGCGCGTTTGTCGCCGGCCGCGGCCCGCACTTGCGACTGGAATTGTTCAAGAATCTGCTGCATCGATAAGTCGCTTTCAAAAACGCGGCAGGTCCGCGAACGGCAGCACGCCGCCGCTCACCCGCATCTTGCCCATCTCCGCGCAGCGCTGGAGCGTGGGCACCGCCTTGTTCGGGTTCAGCAGCATGCCGGGATCGAAGGCGCGCTTGACCGTGAAAAAGGCTTCCAGTTCGTTCGCGCCGAACTGCACGCACATCGAATCGATCTTCTCGACGCCGACGCCGTGCTCGCCGGTGATGGTGCCGCCCACTTCCACGCACAGGGCCAGGATGGCGGCGCCGAAATCTTCGGCGCGCTGCAGTTCGCCCGGCAGGTTGGCGTCGAACATGATCAGGGGGTGCATGTTGCCGTCGCCCGCATGGAACACGTTCGCGCAGCGCAGGCCATAGGTCGTCTGCATTTCCTCGATGCGGGCCAGCACGTGGGCCAGGTGCTTGCGCGGGATGGTGCCGTCCATGCAGTAGTAATCGGCCGAGATGCGGCCCGCGGCCGGGAAGGCGTTCTTGCGGCCGGACCAGAAGCGCAGGCGCTCGGCCTCGTTCTGCGATACCGCGATCTTGCTGGCGCCGGCCTGCTGCAGCACCTCGGTCATGCGTTCGATTTCCTCGGCCACTTCGAGCGCGGTGCCGTCGGCTTCGCACAGCAGGATCGCGGCGGCGTCGAGGTCGTAGCCGGCCTTCACGAAAGGCTCGACCATGCGCGAGGAGGTCTTGTCCATCATCTCCAGGCCGGCCGGGATGATGCCGGCCGCGATCACGCTGGCCACCGCGTTGCCACCCGTGACCACGTCGTCGAAGGAGGCCATGATCACCTGGGCCAGCGCCGGCTTTGGCACCAGTTTCACGGTAACTTCGGTGACGATGCCGAGCATGCCTTCCGAGCCGATGAAGACGGCCAGCAGATCCAGGCCCGGCGCGTCCAGCGATTCGCCGCCCAGCTCGATGACGTCGCCGTCGATGGTGCAGACGCGCACGCGCAGCACGTTGTGCACGGTGAGCCCGTACTTCAGGCAGTGCACGCCGCCCGAGTTCTCGGCGACGTTGCCGCCGATGGTGCAGGCGATCTGTGAGGACGGGTCCGGCGCGTAATACAGGCCGAAGGGCGCGGCCGCTTCCGAGATCGCCAGGTTGCGCACGCCAGGCTGGACCACGGCCGTGCGCGCATACGGCTCGACGCGCAGGATGCGGTTCAGGCGGGCGGTCGAAATGACGACCCCGTCCGCCAGCGGCTGCGCGCCGCCGGAGAGGCCGGTGCCGGCGCCGCGCGGCACGATCGGCACCTTCAAATCGCGGCAGACCTTCAGGATGGCCAGCACCTGCTCCTCGTTGTCGGGGAGCGTGACGATCATCGGCAGCTGGCGGTAGGCCGCCAGGCCGTCGCATTCGTATGGCCGGGTATCTTCGGGATCGTGCAGGACGCAGCGCGCGGGCAGTACGGCGCGCAGGGCTGAGGCCACTTGCTGGCGGCGCTCGGGGTCGACGGGAATCGCAGAGATCATAAGCCGATTGTAAGCACAATTGCATTATTTTGGCGTATGCTCCGGCTATCTTTTTTTATAGGCAGGGCATAAGCATGGGCAATCGACTCTCGAAAATCGCAACGCGTACCGGCGACGACGGCAGCACCGGGCTCGGCGACGGCAGCCGCACCGGTAAAGACAGCGCCCGCATCGCGGCGCTGGGTGACGTCGATGAGCTCAACTCCTTCGTCGGCCTGCTGCTGTGCGAGGACCTGCCCGCCGAGCTGCGCGAAGAACTGGTCTCGATCCAGCACGACCTGTTCGACCTGGGCGGCGAGCTGTGCATCCCGGGCTACCAGATGATCAAGGACGAGCACGTGGCGCGCCTCGACGGCCTGCTCGAGAAATACAATGCCGACCTGCCGATCCTGAAAGAATTCATCCTGCCGGCCGGCTCGCGCGCCGCCTCGCTGTCCCACGTGTGCCGCACCGTGTGCCGGCGCGCCGAGCGCAGCATCGTCACGCTGTCGAAACTTGAGCCCATCAATGCCCAGCCGCGTCAATACGTGAACCGCCTGTCGGACCTGATGTTCGTGCTGGCGCGCGTACTGAACCGCCATGCCGGCGGCAGCGACGTGCTGTGGAACCACGAGCGCAAGCGCGGCTGAGGATGGTGCTGGCTTTGCAGGAAAAGGCCGTGGTGTTCGAGGTCCGCTTCTACCGCGGCGGCGCGAACTGGCCCTCGAATCCCTTCCGTTTCCAGGGCGCCGGACAGCTGGCGATCGAGCCCGACTTCGTGATCGTGCGCGGCAGCAGCCACCGCTCCTTCCGCTTTCCGAAAGCCGGCCAGGAACGCCTGCGCAAGGTCGACATCGTCAACGTGCACACCGCGGGCGAAGATGTGATCTTCGACGTGGTCGGCGTGCAGGGCATGCAGGAAGTCGGCTTTTCCACTGCCGGTCCGGAGGTCGCGAAAGCGATCGCGGCCGCCCTCCCCGCGCGCCGCACGCCCGAGTTTGAAGTGGCCCACGCCGAGCGGGAGATTTTCCATGACCGCATCGATTACTGGAGCCCGTCGACACCGGTGATCCGGACCCTGCTGGCGGTGAACATCGCGATCTTCCTGCTGATGTGGCTGGAGCGCCAGGGCGTCGGCCCATTATGGTTCAAGCAGCTGCCGGGCTGGGGCTCGGTGGCCGCGCTGCAGGCGCACCTGCAGTTGTGGAAGCAGGGATTGCTGAACGTGATCGGCACACAGCATTGGGCACTGCTGCTGGCGGGCTTCGTGGGCTGGAGCGGCGAACTGAACACGGTCCTGCTCTCGTCGCAGCTGGTGAAATGGGGTTCGAACCTGCCGCGCCTGACACTGGGCGCGAGGGAATGGTGGCGCATACTGAGCTCGGCATTTTTGCACGGGAACCTGCTGCACCTGGCGATGAACATGTTCGCGCTGTGGCAGGCGGGCCAGCTGGTCGAGCGCATTTTCGGCAGCCTGCGCTTTGCCGGCCTTTATCTGCTGGCTGCCATCGGCGGCAGCCTGGGCAGCCTGCTGTGGGGCATGCTCACGCATCATCCGGTGAACAGCGTCGGCGCCTCGGGCGCGATCTTCGGCATCATCGGCGGCCTGTTCGCCTTCATCGGCCGCAAGCACAGCGGCGTGCCGCAGACCGTGGTGCAGGACCTGCGCGCCTCGATCGGCCCCTTCCTGCTGTTTAACATCGGCGCCGGATTCCTGTACCCGCACACCGACAACGCGGCCCACATCGGCGGCCTGGTCGGCGGCTGGCTGGCCGGCCATCTGCTGGCGCGCTCGCTCCACCTGCCTGGCCAGCGCACGGCTTGATCACTCAAAGAATCATGGCAGACGACTTCATCGGCATCTACGACAACGCGCTCACCCCTGAGCAGTGCGCCCACATCCTCGAGCGCGTCGAAGCCAGCGACAAGGTCGTGCGCGGGCGCACCGGCAACGGCGTCGACGTGACGAAGAAGGACAGTTGGGACCTGACGATCACCCAGCACAAGGAATGGCAGGACGTGGCCGCGTTGATGTCGGCGGCCGTGCGGCGCCACCTGGCGCAGTACGTCGACCGCTACCGCGCGCTGGTGCTGGGCGCGCTGTCGCCGATGGTCGCGCATCCGGAAACCGGCCAGGCGGTCACGCTCTCGCTCGACAACTTCGACACATGCGGCCGCCCGCACCTGGACGCGCTGGTGCAGGCGATGTACCGCTGCGGCCCGATCAACCTGCAGAAGTACCTGCGCGCCAGCGGCGGCTACCACCACTGGCATTCCGAGATCTATCCGCAGAACGCCAGCTGCGAGACCCTGCACCGCGTGCTGCTGTTCCAGTTCTACCTGAACGACGTGGCCGAGGGTGGAGAAACCGAATTCCTGTACCAGGGCAGGAAGGTCGAAGCGCGCCAGGGCCGCCTGATCATCGCCCCGGCCGGCTTCACGCACACCCACAAGGGCCACGTGGCGCACAGCGGCGACAAGTACGTGGCCACCTCGTGGATCCTGTACCGGCGGGCCGAAGAGCTGTTCGGCCAGCGCCCGGCCTGATTACCTGGTCTCGGGAACCAGCGACTTCAGGATGGGCCGCACGAAATCGTCGGCCTTGAAGTCGTACAGGAGGAAGTCGCTCGAGAACTGCCAGTAGGCCCAGGCAAAGCCATTCTTCTCGGCACTGCGCGCGACGGCCGAGGTCCACAGCGTGCGGTCTTCCATCGCCGCCTTGTCATAGGCGCCGAATTCGCCAAGCAGTACCGGCCTCCCGGTCGCGTCGCTCCATGCCTTGACGGCGGCAAAGTCCTTCTCGATCTGCGCGATCTCGGCAGGCTTGCCGAAGCGGATGCCCTTCGAAGAACGGATCGGCTCGTCGGCCCAGGAAGCGCCCTGGTGGGTGAAGGGGAACGGGTCGTAGTAATGGAAAGTCGCGATGATGTGCTTGTCGGCGGCGGGAAGCTGCAGGTCCTTGAGCGTCTCGCGGCTGTTCCAGCGCACGCCGCCGATGATGACGTTACGCGCCGGATTCGTCTGGCGCACGATGGCCAGCAATTCCGGGAAGGTCGCGTTCCAGGTCGCCGCATCGAACTGGCCGTGCGGCTCGTTCAACAGTTCGAAGACGACCGAGTTCGGCTCGTTCTGGTAGCGTTCCGCCAGCTGGGTCCAAACGGCCTTCAGCTTCGGGCGGCAGCTTGCCACGTCCTTCGAGCATTCGTCGAAGTCATGCTCGTCGACGATGACGTTCAGGCCATGCTTGGTGGCCGTCGCCACCACCCAGTCCAGGCGGTTGAGCCACTTGGGATCGAGCCGGTTCTGCCTGTCGAGATACGGGAAGGAGAACAGCACCACGCGCACGGTGGAAAAACCGGCCGCCTTGATCTTCGCGAAGTGCGCTTCCTTGTAGTTGCCCTGGCTGTTGTCGCGCCAGAAGGCGTCGTAGCCGATGATGTTCACGCCGCGCGTCATCTGGGCTACCAGCTCGTGCGCCGATATCTCGGTGAACTGCGAGGTCGCCGGCGGCGGATTCGGCGCCGGATCGTCGGCCATGGCCAGCGGGGCGGCCAACATGGCCAGGATGGCGGCGATGCCGCCTAGCGTCTTCATTTCGCGTCCCCTCTTCCGAGGTAGCCGTGCATTCCCAGCCAGCGCACATAGGCGTCGAACCAGCCGGTGCTGGTGGTGGTCTTCTGGTACATGCCGAAGCCATGGCCGCCCTGCTCGAACAGGTGGAATTCGACCGGACGCTTGGCGGCGCGCCAGTTGTCCACCAGGCCGTAGCCGCCATTACCGAAGAAGGGGTCGTCCGCGGCCAGCGCGATGAACAGCGGCGGCGCGCCGGCCGGCACCGTGACCGGCGCCAGCGGGCCGTAGATGTTGGCGATGAAGGCGGGCCTGGTGTCCTGCGCGTACAGCGTGGTCGCCATGGTCAGCATCGCGCCGGCGGAGAAGCCGATCATGCCGATGCGCTCGGGGTCCACCTGCCACGCCTTCGCGCGCGAGCGCACCAGCGCGAAGGCGGCGCGCGCGTCGGCGATCTGCGGCGCCAGAGTTTTGGCGGGATCGTCACCGGTCGGGGATGCCATGCGGCCTCCCGTGCGCGCACCCGCCGAGAACATCTTGTTCATCGCCTGTGCAAATTCGTCCATGCCCTGGGGCGTCTGCACCAGGCGGTACTTCAGCACGAAGGCCGCCACGCCTTTATCGGCAAGCGCCTTGGCGACGTCCCAGCCTTCGTTGTTCATCGACAGCGTCCGGAAGCCGCCGCCGGGCGCGACGATCACCGCAGCGCCGGTCGCCTTTGCCGGGTCCGGCAGGAAGGGCGTCAGCGTGGCAATCGTCACGTTGCGGGCGAACACGCTGCCATACTGGCTGTGCCAGCTTTCCTGCGCCGTGGCGCCCGGCAGCGCACCGGTTCCCAGCACGATGGCATCCGGTTGTGCCGGCGTCGCGATCGGCGTCATCTTGTCGTCCAGCGCCAGCGCCGGCGTGGCTACAAACCACGTCAGGCTGATGGCGGCGGCCGCCATGCGTATCGTTTTCATCATCTTTTCTCCTCCTCTTGATTTATAGGTCCAGCGCCGCGGCCCGGTTCAGCACCAGCGGCGCTTCCTGCCCTGCCACGCCGGTTCCCGGCTGTCCCGAACCGACGCTCAACTTGTACTGCCCCGGCATCAAAGCTCGCTTGCCGTCGCGCGTGACGAAGCTGAGGTCGCGCGGCGACAGGCGGAAGCTGAGCTGGCGGCGCTCACCCGGCTTCAGGGAGACGCGCTGGAAGCCGCGCAGCGCCAGCCGCGGGGCGCCCTCGAAGCCTGGCGGCGTCAGGTAGAGCTGGGCGACCTCGTCGCCATCGCGCCCGCCCGTATTCACAATCTCCGTGGTCACCACCACGCCGTTTTCGGGTGCACCGCCGACCGTTTCGATGCGCAAGGGCGCATAGCTGAAGCTCGTGTAGCTCAGGCCCGCGCCGAAGGGATACACGGGCGTGCCCGCGTAGTAGCGGTAGGTGCGGCCCTGCATCGCATAGTCGTCGAAGGGCGGCAGGTCGGCCAGGCCGCGGTAGAAGGTCAGCGGCAGGCGCCCACCGGCATCAATCTTCCCGGTCAGCACATTCGCGACAGCCAGGCCGCCGGACTGCCCTGGATACCAGGCTTCCAGGATGGCGGACGCATTGTCCTTGGCCCAGGTCAGGTCGACCGCGCTACCGTTCATGAGGACCACCACCAGCGGCCTGCCCAAGGCCCTGGCGCGGTCGAGCAGGCGGCGCTGGTCGGCCGGCAGTTCCAGCGAGGTCTTGTCGCCGCCGGAGAAGCCCTCGGCGTTCACCGCCATCTCCTCGCCTTCGAGGTCGGAGGTCAGGCCGACCACTGCGACGATCACGTCGGCGTCCGCGGCGCCCGCCTTCAGGTCGGCGTCGACGTCCGTCGAAATCCGTTTCCAGAAGATGCCCGGCACGCCGGAGCCGCCCGTCTCGGCCTGGAAGCGCAGGGGATAGTGCTGGCCTTTTTCCAGCCGGACCTCGGTCAGTTGCAGCGGTTCGGCCCACTTCGAATAGACGGTCGCCTTGACGGCGGGCTTGCCGGCCACCGTCAATTCGCCCTGCACGCCGGAGACGCCGATGCGGTAAGCGCCACTCTCGGGCGCGACCAGGAAGCCGGTCCAGACCACCTTGTGCTGGTCGGCGACGGCCTTCAGTTCGAGCGCATGCGATTCCAGTCCGGGTTCGACGCGGCTGACAGCCGGCTTGCTGTCGTAGGCCTTGTCCTTGCGGTTGAAGTACTCGGCGCGCAGGCCCGGCTTGCCCTCGGGCGTGCGCAGGGCCGTGTTGGGAACCGGGTCGCCATCGGTGGCCGAGGCGCCGGCCGGCACCAGGCTGATGCTGGCCTGCGGCAGGACGCGGCGCAGGCCGTCGACGACCGACACCGGCGGCGCCGACTGCGTCGACGAATAATTGCCGCGCAGGACGCGGGTGGCGTCTGCCAGGGGGCCGATCACGGCCAGCTTCAGGCCGGGTTTAAGGGGCAGCACGCCGTCGTTCTTCAGCAGCACCAGGCTTTTCGCCGCGGCCTGCAGCGCCAGCTCCTGGTGCGCACCGGTGCCGATCGCGCTGACCTGCACCGGGGCCTTGCCGTCGCGCTGCGCCAGTCCGGCCAGGTCGCCGTTGCGGTAGCGTGCGGAGAACAGGCGGACCAGCGCGCGGTCGATGTCGTCCATGCCGATCAGGCCGCGCTGCCAGGCTTCGCGGTAGCGCTCGGACAGGCCGGTCGCATCGCCCAGCGTCTTGGTGTTGCACTCGTTGTCGGTCCCGGCCTTCAAGGCCACTGCAACCGCCGCCGCAGGGTCGGTCGCGTACTTGTGCTTGTCCGCGATGTCGGTCACGGCATCGCAGTCCGACACCACATAACCTTTGAAGCCCCAGGCGCCGCGCAGGTGCTCCTTCATCAGGAGTTCGCTGCCGCAGGCCGGCTGGCCGTCGATGCGGTTGTAGGCGCACATGATCGAGCCGGCCTTGGCGTCGACGATGGCGGCGCGGAAGGCCGGCAGGTAGGTGTCCTCGAGGTCGTGCCTGGACACGAACACGTCCGCCACGTGGCGGGTCGACTCCGGCCCGCTGTGCACGGCGAAGTGCTTGGGCGTGGCGATCACGTCGGGCAGGTCCGGGTTCGGGCCCTGCATGCCCTGGATGAAGGAGACGCCCAGCGTCGCCGTCAGGTAGGGGTCTTCGCCATAGGTTTCCTGGCCGCGGCCCCAGCGCGGATCGCGGAAGATGTTGATGTTCGGCGACCAGGTATCGAGGCCGGTGCCGATGCGCCCCAGATGCCCGGTCTGGCGTCCCAGCGTGTGCAGCGCGCGCACCTCGACGCTGATCGCCGCGGCCACCTGGTGCACCAGCGGCGCGTCGAAGCTTGCCGCCAGGCCGATGGGTTCCGGGAAGTTCGTGGTCGGTATCGGCCCAAGCGCGCCATGCAGGGACTCGGTCCACCAGTTATAGGCGGGGATGCCCAGGCGCGGCACGGCGGGGGCCACGTTGAGCAGCTGGTCCAGCTTTTCGTCCAGCGTCATCCGCGTCACCAGGGCGCGGGCGCGCGCTTCCGCATCCGCGCGCGCGTCGGCGCAATGGCCCGCAAGGGGGATCGCCGCCGCCAGGATCAGCGCGGCATACCGGGCCATGCGCCTGCTTGTGTTTCGGGTCTTCCTGTTCTGCATCTACGCTCCTCGCTCAATGTTATTTTTATGTTTACTGATATCGCTAACAACAGAATCGTAGCAGTAATAATGCCCACATAAACATGTGAATAACAGAAATCTCAAATTTTCATAACATTATTGTTTTACGCTCACATTTTGATATCGGACGTAAAAAAGCCACCCTCGCATGCGGGGTGGCTTTCAAGGCAGGGCTGACGAGGGATGGGTCAGCGTGTTTGTTCCTGCTCCACTTCCTTCAGCGCCTGCAGCGCCATCGCGTAGATGCCCTCGTAGGACTTGGCGGCGGCGATGAAGCGGCCGTTGTGGCAGAAGCCGGCGTCCGCCACGCCGGTGACGGCAGCCAGGTCGGCGTCGCGCAGGCCGGCCCAGGATGCCGGCAGATCGGCGCGCGCTTCGAAGGTGTCGACCGTGGCCGGCACCGTGTGCAGCATGTAGCGCTGCTCGCCGATGTTATGGCTGATGACGAACAGGACCTTCGGCATTTCCTTGCGCACCACCGAACTCCAGGGCAGCGCGCCGTTCTTCAGGTACAGCAGGCGCCCGCCTTCCAGCACCTCGGCCTGGCGCACCTGCTCCAGCGCCAGCATGGCGCCGACGCGGTACTTGACGGCGTTGGCCATCACGTCGGTGAGGAAGTCCATCGCGCGGTGGAACTGGCTCAGGCGGTAGACGTCGGCGGCCTCGCCGTAGCCCAGCCTCTCCTCGTCCATCCAGTTCGGGTTGTAGCCGGAGACCACCGCCGACATGCCGTAGCCGCCGGGCGCGTTCTTGGCTGCGCCGACGTCCGACAGATCCAGGTACTGCACGATGTCGGCGTCGATGGCATACGCGATCTGCTGGGCGGTGTCCTCGCTCAGCTGGTGGCCGGTGTGCCTGGCGGCCAGCGCGGCGACGCAGCGGCCGCCGTACTCGCGCCACACCAGGCCGGCGCTGGCATAGGGCACGCCGCTCTGGCGCGCGCCGCTGAAGCCTTTCTGGTGATGGTCGAAGCGGCCAGTGGCCGGGTCCCAGATGCCGCCGACGTCGATCACGATGTCGCCGCGGTCGATGATGGCCTGGTCGCGCGTGCGCACCAATTCGGCCTCCGGGTGCAGGACCTTGATGACGGCGACGGCCCAGGCGTCATCCGCATGGAATTTGCCGCCGTGGGTAACAATCAGCATGATCGGCCGCCGCTCTTTGTTGCTCAGTTGTTGTTCACTACGAGACGCGGTTCGCCGATCCCGAAGCGCTCGCGAATCGATTTGCCGATGCCGTGCGCGTCCAGGCCGACGGAGGCCAGCAGCACGCCCGGATCGCCGTGGTCGATGAACTTGTCCGGCAGGCCCAGGATCAGCAGCGGCTTGACGATGCCCTCGGCAGCCAGCGCTTCGGCGACGGCCGAGCCGGCGCCGCCCATGGTGCAGCCCTCTTCCACCGTCACCAGGTAATCGTGGTCCTTGGCCAGGCGCTTCACCAGCTCGACGTCGAGCGGCTTCACGAAGCGCATGTCGGCGACCGTCGCGTTCAGGCCGTCCGCAGCCTTCAGGCTCGGCGCGACCATCGAGCCGAAGGCCAGGATGGCGACGCTCTTGCCTTCGCGTTTCACCAGGCCCTTGCCGATCTCGATCGAGGTCAGCTCCTGCTGCAGGGCCGCGCCAACGCCGGCGCCGCGCGGATAGCGCACCGCCGCCGGACCCGGGTAGTGGTAGGCGGTGGTCAGCATCTGCCGGCATTCGTTCTCGTCGGACGGCGCCATCACGACCATGTTCGGGATGCAGCGCAGGTAGGCCAGGTCGTAGTTGCCGGCGTGGGTCGCGCCGTCGGCGCCGACCAGGCCGGCGCGGTCCAGTGCGAAGGTCACGTCCAGGTTCTGCAGCGCCACGTCGTGGATCAGCTGGTCGTAGCCGCGCTGCAGGAAGGTCGAGTAGATCGCCAGCACCGGCTTCACGCCTTCGGTCGCCATGCCGGCGGCGAAGGTGACGGAATGCTGCTCGGCGATGCCGACGTCGAAGTAGCGCTCCGGGTACTGCTGGTGGAAGCGCACCATGCCCGAGCCTTCGCGCATGGCCGGCGTGATGCCGATCAGGCGCTTGTCGACGGCCGCCATGTCGCACAGCCAGTTGCCGAACACCTCGGTGTAGGTGAGCTTGGACGGCGCGGTGGCGGGCTTGATGCCTTCGCTCGGATTGAACTTGCCGGTGCCGTGGTACAGGATCGGCTCGGCCTCGGCCAGCTTGTAGCCCTGCCCTTTTTTCGTGACCACGTGCAGGAACTGCGGGCCCTTCAGCTTCTTGATGTTCTGCAGGGTCGGGATCAGCGAGTCGAGGTCGTGGCCGTCGATCGGGCCGACGTAGTTGAAGCCGAATTCCTCGAACATCGTGGCCGGGACCACCATGCCCTTCGCGTGTTCTTCCAGCTTCTTCGCCAGTTCCAGCATCGGCGCCGGCAGCACGCTCTTGCCCACGTTCTTGGCGGCGGCGTAGAACTGGCCCGACATCAGGCGCGCCAGGTAGCGGTTCAGCGCGCCCACCGGCGGCGAGATCGACATGTCGTTGTCGTTCAGGACCACCAGCAGGTCGCAGTCTTCCTCGACGCCCGCATTGTTCAGGGCTTCGAAGGCCATACCGGCCGTCATCGAGCCGTCGCCGATCACGGCGATCGCCTTGCGCTTCTCGCCCTTGATCTTGGCTGCCTGCGCCATGCCCAGCGCGGCCGAGATCGAGGTCGACGAGTGGGCGGTGCCGAAGGTGTCGTACTCGCTTTCGTCGCGCTTCGGGAAGCCGGACAAGCCGTTATGCTGGCGCAGCGTCGGCATGCGGTCGCGGCGGCCGGTCAGGATCTTGTGCGAATAGGTCTGGTGGCCGACGTCCCACACGATGCGGTCTTCCGGCGTGTTGAACACGTAGTGCAGCGCGATCGTCAGCTCGACGGTGCCGAGGTTGGACGACAGGTGGCCGCCGGTCTTGGACACCGAGTCGAGCAGGAACTGGCGCAGTTCGGTGGCCAGCGGAGTCAGCTGGGTGCGCGGCAGCTTGCGCAGGTCCGCCGGGTTGTTGATGGTCTCTAGCAGTTTCATTTAGGCCTTCCGCTGCACGATCAGGTCCGCGAGTTCGCGCAGCCGCAGTGCTTGTGCTCCGAACGGCGCCAGCGCCTCATGCGCCTGCCGCCGCAGTTGTTCGGCCAGCGCCTTGGACGGCTCCAGCCCCAGAATCGATACGTATGTCGGTTTGTTGGCCGCGGCATCCTTGCCCGCGGTCTTGCCGAGGGTCGCGGAGTCCTCGGTCGCGTCCAGCACGTCGTCCACCACCTGGAAGGCCAGGCCGATGGCGCGCGCGTATTCTTTCAGTGCTTCCAGCTCCTGCGGCGCCAGGTCGCGGCCGGCCAGCGCCCCCAGCAGCACCGAGACGCGCAGCATGGCGCCCGTTTTGAGCTGGTGCATGCGCTCGAGTTCTTCCAGCGTCAGCTTGAAACCGACGCTGTCGAGGTCGATCGCCTGGCCGCCGCACATGCCCTTGGTGCCGGCGGCTTCGGCCAGCAGGCGCAGCATCGTCACGAGGCGGGCCGGCGCCACGTCTTCGCTACCAGCGAGCACTTCGAAGGCCTGGGCCTGCAGCGCATCGCCGGCCAGCAGCGCGGTCGCTTCGTCGTAGGCCACGTGCACGGTCGGCTTGCCGCGGCGGAGCGCATCGTCGTCCATGCAGGGCATGTCGTCGTGGACCAGCGAATACACGTGGATCATCTCGACCGCGCAGGCTGCACGCGCCACCGCATCCTCGCCGGCGCCGAACAGCTCGCCGGCCGCATAGGCCAGCAGCGGGCGCACGCGCTTGCCGCCGCCCAGCGTGGTATAGCGCATCGCCTCATGCAGCTTGGCCGGCACAGCGCCGGCCGCGGGCAGGAAGCGGCCGAGGGCATCCTCGGTTCTCGCCTGCACACCTTCCATCCAGGCGCGGAAATCCGGCTGCGGGCTCATGGTCGAGCTCATTCGGCGTCCTCGCCGTCCGCGCTGAAGGGCTTGAGCATTTCGCCTTCGAGCACCTTGACCTGGGATTCCACCTTTTCCAGCTGGGCCGCGCAATAACGCACCAGTTCGGAGCCGCGTGCATAGGCGGCCACCGAGGCTTCCAGCGGCAGTTGCCCGCCTTCCATCTGCGTGACGAGCTGGGCCAGTTCGGCCATCGCCTGCTCGAAAGACTCAGGTGGAACCGCGGCCGGCGCTACGGCGCTCTCCGCGCTTGTTTTATTTGGCATAATGATTCGATCGGTTCGGGGCTTGGCTTGCCTGGCGACATGTGCGATGGCACTTGCGCGAGGCGCGACAGTCTAATCGCTTATTGTAAACAATCCTACCCCTGCATGACGCCGCGACTGCTAGCGGCATCTGTAAGCAAAGAGACACATTTTATCGCAAAGCGCCCGGCGATTCATGAAAACGATGCCTTCCAGGCAATTTTTAAGCACGCATGCACCACAGCCTGTTGGAAGCAGCGCAAAACCGTCGCGAGCGGAAGCAGTTTTGGGCGAGAAGCGGAGCTGTACTCCGTACAGCGAGCATCGCAGGCCGAAAATGCGACGCGCAGCAGGTTTTTCGCCGCTTCCACGTGCGGGACCACGCCCCTACTGATCCTTTACAGGCTATAATCTCCGGTTCTGTCTCCGAAATACCGTATTCCGTTCTTTAGATGAGCGAGAAAAGCCATAGGTTTTTCGCCGCTCCGGAAATGCTGGTTCTCGGATTCTTTCTCTTCTTTGGCTGAAATCTGTAAAGGGGGGTTGGGATGTCCGATCTGGCTACCCACGCCAAGCTGGCGCGCTCGTGCGCGCAGCTTCCGGTAAATGTCTACTTCGATCAGGCGCTGCTGCAGCGCGAAATGCGGGAACTGTTCCTGAAGGGGCCCCGCTACGCCGGGCATGAGCTGATGGTGCCCGAAAAGGGCGATTTTGCGACCCTGAAATCGGAGAACGAGGGCCGCATGCTGGTGCGTAACGCACAGGGCATCGAACTGATGTCGAACGTCTGCCGTCATCGCCAGGCGCTGATGTTCAATGGCCGCGGCAATGCCAAGAACATCGTCTGCCCACTGCACCGCTGGACCTACGACCTGAAGGGCGAGCTGATCGGCGCACCGCATTTTGCCGACACGCCCTGCCTGAACCTCTCGAAGACGCCGCTGCAGAACTGGAACGGCCTGCTGTTCGAACAGAACGGCTACAACGTCATGGACAAGCTCAAGCACTTGTCGGTGACGAAGGACCTCGATTTTTCGGGCTACATGTTCGACCATGTGGAAGTGCACGAGTGCGACTACAACTGGAAGACCTTCATCGAGGTCTACCTGGAGGACTACCACGTCGAGCCCTTCCATCCGGGCCTGGGCAATTTCGTCAGCTGCGACGACCTGCGCTGGGAGTTCGGCACCGACTACAGCGTCCAGACCGTGGGCGTGCACCGCGGCCTGCAGAAGTCCGGCTCGCCGGCCTATAAAAAGTGGCAGGAACAGGTCCTGAAGTTCAACAACGGCCAGGCGCCGAAGTATGGCGCGATCTGGCTGACCCTGTACCCGAACATCATGGTCGAGTGGTATCCGAACGTGCTGGTGGTGTCGACCCTGTGGCCGATGGGCCCGCAGAAGACCCGCAACGTGGTCGAGTTCTACTACCCGGAAGAGTTCGCGCTGTTCGAGCGCGAATTCGTCGAAGCCGAGCGCGCGGCCTACATGGAAACCTGCGTCGAGGACGACGAGATCGCCCTGCGCATGGATGCCGGCCGCAAGATCCTGCTGGACCGCGGCGTCAACGAAGTCGGCCCGTATCAATCGCCGATGGAAGACGGCATGCAGCACTTCCACGAATGGTACCGAAGTAAACTCGACGCACTCCCGCCAGGACTGTAATGCCAGCTTTATGGATGTTGTTTGCCAGCTTCGCGTTTGCCGCCATGGGCGCGGCAGTGAAGCTGGCCTCCCCGTTCTACTCCACTTCCGAAATCGTGATGTACAGGGGCCTGGTCGGTACCCTCATCCTGTTCTTCACGATCCGCCTGCAGGGCGGCACCCTCAAGACCGTCTTCCCCCGCGAACACCTGATCCGCAGCCTGGTCGGCGTGGTCTCGCTGTGGATGTGGTTCTACGCGATCGGCAAGCTGCCGCTCGCCACCGCCGTCACCCTTAATTACATGGCGCCGATCTGGCTCGCTACCTGGATGTTCTTCATGGGCTGGTGGCATGCCAAGGGCCAGACCGAATGGCCGCTGGTGGTGGCGATCGCCATGAGCTTCGTCGGCGTGACCCTGGTGCTGCGGCCGGCGGTCGAGACCAACCAGTGGCTGGGCGGCCTGGTCGGCGTGATGTCCTCGATCATTTCGGCGATGGCCTATATGCAGGTGCGTAACCTGGGCCAGAAGGGCGAGCCCGAATACCGCGTGGTGTTCTATTTTTCGCTGACCACGACCGTGGCGGGCTTCTTCGGCACCCTGCTCGAGAACGGCGCGAGCGCCCCCTTCCACGCACACACCTGGCACAGCTTCCTTCTGCTGCTGGCGATCGGCATCCCCGGCCTGCTGGCCCAGATGGCGATGACGCGCGCCTACCGCTACGGCAAGGTGCTGGTGGTGGCCAACCTGCAGTACACCGGCATCATCTTCTCCAGCCTGTGGGGCATGCTGCTGTGGGGCGACGTGTTCGACTGGCACGTGTGGCTGGGGATGGGCGTGATCCTGGCCTCCGGCATCGCCGCGACGTTCTACAATACGAAGAGTACGGCGCGCGGCGCCGTCGTCAAGGATACCGATCCCATCGCCAGCGAACTGTAAGGAGACCACGACCATGTTCACCACCCTGATCGAAGCCGCCGCCCTGGCGCCCCATGTCAACGACGCCGGCTGGGTGATCGTCGACTGCCGCCACGACCTGGTGAACCTGGCCGCGGGCCGCGAAGCCTATGCGGCCGGCCACCTGCCGAAGGCCCTGTTCGCCGACATGGAACATGCGCTGTCGGGCGCCAAGCGGGACAACAACGGCGCCTTCCGCGGCCGCCATCCGCTGCCGGAAAAGGACGCCTTCATCGAGCTGCTGCGCAGCTGGGGCGTGAACGACGGCACGCAAGTCGTAGCCTACGATGCCCATGGCGGCATGTATGCGGCGCGCCTGTGGTGGATGCTGCGCTGGGTCGGCCACGAAGCCGTGGCGGTGCTGGATGGCGGCGTGCCGGCATGGCAGGCTGCCGGTCTGCCCTTGTCTACGGATGCCGCAGCCCCGCGCGCCCGCGGCGCCATCTCGGCGCGCGAAGCGCTGGTGACGACGGTGGACGTCAATACAGTGCTGCACAACGTGGAGCATGGCGGCCGCCAGGTGGTCGACGCGCGCGCGCCGGACCGCTTCCGCGGTGAGAACGAGACCATCGACCCGGTCGGCGGTCATATCCCCGGCGCGAAGAACCGCTTCTTCAAGGACAACCTGCAGGCGGACGGCCGCTTCAAGGCACCGGAGCAGCTGAAGGCGGAACTGGGAGTGGCGGTGGGCGATCCGAAGAAGGCCATCATGCAGTGCGGCTCCGGCGTCACGGCCTGCCACAACCTGCTGGCGCTGGAAGTGGCCGGCATGCCGGGCGCAAGCCTGTATCCGGGATCGTGGAGCGAGTGGAGTGCGGACGCGGCGCGCCCGGTTGCGACGGGAAATAGATAATCGTAGGGTGGGCACCCCGTGCCCACGATAGCGATCAGCGGCTCATATCGTAGGGCGCTGGCAGGAAGTCTGCCAGCGTAAATACGAGGACCGACAGCACCAGGATACCGAGTACATAGCCGAACCGCGACGGCTTCTCGCGCAGTGCCACAACCACTTGATTGACCAGCCTTGCCATTGCTGCCTCCACATAGCGAACGACTCAGGATAGGCCGGTTCGAATTCCTATGTCAATAACAAGGCGCAATAATCCTCAGTGTCCGTGCGTCAGGAACAGCACGATGACCACACCCAAACCAATCAGCAGCACCTGCGGAATCGACTCGCGCACGGTGGCGCGGCGCTGCATCTGCGGCATCAGGTCGCTCACGGCGATGTAGATGAAGCCCGACGAGGCGAACACCAGCACGTAGGGAATCAGGCCGCTGGCTTTGTCGAGGGTGTAGTAGCCGAGCACGCCGCCAACCACCGCCAGCAGGCTGCATAGCAGGTTGAAGACATAGGCGCGCACGCGCGAGAAGCCCGCGTTCAGCAGCACGATGAAGTCGCCGATCTCCTGCGGAATTTCGTGCGCGATGATGGCGACGCCGGTCACGATGCCCAGCTGCGGATTGGCGAGGAAGGCGGCGGCGATCAGGATCCCGTCCGTGAAGTTGTGCATGCCGTCGCCGATCAGGATCATCCATCCGGCCTTGCCCGCCTGGTGCGCGTCATGCCCATGCGCGTGATGGTGGCCGTCGCCCTCGTGGTGGTGCGAATGGCGCAGCAGCGCCACCTTCTCCAGCAGGAAGAAGGCCAGCAGGCCGCCGAGCAGGGTCGCGAACAGACCGCGCGGGTCGACACCCGACTCGAAGGCCTCCGGCAGTGCGTGCAGCAGCGAGGTCGCCAGCATGATGCCAACCGACAGGCTGACCATGCGCTCGACGACCTTGGCCAGCAGGGTGAAGGAAAACACCGCGGCAGCCGTGATGCTGACGACGCCCGCCAGGCCGGTTGCCAGCAAAATGGAAATGAGAACGGGGTCGATCGTGAAGCCTCTTGTTGTTCTTGGTGCGCCGCATGCGGGCGCCAGCCCGGCATTTTACCGTGCCGGGCCGTAAGGCGTGCGAATCAGGCCACGCCGTGCTGCTTGAACCAAGTTAGTGCGCGCGTCCAGCCGTCCTTCGCATCCTTCTCGTTGTAGCTCGGGCGGTAGTCGGCATGGAAGGCGTGGCCGGCGTCCGGGTACACCACGAACGCCGACTTGCTGGAACCCTTGGCCAGCGCCGCCTTCATCTTCTCGACGGTGTCGAGCGGGATGCCGGTGTCCTTGGCGCCGTACAGGCCGAGCACCGGCACCGTCAGGCTCGGGGCGATGTCGACCGGGTGCTTCGGCGTGTTCGCCGTGGCGTCGCCTTGCAGGCGGCCATACCAGGCCACGCCGGCCTTGACCTTGGGGTTGTGGCTCGAGTACATCCAGGTGATGCGCCCGCCCCAGCAGAAACCGGTGATGCCCAGCTTGTCGACGTTGCCGCCGTTTTTCGCGGCCCAGGCCACGCAGGCATCGAGGTCGCCCATCACCTGCGCGTCCGGGGTCTTCGAGATGATGTCCTTCATCAGGGTGGCGATGTCGGCGATCTTGGACGGGTCGCCCTGGCGCACGAACAGCTCCGGCGCCAGCGCCAGGTAGCCCTGCTTGGCGAAGCGGCGGGCGACGTCGGCGATGTGCTCGTGCACGCCGAAGATCTCGGAAATCACAAGGATCACCGGCAGATTCGATTTGCCCTCGGGCTGCGCGCGGTAGACGGGAACGGTCTGGCCGTTCACGTTCAGGTTGACGGTGCCGGCGGTCAGTCCGGCGGTATCGGTCTTGATCACGGACTGCGCCGCGACCGGCAAGGTGGCGGCGGCAAAGCCGGTGCCCAGCGCTACTTTCAGGAACTCGCGGCGGTCGACGCCATCGGCAAACGGGGAATCGGCTACCAGGCTGTCGCCGTCTTGTACGAGGTCTTTCATGGGCAATCCTCCGGTCGGGGTAACAAAGGATTGCTATCTTAACAGCGAGCAGGGAGCCGCGCCGCGTACTGCACAGCCAGCGTCAAGCGGAGGAAAGAACTGCAGAGTTGACAAGAAGTAAAGATGCTTTTTTGCTATTGATTACAGTTAGCAAACGTCTCGAACGGCGACGCATCTTTTCACAGGAGTCTTATTCATGAAGCTTGTCAGCATGAAGGCCGGCCTTGCAGTCCTGGCGCTTGCCGGCGCAGCGGCAGTTCCCGCATACGCCCAAACCAATGCATCCGCTTCGCTCACCCTGGTCCGTTATGAACTGGTCGACCTCGACCTGACCGATTGCGTGACGCCTTGGCTGAGCTTTCAGGAAACCCCGGGGTTATGGTCTCAGGCGAGCATCTATCCGGGATCGTCATCGGACGCTTTTCCTCTGGCCCAGTCGACCCAGTGGTCGAGTGGCATCGCCGAGCTCCAGCGCGGCGCATACAGCGCCTGGGCCCAGGCAGAGCCGACCGGCCTGTTCTCTTCCGTTAGCGGCGGCCCGAACCTGGTCTCGTCGAGCACGCTCATGCACTACACGTTCACGCTATCGCCGAATACCGGCGTGAACTTCTTCGTTTACACGGACCTCGACACAGCGGCAGGAGGCGGCGCCAACCTCGCTGTCGCGGGCTTAAAGCTCAGTGTCGGCAGCGAGAGGCCCCCGGTGACAGTACGCGACGTCAGGGATGGCGACGCGTACAGCGGCTATCTGACCACCTCCGCCGATGTGTATGGGACCGACGCGGTGCAAGGCACGTTCTGGATGACCACCATTACCGAAAGCTTCGCCGCGCCGGTGCCGGAGCCTGCGGCGCCGGCCATGCTCGTTGGCGGCCTTGCGCTGCTTGCCTTTGGGCGGCGGCGCATTCGTTAATGCGCTTCCTCCCAGTTCGCCCCCACCCCGGTCTCGGCCACCAGCGGCACCTTCAAGGTCGCCACGCCCGCCATCAGCTCCGGCAGCTTCTGCTTGACCAGTTCCAGCTCGGCTTCCGGCACATCCAGCACCAGTTCGTCGTGCACCTGCATGATCATGCGGGTGCCGAGATTTTCCTTCTCGAGCCAGTCCTGCACCGCGATCATCGCCAGCTTGATCAGGTCCGCCGCCGTGCCCTGCATCGGCGCGTTGATCGCCGCGCGTTCGGCGCCGGCGCGGCGCGGGCCGTTCGGCGAATTGATCTCCGGGAGCCACAGGCGGCGGCCGAACACGGTCTCGACGTAGCCGCGGGCCTTGGCCTGCAGGCGGGTCTCGTCCATGTACTGCTTGACGCCGGCGAAGCGCTGGAAGTAGCGCTCGATGTAGTTGCTGGCGGCGCCGCGTTCGATGCCCAGGTTCTGCGCCAGGCCGAAGGCGCTCATGCCATAGATCAGGCCGAAGTTGATGACCTTCGCATAGCGGCGCTGCTCGCTCTCGACGTCTTCCGGCGCCACGCCGAAGATCTCGGCGGCGGTGGCGCGGTGGATATCTTCTCCTGCGGCGAACGCACGCAGCATCGCTTCGTCGCCCGAGATGTGGGCCATGATGCGCAGCTCGATCTGCGAGTAGTCGGCCGACACCAGCACGCTGCCCGGGTTCGCGATGAAGGCTTCGCGGATGCGGCGGCCTTCGGCGTTACGCACCGGGATGTTCTGCAGGTTCGGGTCGTTCGAGGCCAGGCGGCCGGTGATCGCCACCGCCTGCGCGTAGTTGGTGTGCACACGGCCCGTGTTCGGGTTGACCATCTTCGGCAGCTTGTCGGTGTAGGTCGACTTCAGCTTGGACAAGCCGCGGTGCTCGAGCAGGATCTTCGGCAGCGGATAGTCCTCGGCCAGCTTCTGCAGCACCTCCTCGTCGGTCGACGGGGCGCCGGTGGCGGTCTTCTTGATCACCGGAAGCTGGAGCTTGCCGAAGAAGATCTCGCCGATCTGCTTGGGCGAACCGAGGTTGAACGGGCCGCCGGCCAGTTCGTAGGCCTGCTGCTCGAGTTCCGCGATGCGCACCGCCAGTTGATTCGATTGGGTTGCCAATTTGTCGGCGTCGATCAGCACGCCGTTGCGCTCGATCTTCTGCAGCACCACGGAGGTCGGCAGCTCGATCTTGCGGTAGATGAAGTTCAGGCCCTCGTCGTTTTCGACGTGGCCGATCATGGTCTGGTGCAGGCGCAGCGTGATATCCGAATCCTCGGCCGCGTATTCGGTCGCGCGTCCCAGCTCGACCTGGTCGAAGCAGATCTGGTTCACGCCCTTGCCGCACACGTCGACGAAGGGAATCGTGGTGTAGCCCAGGTGGCGCATCGCCATGGTGTCCATGTCGTGCGGCTTGTGCGACTCGAACACGTAGGACTGCAGCAGCGTGTCGTGGACGATGCCGCGCAGCTTGACGCCGTGATTCTCGAAGATGTGGGCGTCGTACTTCAGGTTCTGGCCCAGCTTGGGCTTGTCCGGGTTTTCCAGCCAGGGCTTCATGCGCGCCAGGACTTCCTCGCGGTTCAGCTGCTCGGGCACGCCGGCGTAGCGGTGCGCCAGCGGGATGTAGGCGCCCTTGCCTGCTTCGACCGACAGCGAGATGCCGACCATCTGCGCCGTCATCGGGTCGAGCGAGGTGGTCTCGGTATCGACCGAGGTCAGTGCAGCCGTGTCGATTAGCGCCAGCCAGCGCTCGAGCGCTTCCATGGTGGTGACGGTCTCGTACTCGCCCTTGATGATGGGCATGCCGGGAAGCGTGGCGTCAGCCGCGCCTTCCGGCGAATTGAACAGGGTCGCCTGGGCAGGCTGGGTGCCGGGCGTGACGAAGCGTCCCGGGTTGCCGCTGTTCGGGCCCAGTTCGCGCAGCATGGTCTTGAAGCCGTAGCGCTGGAAGAAGTCGCGCAGCGCCTCCTTGTCTTCCGGACGGCCGACCAGCGATTCCTCGATCGACACCAGGTGGCCGGCGAGGTCGCAGTCGGTCTTCACGGTGATCAGCTCGCGGCCTTTCGGCAGCCATTCCAGCGCCGCCTGCAGGTTGGCCCCGACCGCGCCGCCGATGGTGTGCGCGTTCTCGATCACGCCATCCAGCGAGCCGTGCAGGGTCAGCCACTTCACGGCCGTCTTCGGGCCGCACTTGTTCACGCCGGGGACGTTGTCGACGGTGTCGCCGATCAGGGTCAGGTAGTCGATGATGCGGTTCGGCGCCACGCCGAACTTGGCCAGCACGCCGGCTTCGTCGAGCTTCTCGTTGCTCATCGTATTGATCAGCATGACCTTGTCGTTGACCAGCTGGGCCAGGTCCTTGTCGCCGGTCGAGACCACGGTGTTCATGCCGCGCGCGGTGGCTTGAAAGGCCAGGGTGCCGATCACGTCGTCGGCCTCCACGCCTTCGACCATCAGGATCGGCCAGCCCATGTAGCGCACCACCTCGTGGATCGGTTCGATCTGCTTGCCCAGGTCTTCCGGCATCGAGGCGCGGGTGGCCTTGTATTCGGGGTAGAGATCGTCGCGGAAGGTCTTGCCCTTGGCGTCGAACACGCAGGCGATGTAGGCGGCCGGGAAATCGGCGCGCAGGCGGCGCAGCATGTTGACCATGCCGTGCATCGCACCGGTGGGGTGGCCGTCGGGGCTGCGCAGGTCGGGCAGCGCGTGGAAAGCGCGGTACAGGTAGCTGGAGCCGTCAACGAGAAGCAGGGTATTGTCCATGTAGGGTCTTGATGAGCAAAAGGGGATCGCGCCGGGCACGGCAAGGTGCGCCATTATCGCAGAATCGGGAGTCCCTTCCATATGGGGCCGGTTCACACTTTTCACATGCTTTTTACTGGCGGGCAGCGCTGTTTGTTACAATGAACCAAACGACAAAGGTGACCATCATGCCACGCATTACCTCCCGCCCGCCCCTCCTCGCTCTGCTTCTGGCCGCGCAGGCCGCGCTGGTTGGCTCAGCGTCGGCTCAGTCGACCCAGCCGGCGCCGCCGCAATCGAACCAGAACCAGGCGCCGCCCAAGCTGGAGCGGATCCAACCGGGCAGCGATGTGCCGGCTACCAACCTCCCCTCGCGCACCCGTACCCAGATCAAGGAAACGCGCGACGGCGGCCAGGTCACCGAAGTCGAAGTCAACAGCAGCGGCAGCCACTACTACATGAAACCGAACAACCCGCCGGGCAACGCCGTGCCGGGTAGCGCCAGCGGCAATTCAATCCGCGCGCCGCAATGGAAAGTGGGCGAATTCGACTTGTCGGGCAAGCGCAAGGCCGCCAACGAGACCGGGACCAATACCCCCGCCCCGGCCGACGTACCGCCGCCGCCACCATTACCGGCCGGCACCCCCGACAAGAAATAAGGACCGGCCGCCTCCGATGCGGCCGCCACAGCACCCATACTTTTTCGTGAACGATGGCAGTTTTCACCTCGGTCACACTGGACGACCTCAGCCAGTGGATCAAGCAGTTTCCTTTAGGTAAGGCCCTGGCGCTCAAAGGCATCGCCAGCGGCATCGAAAACAGTAATTTCTTCCTGACGACCGAGCGCGGCGAATTCGTCCTGACGATCTTCGAGAACCTCGATTTCGAGCAGCTGCCCTTCTACGTGCAGCTGATGCGTCATCTGGCGGAGCGCGGCGTGCCGGTACCGGCGCCGGTGCCGAACCAGCAGGGAGAACTGGTGGTGGCCTTGCACGGCAAGCCGGCCACCATCGTCAGCAAGCTCGAAGGCAGCTCGCAGATGGATCCGCAGCCCGTGCATTGCGCAGAAGTGGGCGCCACGCTGGCGAAGATGCACCTGGCCGGCCAGGACTTCGCGCTGCGCCAGCCGAACCTGCGCGGCCTGGACTGGTGGATAGACACCGTGCCCAAGGTCCTGCCCTTCCTCGACCCTGACACCGCCACGCTGCTGGAATCGGAGCTGGCCTTCCAGCGCGCCTTCGCGGCCGGCCCGGTCTACGCCCAGCTGGCCCAGGGCCCGGTGCACGCCGACCTGTTCCGCAACAACGTGATGTTCGTCGGCGAGCGCCTGAGCGGCTGCTTCGACTTCTATTTTGCGGGCTGGGACAGCTGGCTGTTCGACGTCGCCGTCACCGTCAACGACTGGTGCATCGATCTCGACAGCGGCCGCCTGGACCAGGAGCGCGTGCTGGCCCTGACCCGCGCCTACCACGCGGTGCGCCCCTTCACCGCGGCCGAAGTCCAGGCCTGGCAGCCCATGCTGCGCGCCGCGGCGCTGCGCTTCTGGCTGTCGCGCCTGTACGACCTGCACCGTCCGCGCGAAGCCGAGATGCTGACGCCGCACGATCCCACCCACTTCGAACGCGTGCTGCGCGAGCGCATCGCGGTTCCCGCGCCAGGTCTCACCGCATGAACAATCTGCCCGCACTGACCGGCTGGGCGTGGCTGAAACGGGGCATGGCCCTGTTCCGCAAGCAGCCCGCCGCCCTCATGTCCCTGCTGTTTGCGAACATCCTGCTGGCCATCGGCATCAGCGCCCTGCCCTTCATCGGCCCGGTGCTGGTGGTGGTCCTGATTCCCTCGTTTTCGATGGCCTTCATGCAGGCCTGCCTGCTGATCGACAATGGCGACCGCGTGACCCTGGGTGTGCTGCTGACGGGCTTTCGCAAGCCTGCGCTGGCGGGCCTGTGCAAGGTCGGGGTGATCTACCTGGGCGTGTTCCTGGTGCTGGCTCTCGCCACGCTGCTGATCGCGCCGGAGTCGCTGCGCCAGCTGCCGGGCGACATCAAGATCGGACCCGGCGACAAGCTGCCGTTCACGGCGTCCGACTTCATGGCGGCCCTGGGCCTGCTGGTCCTGGAGACGGTCCTGCTGCTGTCGCTGTGCTTTGCCGCCCCGCTCACCTACTGGAAGCAGATGGGCCCCGGCAAGGCCACCTTCTACAGCTTCTTCGCCGTGCTGCGTTCGGCGCGGGTGTTCGGCGTCCTGCTGCTGTGCTGGTTCGGCATCTTCCTTGCCGCCACCTTCCTGGTGGTGAACGTGTTCAGCACGATCATGCTGGCGCAGGTCGTGCTGATGTGGCTGATGTTCCTGTTCATCCTGTTCTGGCAGTGCGCGATCTATGCCGGCTACCGGGACATCTTCGGCAATCCGGCTGCCGACAAGGATCTGCAGGCGGCGTGAGAGCGTGGGCACGGGGTGCCCACGTCACCTTACCGTGGAATCTTCTCCAGCTTGGCTACCGACAGGTCGAGCATCTTCATGCCCGCGCCGCCGAAATTGATCAGGGCGCGCGGGCTGCCCGCCCCGCCTTCGATGTTGACGATCACGCCCTCGCCGAAGCGCGCGTGCGCCACCTGCTCGCCGATACGCCAGCCGATGCCCTTGTCACTGCTGGATTTCTGCGTGATCTGCTTGGCGATCTGATTGTCGCTGCCGCCCTCGCGGAAATTCGCATCGTCCCAGGCGGTGGTCGCGTTGCGGCCGCCGAACCACTTGGTCTGCACCCGCGGCGACAGCCACTTCAACGATTCTTCCGGCAGCTCGTCGAAGAAGCGCGACTTCATGTTGAAGCGGGTCTGGCCGTGCAGCATGCGCTGCTGGGTAAAGCTCATGTACAGGCGCTTGCGCGCGCGCGTGATCGCCACGTACATCAGGCGCCGTTCCTCGTCCACGCCATCCAGCTCGCGCGAGCTGCTCTCGTGCGGGAACAGGCCTTCTTCGAGGCCGGTGATGAAGACGGCGTCGAATTCCAGGCCCTTGGCCGAGTGCACCGTCATCAGCTGCATGGCGTCCTGCCCGGCCTGGGCCTGGGCGTCGCCCGCTTCCAGCGAGGCGTGGGCCAGGAAGGCCGACAGCGGCGACATCACGGTCGCCAGCGGCGCGTCGGCGTCCAGCAGCTCGATGCCGTCGACGTTGACGATGGCGGTGCCGCTGCTCGCCTGGGACTGCGGCCCCAGATGCGCCGGCGCCTGCACGCCGAAGCCCTCTTCCTGCACGAAGTGGGTGGCGGCGCTGACCATCTGCTCCAAGTTCTCGATGCGCTCGGCGCCTTCCTTTTCCTTGCCGTAGTGGTCCAGCAGGGTGCTGCGTTCCAGCACCACCTTCACCATCTCCGGCAGCGGCAGCTGCTGGGTCTCGAAGCGCGCGCTTTCGATCAGCTTGACGAAATTGCCCAGCGACGTGCCGGCCTTGCCGCTCATGTGGGGCACCGCCGCGTACAGCGACACGCCATAGCTGTCGGCCGCCATCTGCAACTGCTCGATCGAGCGCGCACCGATGCCGCGGGTCGGGAAGTTCACCACGCGCAGGAAGGCCGAATCGTTGTGCGGATTGTCCATCAGCTGCAGGTAGGCGATCGCGTGCTTGACCTCGGCGCGCTGGAAGTAGCGCAGGCCGCCGTACACGGTGTACGGGATGCCGGCCGCGAACAGCGCATGCTCGATCACGCGGCTCTGCGCGTTCGAGCGGTACAGGATCGCGATCTCGCTGCGCGACATGCCCTCGGCCATCAGGCTCTTGGCTTCGTCGATAATCCACTGCGCTTCTTCCAGGTCGGACGAGGCTTCGTAGATGCGGACCGGCTCGCCCTGCCCGGCGTCGGTGCGCAGGTTCTTGCCGAGACGCTGCTTGTTGTTGGCGATCAGGTAGTTGGCGGTGTCGAGGATGTGGCCGTGCGAGCGGTAGTTCTGCTCCAGCTTGATCAGGTTCCTGACCTCGAAATCGCGCTCGAAAGCCTGCATGTTGCCGACGTTGGCGCCGCGGAAGGCGTAGATGCTCTGATCGTCGTCGCCCACTGCGAAGATGGCGCCGCCGGCCGGCTCATTGTGCCCCGCCAGCAGCTTCAGCAGGTTGTACTGCAGGTCGTTCGTATCCTGGAACTCGTCGACCAGGATGTGGCGGAAGCGCATCTGGTAATGCTGGCGCAGCGGGTGATTACGCTGCAGCAGCTCATAGGCGCGCAGCAGCAGTTCGGCGAAATCGACCACGCCTTCGCGCTGGCACTGCTGATCGTAGGCGTCGTACAGCTCGACCATGCGCTTTTGCACGTGGTCGTAGGCTTCGCAATCGGCGGCGCGGCGGCCATTGTCCTTGGCGTTGTTGATGAAGTACATCAGGTCCTTCGCCGGGTACTTCTCGTCATCGACATTCAGCGCCTTCAGCATGCGCTTGATCATCGACAGCTGGTCCTGCGAATCCAGGATCTGGAAACTCTGCGGCAGCGCGGCGTCGCGGTGATGGGTGCGCAGCAGGCGGTTGCACAGGCCGTGGAAAGTGCCGATCCACATGCCGCGCGTGTTAATCGGCAGCATCGCCGACAAACGGGACAGCATTTCCTTCGCCGCCTTGTTGGTAAAGGTGACCGCGATGATGCCGGCCGGCGAGACCTGGCTGGTCTGGATCAGCCAGGCGATCCGGGTGGTCAGCACGCGCGTCTTGCCCGAGCCGGCGCCGGCCAAAATCAGGGCGCTCTGGGAGGGCAAGGTGACGGCAGCGAGCTGTTCGGGATTCAGATTGTCGAGGAGATTCATGCGGGCATTATAAACGTCGGGATGGTCCGGAGCAGGCTTTCGGCCGCAAATTTACTGGTTATATATACAGTATCACAACAGTTTCCTGAAGGCTCGCTAGCGCCGCCCAAACGGAACTTATCGTAAGTTGAACGCAGATGTGTTCCGTACTTTACTCGTAACAAGGAGGCAACAATGCTGAATCGAGTCGTTACTGTGGCCGCGCTCGCGGTCGGCGGCATGATGCTGTCGAAAAAAATGAAGAACCGTGGCTCAGGCCTGGATTCGTCGGTCGTCGAGACCATCGAGATCAATGTGCCGGTCCGCACCGCCTACAACCAGTGGACCCAGTTCGAAGACTTCCCGCAGTTCATGGCCAGCGTGCACGAAATCCGCCAGCTGGACGACAAGCACCTGCACTGGAAGGCCAACGTGGCCGGCGAAGAGAAAGAATGGGACGTCGAGATCACCGAGCAGATCCCGGACAAGCGTATCGCCTGGCAGAGCACCACCGGCGTGCCGAACGGCGGCGTGGCGACCTTCCACAAGATTTCCGACAACGTCTGCCGCGTGGCCGTCCAGATGGATTATCAGCCGGAAGGCGCCCTGGAAAAACTCGGCGACTCCTTCGGCGCCGTGCGCATGGAATTGCGCGGCAACCTGCAGAAGTTCAAGGAAATGCTGGAATCGCGCGGCAAGGAAACCGGCGCCTGGCGCGGCAGCATCGCCCAGCACTGATCCCTGCCGGCTCGTGCAAGCGCCGCCCGCGAGGCGGCGTTTTTTTTGCCGCGCCTAAACGAATCCCTCCCCTTTTCCGCCGGGAGTAGGATGGCACTCCCTTTCTGGAGGAACCCATCATGGACAATGCGGACGATCCGATCAAGGCCCTGGAGCGCGACCACGACACGGTGCGCAAGCTGGCCGACAAATACCTCAACAGCGGCGATATCGAGGTCAAGAAACAGGCGGCGACCCAGCTGCTGCAAGCCATTCACACCCATTCACGGCTGGAAGAATCGATCTTCTATCCGAACGTACGCTGCCTGGACGACAACCTGGTGCGCCATTTCGAGCAGGACCATTTGAAAGTGGACGACCTGCTGGCCACGCTGCAAGGCATGGCGCCGGACGAACCGCGCGCGGAGCCGATGATGCGCGAGATGCTCAAGTCGGTGCTGAGCCATATCGAGGAGGAAGAAGGCGAGCTGTTCCCGCGGCTGCGGCAGTCGAATGTCGATATGTCCGATATCGGCTTGCAGATGCAGTCGTTCGAGGCCAATCTGATCCATATGCAGGGGCAGGCCAGCGATCAGGGCTCGCGGCGCAGGTAAACGAAAAAGCCCCCGCCGCGGCGGGGGCCATATCCTAACTTACCAAACCCGGCAGCGCTTCTCCTTCACCATCGGCTGCCCCGGCTTGCACTGGAAAGCCTGCTGGAACTGCGGCATGTTCACCACCAGGCCGTTCACGCGGTAGCGGCCCGGCGAGTGCGGGTCGGTCATGGCTTTCACGCGCAGGTTTTCCGGGCGGTCGTTTTCGCAGGCCCACTGTGCGTAGCCGACAAAGAAGCGCTGCTCGGGCGTCAAGCCGTCACGCGCGGCTTGCGCCTGCTGCGGCATGCTGGCCATCTCTTCCTTCCACGCCATCCAGCCCAGGATCAGGCCGCCCAAGTCGGCAATATCTTCGCCCAGGGTCAGCTTGCTGTTGATCTTGATGTCGTCCACCACCGTGTACTGCGCGTACTGGTCGACGATGCAGGCGGCGCGCTCTTCGTATTCCTTCGCGTCCTTCTTGGTCCACCAGTCCTTCAGGTTGCCCTTGGCGTCGAACTGGCGGCCTTCGTCGTCGAAGGCGTGGGTCAGTTCGTGGCCGATGGTGCCGCCGGTGTTGCCGTAGTTGGGCGCATCATCCATCTTCGGGTCGAACAGCGGCGGCTGCAGCACGCCGGCCGGGAAGTTGATGTCGTTCATCTGTGGGTTGAAATAGGCGTTCACCGTCGGCGGGGTCATGCCCCATTCGCCGCGGTCGAGCGGCTTGCCGATCTTGGCCAGGTCGCGGCGCGTCTCGAAGGTGTTGCCGCGCTCGACGTTGCCGGCAAAGTCGCCCGGCTTCACCACGTACGCGCTGTAGTCGCGCCACTTGTCCGGATAGCCGATCTTGTTGACGATCGCGGCCAGCTTTTCCTGGGCGCGCTTCTTGGTCTCGAGGCTCATCCAGTCCAGCGATTCGATGTCCTTCTTCATCGCTTCCTCGACCTGGCGGGTCATGTGCAGCGACTTGGCCTTCAGCTCCGGCGAGAACGCGCGGCTGACGAATTCCTGTCCCAGCGCTTCGCCCAGCTGGCGGTCGACCAGGGTCACGCAGCGCTTCCAGCGCGGCTGCTGTTGCTGCACGCCGCGCAGGGTCTTGCTGAAGAAATCGAAGTGCTCCTGGTCGAAGTTCGACGCCAGCGCCGGCGACATGTTGCGCGCCACGTGCCAGCGCAGGTAGGTGCGAGTGGCATCGATGTCGGACGTCTTCCACATTTTCGCCAGCGCCTTGAAGAAGGCCGGCTCGGTGACGTTAAAGGTCTTCTGCTTGCCCTGGCCGATCTCGCCCAGGTAGGTCTTCCAGTCGAAGCCGGGGGTCAGGGCCTGCAGGCCCTTGCCGTCGACCTTGTGGAACAGTTTATACGGATCGCGCTTGTCGACGCGCGACAGCGAAGCCTTGGCCAATTCCGTCTCCATGGCCATCACGCGCTCGGCCTGGCGCTGCGCCTGCTCCGGGCTGTCGCCGAGCAGCTTGAAGGTGTTGGCGATGTGGGCCACATATTTGGTACGGATGTCCTGCGACTTCGCGTCCGTCTTGAGGTAGGAATCGCGGTCCGGCAGACCCAGGCCGCCGGCCATGGCGAAGGCGATCACGCGGGTCGAGTCGCCGAAGTCCTGGCTGGAGCCGAAGCCGAAGTACAGGCCCTGGTCGGCCAGCGCCAGGTGCAGGCGCGCCAGCACGCGCGGCAAGTCCTTGTTGGACTTCAGCGTCGCGATCTGGTCGAAGTAAGGCTTGAGCGGCTCGGCGCCGCGCGCTTCGATCGTGCGCTCGTCCATGCAGGCGCCGAAGTAGTCGCCGATCTTCTGCTGGGTGGCGTTGCGGCCGTCCTGGCGCTTGGACAGGTCTTCCAGGATGCCCCACAGGAAGCGCTGGTTGTCCTGGGCCAGCTTGCCATAGACCGACCAGCGCGCCTGGTCGGCGGGGATCGGATTGTTCTTCATCCAGCCGCCGCAGGCGAACTGGTAGAAATCGACGCAGGGATCGGCGCTGCGGTCCATCGAGTTCGTGTCCAGGCCCGGCGTGTACGGAAACTCGGTCGCTGGACGTTCGGCCTTGGCGGCAGGCGTGGCTGCGGGCGCCGGGCTGGTCTGGGCATGTGCCAGCGCAGCCGCGCCGGCGATGGATAGGAGGGCTGCTAAGCGGGCTGGGCGCATATTCAGGCTTTATAAAAGATTAAGCCTCGTATGCTGCCACAGGGTCGCCCGCCCGGCAATGCCCTGCCTGCTCAGCCCTGCCCTGGCGCCTGCTGGGCCAGTCCCTTGGCCATGGCATCGCGGATCAGCCCGCGGACTGCCTTGTCGGCGGTCCTGCTCTCGCGGTCCATCTGCTTGCCGAGCACGTCCATCTTCTTGCCGATCTCGTCCATCGGCTTGCCGGCCTCGTTCATGCGTTTGCCGACTTCGTCCATGCTGGCGCGGGCACGGCGCTGGCCTTCGCTTTCGTGGGCGGCGCGCATCTGCTCGCCCAGCTCGTTCATCTGGCGTCCGAGCTTGTTCATCTGGTCGTTCAGGCGGTCGCGCTCGGCGTCGCTGTTGGCCTTGCCGATCTTCTCGCCCAGGGTGGACATCTGGCGGCCGAGATCGTTCATCTTGCGCTCCAGCTCGCGCACCCGCGGCTCATCGACCTGCATGCCGGCGGCCGCCTGCTCCATCTGCTTGCCCAGCGCTTCCATCGCCTTGCCGTGCTTATCCATCTCCTTGCCGTAGGCGTCCATCTGCTTGCCCAGCTGGTTGACCGGCTCCCAGGCCGCATGCGCCTTCGCCAGGGTGTCCGGGTCCTGCACGATCCAGGACTTGCCGCCGTCGCGGAACCACAGGAACTCGCCCTTGATGCTGCGCTTGAGCTGCTTGATGGACTTCCAGTCGGCGCTGTTGCCGGTCATGTTGAAACCCTCGTCGCCCTCGCCCACCAGGGCGTAGGACTCGCCGCGTTCTTCGCGCAGGGTGACGTGGACCGCAGGCTTGGCCGGCGCGGCCGCCGGCGCCGCCGGCGTGGTGCCGGCATGGGCGTGGATGGCCGCGGTCAGGGCCAGGGCGAGTGCCGGCAATGCGAGTTTCCAGTTGAGGGGTTCCGCTTGCGGGCGAACCAGGCGTTTGATGCGAGACATGAGCTTTCCTCCGTGCGCCCCAGGGGCGAGTTGCGGGGTGGAGAGCTGGAACAGATCCAGCTCGGATAATGCAAGCGCGAGACGCCGCGGTTCGCCCAGCGCGCTTGCGGCCAAATCGTCGGCGATCAGTTCCCGCTCGACCCGGATGCGGTGCGACAGCCACCACACCGCCGGGTGATAGAACAGCAGGATCTCGATCGCACTCTGTATTAGGTTGATCAGGTAATCGTGGCGCCGCACATGGGCCAGTTCGTGCGCCAGCAGGGCTTCCAGCAGCTGCGGCGCCATGCCGGTTGCCAGCGAGGCCGGCACCAGCACCAGCGGCGCCAGGGCACCTGCCGTCACCGGGCTGGCGAGATCGTCCACCAGTCCCAGGATGACCTTGCGCCCGATGCCGAGGCGCGCCGCCAGCCGGTCCAGCACAGCCTGCCACGCGGGGTCTTCCCGGTAGGCGCCCGGACGGCTGCGGCGGCGCACCCACGCCAGGCCCAACAGCAGGCGCAAGGCCATCAGCGCGGCGCCGGCCGACCAGCACAGGATCACCAGTGGCAGGCGCGGCTGCAGCATCTCGCGCCAGCCCTGCGCCAGATTCCACGCCACCGGCAAGGGCGCGCCATGGACCTGGCTCTGCACGGCCGTGGCCGGCAAGGCCTGCAGCAGCGCGGACGGCAAGTTCATGGCGCCGCCGGCAGCACCCTGCCCCATCACGCGCGCCAGCATGCCGGCCAGCGGCAGCGCCGCGCACAGCAGCAGCGCTGCGCAGGCCACCAGGTAGCGCCACTGCGGACGCGCCTTGCCCAGCAGCCCCAGCAGCACGGCGGCGACGCAGCCGAGCAGCGCACCCTGCCAGACGAAGTCCAGCAGTGCCCAGGCCAGGCCGGACATCCAGGCTGCGGCGCTCATCGCGCGTCCTTAGTGTGAATCGGGCTCATGCGGTTTCCTTTCGACGAATCCAGAATAGGTCAACTAGAAAATTTTGTCTAGAACTTTTTTTCTAGATGTAGGCGAGTGATCGATGGAGGCAGGATAAGGACAGCGGGAGGCAGCCGCCAGCTTGCTGCGACAGGCTGCAAAATCGGGGGAGCAGACGGAAAAAAAGCCGGCATGGCGCCGGCTTTGCTCAGGGGTGAACCAGGCTGCTTAGTACACGACCACGGAGCGGATCGACTCGCCCCGCTTCATCAGCTCGAAGCCTTCGTTGATTCGATCGAGCGGCAGGTGGTGCGTGATGAGATCGTCGATGTTGATCTTGTTCTCCATGTACCAGTCGACGATCTTCGGCACGTCGGTGCGGCCACGGGCGCCGCCGAAGGCAGAGCCCTTCCACACGCGGCCGGTCACCAGCTGGAACGGACGGGTCGCGATTTCCTTGCCGGCCTCGGCCACGCCGATGATGATCGACTGGCCCCAGCCTTTATGGCAGCACTCCAGCGCCTGGCGCATCGTGGTGACGTTGCCGATGCACTCGAAGGAGTAGTCGGCGCCGCCGTCGGTCAGCTGGACGATGGCGTCGACCACGTTCTCGACCTCGGACGGGTTCACGAAATGGGTCATGCCGAACTTGCGGGCCATCTCTTCGCGGCCGGGGTTGAGGTCCACGCCGATGATCTTGTCGGCGCCGACCATCTTGGCTGCCTGGATCACGTTCAGTCCGATGCCGCCCAGGCCGAACACCACCACGTTGGCGCCCGCCTCCACCTTGGCGGTGAAGATCACGGCGCCGATGCCGGTGGTGACGCCGCAGCCGATGTAGCAGACCTTGTCGAAAGGCGCGTCCGAGCGGATCTTGGCCAGCGCGATTTCCGGAACCACGATGTAGTTCGAGAAGGTCGAGGTGCCCATGTAGTGGTAGATCGGCTTTCCGTCCAGCGAGAAGCGCGAAGTGGCGTCCGGCATCAGGCCGCGGCCCTGCGTGCTGCGGATGGCCTGGCACAGGTTGGTCTTCTGCGACAGGCAGAATTTGCACTGGCGGCATTCCGGGGTGTACAGCGGGATGACGTGGTCGTCCTTGCGCAGACTGGTCACGCCGGGGCCGACGTCGACCACCACGCCAGCGCCTTCATGGCCGAGGATGGCCGGGAACAGGCCTTCCGGATCGGCGCCCGACAGGGTGTACCAGTCGGTGTGGCAGATGCCGGTGGCCTTGACCTCGACCAGCACCTCGCCCGCCTTCGGGCCTTCGAGCTCGACTTCCTCGATGGTCAGCGGCTTGCCCGCCTGCCATGCAATCGCTGCTTTGGTTTTCATGTCGCGTTGTCCTTCCTGTAGCTTGATAAACGGTTTGCCATCATACCAAGCCAGGTCGAAACGCGTTCTACTTCCCTCTCAGCCGCGCGGCAAACGCCCCGTGCAGGCCATTGAGCAGCTCCTCGGCCGCGACGATCTGCTCGGCCACTTCGTTGACCTTGCGGCGGCTCGATCGCGCATGGTCGCGCAGGACTTCGAAGGCGGTGTTGCGGTCGGTCTGGTAGCGCGCCATCAGCAGGCCCACGGCCAGGCTGGTCTCGCGGCCGGCGGCCAGGGCCGCGTTCAGGTTGGCCTCGGTGCGGCGCAGCTGGCGGATCTCGTCGGCGCGCGCCAGGCCGGCTTCGAAGGCCGGCAGCAGGCGGCTTGCATCGACGGGCTTGACCAGGAAGCCGACCGCGCCATGGCTGGCGGCCTGGCGCGCGGTCTCGGCGTCGTCCACCGAGGACAGGAACATGAAGGGCACTTCGGTATGGTCCTTCAGGCGCTTCGCTAGGTCCAGGCCGGTCATGCCGGGCATGGTGATGTCGAGCAGGGCCAGCGCGATGTCGGCCTCGCGCTCGGCGATGCGCTGCAGCGCCTCCGGTGCGGAGCCGGCGCCGACGGTGTCATAGCCGGCATGCTGCAGCACGGTGGAAATGAAGTCGAGCAGGAGGGGATCGTCGTCGACCAGGAGGATCAGCCGGCGAGGGGAAGCGGGTGTGCTCATTGTTTTCCTGTTTTGGCGGCCAAAAATATAGCACGTACATTTGTTGCAAATCTAGATTTTCATCAATTGAATCATATGCACAGACGATCGCGCAACACTCCCTGCGCACGATTGAAAATCTATTGCGTATGTATAAGTTCCCTAAATAAACTGGCTCGGCTGTCACTGCAGGATGCTGGGCCCGGCCTCCCCGCGGTAACAGTGATGTATCGGTCGTTAAAGCAGTAAAACCACAAGGCGCGCGGCCACGAGTCGCGCTCTATAACGATAAGTATTAACGGAGAAAACACCGATGAATCAGAAGCACACTACCGCAGCAAAGAAGTTCATTCCTGCCCTCTCCCTGTGCGCTGCGGCGTTGGCAGTGGCATTCGCAAGCAGCGCTCAGGCCGCTGCGCCTGACACCACCCGCGTGATCGTCGCCTTCAAGCCAGGCGCGAAAGCCGCAATGAAGTCGGTGGTCGCAGCCGCCAAAGGCGCGGTCAAGCATGAAATCTTCGGCATGGACGCCATGGCCATCGAAGTGCCGGCCGTGGCGCTGAAGGGCCTGGAAAACAATCCGAACGTGGAATACATCGAAGAAGACGTGCTGCGCAAGCCATTCTCGCTGACCACGCCCTCGACCGGCACTCCCTACACCCTCGGCCAGCAAGTCCCCTACGGTGTCAAGCTGGTGCAGGCCGACCAGCTGCCGGACACCAACACTGCCAACCGCAAGGTCTGCATCATCGACTCGGGCGTCGACTTCAGCCATGAAGACCTGAAAGACAACGGCGCCAACGTCACCGGCGAATACGACGCCGGCACCGGCTGGTGGTACACCGACGAAACCCACCACGGCACCCACGTGTTCGGCACCATCGCCGGTGTCAACAACGGTACCGGCGTGGTCGGCGTGAACCCGAACAAGCACCTGAAATTGCACATCGTGAAGGTGTTTGGCAAGGACGGCGCCTGGACCTATTCGTCGACCCTGGCAAGTGCCGCCAACAAGTGCGGCGCAGCCAACGCCAACGTGATTACCATGTCGCTGGGCGGCGGCGCCAAGAGCATGACCGAGCAGCGCGCCTTCGACAGCCTGGTCTCCAAGGGCGTCCTGGTGATCGCTGCCGCCGGTAACGACGGCAACGCCACCACCTCCTACCCGGCCGGCTATTCCAGCGTGATGTCGGTCGCCGCCGTGGACGAGAACAAGACCGTCGCCACCTTCTCGCAGTACAACAGCGACGTCGAGATCTCGGGTCCGGGCGTCTCGGTGCTGTCGACCGTGCCGATGGGCACCGGCCAGGATCCGGTCCTGTCCGTCGGCTCGACCACCTACGCGCCGACCGCCATGGAAGGTTCGCCGGTCAAGACCGCGACCGCTGCGCTGGCCGACTTCGGCATCGGCGACACCGTCAACACCGCCGTCTCCGGCAAGGTCTGCCTGATCCAACGCGGCACCGTCGACTTCGCGACCAAGGTCACCAACTGCCAGAATAGCGGCGGCGTCGGCGCGGTCGTGTACAACAACGTGGCAGGTCCACTCGCGGGTACCCTGGGCACCACCGTGACCAGCATCCCGTCGGTCGGCGCGTCGGACACCGAAGGCGCGGCGATGAAGGGCCAGCTGGGCCAGAGCGCAACCGTCGGCGTGAAGGCATCGAACTACGCCTACTTCGACGGCACCTCAATGGCGACCCCGCACGTGTCGGCAGTCGCTGCCCTGGTGTGGAGCTACTTCCCGACCTGCACCGGCGCACAGATCCGCACCTCGCTGAACAACAGCGCGCTCGACCTGGGCACCGCCGGCCGCGACACCAAGTACGGTTATGGCCTGGTGCAGGCCAAGGCTGCCTACGACCGTATCAAGTCGCTGGGCTGCGGTAAGTAAAAAGGCGCTCGCGCCTTTCGTAGGGTGGGCACACTGTGCCCACGCGTGACGTTTGTGGCATCTTTACGTTACGCGTGGGCACGTTCGTTTTGAGGCCCCCGGCCTCAAAACCCCATCCTACTTTTTTTCCACGCACGGAAATCATGGACACCCATATCGTCGACTCCTGGAACAGGAACGCGGCGCCCTGGGTCACGGCGGTCCGCGAAGGCGAGATCGAAAGCCGCCTGCTCGTCACCAACCAGGCCATCGTCGAGGCGGTGCGCAGCCTTGCGCCCGCAAGCGGCATCGACATCGGCTGCGGCGAGGGCTGGCTGGTGCGCTCACTCGACGGCATCGCCATGCTGGGCGTGGACGTCGTGCCCGGCCTGGTCGAGTCGGCGCGCCGCGCCGGCGGCGGCGAATTCCGCACCATGTCCTACGAAGAGATCGCGCAGGGAGGCTTGAACCTGGCGCTCGATGTCGCCATCTGCAATTTTTCGCTGCTGGGCGAGGAATCCGTCGCGGGACTGTTCCGCGCCGCACCCTCCTTCCTGCGGCCGGGCGGCGCCCTGGTCGTGCAGACCATGCACCCGGTGGCGGCCTGCGGCGATGCGCCCTACCGCGACGGCTGGCGCGAAGGCAGCTGGGCAGGCTTCAACGCCGGCTTCACCGATCCGCCGCCATGGTACTTCCGTACATTGAGCAGCTGGGTCAGGCTGTATGTCGACCACGGTTTCCAGCTGCGGGAATTGCGCGAACCTCTGCATCCGAAGACCGGAAAGCCGGCATCGCTGATCCTGATCGGCCAGCTGGCCTAGCGTCATCTATAATGGACCCTTTCGAAAATTCACACGCCAACACAGCCATCATGGAATTAGCCAAGTCTTTCGAGCCAGCCGATATCGAACAATTCTGGCGCACCGAGTGGGAAAAGCGCGGTTACTTTGCCGCCACCATGGACGCCGACAAGCCGTCGTTCAGCATCCAGCTGCCGCCACCGAACGTGACGGGCACCCTGCACATGGGTCACGCCTTCAACCAGACCGTCATGGATGGCCTGACCCGCTACTACCGCATGCGTGGCTATAACACGGCCTGGATCCCGGGCACCGACCACGCCGGCATCGCGACCCAGATCGTGGTCGAGCGCCAGCTCGACGCGCAAAAGATCTCGCGCCACGACCTCGGCCGCGAAGCCTTCGTCGAGAAGGTCTGGGAGTGGAAGGAAAAGTCGGGCAGCACCATCACCGGCCAGATGCGCCGCCTGGGTGCGTCCGCCGACTGGAACCGCGAATACTTCACGATGGACGAGCCGCGTTCGAAAACCGTGGCGGAAGTGTTCGTGCGCCTGTACGAACAGGGCCTGATCTACCGCGGCAAGCGCCTGGTCAACTGGGACCCGGTGCTGGGCACCGCCGTCTCCGACCTCGAAGTGGTGTCGGAAGAAGAAGACGGCTCGATGTGGTACATCCAGTACCCGCTGGCCGACGGCAGCGGCCACCTGACGGTCGCCACCACCCGTCCTGAAACCATGCTGGGCGACGTCGCCGTCGCGGTCGATCCGACCGACGAGCGCTACACGGCCGTGGTGGGCAAGATGCTCAAGCTGCCGCTGACCGGCCGCGAGATCCCGGTCATCGCCGACGAATACGTCGACAAGGCCTTCGGCACCGGCTGCGTGAAGATCACCCCGGCCCACGACTTCAACGACTACGCCGTCGGCCAGCGCCACAAGCTGCCGATGCTGTCGATCATGACGCTCGACGCGAAGATCGCCGACGAGGCGCCGGAAGCCTACCGCGGCCTGGACCGCTTCGAAGCGCGCAAGAAGATCGTCGCCGACCTCGAAGCCCAGGGCCTGCTGGAACAGGTCAAGCCGCACAAGCTGATGGTCCCGCGCGGCGACCGCACCGGCGTCATCATCGAACCGATGCTGACCGACCAGTGGTTCGTCGCCATGAGCAAGCCGGCGCCGGAAGGCACTTTCAACCCGGGCAAGTCGATCACCGACGTGGCGCTGGAAAAAGTCGCCAGCGGCGAGATCCGCTTCGTGCCCGAAAACTGGACCACCACCTACAACCAGTGGCTGGGCAACATCCAGGACTGGTGCATCTCGCGCCAGCTGTGGTGGGGCCACCGCATTCCGGCCTGGTACGGTCCGAACGGCGAAATCGTGGTCGCCCGCAGCGAAGAGGAAGCGCAGCAGAAGGCATCGGCGCAAGGCATCACCGGTGAGCTGAAGCGCGACGACGACGTGCTCGACACCTGGTTCTCGTCGGCGCTGGTCCCGTTCTCGACCATGGGCTGGCCGGAGCATACCAAGGAAATGGGCATGTTCCTGCCGTCGTCGGTGCTGGTGACCGGCTTCGACATCATCTTCTTCTGGGTTGCGCGCATGGTCATGATGACCGCGCACTTCACCGGCAAGGTGCCGTTCAAGACCGTCTACGTGCACGGCCTGGTGCGCGATTCGGCCGGCCAGAAAATGTCCAAGTCGAAGGGCAATACCCTGGACCCGATCGACCTGATCGACGGCATCGACGTCGAGTCGCTGGTTGCCAAGCGCACCACCGGCCTGATGAACCCGAAGGCCGCCGAGAAGATCGCCAAGGCCACGCGCAAGGAGTTCCCGGAAGGGATCGCAGCCTACGGCACCGACGCCGTGCGCTTCACCATGGCCAGCTACGCCTCGCTGGGCCGCAACATCAACTTCGACCTCGGCCGCGCCGAAGGCTACCGCAACTTCTGCAACAAGCTGTGGAACGCGACCCGCTTCGTGCTGATGAACACCGAAGGCAAGGACTGCGGCAAGCCGAATCCGGAAGATTTGTCGCAGGCCGACCGCTGGATCATCTCGCAGATGAACCGCGTGGAGCTGGACGTGGCCAAGGGCTTCGCCGACTACCGCTTCGACAACATCGCCAGCAGCATCTACAGCTTCGTCTGGGACGAGTACTGCGACTGGTACCTGGAACTGGCCAAGGTCCAGGTCCAGCAAGGCACCGAGGCCCAGCAGCGCGCCACCCGCCATACCCTGCTGCGCGTGCTGGAAGTGATCCTGCGCCTGGCGCATCCGATCATTCCGTTCGTAACCGAGCAGCTGTGGCATGCCGTTGCGCCGCTGGCCGGCAAGACGGGCGACACCATCATGCTGCAGCCCTACCCGATCGCCGACGAGTCGCTGATCGACGCCGGCGCGGAAAGCTGGATGGACCAGTTCAAGAAGCTGACCGACGCCACCCGCAACCTGCGCGGCGAGATGAAGCTGTCGCCGTCGGTGCGCGTGCCGCTGATCGTCGAACCGGGTTCGGATGCCGACCGCGCCGCCGCCCAGAGCTTCGCGCCCTACGTCCAGCTGCTCGGCAAGCTGTCGGAAGTGCAGATCGTCGACACCCTGCCGGAATCGCCGGCCGCGGTGTCCATCGTCGGCACCACCAAGCTGATGCTGAAGGTCGAGATCGACGTCGCCGCCGAGCGCGAGCGCCTGTCGAAGGAGATCGCGCGCCTGCAGGGCGAGATCGCCAAGGCCAACGGCAAGCTGTCCAGCGAGAGCTTCGTCGCCCGCGCCCCGGCCGCCGTGGTGGCCCAGGAACGCGAGCGCGTGGAGAACTTCAGCGCCACGCTGGCCAAGATGCAGGAGCAGTTGGCCAAGCTGCCGCCGGCCTGATTTTTTGCCGTTTGTAAAAAAAGCCGCGCCTGGGTCTTGCCCGGCGCGGCTTTTTTGTTTCAGGCCTGCCTGCGCCGTCCGTGCAGCAGCAGCCCGGCTAGTCCGAGCCCCAGCATCGCCACCGAGGCCGGTTCCGGCGCAGGCGAGATGTTCGTCACGACATTGTCGATCTCGCCCCACTGCGGGTCCGGCAAGCTCAGGTCGCCGGGGTTGGGCATGAACCAGTCGACATAAGTAACGTGCTGGAAGTCCGCCCCCATGGTGAAGGTGGCCAGCGGCTGGTCGCCGAGGATGGTGAAGGTGGCGCCGGTGCTGCTGACGAACACGGAATCGCCGCCGAAATAATCGAAGGCGATGAAATCGAAACTGCCGCCATCGAGGCGCTGGAAGCGGTAGGGTTGCGAGCCTTCGCGGCTGTGCAGCACCAGCGAGTTGGCGCCGGAATGCATGTGCCCATCCGACAAGTCGAGCGAGGTGACGCTGAAGCCCGACTCCGTCCACGAATCCGGATAGGGGCCAAGGTCGCCGATGTTGTCGAAGGTGAGCGTCACGGTCTGGGCCGAGGCGGCGGCCATGCCGCAGGCGCAGCAGACTGCGAGAACGAAGCGTTTGATCCAGCTTGATTTCGTCATGGTAATCCTCGGTGCGATGGGAGGACGACGGCCGTCCACTCACTCAGCATAAGGATCGGTCACGCGGCCATATTGATCAGAGCCAGCCCGCGTTCCTCGCCATCCGATAAGCCTCGATGCGATTTCCCGCATTCAGCTTGCTGATCGCCTCGGACAGGTAGTTGCGCACCGTGCCTTCGGACAAGTGCACCAGCTTCGCGATCTCGCCGCTGGTCTTGCCCTCGCCGGCCAGCCGCAGCACCTGCCGTTCGCGTTCGGACAGCGGGTCCTGGCCCGCGCTCCAGCTTTCCAGCGCCAGCTCGGGCGCGATCGCCCTGCCGCCGCCTGCTACCTGCCGGATCGCCGCCGCCAGGTTCTCGGCCGGCGCATCCTTCAGCAGATAGCCGCGCACCCCGGCCTCGAGCGCGCGCCGCAGGTAGCCGCTGCGCGCGAAGGTCGTCACGATCACGACCTTGGCTGGCAGGCCGAGTTCTTGCAGCTGCGCCGCCAGTTCGAGGCCGGTCATCTGCGGCATCTCGACGTCGGTCAGCACGATGTCGGGCCGCAGCTCGCGGCACAGCGCCAGCGCATCCTTGCCGTTGCCGGCCGTGCCGACCACGTCGAGATCGTCCTCGAGTCTCAGGAGCGCGGCCAGTGCACCCAGCACCAGCGCCTGGTCTTCTGCGATGACGATACGAATCATGCTGCTTCCCCTTCCATGTCTTTCACGGGCAGGCGCAATTCCAGGCGCAAGCCATTCTCAACGCGCACCAGCAGCTGGCCGCAGACGGACGACGCGCGTTCGCGCATGCCCTTCAAACCGTTGCCGATGCGGACCTCGTCGCCGCTGCGCAGACGCTCGCCATCGTCCGCCACGCGCAGCACGGCGCTGCCCTTTTCCAGTGCCAGGACGACCGTGCAGCACGTCGCGCCGGCATGGCGTACCACGTTCGTCACCGCTTCGCGCAGCGCCAGCGCCAGCACGTGTTCGAGCGCCGGCGCGATGGCGAACTGCTGGATGTCCTCGCGCAGTTCGACGCCGGCGGCGGCCAGGCTGGCGCGGGCGCTGGCCAGTGCGCCGGAGAGGCCGCTGTCGCGGTAGCCCGTCACCGCCGTCCTCACCTCGGCCAGGGCGCGGCGCGCGCTGGCTTCGATATCGGCGATCTCGCGCTTGCAGGCCTCGAGGTCGCGCCCGGCCAGCTTGCCCGCCAGTTCGGCTTTCAATGCGATCAGGGACAGCGAGTGGCCCAGCAGATCGTGCAGGTCGCGCGAGATGCGTTCGCGCTCGGCGATGCGGGCAATGTGCTCGACCTCTTCCTGCTTGCGCAGCAGCTGACGGCGCGAGGCGCGCAGGCCACTTTCCATGATCGAAGCCACGCCCACCGACAGGCCGACCGCCCAGGGCGCCAGCATGAAGGCGGGACCGTTCGCCGTCAGCAGGTAGGCGGTGGCGGTCGCCAGCGCCAGCACCACGGCCAGCATGCGCGGGGCGTTGCGGCCGGGGGCCAGGCGGCCGCACATGCCGGCCGCGAAGATGAAGAAAGTGCCGGCGCCGTTATTGTGCGGGGCCCACAGCATGCCGAACAGGCAGGCCGCCAGGATGCATAGAACCGCGCTGCGGCCATCGGCCCAGAAGCTGACCAGGTAAAGCGGCAGGAACAGCGCGATGCTGATGCCCAGCATGGTCAGTTCGAGCGCGCTGACCGGGCTGTAGAAGTACTTGAATACCAGGAAGGTCAGGGACATCGCCCACAGGTAGGGCAGCTTGCCCAGTTCGGCCGGGACCCAGGGCCCGGCCAGCATGCGCTTGAATCCTTGCATCGCTTGTCTTCGTTATGGTTATCAGCGGTCGGCCAGGCGAACGTCGGCGATCTCGAAGCGGTAGTCGCCCGGTTGCGGTCCAGCGTTAAATCCTATCATGGTCACCGCCGCCGGATCGACCCCGGCAAAGGCACTGAAGGGAATCGCCACTTCCTGCCACTCGGCGCCGGTGTCGAAAGGCACGCTGCGCGGGATCGTCATGCCGCTCGATGCCATCGTCAGCATGTACTTGTGGCCGTCGCCGCGTACGCGGAAGCGGACCACTTTGGCGGCGCTCAGGTCCGCGCCCAGCATCGGCTGCGCGCCCGGCATGAAGGCCGCGCCGGCCCAGGGATAGGCGAAGCCGGGTTTGACCTGCGCCTCGATCGCGATGGCCGCGCCGCCTTCCCCGGCAGCCTGGGCGCCGATGTTGACGGTCGAGACGCCGCCGGCGAATTTGTCGGTGGACGGGAACCAGCCGGTGCCGAAGGGGCTGGCCAGCTTGCCCTCCTTCAGCAGCGAGATCCTGCCGTCGGCGGGCAGCGCGAGCGGCTGCGCGCCCTTCGCCGCGCTTTCCTGCGCCACGTGCCGGCGCTGGGCGTCGCGAATCGCCGCCGTGCTTTCGCCATCCTTCCACACCTCGACGATGCGGCGGGTGGCGCCGATGTCCTGCAGCGGATTGCCCTCGACCAGCACCAGGTCGGCCTTGTAGCCCTTGGCGATCTGGCCGCGCAGGCCCAGGCGGAAGGCCTTCGCCGGTGCGCTGGTGGCGGCCACCAACGCTTCGCGCGGCGTGAGGCCGGCGTCGACCAGCGCCGCCAGCTCATGGTGCAGGCTGGCGCCGTACTGGGTGCCGGCATTGCCGGCGTCGGTGCCCGCCAGCAGCGGCACGCCGGCGCGGCGCATGGCGCTGGTGACCATCTTCGGCGCGGCCAGGATGGCGGGGCGCGGCGCCGGGCCGTAGCCGGTCTGCAGCGCGCCGCGTTCTTCGCGGTCGAGCAGGCCGGCCACCTGGGCATCGTCGAGCAGGTCGCGCGGCTTCACCCCGGCGATGCTTTCCAGGACCGAGAAGGTCGGCACCACGAAGGCGCCTTTGGCCTGCGCCAGCCGGGCCAGGCTGTCCGCCTCTTCCTGCGAGATCGCCGGCGCAACGAACAGGTGGGCCAGGCCGTCGGCGCCGGCTTCCAGCGCGGCGCGCGCATTTTCCAGGTTGCTGATGTGGACCACGGCCAGCTTGCCGCGCTTGTGCGCGGCATCGATCACTGCCTTCACGGTGGCGCGGTCGAGGCTGTTGAAATGGTGGTCGCCGAAACCGTCTTCCATCACGACCTTGATGAAGTGCGAGCCTTCGGCGATGCGGGCGTCCACGAAAGCCTGGGCGTCGCCGCCGTTTTCCAGGGTCGGGATCTTGACCGGATATTCGGTGCCGTGGCCGCCCGGCGCGGTAACCAGGGTGCCGGCCGAGAACACGTCGGCCTCGCCGCCGTTGCGGCCTGCCGCCATCTGCTGTTGAATGCGCTGCATGACTTCGACCCCGGTGAACATGTCGACCTGGGTGGTCACGCCGAATACCAGCGGCAGCTCGAAATGCTGCCAAGTGTGGACGTGGGCGTCGATCAGGCCCGGCAGCAGGGTGCGGCCCTTGCCGTCCACCACGCGGGCGCCGGCGGGCGCCTTGCCGCGGTAGTCGCCGTCGACGATCAGGCCATCGCGCACCAGCACCGAGCGGTGTTCGTGCGCGCTCTTGCCGTCGAAGACGCGCACGTCTTGGACCAGGGTGGTGCCGGCGATGGCGGTGGAGGAGCAGGCCAGTGCGGCGGCAAGCATCAATGTGGTCGGTTTCATCGGTATTCCCCTTTAAAACCTTGATAAACCTGCTGCGCGTTGCACTGGCGGCCTGCGATGCTCGCTGTACTACTCGTACAGCTGCGCTTCTCAGCCACCATTGCTGCCGCTCGCGACGGTTTCTCAAGGTTTTGGTTAATTGTGGATGGCGATCTGCCATGGACACCAGTATCGGGAAACGCCGGCCGCCGCGGCAGAAGCGAGCGCCATCAGTTTCAGGTGACAAATGTCATCTGCGATTATTTCCACCAGGCGGTTTACCGAACGACCGTACTGTTTGCTACACTCCAGTTGCCGATAACCATACTGGAGACACCATGCGCACCCTCATCAAAGCATCCCTGATTGCCGCCGTCCTGGCTTCCCCGCTCGCGTGGGCCCAGGATGGATCGCCGGTCGGCCTGTGGAAGACCATCGACGACAGCTCGGGCAAGCCGTCCGCGCTGATCCGCATTACCGAAAACCATGGCGAGCTGACGGGCAAGATCGAGAAGCTGTTCCGCACCCCGGACGAAGACCAGAACCCGAAGTGCCAGCTGTGCACGGATGCGCGCAAGGACCAGCCGATCATCGGCATGACCATCGTCTCGGGCCTGAAGAAGACCGGCGACGAATACACCGGCGGCGAGATCCTCGACCCGAAGAACGGCAAGGTCTACAAGAGCAAGCTGACGGTGCGCGAAGGCGGCAAGAAAGTCGAAGTGCGCGGCTTCATCGGCATGCCGATGTTCGGCCGCTCGCAGGTCTGGCTGCGCCAGGAGTAAATTCGTCTTGAAGCCCGCGCCGGCCTAACCCGGCGCGGGTCATCCGGCTTGTGCGCTACACTCCCTCGGACGAGATGAGGAGGGAGACGAGCGATGCCCAGGCCGACAGGCACGCCACCGGTTGAACCGCGGCCACAGCAGCCAGATCAGCAAGACCGGGCATCGAGCCAGGTCACGCGCTACCTGGCCGCCGATGCGCCGCCGGTCCCGCTGCCCTACCTCACCTACCTGTTCGAACACGTTGCCGACGTCATCTTCTTTTTGGAGGTGCTGGACGGCGACCGTTACCGCTTTTCCGCGGTCAACGAGCGCTTCACCCTCGCCACCGGCCTGCCGGTCTCGGCGGTGGTCGGCAAGGAAGTCGACGAGATCATCCCGCCCGACTCGCTGGAACTGGTGAAGTCGAAATACCGGGAAGCCATCGTCACCCGCGATGTGGTGCGCTGGCAGGAGGTGTCGAACTACCCCTCCGGCACCAAGACCGGCGACGTGACCGTGTCGCCCGTGATCGATGCGGACGGCCAATGCCGCCTCCTGATGGGCGTCGTCCACGACATTACCGAACACGTGCGCAACCGGCACCGGCTGGAGCTCGGCTCGCTGGTGTTCCAGAACAGCCACGAGGCAATTGCCGTGCTGGATACGGATGGCCGCGTGGAAGCGATCAACCCCGCCTTCACCGCCATGCGCGGCTATACGCTGGAGGAGATTGCCGGCAAGGCGCCGCAGGTCTACAACGCCGGGCTGGACGAGGCCGATTTCGACGCCGCCCTGTGGGCGCGGCTACGCGCGGCCGGGCAATGGGAAGGAGAATTGTGGAGCCGCCACAAGGACGGCCACGTGCTGGCGGAATACCGGACCGTCACCGCCGCCTGTGGCCCAGACGGGCAGGTGCGCAACTATATCGAGATCGGCACGGACATCACCGATTCCAAGCGCGCCGAAGAGCTGGCCTGGCGCCAGGGTAACTACGACGCCTTGACGGGCTTGCCGAACCGCCAGATGTTCATGGAGCGCGTGGCCCAGGCCATCCTCAGCGCCGACATCGAGGCCGGCAGCTTTACCTTGCTGGTGATCGACCTCGACCGCTTCAAGGACGTCAACGAAACCCTGGGCCACTCGTCCGGCGACGAGATCCTGAAGGAAGCGGCCCAGCGCCTGCTCGACTGTACGCGAGACGGCGACACCGTGGGCCGCCTGGGCGGCGACGAGTTCACGGTGCTGCTGGCCGCCCGGCCGGAACACAGGGGCAAGGAAGCCTTTGCGGTCGACCGCACGGCCCAGGCCATCATCCAGGCCATGGCCAGGCCCTTCGTGGTCGCCGATGAAGCCCTGCACTTATCTGCCAGCATCGGCATCACGCATTACCCGAAGGACGCGTCCGACATGGAAAGCCTGATCAAGCACGCCGATCAGGCCATGTACGTGGCCAAGCAGCAGGGCCGCAACCGCTATGCCTACTTCTCGCATGCGATGCAGGAGCGGGCGCAGGCACGCAGGCGGCTGATCAGGGACCTGCGCACTGCGATCGGCGAACGCGCGCTTGAAGTTCACTACCAGCCCATCGTCGACCTCGCCACCGGGACGCTGGAGAAGCTTGAATCGCTGGTGCGCTGGCCCCATCCGCAACGCGGCATGATCGGCCCGGCCGAATTCATCCCCTTGTGCGAAGAGACCGGCCTGATCGTGGAGCTGGGCGAGCAGATCTTCGAGACGGTGGTGCGCGACGTCGTCGCCTGGAAACAGGAACATGGCGCCTGCCTGCAGGTGGGGATCAACGTCTCCCCGGTCCAGCTGCTGTCCGGGCGCGAGGCCTGCGAACGCTGCTTTCAGCTGGCCAGGCGCGCCGCGCTGCCCGAGCACACCCTGGCCATCGAAGTCACCGAAGGCATGCTGCTCGATAACAATCCTTTCGTCATCCAGCAGCTGCGCCAGGTGGCCGAAAACGGCATGGACCTGGCGCTGGACGATTTCGGCACCGGCTACTCGTCCCTCTCCTACCTGAAGAAATTCAGCTTCCAGTTCCTGAAGATCGACCGCGCCTTCGTGATGCACCTGGAAGCCGGCACCACCGACTACGCCTTGTGCGAAACCATCGTCACGATGGCCCACAAGCTCGGCATGCGGGTCATCGCCGAAGGCATCGAAACGCCGGAACAGCTCGATCTGCTCAAGCTAGCCGGCTGCGATTACGGCCAGGGCTACCTGTTCTCGAAGGCCGTGCCGCGCGAAACCATCGCCCACTGGCTCGCCAGCCGGTCCATGCCCTGGATGCGCGCCGGCTTTGCCGCGCACGCATTCAAGCGCGCGACAGGAAAATTATCTTAATGATAATCTCGGTTCACATATCTTCGATCAATCGAATGAACCATCGGTACTGAAGGAACTCCACATGATTTTCATGCGTCTGCTTGCCCTTCTCGCGGGCAGCCTTGTCCTCATCCTGCCGCCCATCGTCGTGGCGGGCAATACCCACCCCGGCATGCCGGGCTGGATCGCCGTCGGCGGCCTGGCCGGCCTGGCGCTGGTCGCGATGAGCTTTCTCTACATCGCCGCGCTCGGCGACCAGATGCGCCGCTCGGCCCACATGCGCATGCTCGGCGGCCTGCTGCTGCTGATCCCGGCCGCCGCCTCCGTCACCATGCTGGCCACGCGCACCGATGAAGCGCTGCTGTGGGGCAGCGGGACCCTGCTGTCGTTCACGGTACTGATGTTCATCAGCTTCGTGTTCCCGGCATCGGCGGACCGCCGCCAGCGCCCGATGCGCCAGCGCGAACGGCTGGAACCCGCGCTGGTGCTGATCAAGCGTCACCCATCGGCCGAGCGCCGCGGTAGTTCGCGTATCTGATTACCCCGCCGCCAGACGGCGCCGTGCCAGATAGCGGTCTAGGGCATTGCCGAACTGCTGGCGGTCGGCCTGGCTGAAGGCGCTGGGGCCGCCGGTATCGACGCCGCCGCTGCGCAACTCTTCCATGAAGGCCCGCATCGTCAGCTGCTGGGCGATATTGTCCTTCGTGTAGAACTCGCCGCGCGGATTCAGCGCATCCCCACCCTTCTCGAGCACGCGCGCCGCCAGCGGAATGTCGCCGGTGATCACCAGGTCGCCCGGCGCCAGGCGCTCGACGATCTCGGTGTCGGCCACGTCCGGCCCGCTGGGCACCTGGATCGCGCGGATGAAGCGCGAGCCCGGCACCCGGATCAGCTGGTTGGCAATCAAGGTCACCTGCAGCTGCAGGCGCTCGGCCACGCGGAACAGGATGTCCTTGATCACGGCCGGACAGGCATCGGCATCGACCCAGATCTGCATCGTGCTCAGGCCGGCGGCAGGTTGTCCCACAGATCGCCGGTCGGGCTGATGCGGGGTGCGGTGACGCCGAAGTGTTGATACGCCAGGGGCGTCGCGATGCGGCCGCGCGGCGTGCGCTGCAGATAGCCCTGCTGGATCAGATAGGGTTCCAGCACGTCCTCGATGGTGTCGGCCGCCTCGCCGATCGCCGCCGCCAGGTTGCCGATGCCGACCGGGCCGCCGGCAAACTTGAACAGCACCGCTTCCAGGAGTTTACGGTCCATGACGTCGAAGCCGACGGTGTCGACGTCGAGCATCTTCAGCGCGCGGTCGGCCATGTCCTTGGTGATCTCGCCATTGCCCTTCACTTCCGCGTAGTCGCGCACGCGGCGCAGCAGGCGGTTGGCGATACGCGGGGTGCCGCGCGCACGGCGGGCGACTTCGCGCGCGCCCTCCTCGTTGATCGGCGCCTCCAGCAGCGCGGCGCTGCGGGTCACGATCTTGGTCAGCTCTTCGACGTTGTAGAACTCCAGGCGCGCGACGATGCCGAAGCGGTCGCGCAGCGGATTGGTCAGCATGCCGGCGCGCGTGGTGGCGCCGACCAGCGTGAACGGCTGCAGGTCGAGCTTCACGGAACGCGCGGCCGGGCCCTCGCCGATCATGATGTCGATCTGGTAGTCCTCGAGCGCCGGATACAGGATCTCTTCGACCACCGGCGATAAACGGTGGATCTCGTCGATGAACAGGACGTCGTTGGCTTCCAGGTTGGTGAGCAGGGCCGCGAGGTCGCCCGGGCGCTCCAGCACGGGCCCGGAAGTCTGGCGCAGGTTCACGCCCATCTCGCGCGCGATGATGTGGGCCAGCGTGGTTTTACCCAGGCCCGGCGGACCGAACAGCAGGGTGTGATCCAGCGCTTCGCGGCGCTTGCGGGCGGCGGAGATGAAGATCTCGAGCTGGTCGCGGATCTTCGATTGGCCGACGTATTCGTCGAGGTGCTTGGGGCGCAGCGCGCGCTCGATCGCCTCCTCGTTCGGCGAGGCCGGCGCGGCGTCGATGATGCGCTGCTCGGTGAAGTTGTCGGTCTGGATGCTCATTTATTTACGCTTTCGACAGCGATTTCAGGGCCAATTTGATGCCCTCGGAAACGCTGGTACCCGCCGGCATGTTCTTGATGGCGGCCAGCGCTTCCTTGTCAGAATACCCCAAGGCCAGCAGCGCATTGAGCACGTCTGCCTGGGCGTCGTCCTGCACGGCGCCGCCGACCGCGCCGATGTCCGCGCCCAGCTTGCCTTTGAGTTCCAGCAGCAGGCGCTCGGCGGTCTTCTTGCCGATGCCCGGCACCTTGACCAGGCGGCCGGCTTCCTGCAGGGTCACGGCCTGGGCCAGGTCGGCCACCGACATGCCGGACAGGATGGACAGCGCAGTGCGGGCGCCGACACCGGTGATCTTGATCAGCTGGCGGAACACGGCGCGCTCGTTGGCGGAGCCGAAGCCGAACAGCAGGTGCGCATCTTCGCGCACCACATAGTGCGTGAACAGGACCACCTTCTCACCAGTGTGCGGGAGGTTGTAGAAGGTGCCCATCGGCACGTCGACTTCGTAGCCGACGCCCTGGCAATCCACGAGCACTTGCGGGGGATTCTTTTCCAGCAGCACGCCGGAGAGACGACCGATCATCGTTGACCTTTCTAAGTTTTATCAGGATGAGACCAGGCGCCCGCGCCGCATGTGCAGGGCCTGCTTTTCCGGCGCCAGCGCGCCGATCAGCGCCAGCGCATCCATGCCGTGGGCGTGGCAGATCGCGATGCCGAGGGCATCGGCGGCGTCGCTGCCGGGCAGACCGGGGAGCTTGAGCAGGCGCGCCACCATCTCCTGGACCTGGGCCTTGACGGCCTTGCCGGAACCGACCACGGCCTGCTTGACCTCGGCCGGCGTGTACTCGGCCACGTCGAGGTCGGCCCCGACCAATGCCGTGATGGCCGCACCGCGCGCCGCGCCGAGCAGCAGGGTCGACTGCGGGTTCACGTTGACGAAGACTTTTTCGATGGCCGCGCAGGCCGGCTTGTAGGTGGCGACGACTTCCGTCACGCCGGCCAGGATGATCTTGAGACGCGGCGGCAAAGCGCCTTCCGTGCCGGTCTTGATGGTGCCGGACGCGATATAGCGCAGCCGGTGACCGTGTTTTTCAATGACGCCGAACCCCGTCGTGCGCAGGCCCGGGTCGATGCCGAGAATAATCATTATCGAATGTTATACCGGCTGGCTTACTTCGTGGGAAAAATACTGTGCAAAAACACAGTTACATGGTGAACATGCCACGTTACACGGTCACGCGGGCACGGGGTGCCCGCCCTACGTAGGGTGGGCTCCCCGAGCCCACGCACATCAACCAAAATCAATGACGGAAGTGGCGCGTACCAGTATAGAGCATCACCACCCCACGCTCGTCCGCCGCGTCGATCACTTCCTGGTCGCGCATCGAGCCGCCCGGGTGGATCACGCAGGTCGCGCCGGCGTCGACCACCACGTCCAGGCCGTCGCGGAACGGGAAGAAGGCATCCGACGCCACCGCCGAGCCCACCAGCGACAGGCCGGCGTTGTGCGCCTTGATCGAGGCGATGCGGGCCGAGTCGATGCGGCTCATCTGGCCCGCGCCCACGCCCAGGGTCATGCCGCCGGCGCAGAACACGATCGCGTTCGACTTGACGAACTTGGCCACGCGCCAGGCGAACATCAGGTCCTGCAGCTGCTGCGGGGTCGGCTGCTTCTTGCTGACCACGCGCAGGTCGTCCAGGCCGACGTTCTTCGCGTCCGGCGACTGTACCAGCAGGCCGCCGCCGACGCGCTTGACGTCGAAGGCGTTCTGGCCGTTGCCCAGTTCAATTTCCAGCAGGCGCACGTTCTGCTTGGCCGCCATGATCTGGCGCGCTTCCGCCGTGAACACCGGGGCGATCACGACTTCCACGAACAGTTTGGCAATCGCTTCCGCAGCGCGGCCGTCGACCGGCACGTTGAAGGCGATGATGCCGCCGAAAGCCGAGGTCGGATCCGTCTTCAGCGCGCGCTGGTAGGCGTCCAGTGCGTCCGCGCCGATCGCCACGCCGCAAGGATTCGCGTGCTTGATGATCACGCAGCCGGCCGGCTGCTCGAGGCCGCCCAGGGTCTTGACGCATTCCCAGGCCGCGTCGGCATCGGCGATGTTGTTGTACGACAGTTCCTTGCCCTGCAGCTGGCGGTAATTCGCCAGGCTGCCGGCGGCCGGGGCCAGGTCGCGGTAGAAAGCGGCGCTCTGGTGCGGGTTTTCGCCGTAGCGCATGTCCTGCACCTTCTCGAAGTGCAGGTTCAGGGTCTGCGGATAGGCGGCGCGGGTCGCGTGCTGCTTGTCTTCGCCCAGGCTGGTCAGATAATTGGTGATCGCGCTGTCGTATTGCGCGGTGTGGGCGAACACTTTCTTGGCCAGGCGGAACTTGGTGTCGTAGCCGACATCGCCTGCTTGCGTACCGGTGCCTTTCATCTCTGCCAGCACCGGGCCGTAGTCGGCCGGGTCGACGATCACGACGACGTCGCGGTGGTTCTTGGCCGCCGAACGCAGCATGGTCGGGCCGCCGATATCGATGTTCTCGATCGCATCTTCCAGCGAGCACTCTTCCTTCGCGACAGTTGCCTGGAAGGGGTAGAGGTTCACCACCACCATGTCGATCTGGGGGATGCCGTGCTCTTCCAGCTTGGCGATATGCTCAGGAAAGTCGCGCCGCGCGAGGATACCGCCGTGCACTTTCGGGTGCAGGGTCTTGACGCGGCCATCGAGCATTTCCGGGAAACCCGTGTAGTCGGCGACTTCAGTGACTGGCACGCCATTGTCCTGCAGCAGCTTGGCGGTGCCGCCGGTCGACAGGATGTTCACGCCGAGTGCGGACAGCGCGCGCGCAAAATCGAGCACGCCGGTTTTATCGGAAACGGAGATGAGGGCTTGTTTGATCATGGGAGAGGCCTGTTGATAAAAATCGGTGCGAGCAAGGATGTTCCACTACGCCGGACAAGGCCGGCGCACGCTCGCACGCCGGCCCCTCCGCCGGCGCTTACAGCAGCCCGTGCTCCTGCAATTTCTTGCGCAAGGTATTGCGATTGATGCCCAGCATCTGCGCGGCATGCGACTGATTGCCTTCGGCGCGCGTCATCACCACTTGCAGGATCGGTTTTTCGACGGTCAGCAGCATCATGTCGTAGATATTCGACGGTTTTTGCTCGCCCAGGTCGTTGAAATAATCTTCGAGGCTTTTCTGAACGACTTCCTGGATACTTTCTTTGCTCATGTCTGCTACTTACCTTGGTGTGGTGGTGGCTCGTGAAACCTGCTGCGCGTCGGTATTCCGGCCGGCGATGCTCGCTGTACAGGAGTACAGCTGCGCTTCTCGGCCACAATTCCTTCCGCTCGTTACGGTTTCCCGAAGCCACTGTTACGCTGCCTAAAGACAGCACTGTCTCCGGTATTTCTTATTTTTCTATACTTTTTTAAAACTCTTACGCTGCGATCGCGACGTCATCCGCATGCGCGGGCCGGTATTGTAACCGCTCGCCATACCGGTGTTGCGATTTGAAAAATTCGTCCACGGCCGCCAGCTGCTCGGCCGTCGATTCCAGCAGGTTCATGCGCTGGCGGAATTCTTCGCCGCCAGGCAGGTCTTCGACATACCAGCCGATGTGCTTGCGCGCGGTGCGCACGCCCAGGTATTCGCCGTAGAAGGCGTAGTGGGCCGGCAAGTGTTCGTTCATCAGCTCGCGCACTTCATCGACCAGCGGCGCCGGCAGGTGTTCCCCGGTGCGCAGGTAATGGTCGATCTCGCGGCAGATCCAGGGACGGCCCTGGGCCGCGCGCCCGATCATCACGGCGTCGGCGCCCGTATGTTCGAGCACGAATTTCGCCTTTTCCGGGGTCGTGATGTCGCCATTCGCCACCACCGGAATCGCCACCGCGGCCTTCACCGCGGCGATGGTGTCGTATTCGGCATCGCCCTTGTAGCCGTCGGCACGGGTGCGGCCGTGCAGGGTCAGCATCGCGATGCCGGCCTGCTCGGCCATGCGCGCAATCGTCAGGGCGTTCTTGTTCTGGCGATCCCAGCCGGTGCGGAACTTCAGCGTGACCGGCACATCGACCGCGCGCACCACCGCTTCGAGGATGCGCTGGACCAGGTCTTCGTGCTGCAGCAGGGCCGAGCCGCACCAGTTGTTGCAGACCTTCTTGACCGGGCAGCCCATGTTGATGTCGATGATCTGGGCGCCGCGGTCGACGTTGAACTTGGCGCACTCCGCCAGTTCTTCCGGCACGGCGCCGGCGATCTGCACCGCCTTCGGTTCCATCTCGCCGGCGTGGTCGGTGCGGCGCGCGCTCTTTTCGCTGGCCCACAGGCGCGGGTTCGAGGCCGCCATTTCGGACACCGCATAGCCGGCGCCCAGCTTTTTGCACAGCTGACGGAACGGACGGTCGGTCACCCCGGCCATCGGGGCGACGAAGACGTTATTGCGCAGCGCGTAAGGACCAATTTGCACGGGAGAAAAACCAGAAGAAAAATCGGGAACTCGCTATTTTACCCGAACCGCTGCTCAATTTATCAGCACACTTTTTTCGTGTGTTGCAAATCTGACATAGTTCACTGTCAGCTATCCTCAGTTTCCTTCCTAGCTCAGCTCATCCAGCAAGGCCGGCCGCAGATGCGCGACCTCGCCCCAGCTTTCCAGCGCCAGCCTGCCCTCTTCCAGGCGGAAGCGATTGATACTGGCGTTATAGACCTTGAAGTCGCGCGGCGTTTCCAGCGGCAGGCCGAGCGCCATCCGGTAGGCGCATTCGAGCACGCCGCCGTGGGCAACCATGGCGATGGTGCGGCCGGGATGGGCTGCAGCCAGGGCCAGGATGGCGCTGGTGGAACGGGTATAGAACTCGCGGAAAGTCTCCCCACAATTTTTGCCACTTGGCAAAACCGCGTCGACATCGCGCGCCTGCCAGGCCGCAAACTCGGCCGGGAAGCGCTGCTCGATCTCGCTGTACAGCAAGCCTTCGAAGCCGCCATAGCAGCGCTCACGCAGGCCGGGGTCGATGTGCACGGTCATGCTGCGCAGCGCGGCAACGGCCTGGGCGGTCTGGCGGGCGCGCTGCAGATCGCTGGAGACGATCAGGTCGATGTGCTCCGGCGTCAGCGCCTCGGCCAGCAGACTGGCCTGGCGTTCGCCCTCCGCGTTCAATGCGATGTCGAGGTGGCCCTGCAGGCGGCGTTCAGCATTCCATGCGGTTTCCCCATGGCGGATCAGGATGATTTTCAAATTCTTTACTTTTATTTATCGATGATGGTGGCGGCGATGCTCGGGTTCAGCGAATACACGCCGAAGATGCGGGCTTCGTCCAGGATGTGGCCCATGATGGCGAGGCTCGCCTCCTTGCCCGTGAACCGGCCTTCCAGCGGCAGCCGCGGGATGTCGAGGGCGTACAGCGTGAACACGTAGGTGTGCACCCGCTCGTCGTTCCAGGGCGGACAGGGCCCGTCGTAGCCGTAGTATTCGCCGGCCATGTCCGGGTCGTTGGCGAACCAGCCGGTGTAATCGTTGACGCCGTGGCGCAGCTGGTGCTCGGTGCCGTTCTTGATCGTGAACGGCACCAGCGGACCGCTCTTGCCGCCCGGGGTCACCATGTCCGAGAACAGGCCCTCGGCAAAGGTATCGAGGACCACCGGGATGTCGACCAGCGACCAGTGATAGAAGTCGGTGCGCGCCAGCGCGTCGGGCACCGTCCTGCCTTCCCGGTTGACGTTTTCGCCGTCGGTCGGCACGTCGAGATCGTGGCACAGCAGCACCAGCGACTCGGCGCCGGCCGGCACGTCGTCCCAGGCGATGTGGGGGCTGCGGTTGCTCGACAACTTGATGTGGCTGCCGGGATCGATCTCGGCGAACGCACAGCGCGGCGGAATCGGGCCGCCTTCGGTAAAGGAATCGCTCCAGATCTTCATGGCATGCCCTCCATTCTCCTACTGCCCCTGCTGCTTCCTGCTCCTGTCTACATTGACCAGCGCAAGGCGCCGCAGTTTCAGCTTGAGACCTTGGGTGGATCAATACGAAGCCAGAAAGTGACTGGACCGTCATTCGTCAGCGACACCTGCATGTCCGCGCCGAAGCGGCCGGTCTCGACATTACCGTGTCGCTCGCGGGCCTGGCGCACGAAATGATCGAACAGCCGGCGCCCATCCTCCGGCGCGGCCGCCGGCGAGAACGAAGGCCGGGTCCCGGAGCGGGTGTCGGCCGCCAGCGTGAATTGCGGCACCAGCAGCAGGCCGCCCGCCACGTCCGTGACGCTGCGGTTCATCTTGCCGGCCTCGTCGGAAAACACGCGGTAGCCCAGCAGCTTGGCCAGCAGGGCATCGGCCTCGCGCACGGTATCGCCCTTTTCGGCGCAGACCAGCACCATCAGGCCATGCCCGATGGCACCCACGGTTTCGCCGTCGACCACCACGCTGGCCTGGGTGACCCGCTGGAGCAGGCCGATCATGCCAGGGTCACGCGGGCAAACTTGCGCTTGCCGACCTGCAATACGAAAGTGCCGGCCTGGACCTGCAGCGCCTTGTCGGACACGACCGTGCCGTCGATGCGCACGCCGCCCTGGTCGATCATGCGCATCGCTTCCGAGGACGAGGCGCACAGATTGGCCGCCTTCAGCAGCTGCGGCAGGCCCAGCGGGGCGCCGGACAGACTGATTTCCGGCACGTCGTCCGGGATGCCGCCCTTGGAGCGGTTGACGAAGTCGGCCAGCGCGTCCTCGGCTGCCTGCTGCGAGTGGAAGCGCGCCACGATTTCCTGGGCCAGCGCCACCTTGGCGTCGCGCGGGTTGCGGCCGCCCTCGACCTCGGCGCGCAGCGCGGCCAGGTCCTGGATCGAGCGGAAGGACAGCAGCTCGTAGTACTTCCACATCATCACGTCCGAGATGCTCATCAGCTTGCCGAACATGGTGTTGGCCGGCTCGGTGATGCCGATGTAGTTGTTCTTGGACTTCGACATCTTCTCGACGCCGTCCAGGCCCTCGAGCAGGGGCATGGTCAGGATGCACTGCGGCTCTTGCCCGTAGTCTTTCTGTAGCTCGCGGCCAACAAGCAGGTTAAATTTCTGATCCGTTCCACCTAGCTCAAGGTCTGCTTTCAAAGCGACCGAATCATAGCCTTGCATGAGCGGATACAGGAACTCGTGGACCGAGATCGGGGTCCCACTCTTGTAGCGCTTGGTGAAGTCGTCGCGCTCCATCATGCGCGCCACCGTGTAGCGCGAGGCCAGCTGGATCATGCCGCGCGCGCCCAGCGGGTCGCACCACTCGGAGTTGTAGCGGATTTCGGTGCGTGCCGGATCGAGCACCAGCGAGGCCTGCTTGAAATAGGTCTGCGCATTGGTCTCGATCTGCTCGCGGGTCAGCGGCGGGCGGGTCACGTTGCGGCCCGACGGGTCGCCGATCATGGAGGTGAAGTCGCCGATCAGGAAGATCACCTGGTGGCCCAGGTCCTGCAGCTGGCGCAGCTTGTTCAGCACCACGGTGTGGCCCAGGTGCAGGTCGGGCGCGGTCGGGTCGAGGCCCAGCTTGATGCGCAGCGGCGTGCCGCTCTGCTCGGAGCGCGCCAGCTTCTGCGCGAATTCGCTCTCGATCAGCAGTTCGTCGACACCGCGTTTGGTGATTGCAAGGGCTTCCTGGACGGCCTCGCTCAAGGGAAGAGGGGCGGCCCCGGCGGAAGTTGCAGTTTTGGCATTACCAGAAAGCTCAGAGGAAGTCATAAAATTCTTGTAGGAGTTTGGCTAAAACGGTTGTAGGACCCCGTATTTTGATATAATTCGCGATCCCGTCAATCTTGCCGCATGAAAAGTTTCACAGACAACAAGTAAGAAAACAAAAAGAAAAAGCGTTCGTCTTGGGACAGTGAAGCGGTAAATTTTAACTGATTGCATGAACCCAATACAGAAAATCACTGGCAAGCGCTGGTTCGGTCTCGCGGAAACGAGCCGTAAAACCCGCATCCTTGCGGGCGGCGCCGCTGCCCTGGCACTGTGTGCCTTCGGTGCGACCGCAGTCGCCCCGATCGCGCCGGACGCCGCAGACATCCCCGTCAAGTCCATCGCACAGGACCTGCAGCTGCCAAACCTGGCAGACCAGATCGCAGCCCTGCAGCAAGATCAGCAGCAATTCATCCACGAAGAACGCATCCGTCCGGGCGACTCCCTCGGTTCCGTCTTCTCCCGCCTCGGCATCGACGACCAGCAGGCAGCGGCTTTTGTGCGCAGCGACAAGCTGGCACGTAGCATCCTGACCCTCAAGACCGGCAAGCGCATCCAGGCTGAAACCGACGAGAACGGCCTGATGCTGACGCTGCGTGCGACCATCCCCGTCAACAAGGATGAGTTCAACACCGTTACCGTGACGCGCAAAGGCGACAAATTCGTCGTCAGCAAGGCCCCAGCCGAGCTCGAGCGCCGCGTCGAAATGCGTTCGCGCGAAATCACCTCCTCGCTCTACGCTGCCACCGACTCCAATGTCGACGGCGGCCAGATCCCGGATTCGGTGGTCAACCAGATCATCGAGATGTTCTCGACCAGCATCGACTTCCGCGGCGACCTGAAGCGCGGCGACCGTTTCAACGTCGTCTACGAAACCTTCTACCAGGATGGCGAACTGGTCCGCACCGGCCGCGTGCTGGCCGGCGAATTCGTCAACCGCGGTGTGGCTTACCAGTCGGTCTGGTATGAAGACCCGCAAACCCACCAGGGCGGCTACTACAGCCTGGACGGCAAGTCGCTGAAGAAGGCCTTCCTGAAGTCGCCGGTCGCCTTCACCCGCATCTCGTCGGGCTTCTCGATGCGCGTGCACCCGGTGTTCAACGTCTGGAAAGCACACAAGGGCATCGACATGGCCGCCCCGCTGGGCACCCCGATCCGCGCTGCCGGCGACGGCACCGTCGACTTCGCCGGCGTGTCGAATGGCTACGGCAACATGGTCGTGCTCAAGCACTGGTCGAATTACAGCACCGCCTACGGCCACATGAGCCGCTTCGCCAGCGGCATGCGCAAGGGCCAGAAGGTCCACCAGGGCGACGTGATCGGCTATGTGGGCGCCACCGGCTGGGCAACCGGCCCGCACCTGCACTACGAATTCCGCGTCGGCGGCAATGCCATCGATCCGATGGCGCAGAAGAACCTGCAGCAGCAGCCGCTGACTTCGGGCGAACTGTCGCGCTTCCGCACCACCGCCGCCGTCGAGATGTCGCACCGCTTCTCGCTGCTGAATCCGGCTGGCAACGCAATGGCTGCTCGTTAAGCTTCAGCCGAATTGCAGATAGAATAAGACGCCTTGCACTGAAGAGTGCAAGGCGTTTTTCTTTTCAGGTAACGAACATGCCCGCTTCCAACCTCTACATAGGCCTGATGTCCGGCACCAGCCTGGACGGCGTCGACGGCGTGCTGGCCGACTTTTCCGGCCGCGGCATCCGCACCCTGCAAGCCGCCTTCACACCCTTCCCTGCCGCGCTGCGCAGCGAACTGATGGCCCTGCAAGCCGCCAGCGAGAACGAACTCGAGCGCGAGGCGCTGGCCGCCAACGCGCTGGCGCGCTGCTACGCCGACTGCGTGCAGCAGCTGCTGGCCCAGGCGCCGGGCCCGGTGCGCGCCGTGGCCGTGCATGGCCAGACCATCCGCCACCGCCCCGAGCTCGGTTTTACGCGCCAGACCAATAATCCGGCCCTGCTGGCGGAACTGACGGGCGTCGACGTGATCGCCGATTTCCGCACACGCGACATCGCCGCCGGCGGCCAGGGCGCGCCACTGGTGCCTGCCTTTCATGAAGCGCGCTTCGGCAAGGCGAAGACGGTGCGGGTGGTGGTGAACATCGGCGGCATCGGCAATATCAGCGTGCTGCACGGCGACGGACGCGTGAGCGGCTACGACACCGGCCCTGGCAATGTGCTGATGGACTTGTGGGTCGCGCGCCACACCGGCAAGGCCTATGACGAGGACGGCGCCTTCGCGGCCTCCGGCAAGGTCGACGAGCAATTGCTGGAGATCCTGCTGGACGAGCCTTATTTCCGCCAGCCCCCGCCCAAGAGCACCGGGCGCGACCTGTTCCATGCGGAATGGCTGGACAAGAAACTGGCCCAGCGTCCGGATCTGGCGCCGGCCGACGTGCAGGCGACGCTGACGCGCCTCACGGCCGTGTCGATCGCGCGCGCGATCCAGGAGTCGGCCTCGGAACAGCCGGCGCAGGCAGTCTACGTGTGCGGCGGCGGCGCCTACAACAGTGTGCTGTTGCGCGAGATCGAAGCGGCGCTGGGGGGCGGGATCCCGGTGAAATCGACCGAGGAGCTGGGCGTGGCGCCCAACCGCGTGGAGGCGCTGGCGTTTGCCTGGCTGGGTTATCGCTTCATGCGGCGCCAGCCGGGCAATCTGCCGGCGGTGACGGGGGCGGCCGGGCTACGGGTGCTGGGGGCCTTGTATCCGGCCTGAACTGCGCGTGGGCACGGGGTGCCCCACCCTACACCGCAGCAAGGTAGGGTGGGCACCCCGTGCCCACGCACTGTCGTAACAATAGAAAAAGCCGCCCGGCAATGCCTAGGCGGCTTTTTTAATACCCGAAACGGACGATTACGCCGAGAACGACGAACCGCAGCCGCAAGTCGAGGTGGCGTTCGGGTTCTTGATCACGAACTGGGCGCCTTCGAGGTCGTCCTTGTAGTCGATTTCCGCGCCAACCAGGTACTGGTAGCTCATCGAGTCGATCAGCAGGGTGACGCCGTTCTTTTCCATCGCGGTGTCATCGTCGTTCATGATTTCGTCGAAGGTGAAGCCGTACTGGAAGCCGGAGCAACCGCCACCCTGCACGAACACGCGCAGTTTCAGGTCGGGATTGCCTTCTTCTTCGATCAGCTGGGCGACCTTCTGCGCGGCGCTGTCGGTGAAGTTGATGGGCGACGGCATGGCGTCCTGCTCTTGCGAGCGATGCAATTCGGCGATTGCGGTCATGGATAAACTCCTGATTGAATTCGGATTTCGTCCATTATAGACGGTTGGCGCCAGTCATGCTGATGCCCCTTCCGTCGCCACTCCTAAATGAAACACCGGCTCGGCGGCCGGCATCGGAGCGGCTTCGTGGGTCAGCTTTCCCGTCACCAGGGCGCCGCCGTGCATTTCCAGCAGGCGGTAATGGACATCCCCATGTATGCGGCCTTTCGGCTGTAATTCAAGCAGTTCCGTCGAGCGGACCGTCCCGGCGATATAGCCGTTGACGACCAGGTTGGCGCAGCGCACCTCGCCCTCGATGCGGGCGTGTTCCGACACGATCAGGACGCTGTCGGCGTCGCCGCCGGCGATCACGTTGCCATGCACCTCGCCGTCGATGCGCAGGCCGCCGTTAAATACGAGGTCCCCTTCGATGCGTGCGGAAATGCCAATCAGGCTATCGATTTCGCTTTTTGCATTACGACCGAACATGGTAGTCCCCTCGCAAAGTAGAACGCTGCCAAGCTCGGCAGTGCACAGGTCAATTTACCGTGCTCAACACCTGCTGCCTTGATCTGCATCTTGTCAGCAACCCTTGCGAGGGAGAGGCGACCCCGGGAGGGTCGCCACGGCTGGTCATTACGGCAACAGCGCGACCTGCTGCAGGCCCATGTTTTCCGGCACGCCGAACATCAGGTTCATGCACTGCACGGCCTGGCCGGCGGCGCCCTTGACCAGGTTGTCCTGCACCACCAGGATCACCACGGTGTCGCCGCCGTCCGGACGGTGCAGCGCGATGCGCAGCATGTTCGAGCCGCGGGTCGAGCGGGTTTCCGGGTGCGAGCCGAAAGGCATCACGTCGACGAAGGGTTCGTCGCGGTAGGCGTCTTCGAACAGGGCCTGTAGGGCGGCATTGTCGATTTCCCTGGTCAGGCGTGCGTACAGGGTCGAGTGCATGCCGCGGATCATCGGCACCAGGTGGGGCGTAAAGATCAGGCCGACTTTCTGGTCGGTGTAGCGCTGCAGCTGGGCCGAGGTCTCCGGGGTGTGGCGGTGGCCGGCCACGCCGTAGGCCTTGAAGTTGTCGCTGGCTTCCGAGAACAGGGTGCCGATTTCTGCCTTGCGGCCGGCGCCGGACACGCCCGACTTGCTGTCGGCGATCAGGTTGCCGGCGTCGATCAGGCCCGCCTTCAGCAAGGGGAAGAAGCCCAGCTGCATGGTGGTCGGATAGCAGCCCGGGTTGGCGATCAGGCGGGCCTTCTTGATGTCTTCGCGGTTCAGTTCCGGCAGGCCGTACACCGCTTCCTCGATCAGCTCGGGGGCGGTGTGCTCCATCTTGTACCACTTCTCGAAGGCGGCGCGGTCCTTCAGGCGGAAGTCGGCGGCCAGGTCGATGACCTTCACGCCGGCCGCCAGCAGGGCCGGGGCCTGGGCCATGGCGACGCCGTGCGGGGTGGCGAAGAACACCACGTCGCACTTGCTCAGATCGGCCTTGTCCGGGCTCGAGAAGGCCAGGTCGACGTGGCCGCGCAGCGACGGGAACATGTCCGCCACCGGCAGGCCGTCTTCCTTGCGCGAGGTGATGGCGGTCAGCTGCACCTCGGGATGGGCTGACAGCAGGCGCAGCAGCTCGACGCCCGTGTAACCGGTACCACCAACGATGCCAACTTTGATCATGTTCTTTCCTTCGTAAAAATGAGTGCCCAGCGGCCGAGGGTGCAATTTTAGCAGCGTCGTCAAAAATTCGGGGTCAGAGCACTTTTTCGCATACTGAAAAAGTGCTCTGACCCCGAATTATTGATGGGGCAATTTCCAAAAAACGGAGTTTGACCCCGGTTTGACGAAAAACAAAAAAGCCGCCGGCTTTGCAGCGGGCGGCTTTTTTTGGACAGCAGCGCAAAGGCGCTGCAGATTCGATTAACGCTTCGAGAATTGCTTTGCGCGACGTGCTTTGCGCAGACCAACTTTCTTACGCTCGACTTCACGGGCGTCACGGGTGACGAAACCGGCACGTGCCAGGTCGCCCTTCAGGCCTGCGTCGTAGTCGATCAGTGCACGGGTGATGCCGTGGCGCACTGCACCTGCCTGGCCGGACTCACCGCCGCCATGCACGTTGACCTTGATGTCGAAACGCTCGACGTTGCCGGTCAGTTCCAGCGGCTGACGGATGACCATCAGGCCGGTTTCGCGCGAGAAGTACTCGGCGGCCGGTTTGCCGTTCACGATGATCTGGCCGGTGCCAGCTTTGATGAACACGCGGGCGACTGCACTCTTGCGACGGCCGGTGCCGTAATTGTAGTTACCGATCATGTCAGTTCCTTAGAAATCGAGTGCTTGCGGTTGCTGGGCGGCGTGCGGGTGGGTTGCTTCCGCGTAGACCTTCAGCTTCTTGATCATGGCGTAGCCCAGCGGGCCCTTCGGCAGCATGCCTTTGACGGCCTTTTCCAGGGCACGGCCCGGGAAGCGCTGTTGCATTTTCAGGAAGTTGGTTTCGTAGATACCGCCCGGGTAGCCCGAGTGACGGTAGTAGGTCTTCTGGGTGGCCTTGGTGCCGGTCACGCGCAGCTTGCCTGCGTTGACGACGACGATAAAGTCACCGGTATCGACGTGCGGAGTAAATTCCGGCTTGTGTTTGCCGCGCAGTCGGCGTGCCACTTCGCTGGCAACACGTCCGAGGACTTTGTCCGTCGCGTCAATCACGTACCAATCGCGCTGGACTCCATGGCCCTTAGCGGAAAAAGTTTTCATGTTGACTTCCTATATATAGGTGTAAATGCTCAAATGGTGGTTCTGCTGTACAACCGCAGACTCTGCCTTATTGTCTTTTCCTGAGCAAATGGAAAGCCCACGATCATAGCGGATCTCAGCCTCTCCCGTCAAGCTGCCGCCAGAGAGATCGCACGCCAGTTTATGCACGCTCGCCCAGGCTCAAGAATTAATGCATTTTTGCAACTTTTTGATTGACCATGAAAAGAATAGCAATTTAGTATGGTCAACATCGAAGAGGAGACTCCGTGAACATCCGTCCCATCCTGCCCGCTTTGTTCGCCCTGCTGTGCTCGGCGCCCGTGCTTGCCGCCCCCGCCGCCGATACGCAAGCGGCAGCCGGCAAGTCCGCCGCCCGCAGCTGCCATCTGCCCGGCGCCGAAGAAGCGCTGCACTGCCTGTCGGTCCCGGTCCCGCTCGACTACGCCAAACCGGACGCCGCCGGCCTGAAGCTGCACGTGACCGTGGCCCCGGCCTTCCGCGAATCGGCGCGCCCCGATCCGCTGTTCGTGCTGGCCGGCGGTCCCGGCCAGGCCGGCAGCGACGTGCTGATGCTGCTGTCGGCCGCCTTCAAGCGCGTGCGCGCCACCCGCGACATCGTCTTCATCGACCAGCGCGGCACCGGCCTGTCCGGCAAGCTCGATTGCGAGAACCCGCCGAACGAGGAGCTGCTGAGCGACGCCGAGATCGAAACCGCGCTGCGCGGCTGCATCGCCAAGAAGAACGTTCCCTTCGCCGCCTACAGCACCGCCAATGCCGCGCGCGACATCGAACAGGTACGCAAGGCCCTCGGCTACGGCAAGATCAACGTCTGGGGCGGCTCCTACGGCACCCGCCTCGGCCAGGCCTATGCGCGCGCCTTCCCGGACAGCGTGCGTTCGCTGGTGCTGGACGGTGTCGCCGCGCCCGAGCAGGTGATCCCGGCCGGCGGCCGCGATGGCCAGGCCGCGCTCGACAAGCTGTTCGCCCAGTGCGCTGCGGACGCCGCCTGCCACAAGGCCTACCCCAACCTGCGCGCCGAATGGGACACGCTGGCCGCGCGCGCCGAGGCCGGCCTCAAGCTGGCCATCGCCGATCCGCGCACCGCGCAGCCGGTTACCTTTACCATGACCGGCCCGCGTTTCTTCGGCACCGTGCACAACATCCTGTATTCGCCGGCCGACGCGCGCCGCCTGCCCTTCCTGCTGCACAGCGCCTACCAGGGCCGCTGGGAACCCTTCATCGCGCGCCACAACATCGCCGGCGACTTCGCCAGCGACGCTTCCAGCGCCATCCTGCTGCACCTGGCGGTGGTCTGCGCCGAGGACGTGCCGCGCATGACGCCGGCGCTGATGAAGGAAGACGCCTCGCTGCTCACGCGCCCGCTGGCCGACCGCATTCCGAACCTGTGCAAGGCCGTCAACGTGCCGGCGGTGCCGTTTGCCGAGCCGGCCGCGATCCAGGCCCCGGCCCTGCTGCTGTCCGGCGCCCTCGACCCCGTCACGCCGCCGCGCCGCGCCGAAAGCGCCGCGCGCCGCATGCGCAATGCCCAGCAGCTGGTGGTGGCGAATGCCGGCCACGGCGTCTCGCAGCTGGGCTGCGTGCCGCGCCTGCTGCGCGACTTCCTCGACCGCCCGGGCAGTCCACTCGAGGCCAAGTGCCTGTCCGAGATCCCGGCCCCGACCTTCCAGCTCGGCAGCGCCGGGCCGCAACCCTGAATCGAGCCCGCCATGATAGAAGTCCAGGAAGTACGCAAACAATTCGGCGCCGTGCAGGCGCTCGGCGGCGTGAGCTTTTCCGCGCGCGACGGCCAGATCACCGCCCTGCTCGGCCCCAACGGCGCCGGCAAGACCACCCTGCTGCGCACCCTGGTCGGCCTCTTGCGGCGCGACCACGGCAGCATCGCCATCGACGGCGTCGATCCGGAAAAGGATCCGCTCACGGTACGCCGCAACATCGGCTTCCTGACCGACCAGTTCGGGCTCTACGAGCGTCTCAGCACGCGCGAGTACCTGAACTATTTCGGTGAGCTGAACGGCATGGGCGGCCCGCAGCTGCGCCAGCGCATCGACGAAGTGGCCGAGCTGCTGCAGATGGAAGATATCCTGGAGCGCCGCGCCAAGGGCTTCTCGCAGGGCCAGCGCATCAAGGTCGCGCTGGCGCGCACGCTGCTGCACCGCCCGCGCCACCTGCTGCTGGACGAACCGAGCCGCGGCCTCGACGTGATGAGCACGCGCGCGCTGCGCCGCGCCCTCGCCAGCCTGCGCGCCGAGGGCTGCTGCGTGATCATGGCCACCCACGTGATGCAGGAAGTGACCCACCTGTGCGACGACGTGGTCGTCATCGCCAAGGGCCATACGGTGGCCCAGGGCTCGCCCGAAGAACTGTGCCGCCGCACCGGCATCGCCAACCTGGAAGACGCCTTCGTCAGCCTGGTCGGCACCGAAGAAGGAATCGCCGCATGAAACCCAAGTTCTTGATCGTCTTCCAGAAGGAACTGCGCGAGGCGCTGCGCGACAAGCGTACCCTCGGCCTGCTGGCGCTGTTCACGCTCATGTACCCGGTGATGATCGGCTACCTGCTCAACCAGAGCATCAACCGCGCCACCAAGCCGGAACGCGACGGCGTCGAGATCGCCGTGATCGGCGCCGGCCAGGCCCCCACGCTGATGTCCCAGCTCAAGCAGCGCAACATCAACGTCAAGGAACCCGGCCCGCTCGACGAAGCCGGCATCACGAAGCTGCTGCAGGCGCGCACCTATCCGGTGGTGCTGCGCGTGTCCGACAAGTTCACCGAGAACTACGCGGCGATGCGTCCCGCGCGCATCGAGCTGTGGTACGACTCGGCCGACGAAAACGGCAAGCGCCGCCGCGAGGTCGAGGAAGTGCTGGAAGCTTACGGCGCCAACGTCGCCAGCGCGCGCCTGCTGGCGCACGGGGTCTCGCCGGCCACGCTGGCGCCGATCCAGGTGCAGCGCTTCGACACCGGCACCAACGCCTCGCGCTCCGCGGGCCTGATCGGCAGCCTGCTCGGCATCCTGTTCCTGCCGGTCTTCATCTGCGGCATGTCGACCGCGGTCGACAGCACCGCCGGCGAGCGCGAACGCCGCTCGATGGAAGTGCTGATGGCGCAGCCGGCCAGGGCCTGGGAGCTGGTGGTCGGCAAATGGCTCACCGCCGGCAGCCTGGCGATCGCCGGCATCGCCCTCGAGCTGGCGTTGGCGCACGCGATCCTGTCCTGGCTGCCGCTGGAGGAGATCGGCATGTCCTGGAGCCTGAACTGGGGCGACCTGGCGCTGCTGATTATCGCCACGATTCCGCTGTGCCTGTTCGCCGCCGGCATGCAGGTGGCGCTGGCGATGAACGCCAAGTCCTTCAAGGAAGCCCAGAGCGTGCTCAGTTTCGTGACCCTGGTGCCGCTGATCCCGGGCGTGGTGGTGTCGATGATGGAACTGAAGACCGCGACCTGGATGTACATGGTGCCGATGCTGTCGAACCAGACCCTGCTGCGTGAGATGACCAAGGGCGACGTCGGCATGCTGCCCTTCGTGATGACGTTTGCCTGTTCGGCATTGGTCGCGCTGCTGGCGGTCGGCTTTGCCAGCTGGCGCATGAAGAGCGAACGCTACGTGCTTGCCGTGTAAGGCTTAGAATAGATTCTTTTCGGAGGAATCGAATGGAAGTCAAAGTCAGCTGGAACGGCCCGTCGGGGATGAGCTTCCGGGCCGAAACCGGCTCGGGCCACATGGTCAGCATGGACGGCGCGCCGGACGGCGGCGGCCACAACCTGGCGCCGCGTCCGATGGAGATGGTGTTGCTGGGAACCGGCGGCTGCACCGCCTATGACGTCGTGCTGATCCTGAAGCGCGGCCGCGAAGACGTGCGCGGCTGCGACGTGACCCTGAAGGCCGACCGCGCCGACAGCGATCCGAAGGTGTTCACCAGGATCCACTTCCACTTCATCGTCAGCGGCAAGAACCTGAAGCCGGCGGCGGTGGAACGGGCCGTCAACCTGTCGCACGACAAGTACTGCTCGGCCTCGATCATGCTGGCCAAGACGGCGGAAATTACGCATTCGTTCGAGATTATCGAGGCTTAAATGTAGTAGGCGGTGGTGGTCATGACCTTGGACATGGCCGTCATCGCCATGCGCACCGGCAGCGGCATCTCGGCCGCGCCCATCGCCTGCGCCTTCGAACCGTGCTCGATCTCGTCGACGCGCATCTGCTCGACGATCGCGCGCGACTTGCCATCCTGCGGCGGCAGTTTGTCGAGGTGGCTGTTCAGGTGGGCTTCCACCTGGCGCTCGGTCTCCACCACGAAGCCCAGGCTCCGGGCATCGCCCATGCGCGCTGCCACCGTGCCCAGCGCATAGGCGCCGGCATACCACAGCGGATTCAAGAGACTGGGCTGGGAACCCAGCTCGGACAGGCGCTCGGCGGTCCAGGCCAGGTGGTCTTCTTCCTCGCGGCCGGCCTGCACGAATTGCGCGCGCATCGCCGGGCTGCTGGCGTAGCGCGCCTGCGAGTCGTACAGGGCCTGGGCGCAGACTTCGCCGACGTGGTTCACGCGCATCAGGCCGGCGCTGTGGCGCGCCTCCTGGTCGTTCAATTCGCAGTCGCGGGCCTGTGCGCCCGGGTTCGGGCGCGAAGCCTTGGCCACGCCGCCGACCACGCGCAGGGCGCGGTCGAAGCCGGCAATCAGATTGTCGAGAGGGTTGATGTCACGAGTCAGCTTATCCATGGCCATATTATAAACCTTGCCCGGCCTCGCCCTCGCCCGGCTGCGCGCCGCCCTTCTGCCGCTGCAGCCAGTCGTGCACCGGTCCCGTCACCTCCAGTTTCGAGATGTTCTTCGCCACGCCCAGATTCAGCTCCAGCAGGAAGGGGATCGAATCCACCGGCACCTCGTCGCAGGTCTCACCGAACACTGTCATGAAGCGCGCCGACTGCAGGGTCGGCAGCACTTTTTCTCCGCTCATGAATTGCAGGATGCTGGTGATGGTATGGCCGCCGCCGATGCTCTGGTAAATGAAACGGTTGAATTCACGGTCGACCTTGGCGAAGTCGATGGCCTCCTTGGTCATCAACCCGGCAAGGTAGTGCAGACCGGTGGCGACGCGGAACCAGTCGGTTGCCTCGTCGCGCGTGCGGCCCTGGCGGGTGACGGCCAGGATGTTGTCCTTGATGGTGGTATCCATGAAGCCATTATGCCCCCATTAAGGCAGTGAAAGGAAGTTGTCAAACTAGACAGGGATTTTTCGCTGGCGTATGCTGGAGCGCTGTTTCCACGCCGCCCTGGCGCCTCTTTTTTGCACTCTGGGCCGATGAAACTGCCGTGTGTCGCATGGGCTCTACCGCTACAGCTCATTTTTAATACAATGCAATAGTCATCAAAATACGTAGATTGTCACTATGGAATTAGAAATCCGCCATCTGTCCAAGACCTACGCCAACGGCGTGGTGGCCCTGGACGGGGTCACGCTGAGTATCCCGCCCGGGATGTTCGGCCTGCTCGGGCCCAACGGCGCCGGCAAATCGACCCTGATGCGGATCCTGGCCACCCTGCAGGAATGCGATTCCGGCTCCGTGTTCCTGGATGACATCGATGTCCTCGACGAAAAGGACGAGGTGCGCCGCCTGCTCGGCTACCTGCCGCAGGATTTCGGCGTCTACCCGAAAGTGACCGCTTACGAACTGCTGGACCATTTTGCGCAATTGAAGGGCCTGGCGAACCGCGCGCGGCGCCGCGAAGTCGTCGACGGCCTGCTGCAGCAGACCAACCTGTTCGAGGTGCGCGACCAGCGTCTCGGCACCTTCTCGGGCGGCATGAAGCAGCGCTTCGGCATCGCCCAGGCCCTGCTGGGCGACCCGCAGCTGATCATCGTCGACGAGCCGACCGCCGGCCTCGACCCGCAGGAACGGGTGCGCTTCCACAACCTGCTGTCCGACATCGGCCAGGACAAGACCGTGATCCTGTCCACCCACATCGTCTCCGACGTCGCCGACCTGTGCGCCAACATGGCCATCATCAACAAGGGCCACGTGCTGCTGTGCGGCGAACCGGCAAAACTCATCGAAGGCATCGAGGGGAAGATCTGGGCCCGCTTCGTCAGCAAGCCCGAACTGCTCGCCTTCCAGAAGCGCCACACCGTGATCTCGACCCGCCTGCTGAGCGGGCGCCCGATGATCCACGTGTATGCGGAGCGCTATCCGGGCGACGATTTCGAGCCGATCCACCCGACCCTCGAAGACGTCTATTTCGCCACCATCGCCGGCCGCCACAACGCTCAAGCAGGGAACTGCTGATACCATGCGCGCGCTCTACGCCATCGCGCTCTTCGAAGCACGGCAGCGCCTGAAGCTGCCGTCCACCTGGATCTACTTCCTCGCCTTCCTGGCGCTGGCCATGCTGTGGGTGGCGGCTGCCGGCGGCGCCTTCAAGGACGTCACGATCTCCTTCGGCGGCCGGGTACTGGTCAACGGCCCGCGCCAGGTTGCGCTGTCCTCGGCCTTCCTCGGCTGCTTCGGCATCGTGGTGGCGGCCGCCGTGATGGGCCGCTCGGTGCAGCAGGACTTCGAATACGAGACCCATCACTTCTTCTTCAGCGCGCCGATCCCCAAGCACGCCTACGTGTTCGGGCGCTACCTGGGCGCGCTGGCCACGCTGGCCGTGGTGTTCTCCTCCATCGTGCTGGGCAACCTGCTGGGCGCCCTGCTGCCCGGCGTCGACCCTTCGCGCGTGGGCGCCTTCAAGGCGCTGGCCTACCTGCAGCCCTACGTCCTGACCCTGCTGCCCAACCTGTTCATCTTCGGCGCCATCTTCTTCGTGCTGGCGGCCCTGACGCGGCGCATGCTGCCGGTGTACGTGGCCGGCGTGGTCATGATGATCGGCTACCTGGTGGCGCCCTCGCTGGCGCGCGACCTCGATTACAAGACGCTGGCGGCGCTGATCGACCCCTTCGGCACCACCGCCCTGATCCGCCTGACGGAATACTGGACCATCGCCGAGCGCAATGCGCGCATGGTGCCCTTCGAAGGCGTCTACTTGGCCAACCGCCTGATCTGGTCGGCCTTCGCGCTGGTCGTACTGCTGCTCGGCTACTGGCGCTTCAGCTTCGTCTCCAGCCCCGCCGCCCGGCGCGCAGCCGCGCGCGGCGAAGGCGAGAGCGCGGCGGTCTCCACCCAGCCGGCCGCCGACACGAAGGAGGCGCCGGACTTCGTGGCGCGCCGCCTCAGCTTCCTGCTTCTCAAATCGGCCTGGCTCGACCTGCGCGAGTCGGTCAAGAACGTCTACTTTGCCGTGATCGCGCTGGCCGGTGTGCTGGTGCTGGTGGTCAGCTCGCTCGACCTGGGCGCCATCTTCGGCACCAAGACCTATCCCGTCACCTACATGGTGCTGGACCTGATCCGCGACGTCTTCGCCGTGTTCCTGCTGATCGTCACCACCTTCTATGCCGGCGAGATGGTCTGGCGCGAGCGTGAGGCGCGCATGTCGCAGATGCTGGACGCGCTGCCGGTGCCGAGCTGGCTGCCGCTGGCGGCCAAGACCCTGGCCCTGGTCGGCCTGCAGGCCGTGCTGCTGCTGGTGGCGATGGTCTGCGGGATGCTGATCCAGCTGTTCCGCGGCTACGTGGCGCTGGAGCCCGGCCTCTACCTGTTCACGCTGTTTGGCGTCCTGCTGCCCAAGTACGTGCTGATCGCGGTGCTGGCGATTACGGTGCAGGCCATCCTCAACCACAAATACCTCGGCTACTTCGTGCTGGTGCTGTACTACATCGCCAGCATCACCCTGAGCTCCCTGGGGCTGGACCACCCGATGCTGCTGTACGGCGCGCTGCCGGACGTGACCTATTCGGCGATGAACGGCTTCGGCCACCACCTGGCGCTGCAGCGCGCGCTGCTGGTGTACTGGGGCGCCGCCGCGCTGCTGCTGCTGGCGGCCGCCGTGGTGCTGTGGCCGCGCGGGGTGTCCGAAAGCTTCCGCGAGCGCCTGCAGCTGGCGCGCCAGCGCCTGAGCCCTGGCGTGCTGGGCGCCTTCGGCCTGGGCGCGCTGCTGTTCCTGGGGTCCGGGCTTCTGCTCTGGTACAACCTGGAGCACGTCGGCGCCTACCAGTCCGCATGGACCAAGGACCGCCTGCGCGCCGAATACGAACTGCGCTACCACCGCTACGCCAAACTGGCGCAGCCGCGCATCGCCAGCGTGGACCTGCAGGTCGACATCCTGCCGGCCAGCCGCACCCTGAAGGTGAAAGGCGCCTACCAGCTGGAGAACCGCAGCGGCGCGCCGGTCACGGACCTGTTCCTGAGCCAGCGCCCGGGACCGACGCTGCGTCCGCGCTTCTCGCAGCCGGTGCGCCTGGTGGAAGCCGACGCCGAGCGCGGCTTCTACCGCTATGCGCTGGCCACGCCGATGGCGCCCGGCAGCCGCATCGCCCTCGAATTCGAACTCGAAGACGCCCCCGGCGGCGTGCTCGGGCTGGGCCGCGAAACGGCGGTGGTGGCCAACGGCACCTTCTTCACCAACGCCATCCTGCCCCACATCGGCTACCAGCGGAGCGTCGAGCTGCAGGACGACCGCGACCGCAAGCGCCACGGCCTGGCGCCGAAGGAGCGCATGGCGGCGCGCGAGGATGCGGCCGCGCAGGCCAACAACTACCTCGGCAGCGACGCCGACTGGATCCGCTTCGACGCCGTGGTCAGCACGAGCCTGGACCAGATCGCGGTGGCGCCGGGCACCCTGGACAGCGAATGGATGGCCAAGGGCCGCCACTACTTCCACTACCGGATGGACAAGCCGATCCTGAACTTCATCACCTTCCAGTCGGCGCGCTACGAGGTGCGGCACGACCGCTGGCAGGACGTGACCATCGACGTCTATCACCAGCCAGGCCACGACTTCAATGTCGACCGCATGATCCGCGGCGCCAAGGCTGCGCTGGAATATGGCTCGAAGCAGTTCGGCCCCTACCAGCACCGCGAGCTGCGCATCGCCGAATTCCCGCGCTATGCGTCCTATGCGCAGGCGGCGCCGGGCGTCATCGCGTTTTCCGAAAGCGCCGGCTTCATCGCCAAGGTCGATCCGGAATCGCGCAAGGACATCGACTACCCCTACTACGTCACCGCCCACGAGGTCGGGCACCAGTGGTGGGCGCACCAGCTGGTCGGCGCCGACAGCCGCGGCGCCACCGTGCTGTCGGAAAGCCTGGCCGAGTACACGGCGCTGATGACGATGCGGCGCACCTTCGGCTCCAGCAAGATGCGGCGCTTCCTGCGCTACGACCTCGAGGAATACCTGATGGGCCGCGCCACCGAGACCCGCAAGGAGCTGCCGCTGGCGCAGAACGAGAATCAGTCCTATATCCACTACCGCAAGGGCAGCCTGGCGATGTATCTGCTGCAGGACCTGGTGGGCGAGGAAGCCGTGAACGGCGCGCTGCGGCAGCTGCTGGTGGAGCACGCCTTCCGCGGGCCGCCCTACCCGACCGTCACCACCCTGGTCGAGAAGCTGCGCGCGATCACCCCGCCCGACAAGGCCTACCTGATCGACGACCTGTTCGAGTCCATCGTCCTGTACGAGAACCGCGCCGACAGCGCCACCGCACAGCGCCGCCCGGACGGCAAGTACGAGGTGACCATCCGCGCCAAGGCCGGCAAGGTGCGCGCCGGGGAGCTGGGCGAGGAACGCGAAGTGCCGCTGAAGGACTGGATCGAATTCGGCGTGGACGACGACAACGGCAACCCGCTGGCGCGCGAACGCCGCCTGGTCGACCGCCGCGCGCAGACCGTGACACTGGTGGTGGACGGCCGTCCGGCGCGGGCCGGTATCGACCCCGACAACAAGCTGATCGACAGGAAACCAACGGACAACATGGTCCCCATCGACATGCATTAAAGTCTACGTTATCATTTGGTCACAATTTCCTGTTAGGAGCATGAAGATGTCAACCGTCGCCGAACTGGCCGCTCAGATTCAGCAATTGTCCGCTACCGACAAGCACCTGCTGATGCAGCTGCTATTGACCGACAGCGACGAGCCGGAACCGGACGCTGAAGAAGCGTACCGCGCCGAAATCGTGCGCCGCGTGAAGGCGATCCGCAACGGCGAGGCGGCGATCAGGGCGCTGCAGGACTGGCAGGAATGAATTTCTGACGATGCCGCCGAGTGCGGCAGGCGAAAAAAAACCGCGAAGCGATTCGCGGTTTTTTTATTTGCGTCGGCCTGGAGGTGGCCGATGAATCAGGCAGGGTTCAGAAGCTTTCCCACTCGTCGCCGGCGGTGACGGGCGCCGCTTTCGGCTTGCCGTTCTGCATGGCCGGCAGGCGCGCAGCCTGCACGCTTGCCAGCTTGCGCGAAGCGCCGGCCTGGCGCACCGTGCGCGCCGCCGGCAGGGCAGCGTCCGCATCGGCCTCCACGCCGGTGCGGAAAGTCCCGACCAGGCTCGCCAGGTTGCCGGCCTGGTCCTGCATCGCCTCGGCGGCGGCGGCGGCCTGCTCCACCAGCGCGGCATTCTGCTGCGTCACCTGGTCCATCTGCACGATCGCGTGGTTCACCTGCTCGATGCCGACGCGCTGCTCGTCGCTGGCGGCGGCGATTTCGCTGATGATGTCGGACACGCGCTTGACGCTGCCGACCACTTCTTCCATCGTGGCGCCGGCCTGGTCGACCAGTCGGGCGCCGGACTCGACCTTCTCGACCGAATCGCCGATCAGGTCCTTGATTTCCTTGGCGGCCTCGGCGGAACGCTGGGCCAGGCTGCGCACTTCGCCAGCCACCACCGCGAAGCCGCGGCCCTGTTCGCCCGCGCGCGCCGCTTCGACTGCCGCGTTCAGCGCCAGGATATTGGTCTGGAAAGCAATGCCGTCGATGACGCCGATGATATCGACGATGCGGCGTGCCGATGCATTGATCGAACCCATGGTGCGGACCACCTGGGCCACGACTTCGCCGCCGCGCACGGCGTTCTCGGATGCCGTCGCCGCCAGCTGGTTGGCCTGGCGCGCATTGTCGGCGTTCTGCTTCACGGTCGAGGTCAGCTCTTCCATCGACGATGCGGTCTCCTCCAGCGAACCGGCCTGCTGCTCAGTGCGCGAGGACAGGTCCTGGTTGCCGGCGTTGATCTCGGTGGAGGCGATGGCGATGGCATCGGTGCCGGTGCGCACGCGGGTCACGATGCCGAGCAGCGACTCGTTCATGCTCTTCAGCGCCGCCATCAGCTCGCCGGTTTCGTCCTTCGATTCGACGCGCACCTTGGCCGTCAGGTCGCCCTTGGCCACGCGCTGGGCCAAGTCGACGGCGGCGCGCAGCGGCGCGGTGATGTTACGCGCCAGCCAGAATGCCACGGCGGCCGCCAGCAGGAAGGCCGCGATGCCACCGCCGATCAGGGTGCGCGACATGGTGGCGGACAGTGCCGCCGCGCTCTTGGCGCGCTCGCCCATCAGGCTGGATTCCTCGGCCTTGATCTCGACGACCAGCTTGCGCATCGCGTCCATGCCCTGCTTGCCCTTGCCTTCCTGCTCCACGGCCACGACAGCCGCCATGTCGGCATCCTGGGTAGCGCGGCGCAGCTTGATGGCCGGGTCGATGGCGCTGTCGAGCCACTTCCGCTGTTCGGCGGCCAGGCGCTGCAAGCGATCCTGCTGGCGCGGATTGTCGGCGGTGAGCTTGGTGGCCAGGTCGAGGTGCTGGCGGAAGGCCTGCTTGCCGGCGTTATAAGGCTCCAGCGACGCTTCCTTGCCGGTGAGGGCGAAACCGCGCTCGCCGGTTTCGGTGTCCACCAGGCTCATCAGGGCAGCATCGACTGCGCTCAGCACCTGGTAGGTATGGATGTTCATGTCGTTCGCACTACTCAGGCGTGCGAAGTTCATGTACGACAGGCTTACCAGTACGACAAGGACGGCAACCACCACGCCAAAGCCAAGGCGTAAACGGGTCGCGATTTTCAGATCGGAGATGTTCATTGGAGAAGATGGGAGAAAAATCACGGCATCCGGGATAATTGCCGCAAGGAATTTATTTCAGTGCGGCAATGCTACCTGAATTGTTTCGAAATTTCGCTGACAACTTCACAATCTGTCGGTATTTCGCGACGCCATGCGCGCCTTGCTCAGTGCCCGGCCTTGTTGCCCTTGCCGATCTCCCGCCAGTCGGTCTCGTTCAACTCGACGCCGAATTTTTTCGCTGCCGCGCGTATGCGTGTCCACGCTTCGTCGCGCTCCTTGTCGGTCACGTCTTCGACCCGGCTGAAACGGGCGACGGCATTGCGGACGTGGCTGGCGTCTTCCAGCGGCTCCTTGCGCTGCTTGGGGAAAGCGAACTGCCGGCTCGAGATGTCGTCCCGGTCTTTCTGGTCCAGCTTGCTCATACGGCCTCCTCGGTATCGATCGGAAGGACCATTCTAGTCAAACGCGCCGGACCGGCTCGCGCGGCAGAAAAAAAACCGCGGACACGGGTCCGCGGTTTTCGTCGGTCTTGCTGCCGCCGGCTTACTTGGCCGTGCTGGCCGCCCGCTTGGCCGCCGGCTTCTTCGCCGCAGCCGTCTTGGCAGGCGCTTTCCTGGCGGCGGTCTTGGCCGCAGCCTTGGCCGGCGCTTTACGCGCGGTGGTCTTGGCGGCTACCGCAACGCCCTCGCCGTCCTCGCCCTCATCGGCGGCAGGCTTGGCCTTCGCGCCCGGCTTGGCCTTGCGCTCCTCGAACTCGAAGCTGATCTTGCCGTCCTTGCCGCGCACCAGGAACGCCTTGAACGAACGGCGCGTGCGCTGCGACACGAAGCCCGGCAACAGGTCGGTCTTGCCGTCGTTCAGCAGCTTGGCCATCTGCTCCGGCAGGATTTCCTGCTGCAGGATGATGCGGCTGCTGCGGAAGTCGCAGGTCTTGGGCTTGGCCACGCTTTTCTCGCACACGTAGGCCAGGGGCATCTCGTAGACGCCGCCGAAGCACTTCGGGCAGGGGCCGAGCGCGGTCTGGCCGGTGAAGTCGACGCCTTCGCCTTCCTCGCCATCGTCCTTGTCCTGGCCGAAGTCGAACTCCAGCTTGTAGTTGTGGATGTCCTCGTCGCGCACGATGCGCAGCACCGCGGCAAACGGACGTCCCATCTTCGAGCGGAAGCCCTGCAGCGGGCCGATGGTGCGCTTGGCGAGCAGTTCTTCGACTTCCTCGATCTCGAACTGGCGGCCGCCCGGCACTTTGGACATCGAGAAGTCGCACTTGGTGCAGGCGAAGCGGCGGTAGTTTTCCTTGACCACGCCGGCGCAGTTCGGGCACGGCGTTTTCAGGGTCGCGTACTCGCCTGGGATGGTGTCGTTGTCGTATTCCTTGGCGCGCTTGACGATGATCTGGGTCATCTGGGCGATCTCGCGCATGAACTCCTCGCGCGTGATGTTGCCCTTTTCCATCTGCGACAGCTTGTATTCCCACTCGCCGGTGAGTTCCGGCGCCGTCAGTTCGTTGACGCCCAGGCCGCGCAGGAGCGTCATGAGCTGGAACGCCTTGGCGGTCGGGATCATCTCGCGGCCTTCGCGCAGAAGGTATTTCTCGGTCAGCAGGCCTTCGATGATGGCCGCGCGCGTCGCCGGCGTGCCCAGACCCTTGCCGGCCATGGCGTCGCGCAGCTCGTCGGAGTCGACCAGCTTGCCCGCGCCTTCCATTGCCGACAGCAGGGTCGCTTCGTTGTAGCGTGCGGGCGGTTTGGTGACCAGGCCGTTCGGCGTGACCTTGTCGGCCAGCACCTTCTCGCCCTTGGCGACCGGGACCAGGCTGGCGCCGTCCTTGTCGTCGCCGGTGGTGTCCTTGCCGTACACGGCCAGCCAGCCGGGGTTGGTCATGACCTTGCCTTCGGTCTTGAACTGGTGGCCCGAGACTTCCGTGAAGCGGGTCGTGACCAGGAACTCGGCGGCCGGGAAGAACACGGCCATGAAGCGGCGCGTGACCAGGTCGTACAGCTTCTGTTCCGGCTCGGACAGGTTCTTCGGCACCACGCCGGTCGGGATGATGGCGAAGTGGTCCGAGATCTTGCTGTTGTCGAAGATGCGCTTGTTAGGCTTGACCCAGCCTTTATCCAGGATCTGCTTGGCGAACTGGTGGTAGTTCGCGTTCTCCTTCAGCACTTCCAGGGTCGACTTGACCGTGCCGATATAGTCTTCCGGCAGCGCGCGCGAATCGGTACGCGGGTAGGTCAGCACCTTGTGCTTTTCGTACAGCGCCTGGGCCAGGCCCAGGGTGTTCTTGGCCGAGAAGCCGAAGCGGCCGTTGGCTTCGCGCTGCAGCGAGGTCAGGTCGAACAGGGCCGGCGCCATCGAGGTGGTCGGCTTCGATTCCTCGGTGACGATACCCTGCTTGCCGTGGCAGGCCACGACGATGGATTCCGCGGCGGCCTTGCTCCACAGGCGTTCCGGACGCTTTTCCGGATCGTTCTCGTCCTTCTTGAATTTCGTGTCCAGCCAGCGCCCTTCGTAGACGCCGGCGGCGCAGACGAACTCGGCGCGCACTTCCCAATAGTCGCGCGGCACGAACTTGCGGATCTTTTCCTCGCGCTCGACCACGATCGACAGGGTCGGGGTCTGCACGCGGCCGACGGTGGTCAGGAAGAAGCCGCCCTCCTTCGAGTTGAAGGCGGTCATGGCGCGGGTGCCGTTGATGCCGATCAGCCAGTCCGCTTCCGAGCGGCAGCGCGCGGCGTCGGCCAGCGGCATCATCTCTTCGTCGCTGCGCAGGTGGGCGAAGCCGTCGCGAATCGCGTTCGGCGTCATCGACTGCAGCCACAGGCGCTTGACCGATTGCTTGGCCTTGGCGTTCTGGGCGATCAGGCGGAAGATCAGTTCACCTTCGCGGCCCGCGTCGCATGCGTTGATCAGGGTGGTCACGTCCTTGCGCTTGATCAGCTTGTTCAGCACCTTGAGGCGCGATTCGGTCTTGGCGATCGGGTTCAGCGCGAAGTACGGCGGGATCATCGGCAGGTGGGTGAAGCTCCACTTGCCGCGCTTGACGTCGTACTCCTCGGGCACCGCGATTTCCAGCAGGTGGCCGACGGCGGACGACAGGACGTATTCGTCGGATTCGAAATACTCATCGTGCTTGGTAAAGCCGCCGAGCGCCTTGGCGATGTCGTTCGCCACGGAGGGTTTCTCGGCAATGATGAGGGCTTTGGTCATATGGTTTCTCTATGTGTTCGATGGTCGCGGCTCGCGCATCATACATGACGGCGGCCAGACGGATCAGGAGCGCTTCCCGCAAACTCCTCGTCCGTTGATAGCTTATTGGTAACAATTGGCGCAATGCGGCAAATGATAAGCGGGTTGCCGCGCACTCCGCAAGTAGACTGTGCCTCATATGTGCAGAGGCAAAATACGCTTCATCTTGCTTTATTGCAAGAAAAAACGGCGCCGCAGCGCCGTTTTTGTCATGACATTTGTGAAATCTCAATGCAGGAGGCGTGGTTCCGCATCCTCGTCTTCATCGGCGCCAAAGAGGTCGTCGAACATGAGGGCGTCCGGCTCCTTGCCCTGGCTCCACAGCAGCATCAGGACGATGATCTTCAGCTTGCCGAGGGTGACCGGCGATTCGTCCAGCGCCAGTGCGCGTTCGATGACGATCTCACGCTGGCAGGCGGTGAGAAGACCGGCCAGTTCGAGGAACTGGATGAAGCCGACGGCGGCGCTGCCGAGGGTGTCGACTTCTTGCGATACATAGAAACGGGTGCCGCTGGACTCCAGGGCCGGATTGATGGTGCCGGCCATTTCGGTGAGACCGTTGAGCCAGTCCAGCGCTTCGGAAATTTCGATATCGTCGAAACCGACAGCCGACAGCTTGCGAGCCAGGGCGGCCGGCTCGGGGCAGGCATCGGGACGGTAGTACGTCTCGTAGAGGTAGACTAGGATGTCGAACATGGTGACGCTACTGTAGCAGCTAAGTTCGCCCCGGCACAAGTGCGTCACAAGGTCAGCTACCCTCCAGAAACATCATCGTTGTTTATCGGCCTTATCCGCTTCTCTACTCACTTCACCACTCTTTGCACCCTGCCACCAGGCCGCCTTTCCAGCATGCCGGCGAGCTCGAGCGCAAGCAGTTGGCTGCTCAATAATGCAGGGCTGATATTCAGCGATGCAATAAGGATATCGGGCTCGACCGGGTCGTGGCCGAGCGCCGCCAGCAAGGCCTCGCTGCCATTCGGCGCCGCATGGTCCACGCGGCTTGCCGGCACGGACGCGGCCGGCGCGCGCAGCAGCGGCGACCATGCCATCGCCTCCAGCACGTCGGCCGCCGTGTCGACCAGCTTGGCGCCTTCGCGGATCAGGATGTGGCAGCCCTTGGCGAGCGCGGCGTGGATCGATCCGGGAATCGCGAACACATCCCTGCCCTGCTCGGCGGCCTGGCGCGCCGTGATCAGCGAGCCCGACTGCGCCGCCGCCTCGACCACCAGCACCCCGGCCGCCAGCCCGCTGATGATCCGGTTGCGCTTCGGGAAATTGCCGGGCAGCGGGGGCGTGCCGACTGGATACTCGCTGACGATGCAGCCCTCGACAGCAATGCGTTCGCACAGCGCCCGGTTGCGCGCCGGGTAGACCAGGTCCGGGCCGGTGCCGACCACGGCGATGGTGGAGCCCCGTTCGTTCAATGCGCCCTCATGGGCTGCGGCGTCGATGCCCAGCGCCAGGCCGGACACGATGCACAAGCCGACGCCCGACAAAGCTTCCGCAAAGGCCAGCGCATTCGCCTTGCCCTGGACGCTGGCATTGCGGCTGCCGACCATGGCCAGCATGGGCGAGGCGAGACATTCCACACGTCCTTTTATATAGAGCAGCAGTGGCGGATCGGGAATATTCGCCAGCAGCTCGGGATAGCCGGGCTCGCCCAGCGCCAGCACGTGGTGGCCGGGCTGCTCACGCCAGCGCAGCGTGGCCTCGATCAGGCGCCCGGTCTCGCCGGATGCCGGCGCGCTCAAGGAACGCAGCTGGGCCGGTCCGATGTGGGCGGCGAGCTCGTCGCGGCCGGCCTCGAGGATGCCATCGATGTCGCCGAAAGCATCCATCAGCTTGCGCACCGTGCGCGGGCCGATGCCGCTTGCGCGTTCCAGACGGAGCCAGGCTGCCAGCCGGGCATCGCTCAAAAACGCAGCGGCCGCTGGTTTGACTGCAGCGGCCGCTTTGTAGGGGGTGTGGGGGTCCGTGTCCTGCACGGCGGAATTACTCCGGTGATTTCGCCACGTCGCCGACTTCCACCGGCAACGTCACTTGCATGACCAGTCCATACGAGACATGGCCGAACACCCGGAAAATGAACAGTTCGCCAAACTGCTCGTCCGGCATCCGCATCGTCGATTTGCCGAAGCCGAGGAAGCCTTTGCTGCCGCCCGGGTCCTGGATCGTCTTCCCGAGATGATAGAGCTGCAGGACGGAGCCGACATCGAGTCCGTCAAGTGCGCCCCGGTTGACAGTCACAACCTGGCTCTGCGCCGCGTAATTCGATTCGCTGGCCATGGCCATGACGCGGGCCCTGACCGGCCGCGCCGGCGCATGCGGCATGTAATTGCGCATCGGCATGGGCGGGGTCGGCAGCAGGCGGTCGCCCACGCCCATTTCCTGTACCGAAGCGGTGACGACGAAGCTGTGCACGTCCACGCCCGGCCCGGCTTCCTTGACCAGCTTGGCGGCGCCCACATAGGCGGCCTCGTGGGCAACGACCTTGCCGGTGTCGGGGTCGACCAGGGGCTTGCCTGGACGGAAGACCTGGAAACTGGTGGCGCCGTTCAGGGCGCCGCGCACGTAGATGCGGTCGCCTTCGGCAAGGAAGACCCGGGTTTCCGGGGCGGCGGCGATGCGCGGCGCCGCGTCCAGCTCGCGCGGTTCGATCACCAGCGGCTGGGTCAGGAAGGGTTCGATCGCGCCCGAGGGAATCGAGGAAATGGCCTCGCCTTCCATTTGTTCGGTGCGGACCTGGGGCGACAGCTTGGTGAGCGGCGGCTGGCCGGCCTCGGCGTCGGCGGTGCCCGGCCTGGTCAGCGTCAGGCGGCCATGGGCGCGGTCGAAGTAGATGATCTGGCCCGGGTAAATCCAGTGCGGGTTGCGGATCTCGTCGCGGTTCATGCCCCAGACCTCGGGCCAGCACCAGGGATGTTCGAGGAATTTGCCGGAAATATCCCAGAGGGTATCCCGCTTGACGACGACGTGCTGGTCGGGCGCGTTCGGACGGAAAGTGCAGTGAGGGCCGGCGGATGCCGGGGCGGCCTGGGCCGGGATCGCCAGGACGGCAGCGGCAAGAGCCACGGCGGCAGTGCGCCCCGTGAGCGATCGGACGACGCCTGTGCTAAAATTTTTCATCAAAGAGTCCGTAAAGTGCGGCGAAAAGCACGGCAAACGACTCCCTCACCGCACGCCGGACAAAAGCTTGCCGGACTGAAGGGTTGCCGAACTGAATCAAATTCTGCCCACAAATCCATGAACTAGCAAGACAAGCGCGTCCTGCTCCAGGCGCGCCGTGTTGCTTTTATGTCTGTGCGGAAACAATTGTACAGGCTTGACGGGGATGGCGGACACCCCATCTACGCATCACCAACAAAATAAACAGAGTAATCGAGAACCATGGCCTTACTGAACATCCTCCGCTATCCCGACCCGCGCCTGCACAAAGTGGCCAAACCGGTCACCGAATTCAACGCGCGCCTTGAAAAGCTGGTCGCGGACATGGCCGAGACCATGTACGACGCCCCCGGCGTGGGCCTGGCCGCGACCCAGGTCGACGTGCACGAGCAGGTGATCGTCATCGACACCACCGAAACCCATGACGAGCTGCTGGTCTTCATCAACCCGGAAATCACCTGGTCCAGCCCGGAAAAGCAGGTGTATGACGAGGGTTGCCTGTCGGTGCCCGGCATTTACGACGGCGTCGAGCGTCCGGCGCGCGTCAAGGTGAAGGCCGTCGACCAGCACAACAAGCCCTTCGAGATGGAATGCGACGGCCTGCTGGCGGTCTGCATCCAGCACGAGATGGACCACCTGATGGGCAAGGTCTTCGTCGAATACCTGTCGCCGCTCAAGCGCAACCGCATCAAGACCAAGCTGATGAAGGAAGAACGCGCCCAGCAAAACAGCGGGCCCAAGGCCGCCGGCCGTCGTTGATGGCGGCGCGCATGAAGGTGGTCTTCGCGGGGACCCCCGAGTTTGCCGCTGTCGCGCTGCGCGCGCTGATCGAGGCCGGCTTCGAGATTCCCCTGGTGCTGACCCAGCCCGACCGCCCGGCCGGGCGCGGCATGCAGCTGCAGGCGTCCGCGGTCAAGCAGGTAGCGGCGGCCCACGGCATCGAGGTGCTGCAGCCGCTCTCGCTGCGCATGGACAGCAAGGATGCTCAGCGCGCTGAGGAAGCGAAAGCCGCCCACGAGCGCCTGCTGGCCACGGATTACGACGTGATGGTGGTCGCGGCCTATGGCCTGATCCTGCCGCGCTCCACCCTGGACATCAAGCCCTGCATTAATATCCACGGCTCCCTGCTGCCGCGCTGGCGCGGCGCCGCGCCCATCCACCGCGCGATCGAATCAGGCGACCTCGAGACCGGCGTGACCATCATGGAGATGGAAGAAGGCCTGGACACCGGCCCGATGCTGTCGATGGAACGCCTGCCCATCCTGGACACGGACACCACCGGCAGCCTGCACGACAAGCTGGCCGAGATGGGCGGACGGATGATCGTCGACACCTTGCGCAAGATGGCCGACGCTGGCTTGCAGGCCGAGCCGCAGCCGGAAGAAGGCGTGACCTATGCCGCCAAGATCAGCAAGGAAGAGGCGAAGCTGGATCTGCAGCGCCCTGCCCTGGAGCTGGCGCGCAAGGTGCGGGCATTCAATCCTTTCCCGGGCGCGCATGCGCAAGCGGGTGGTGTGACTGTAAAAATCTGGAATGCGCAGGTTGCGGACGGCAAGGGCCAGCCCGGCCAGGTACTGTCGGCCGATGCTCAGGGGATCGTGGTGGCTTGCGGCGAAGGCGCGCTGCGCCTGACGGAACTGCAGAAACCGGGCGGCAAGCGCCTGGCGGCTGGCGAATTCCTGAAAGGATTTTCGTTCGACGGTCTGTCGTTCGAATAAACGGTTCGAATAAGGACTTCGAAAAAAACGAAGGGGGCTCAGGCCCCCTTTTTTTCGCTTAGTGCTGCTCGCCTTGAGCACGCACGCGATTGGCTTCCATGTACTCGCGCAGAACCTGGTTGATGCGGGTCTGGTAGCCCGGACCGGCCGACTTGAACCATTCCAGCATGTCGACGTCCAGACGGATCGTCACGATCTGCTTCACACCGCTCACAGCGTTCTTGTTGGTAGTGCTTTCTTCAGTGCGGGCTGCCGGCTGGTCCCATTCAGGCACGTATTCTTTGTTCATTTCAATTCTTCCCATTGAGGCGGCGGACGACGGGTCCGCGCATTCCGTTCGATTTGGACTAGGGGCCGCGCCAGCGGCGGCTCCATGGAATTAATTGTCGTCTCTGTATGTATCCGGGAAATTGCTATTTGGCCTCATTTTGTATCGCACTGTAACAATGTGGCTTTTGATACATAAGGTTACAAACGTCTTTACATCGCGGCTGTTTTCGTTCGCCTTCCGGCCCGCCTTTGCGCCTTGTGGTGGCAGCTGCTTGACACGGGAACAAACTCTGCTAGTAAAGGTATAATCGAAGACCCGCCTCTGTAAAACCCGCCCCGGAAGAACGAATGATGACCACCGCCGCCCACACCTACTCCCCCGCCGACGCCCAGCTGCGCGAGATCCTCGCACGCCGCATCATGATCCTCGACGGCGCGATGGGCACGATCATCCAGCAGTACAAACTCGACGAGCAGGCTTACCGGGGCGAACGCTTCGCGACCTTCAGCGCGCCCGAGGGAAGCGGCGCGCGCGAGCTGTTCGTGAAGGGTAACAACGAGCTGCTGAACCTGACCCAGCCGCAGATCATCCAGGAGATCCACGAGCGCTACCTCGCGGCCGGCGCCGACCTGATCGAAACGAACACCTTCGGCGCCACCAGCATCGCCCAGGACGACTATCACATGGCGCACCTGGTCTACGAGATGAACGTGGAGGCCGCCAAACTGGCGCGCGCCGCCTGCGCCAAGTACTCGACCGCGGACAAGCCGCGCTTCGCCGCCGGCGCCCTCGGCCCGACCCCGAAGACCGCCTCGATTTCGCCGGACGTGAACGACCCGGCTGCCCGCAACGTGACTTTCGACCAGCTGGTCGCTTCTTATTATGAGCAGCTGCGCGGCCTGGTCGACGGCGGCGTCGACCTGCTGCTGGTCGAGACCATCTTCGACACCCTGAACTGCAAGGCTGCGCTGTTCGCGATCGACCAGTACTTCGACGAGCATCCCGGCACGCCGCGCCTGCCGCTGATGATTTCCGGGACCGTCACCGACGCCTCGGGCCGCATCCTGTCGGGCCAGACCGTGCCGGCCTTCTGGAACTCGGTGCGCCACGCGAAACCGCTGACCATCGGCCTGAACTGCGCGCTGGGCGCGGCCCTGATGCGCCCCTATGCGCAGGAGCTGTCGACCATCGCCGACACCTATGTCTGCATCTACCCGAACGCCGGCCTGCCCAACCCGATGAGCGACACCGGCTTCGACGAACTGCCGGCTGACACCTCGGCGCTGCTGAAAGAGTTTGCCGAAGCGGGCTTCATCAACGTGGCCGGCGGCTGCTGCGGCACCACGCCGGAACACATCAAGGCCATCGCCGGCGAGATGGCCAAGGCCACCCCGCGCGCCGTGCCGGAAGTACCGACCGCGCTGCGCCTGTCCGGCCTGGAGCCCTTCACCATCGACGACGCCTCGCTGTTCGTGAACGTCGGCGAGCGCACCAACGTGACCGGCTCGAAAGCCTTCGCGCGCATGATCCTGAACGAGCAGTTCGACGAGGCGCTGTCCGTGGCGCGCCAGCAGGTCGAGAACGGCGCCCAGGTCATCGACATCAACATGGACGAGGCGATGCTGGATTCGCAGGCGGCCATGACGCGCTTCCTGAACCTGATCGCGTCCGAGCCGGACATCTCGCGCGTGCCGATCATGATCGACTCCTCGAAGTGGAGCGTGATCGAGGCCGGTCTGAAGTGCGTGCAGGGCAAGGCCATCGTCAACTCGATCTCGATGAAGGAAGGCGAGGAAGAATTCATCCGCCAGGCCAAGCTGTGCCGCCGCTACGGCGCCGCCGTGATCGTGATGGCCTTCGACGAGCAGGGCCAGGCCGACACCTTCGAGCGCAAGACCGAGATCTGCAGCCGCGCGTATAAAGTGCTGACCGAGCAGGTCGGCTTCCCGCCGGAAGACATCATCTTCGACCCGAACATCTTCGCGATCGCCACCGGCATCGAAGAGCACGACAACTACGCGGTCGACTTCATCAACGCCACGCGCTGGATCCGCGAGAACCTGCCGCATGCGAAGGTATCGGGCGGCGTGTCGAACGTGTCCTTCTCCTTCCGCGGCAACGACCCGGCGCGCGAAGCCATCCACACCGTGTTCCTGTACCACGCCATCAAGGCCGGCATGACCATGGGGATCGTCAACGCCGGCATGATCGGCGTCTACGACGACCTGTCGCCGGAACTGCGCGAGCGCGTCGAGGACGTGGTGCTGAACCGCCGCAAGGACGCCACCGAGCGCATGATCGAATTCGCCGGCACGCTGAAGGCCGGCGGCAACAAGCAGGAAGCGAACCTGGAGTGGCGCGAGGCGCCGGTCGGCAAGCGCCTGGCGCACGCGCTGGTGCACGGCATCACGCAGTGGATCGTCGAGGATACCGAGGAAGCGCGCCAGCAGATCGCGAATGAAGGCGGCCGCCCGATCCAGGTGATCGAAGGCCCGCTGATGGACGGCATGAACGTGGTCGGCGACCTGTTCGGCCAGGGCAAGATGTTCCTGCCGCAGGTGGTGAAATCGGCGCGCGTGATGAAGCAGGCCGTGGCCCACCTGATCCCCTTCATCGAAGAGGAAAAGGCGGCGGAAGAAGCGCGCACCGGCATCGTGGCGAAACCGAAGGGCAAGATGGTGATCGCGACCGTGAAGGGCGACGTCCACGACATCGGCAAGAACATCGTCTCCGTGGTCCTGCAGTGTAATAACTTCGAGATCGTCAACATGGGGGTGATGGTGCCCGCCGCCGAGATCCTGGCCAAGGCCAAGGAAGAGAACGCGGACATCATCGGCCTGTCCGGCCTGATCACGCCTTCGCTCGAAGAGATGGCCTATGTGGCGCGCGAGATGCAGCGCGATCCGTGGTTCCGCGAGCGCCAGGTGCCGCTGCTGATCGGCGGCGCCACCACCAGCCGCGCCCACACGGCCGTCAAGATCGCGCCGCATTACGAAGGCCCGGTGGTCTACGTGCCGGACGCCTCGCGTTCGGTGTCGGTGGGCCAGGCCCTGGTGACCGCAGACACCCGCGACGCCTGGGTGGCCGAACTGGCCGAGGACTACGAGCGCATCCGCGAGCAGCACGCCAACAAGAAGGCGCTGCCGATGGTGAGCCTGGAGCAGGCGCGCGCCAACAAGGCCAAGCTCGACTACGCGCCGGTGAAGCCGAAGTTCGTCGGCCGCCGCGTCTTCAAGAACGTCGACCTGGGCACGCTCGCGCGCTACATCGACTGGGCCCCGTTCTTCCAGACCTGGGACCTGGCCGGCCCCTACCCCGCCATCCTCACCGATGAAGTGGTGGGCGAAGCCGCCAGCAAGGTGTTCGAGGAAGGCCAGGCGATGCTGAAGAAGATCGTCGACGGCCGCTGGCTGACGGCCAACGGCGCGGTGGCCCTGCTGCCGGCGAATACCGTCAACGACGACGACATCGAGGTCTACACCGACGACACCCGCAGCGAAGTCGCCTTCACCTGGTACGGCCTGCGCCAGCAGGGCGTCAAACCCGTGGTCGACGGCGTGCAGCGCCCGAACCAGTGCCTGTCCGACTTCATCGCGCCGAAGGAGTCCGGCGTGGCCGACTACATCGGCATGTTCGCGGTGACGGCCGGCCTGGGCGCCGAGAAGATCGAGAAGCGCTTCGAGGCCGAAGGCGACGACTACTCTTCCATCATGGTCAAGGCCCTGGCCGACCGCCTGGCCGAAGCCTTTGCCGAGTACATGCACGAGCGCGTGCGTACCGACCTGTGGGGTTACGAGCCGCTGGAGAACCTCAGCAACGAGCAGCTGATCAAGGAAGCCTACGTCGGTATCCGCCCGGCGCCGGGCTACCCGGCCTGCCCGGAGCACACCGTCAAGGCCGAGCTGTTCAAGACCCTGCAGGCCGAGGAGATCGGCATGGAGCTGACCGAGTCCTTCGCCATGTACCCGGGCGCGGCGGTGTCGGGCTTCTACTTCTCGCACCCGGAATCGAAGTACTTCGTGGTCGGGAAGATCGGCCAGGACCAGCTGGACGACATGGCGGCGCGCCGTGGCTTGCCGAAAGAGGATGTCGAGCGTTATCTGGCGCCGAACCTGTCGTAATCGCTTACGTGAACGTGGGCACGGAGTGCCCACCCTACAGCTGACGTAGGGTGGGCTCCCCGAGCCCACGCCTCACGAACGTTTGAACTTCCACACGGCGAGCAGCGCAAACAGCAGCGAAAAACCCAGCAGCGCCGCCATCGCCGGCGCCACGGCCAGCACATCCTGCCCGCGCCAGGTCACCGCATCCAGGCCGTCGATCGCCCAGCGCGTCGGCACCGCCAGGGTCAGCTGCTGCATCCACGCCGGGAACAGGAAGGACGGCAGCCAGGCCCCGCCCAGCATCACCATGATCAGGATCGCGAACATGGCGATCTTGCGCGCCGCTTCCGGGGTCTTGCCGAAGGCGGCAATTACCAGGCCCAGGCTGGCGGTCAGCATGCCGAAGCACAGCGCCATGCCGAGGAAGCCCGGCAGGCTGGCGATGTGCACGCCGAATACGAACACCGCCACCGTGAACACGATGCACAGCAGCGCGAAGGCGATGATGGCGCCGGAGGCGGCGCGCGCCAGCAGCACCTGGCTCAGGCCCACCGGCGCCGCCAGCAGGCGGTTCCAGACGCCGCTGCGCTGGGCCAGCAGGATGCCGATGCCCATGTCGATGCCCATGAAGAGGATGAACTGCACGCCCATGCCGGCAAAGGCGTGCGCATAGGCGTTGTAGCCCTGCTCCGCGATGCCGCTGGAGAGCTGGCGGTCGCTGGTCGTGAAGGGCATGCTCAAGCCTTTCGAGGGCCCGGCCGCGGCGCCGTCCCTGGCAGGCAGCGCCTGGTACTTCTGCACGCTGGCCAGCATGTCGCGCAAAGCCTTGCTGTCCGGGTCCGTCTGCGCCGCCTTGTCCAGCTGCTGCAGGCTGCGCGCCGTCATCTCCTGCCCCATCTGCCCGCCGAACATCTCGGCGCTCACCACCGACATGACCTGCTGGGTCAGCATGCCCTTGACCATGGCCAGCACCGCCGGCTGCGAGGGGTCGTACAGCAGCGGAATCTCCGGCTTTTTGCCGTTGCCGAACAGGGCGCCGCCGGCCGCTTCGCCAAAGCCCGCCGGCAGCACGATCGCCACTTTCTGGTCGCCCTTGCGCACGGCCTTCTCGGCATCCGCCATGGCCATGGCCGTGATGTGCAGGTTGGGATCCGCCTTCAGGCCGGCGGCGATCTTGTTGCCGATGTCGCTTGTGTCCTGCTGCACCAGCGCGACCTCGATGGCGCTGGTCTTGGCGCTGCCGCCGAACAGGGAACCGAAGAAGGCCGCGATCACGATCGGCAGCACCAGCGTCATCACGAGGGCGCGGCGGTCGGACAGGAACAGGATGAGATCCTTGCGGATCAGGGCATAGAAGGCAGTCATGTCGAATCAGTCGCGCAGGGAGCGTCCGGTCAGGGCCAGGAAGATGTCTTCGAGGCTGGTGCGTGCGGTGGCGAAGTGCAGCGGCTTGCAGCCGGCCTGCTGCAGCCAGCCCATCACCGGCAAGGCATCGGCCGCCTGCGCCAGCCCGATGTCGAGGGCGCCGCCGTCGGCGCTCAGCGATGTCACGCCGCGCTGTCCGCGCAGGCCGTCCAGCAGGGACGCATGCGCAGGCTCGGCCAGTTCCACGCGCAGCGCGGCCTGGGCCGCCAGGCGGCTGTGCAGCGAGGCCGGGCTTTCGTCGGCCAGCACCTTGCCGTGGTCGATGATGACGATGTGATCGGCCAGGCGCTCCACTTCTTCCATGTAGTGGCTGGTGTAGATCAGGGCCTTGCCCTGAGCCTGCAGGGCTTCCAGGGTGTCGAAGATGGCGTTGCGGCTTTGCGGGTCGACGCCGACGGTGGGCTCGTCCAGGATCAGCAGCTGCGGATCGTGCATCAGGGCGGCGGCGATGTTCAGGCGGCGCTTCATCCCGCCCGAGAAGGTGGCCGGCTTGTCGCGCGCGCGGTCCGTCAGGTTCACCTGGCCCAGCACCGTCTCGACGCGCTCGAGCAGCAGCTTGCCGCGCAGGCCGTACAGGGCGCCGAACAGCTTCAGGTTTTCCAGTGCCGATAAATCGTCGTACAGCGCCAGGTCCTGCGGCACCACGCCGATCTTGCGCTTGACGGCTGCGGCGCCCGGCGTGACGCGCTCGCCGCCGAGGACGATGTCGCCCGAGTCAGGCGTCAGCAGCCCGCACAGCATGCCGACGATGGTCGACTTGCCGGCGCCGTTCGGGCCCAGCAGGCCGACCGTCTGGCCGGCCAGCACGCGGAAGGAGACGCCGTCGACGGCCCGCCGTGTCCCGTAAGTCTTGACCAGATTGTTCACGCTTAGCAGGACCGACGACATGCTCTACCCCTTCTTAAATCGCGTACCTTACGACTGAATCGGACCACTGGAATGCCGCCATCTCGAGTTCGACCATGTCGTCGCCCGAAATCGCCAGCCCGCGCAGGGCCGGCAGCACGTCGTCGTCCTGGCTGTCGTGGCTGTCCGGCGACTCGATGCATTCGGCCAGCTTGAGCAGCTCGCCGAAGAAGCCGCTGCGACGCAGCAGCGCATTGGTGATTTCCTCGCTGACCGGGATCTGCTCGACGATGTCGGCCATCGGGATGCCGAACAGGACGTCCATCAGCGACATGATGCCGACCGTGAAGGCGATCTCGGACAGGTAGCGCTGGCCGGGGCGCAGGCGCTGGGCCAGCAGCTCCATCAGGCGCCCGCGCGTGGTCGCCAGCATCAGCAGCGGGGTCTGGTTGTGGCCGCGCGTGCCCGGCTCGGCGTACAGCATGATCTGCAGCCAGCGCTGCAGCTGGCGCCGGCCCAGCACGATCAGGGCCTGGGACACCGAGTCGATGCGCTGGCGCGCGCCGACGGCCGGCGTGTTCACCAGGCGCAGCAGATTCATCGCCACCGTCACGTCGCGCTTCACGGCGCGCTCGATGTCGGCGTTGTCGACGTCCGAGGTGATCTTGTTCATCAGGTCCAGCACCGCTACTTGCGAGGGCGAGAGCTTGCGTCCGCCCAGCACCGAGGGCCGGGCGAAATAATAGCCCTGGAAGTAGTCGACGCCGAGGTCCATGCAGGCCTGGTATTCGTCGCGGGTCTCGACCTTGTCCGCCACCACGGTCTTGTTCATGCCGTGCAGGCGCGTCACCAGGGCGATCAGCGCCGGCTGCGTGTTGTTGCGCACGTCGACTTTGACAAAGCGCGCCAGCGGCAGCAGCTTCTGCAGGCGCGCAGTGTCGCCGCCGATGCCGTCGAGGGCGAACTGGAAGCCGTGGCCGGCCAGTTCGGCCATGCGCGCCAGCACGGCGTCATCCGGGATCACGGAGGGCGCGAGTTCGAGCACGGTGCGCTCGCGCGGCAGGAAGGCGTAGATGTCGCTGCCCAGCACATCGGCGTCGACGTTCAGGAAGCAGTGGGCGTCGCCGATCGCGCGCGCCAGGCCGAGCTGGGCGGCATGGGCGATGACGGTGGCGGTGGCGCTCAGGCCGGGTGCAGGCACGGCTGGCGTCCCGGCCCCGATGTTGGCCTGCCCGACCGGCGTGCTGCGGAACAGCAGCTCGTAGCCGAACAGCGCCTGGTTGCGGTCCAGCACGGGCTGGCGGCCCAGGTAGAAATCACGCACCCGCAAGGGATGGTCGGCATGATCCTGGCTCGGGGTATCGGTCATCTTGGACTCGTTGGCAGCTTGTACACCAGGCTACTTTACCGCATTCCGCCTACTTAGTGGCTTTTAGGCATTAATTTCCTGCCAAAAACGTGCCAATCCAATCACATTTCGGATTATTCCGACAACGGCCAGCCATCGACGAAGACCTTCAGCTCGCCGGGTGCGAACTCGGTCCAGGTTTCGTTGGTGGTGAGCGGCGTGGTGACGATGATGGCGACGCGGTCGTTCGGCGTGGTCACCTGCGAGAAATCGACCGACAGGTCTTCGTCGGCCAGGCAGGCCTTATCGAAGGGATACTGGCGCACGACGTAGCACAGCTTGGTCGAGCAATGGGCGAACATCGCCGTGCCGTCCGACAGCATCATGTTGAAGGTGCCATGGCGCGCGATCACGTGCACCAGGTCGCGGATGGCCGCGCGCAGGGCCGGCATCGCGGGCATGCGGTCGCCGAAGCGCTCGCGCAGCTGCTGCAGCAGGAAGCAGAAGGCGGTTTCGCTGTCGGTGTTGCCGACCGGGCGGAAGGGGCCGTCCAGCACCGGGTTGAAATCCTTGAGGTCGCCGTTGTGGGCGAACACCCAGTAGCGGCCCCACAGCTCGCGCACGAAGGGATGGCAGTTTTCCAGCGCGACCTGCCCTTGCGTGGCCTTGCGGATGTGGGCGATGACGTTGAGCGACTTGATCGGATACTGCTTGATCAGTTCGGCGATCGGCGAGGCGATGGCGGCCTGGTGGTCGACGAAATGGCGAACCCCGGCGCCCTCGAAGAAGGCGATGCCCCAGCCGTCGTGGTGGGTATCGGTGCGGCCGCCGCGGTGGGCGAAGCCGGTAAAACTGAAGACAATGTCAGTCGGGACATTGCAATTCATGGCGAGTAATTGACACATGGGACAAGCTTACCATGCGTCGACGGCCGGGCCCCCTCAGAAGCGCATTCTGCGCAATGGAGAATGGGCCCGGGCGATGCGGTTCAATGCAGGACTACCGGCTGGCTCATCAGGGTATCGTAAGAACCCAGGAACTCGTCGATCTCTTCCATCGTCGGCTCGCTTGCAATCAGGTTGTTCACGTCGCGACGGAACGATTGCGCCAGTTTGCCGCCGATGAATGCTTCGCGACGGCCGGACTTGTCGACGATCTCGTAGCCGCCGAAGCGCAGGGCTTCGAGGTTGTGATCGACGCCAAATTCGACGACGCTATATTGCTCGCTGTTGTAGATCATGTTCATGATGACTCCTTCACTCGATCAGGTTGGCGAAGCATGGTGCCCGGCGGCGGGCAGCCAACAAGGGTTTGCTTTCCACTTCAATGCTGAGGTGGGGCTGTCCCAACCGATTTCAAGTATCCGGAATTTCCTGAGGCGCTGTAGGCGCGATCCTATGATCGGGGGTCAGCCTTAGCAGCTGATCGTATGGCTCGGCCTGCAGCCACGATCGCAACTGATCAAGATGCTCGCTGCGGGCGACACCGATGAAGAGACGTTCGGGGCGTTGGCGCAGCATGCGATTCAATGTTACACGCAAAACCAGATTGCCGGCGCAGCACAGGCAGCCGGGGGCAATGCGCTCGCACAGGACATGCGCAGGAAGGGTGTCTAGAGGGGAAGTTCCGGGCGCGAGGCCTTCGAGGACGATGGCCTGCAAGGGCATCGACCGGTCTTTTGCACCATCATGGTGCAAATTTGACAACTGAAGCTGTTCGAAAATCGCCTGCTCGCGCATTACCGCCGAAGGGCCCGTGACCAGAGTAACGGTCACGGGAGTAGCCAGCGTCATTGGGCGATGTTCTTCTTGCCCAGCTTGCCGGGCTCGACGCCCAGTTGCTTGAGCTTGCGGTACAGGTGGGTGCGTTCGAGGCCGGTCTTTTCGGCCACGCGCGTCATCGAACCGCCTTCGCGGCCGAGATGGTGCTCGAAGTACATGCGCTCGAAGGCGTCGCGCGCCTCGCGCAGCGGCAGGTCGAAGGACAGCGTGTAGCCATGGGCATGGGCTTCGCCGTTGCTGACCGGGCGGGCGATGCCGATCGCGCCGTTCTGCGGCGGCTGGGCCGCGTACATCGGCGCGCTCGGGATGCTCGGCTCGGGCACGGGGGCGCTGGCCACGGCCGGGCGCGGGGCGATGGCCGGGGCGCGCGCCACTTCCTGGGCACGGGTCAGGCCCTGCTGCACGGCCTTCAGCAGCTTTTGCAAGGCAATCGGCTTTTCGAGGAAGTTCAGCGCGCCGATGCGGGTCGCCTCGACCGCGGTATCGATCGTCGCGTGCCCGGACATCATAATCACCGGCATGCTGAGCAAGCCATCGCGCTGCCACTCCTTGAGCAGCGTGACGCCGTCGGTATCCGGCATCCAGATGTCGAGCAGCACCAGGTCGGGCGCGCCCTGCTGGCGTGCGACACGGGCCTGCTGGGCATTCTCGGCCAGCTGCACCACGTGGCCCTCGTCGCCGAGGATCTCCGAGAGCAGCTCGCGAATTCCCATTTCATCGTCAACTACGAGTATGTTCGCCATCTTGTATTGCCTTCCTGTCTGACCCTCACACAGCCCAGATTCTAAGCGCGATTTACACTTCGGCCAAGTTCGCCTCGGGAGCTAACTTTAACAGCAAAATCGATACCGAAGCGCCAGATCCATCCGCGCGGTTGGCAACGTCGATCCGGCCACCGTGTTCGTCGACGATCTTCTTGACCATCGGCAGGCCCAGACCGGTGCCCCGGACCTTCGATGTGACATAGGGTTCGAAGGCGCGCGACAGGATTTTCGGGGCGAAACCGGGCCCGTTGTCGACGATCGCCAGGCGCACCGCGGTGCCGGCGGCCCCGTCCGCGCCCTCGTAGTGGATGGCCTCGGTGACCACGTCGATGCGTGGTGCATCGCCGTTCGGCGGCGGCGCGTCGGCCAGCGCGTCCTGCGCGTTCTGCAGCAGGTTGTGGATCACCTGGCGCAACTGGGTGGCGTCGCCCATCACCTGCGGCAGGTTGGCGCCCAATGCGGCGTGGATGACGTCCGAGCCGTCCCCGGCCAAATACAGGTTCAGGATCTGCGAGATCAGGTCGTTCAGGTCGAGCGGGTGCAGCACCGCCGGCGGCGCCTTGGCATAGTCGCGGAAGTCGTCGACCATGCGCTTCATGGCGTCGACCTGCATGACGATGGTGTCGGTGCCCTTTTTCAGCAGCGCGGCGCTGTCCGGATCCAGGCGGTCGGCCAGCTTCATCTGCATGCGCTCGGCCGACAACTGGATCGGCGTCAGCGGGTTCTTGATCTCGTGCGCCAGGCGGCGCGCCACCTCGCCCCAGGCCACCGAGCGCTGGGCCGAGATCACGTCCGAGATGTCGTCGAACACCACGATGAAGCCGCTGCCCGCCCCCACCGGCAGGCGCGAGCCGCGCGCCAGCAGGGTCAGGTCGTGGTCGTCGGTGGTGCCGGGCCGGCGCGGCACTTCGATCTGCTGCTGCCAGTGGGCGCGCAGGTCGCCGTGGCGGCGGCCGTGGCGCGCGGAGGTGTGTGCGCTCTGGGCCGCGCTCTGGGCCGAGAAGGCGCGCGTGACGGCGCTGGCGAAGGCCTCGAGGCCCTCGATCGCATCCAGGGGACGGCCCGCCAGCGCGTTGGCGTCAACCTGCAGGATGCGGTGCACGGCATCGTTCGAGTTGACCACCACGCCATCGGCATCCATCACGACCACGCCGGCCGACATGTTGGCCAGCACCGATTCGAGGTGGGCCTTGGCGCTTTCGAGCGCGGAGCGGTTGCGCTCCACCGCCGAACGCGCCTCGAACAGCTGGCCGGTCATGGCGTTGAAGGACTGGGTGAGCGTGCCGAGTTCGTCGTTGGTCTCGACGATCGGGCGCGGCGACAGGTCGCCCTCGGCCACCGCGCGCGTGCCCTCGGCCAGCACCAGCAGCGGCTGCGCCAGGTTGCCGGCTATGAGGAAGGAGCTGCCGATGGCGGAAAAGATCGCCAGCAGCAGGGTCAGGACCAGGGTCCCGATGTACATCTTGCGCAGGCCGAGGCGCGAGAAGGCGCGGTTCTGGTAAGTGCTGTAGGCGTCCTGCAGCACCTGGGCATTGGTGGCCAGGTTGACCGGCACCGACTGGATCAGCTGCAGGTAGCGCGGCGCCGTGCCGGGCGGCTCCGGCACCGCCACCACCGCGCGCAGGCGCAGGCCGGTGGCCATGTCCAGGCCGCTGGGCGCGCCGGCGCCCTGGAAGTCGCGGAACTCGCGTTCGGCGCTGCCTTCGGACTGCGCATACCCGCCCGGCAGCGCGGCGCGCTTGAGCATCTGCGCGGTCGGCAGGTCGGGCGTCAGGTCGACCTGCGGATCCTCGGCGGCCGAAGCCAGCACCTGGCCTTCGGCCGACAGCAGCATGGCGCTCTGCATCCCGGTCTCGCCGCCGACCACGCGGGTCAGGATCGCGCGCGCATTGGCCGGGTCCTGGCCGGCCAGGGTGGCGGCGGCGGTGTTGGCGGTCACGCCCAGCTGGGACTTCGATTCGTCCAGCGCCGCCTGCCCCAGGCTCAGGCCGGAGGCCAGCGCGGCCTCGATCTTGACGTCGAACCAGGACTCGATCGAGTGCGACACGAACTGCACCGAGACCATGAAGATCACCAGTCCGGGCAGGATGCCGATGCCGGCGAACAGCAGCATCAGGCGCGTCATCAGGCGCGAGCCGAACTTGCCGGCCTTGTAGCGCGCATACAGGCGCGTCAGGGCCACGATCACGAGGATCAGCAGCGCGCCGGCGACCGCGGTGTTCACACCCAGCAGCCAGGAGTAGTTACGGTCGAGGAAGCCCGAATTGTCGGTCGCGGAGGCGAGCAGGAACAGCAGGATCGTGCCGATCGCGCTGCCGATCACGAGTGCGTAGCGCAGGACCTGGGTCACGGCTTACTCCGCACGGTAAGTGAAGGTCTTCTTGTGCGACGCCAGCCGCAGCTCGGAATTGTTGAAGGCGTCCACCTGGAGCGGCTTCTGCAGGTAATCGCGGTCCATGAACATGCGCAGGGTGACGTTATAGACTTCGCCGGGTTTGAGCTCGCCCTTGGCGGCGATCAGCCAGCGGTTCGGGCGTCGGATCGACAGCATCGCCTCCTCCAGCGTCGGATAGCTTTGCTGGATGCTGCCGATCACCTGCACGGTGTACTGGCGCGTCAGCAGGTCGTAATGCAGGCGCACGGTGCGGCGCTTGGAGACCGCCTTGTCGTCGGTCCACCACCAGCGCGGCCGGGTCAGTTCGATCTCGGTGGTGAAGAACAGCTGGATGCCATGCATCACGGCCTGCTCGAGGCCGGGCGTCAGCTCGAAGGAATAAGTGGCGTTGAGGCGGTAGCCGTCGTCGGAGGCTTCGATGCCGGCGCGGGTGATCTCGATTCCCTCGGCCGCCTGCGCGCTGGCGCAGGCGAATACCAGCAGCAGCTGGCAAACGAGCAGGCGAAAAAATCGAGCAGTCACTAGGGCCGGAACCTTAAAAAAGCGTGTTATCGGGAAGTCTCACGCCCCGGCCTTCTGGAACAGGGCATAGAACAGACCATCATGATCCTGCCCGGCACCGCTCGTTGGAAGAAGCTGGCCCGGCGCGTCGAGGCGGACCGCACCATGGCGTGCCGCAAAGGCGGCTGCCTGCGCTTCCGATTCCTGCGGCCAGAGCGAACATGTCACGAACAGCAATTTACCATCGGGCCGCAGCATCTGCCAAAGGTTGTCGAGTATTTTGGTGGAAAGTGTTGCAAGTTGGTGGGTATCGCTCTTGCGACGCAACCAACGGATGTCCGGATGGCGCCGCACGATGCCCGAGGCCGTGCACGGCACGTCGGCCAGGATGCGGTCGTATTGCACGCCGTCCCACCAGTCCGTATTTTCCGCGGCGCCGGTTTTCACCGTGGCCTGCAGGCCCAGGCGCTGCAGGTTCTGGTCGACCCGCGCCAGGCGGCGGCCGTCGAAGTCCAGCGCGGTCAGGTCAACGTCGGCGGTCTCGAGGATGTGGCCGCTCTTGCCGCCCGGGGCCGCGCAGGCGTCCAGCACGCGCATGCCGTCCTGCAGGTCGAGCAGCGGCGCGGCCAGCTGGGCGCCGGCATCCTGCACCGATACCAGGCCCTGCTCGAAGCCGGGAATCTGCGTCACGTTCATGGCCTGGGCCAGGCGCAGCGCGCTCGGGCCGACGCGGCTTGCTTCGATCCCGGCCGCGGCCAGGGTCTGCAGGTAGTCGTCGACTCCCGTCTTGCGCAGGTTGACGCGCAAGGTCAGCGGCGGCTGGCGGTTGCCGGCCTGGAGGACGTCCTGCCACTGCTGCGGATAGGCGGTGCGCACCGCATCGATCCACCATTGCGGGTAGTTCCAGCGCGCCGGCGGCTGCGCCAGTACGGTGTTCAACAAGCTGTCCTTCTCGCGCAGGAAGCGCCGCAGCACCGCGTTCACCATCGCCTTGGCGTGCGCGAAATCGGGGTGGCTCGCCGCCGCGCCGACCGCCTGATCGACCACGGTGAAGGCCTCGTACGACGCCTGGCTGCCTTCCGGCGGATCGAGCAGGGTCAGCGCCGCGCACAGCAGGCCGGCCAGCATCGGCGGCTCCGGCGCCTTGCTGGTCATCATGGCCAGCAGCGCCTCGCTGCGCGCCAGCTGGCGCATGCTGCGGTAGGCGATGTCCTGCATCGCGCCGCGCGCCTGCGGGGTCGCGCCATAGGCATGGAAGACCTCGGACAGGGCCTGCGGCAAGGCGGTGCCGATGCGTACGCGGGCCAGGCTGCTGGCCGCGCCGAGCAGGGCGAAGGCCAGCGAATCGCTCTTCAGGTCCGGGCGGAAATCGAGCTGGGCCGGCACCTTGACTTCGTGGCTGGAGCGCAGGCGCGGCGCTTCGTCGACGGCGGACGGGGCTTTGGCCTGCGGGATGGGTTCCGGCCGGCCTGGCGGGCGGCTTTGCGGGCTGGCCGGCGGCGCGGAGGCGCGCGGGCCGTCCTTGCGTGGGCCGCCGGCGCTCTTGCCCGGGCCTCCCTTGGCCTGAGGCCGCGCGGGGCCGGTGGATTTGGCTGCGGCCTTGGGTTTCAGGGTGAGCGTCGGGCGCTTTTCAGTCATGGCGAATCGGACAATGCATAAAGACGCACATTGTAGCGGTTAAGCGTTGCGCAGGCTTAAACGAAGCTTTGGAGCAAGGTCCAAGCCGTATTCCGCATTGCGTCAAACCAGTATAATGAGAGCATCCCCCAGACTATTTCATTTTCGACCACAGTCCATGCTCGCCCAACAAAAACAAGAAATCGTTGCCCTGTTCCAGGCCGCCCTGGCCCCGATCGTCGAAGGCAGCGATTTGACCCCGAATATTGCGCTCGAACGTCCGCGCGACCCGACCCATGGCGACATCGCCTGCAACATCGCGATGCAACTGGCCAAGCCGCTCAAGATGAACCCGCGCGAACTGGCCACCCGCCTGGTCGCCGCCCTGCAGGCCGATCCGAAGGCGCAGGGCCTGATCGCCTCGGCCGAGATCGCGGGTCCGGGCTTCATCAACCTGCGCGTGGCCGACGCCGCCAAGCAGTCGGTGGTGCGTACCGTCCTCCAGCAGGGCGCCGCCTTTGGCCGCGGTAACGGCGGCGATGGCCACCACGTGATCATCGAATTCGTCTCGGCCAACCCGACCGGCCCGCTGCACGTCGGCCACGGCCGCCAGGCCGCGCTGGGCGACTCCCTGTCCGCGCTGTTCGAAGCCCAGGGCCACAAGGTCACCCGCGAGTTCTACTACAACGACGCCGGCGTCCAGATCGCCACCCTGGCGACCTCGGTGCAGGCGCGCGCCCGCGGCTTCAAGCCAGGCGACGCCGAATGGCCGGAGTCGGCCTACAACGGCGACTACATCCAGGACATCGCCGACGACTTCCTGGCGAAGAAAACCGTCTCGGCCAGCGACGGCCAGCCGGCCACCGCCTCCGGCGACGTCGAGGACATCGAATCGATCCGCCGCTTCGCCGTCACCTACCTGCGCAACGAGCAGGACCAGGATCTGCAGGCCTTCGGCGTCAAGTTCGACAATTACTATCTGGAGTCCTCGCTGTACGCCGACGGCAAGGTGGCCGCCGCCGTGCAGGCGCTGGTCGACGCCGGCGTCACCTACGAGCAGGACGGCGCGCTGTGGCTGAAGACCACTGACTACGGCGACGACAAGGACCGCGTGATGCGCAAGTCCGACGGCACCTTCACCTATTTCGTGCCTGACGTCGCCTACCACATCCAGAAATTCAAGCGCGGCTTCGACCAGGCCATCAACATCCAGGGCAGCGACCACCACGGCACCATCGCGCGCGTGCGCGCCGGCCTGCAGGCGGTGAACATCGGCATCCCGCAGGGCTACCCCGACTACGTGCTGCACAAGATGGTCACCGTGATGAAGAACGGCGAAGAGGTCAAGATCTCCAAGCGCGCCGGCTCCTACGTGACCGTGCGCGACCTGATCGAATGGTCGGGCAACGGCGACGTCACCCGCGGCCGCGACGCCGTGCGCTTCTTCCTCATCTCGCGCAAGGCCGACACCGAGTTCGTGTTCGACGTCGACGTCGCGCTGGCCACCAATGACGAAAACCCGGTGTACTACGTGCAGTACGCCCACGCGCGCATCTGCTCGGCGCTGGCCAACTGGGGCGGCGACGTCGCCAGCCTCGCCAACGTCGACCTGTCGCCGCTGACCCAGCCGCACGAAGCGGGCCTGCTGGCCAAGCTGGCGGCCTATCCGGAGATGCTGCAGCGCGCCCAGGCCGAACTCGGCCCGCACCAGGTCGCGTTCTACCTGCGCGAACTGGCCGGCGAGCTGCACAGCTACTACTTCGCCCACAAGTGGCTGCTCGACGACGACGAAGCGCTGAAACTGGCGCGCCTGGCCCTGGCCGTGGCTGTCCGCCAGGTGCTGCGCAACGGCCTCGCGCTGATCGGCGTGTCGGCGCCGGAGAAGATGTAATGGGCCGCAGCCGCACCATCCGCGCCCTCGCGCGCCAGCGCGGCAGCACGCTCACCGGCCTGATCATCGGCCTGATCGTCGGCCTCGGCATCGCGGTTGCGGTGGCCCTGACGATCACCAAGGGCGCGTCGCCGTTCACCGAAAAGACCGCCAAGGCGGGACGTCCGGCCGACCCGGCGCCTGGTCAGGCCATGGATCCGAACAAGCCGATGTACGCCAACCGCGACGCCGTGCGCGAGGCCAACAAGGAAGTGACGGAAAAGGCGGCGGCGCGCAGCGCCAAACCGGCCGAAACAGCCGCACCGGCGGCGCCGGCTGCGCCGGCTGCGGCCGATCCGCTGGGCCAGGCGATCGCCAGCATGGAGGCGAAGCCGCCGGTCCTGTCCCAGCCGGTGGCGCGCGACGCGCATCCGCTGGCGGCGCAGGCTGCTGCGGCTGCGCCTGCCCGTGCTGCTGCGGCGGCGCCGGCTGCCGCTGCCGGCGATTACATCTACTACCTGCAGGCCGGCGCCTTCCGCGAAATGTCGGACGCCGAAGCCACCCGCGCCAAGCTGGCCCTGCTTGGCTTCGAAGCCGCGATCAGCGACCGCAGCAGCGACAGCGGCGTGCTGCACCGCGTGCGCCTCGGCCCGTACAACCAGGTCGAAGCGATGAACAAGGCGCGCGCCAAGCTGCTCGACAGCGGCGTCGACGTCGCCATCGTGCGCAACCAGCGCTGAGCGGGCATCGATGACGACGCGCCGCCTGTTCTGCACCTCCCTGCTCGGCGGCCTGGCCCTTGCGGCCGGCGCCGTGCAGCCTGCCGCCGCCGCCGAACCGAAGGACGGGGTCGAGTACCTGACCCTGCCCTCGCCGCTCCCAACCGACACCGGCCGCAAGGTCGAGGTGATCGAGTTCTTCGCCTATTACTGTCCGCACTGCTACGCCTTCGAGCCGCACCTGGCGGCCTGGGTCAAGCAGCAGGGCGACAATATCGTCTTCAAGCGCGTGCACGTCTCGCGCGACGCCAACGTGGCGCCGCAGCAGCGCCTGTTCTTCACGCTGGAAGCGATGGGCCTGGCCGATCGGTTCCACGACAAGGTGTTCGCCGCCATGCACGTCGACCGCCTGCGCCTGAACAGCGACGAGCAGGTGTTCGACTGGATCACGAAGAACGGCATCGACCGTGCGAAATTCATCGACACCTACCGCTCCTTCGGCATCCAGCAGCGCCTGCGCCGCGCGGACGCCATGATGGACACTTACCATATCGACCGCTGGCCGATGATCGCGATCGGCGGCCGTTACCTGACCTCGCCCTCGCATGCGAACGAACGCGCCATCGCCGCCGGCGAAGCGCGCAGCGAGGCGCAGCAGCACCAGGTCGCGCTGCAGGTGATGGACTATCTGGTGGCCAAGGCCCGGCAATGAGTTCCACGCCGCTGCGCGTGTTCATCACCGGCGCGTCCAGCGGCATCGGCGCCGCCATGGCGCGCGAGTATGCGGCCCAGGGCGCCGTGCTCGGCCTGCTGGCGCGCCGCAGCGACGCCCTCGACGCCCTGATCGCCAGCCTGCCCCACCCCGACACCCACCGCGCCTACGCGGTCGACGTCACCGACCACGCGGCGCTGGCGCAGGCCGCGCAGGATTTCATCGCCGCGCACAACGGCGCCGACGTCGTGATCGCCTCGGCCGGCATCTCGCACGGCACCCTGACCGAACGGCTGGAAGACCTGCCGCTGTTCGGCGCCGTGTTCGCCACCAACGTCGACGCCACCATCGCCACCTTCGCACCCTTCATCGAGACCATGAAAACGCAGACCGGCCCGCGCCGGCTGGTGGCGATCGGCAGCATGGCGGGCGTCCGCGGCATGCGCGGCGCCGGCGCCTACTGCGCGTCGAAGGCGGCGGTGCACAGCTATGCCGAATCGCTGCGCCTCGAAATGCGCCCTTACGGCATCCGGGTCGTGACCGTCGCGCCCGGCTATATCGATACACCCATGACCAGCAATAACCGTTTCCCCATGCCCTTCCTGATGCCGGCCGAACGCTTCGCGGCGCGAGCCGTGCGCGCCATCGATGCCGGCGCAAGCTTCCGTGTGATCCCCTGGCAGATGGGCCTCGTGGCCCGCCTGCTGCGCGCGCTGCCGAACTTCCTGTTCGACCCGCTGTTCGCGCGTGCGCCGCAAAAGGCGCGGAAGGAGGCCGCATGAACGCGCGGCAGATCATGGCACTGTCCCATGCGCGCGTCGCCGTCGAAGTGGTGGCTGAAACCGGCTCGACCAACGCCGATCTTTTGACCCGTGCATTCACACTGCAGGGACCTCTGCTGCTGGTGGCCGAGCATCAGACCGCGGGCCGCGGCCGCGCCGGGCGCAGCTGGCTGTCCGCGCCGGGCCATTCGCTCACCTTCTCGCTGGCCTGGAAATTCGCAGGCGGCGTGCAGAAGCTGACCGGCCTGCCGCTGGCGATCGGCACGGCGCTGGCCGAGACCCTGGGCCGGCTGGGCCAGCCGGTCCAATTGAAATGGCCGAACGACGTGCTGAAGGACGGCGACAAGCTGGCCGGCATCCTGGTCGAAACGGCGTCCGCGCATGACGGCGGCGTGTGGGCCGTGATCGGCATCGGCCTGAACCTCGCCATGCCGGACGAACTGGAAAAACAGATCGGCCGTTCGGTGGCCGCCGTGCCCTGGCTGGCGCGCATGGAACGCGACACCCTGCTGGCCGCCATCCTGGACGGCCTGGCCGACGCTCTGCGCCTGTTCGAACAACGCGGCTTCGGCGCCTTCACCGCGCGCTGGAACCTGCTGCACGGCTGGCAGGGCCAGCTGGTCACCATCCTCGACCGCGGCGAAGTGCTGCACGAAGGCCTGGCCGCCGGCGTCGACGATGCCGGCCGCCTGCTGCTGGACACGGAAAGCGGCCGCATGGCCATCGTCGCCGGCGACGTCTCACTACGTATCAAGGGCTGAGGCGGCGATGACGATGCTCCTGGTCGACGCAGGCAATACCCGGGTCAAGTGGGCCATCGCGCAAGCCGGTGCGGCGCCCGGCGACTGGATCGCCCACGGCGCCGTGGTGCATGCGGAGCTGGACAGCCTGGCGGCGGCATGGGCCGGACATGCGGTGTCGCGCGCGATTGTCTCGAACGTGGCCGGCGCCGCCATGCGCGAACGCCTGGCAGCACTGCTGCCGGTAACAGCGCCCGAGTGGTTCGGCGCGCAGGCCGAGCTGGCCGGGCTGCGCAACCGCTACCGCAATCCGGCCCAGCTGGGCGCGGACCGCTTTGCCGCGGCGCTGGGCGCACGCACGCTGGTTCCCGGCAAGGCGCTGGTGGTGGCCACCTGCGGCACCGCGACCACGGTCGACGGCGTCTCGGCAGAGGGCGAATTCGTCGGCGGCATGATCCTGCCTGGCCTGGGCCTGATGCTGTCCTCGCTGGCGCGCGGCACCGCGCAGCTGCCGGAGACCAGCGCGCAGGCAGAACTGCCGCCGGCCTTTGCCGACAACACGCTGGACGCGATCCGTTCCGGCTGCATTGCGGCGCAGGCGGGCGCAATTGAGCGCGCCTTTGCCGCCCTGCCGGCGGAGCTGTGCATCGTCTCCGGCGGCGCGGCGGGCCACGTGGCGCCAGCTTTGTCGGTGCCTTGCAGGATGCTGGATAATATCGTGCTGGTCGGCCTGCACGCGGCCGCCCTCGCCTCCCCTTCATCATAGGAAAACGCTGTGTTGAGATTCGTCTTCTGGTCGCTGCTGTTCCTGAATGCCGCCCTGTTCGCGTATGCGCAGGGCTTTATGGGTTCGAACAAGGGCAGCGAGGAAGAACGCGCGCGCATCAAGCCCCAGCTCGAAGCCGGCAGGCTGACCCTGCTGACCAGCGAACAGGCCGAAGCCGCGAAGACGCCGCCGGCTGCAGCAGCCGCGCCGGCCAGCGCACCCGCCGCGGCCGCGCAGGAAGAGGCGCCGGCGGCTCCCCCGCCCGCTCCCGCGAAACCGCTGGCCTGCATCGAGGTCGGCACCTTCAGCGCCGGCGAATCGAAGCGCTTCGAATCGCGCCTGGCATCGCTGGACCTGGGCGAGCGCCAGTCGCGCCAGGCCGTGCAGGCCCAGGACGTGACCAGCTACCTGGTGAACATCCCGCCGCAGCCCAGCAAGGACGCGGCCGACCGCAAGGCCGCCGAGCTGCGCGAGCTCGGCGTCACGAATTTCTTCATCATGTCGGGGGATTCGCCCATGAAGTGGGCAATCTCGCTGGGCGTATTTAAAACCGAGAGCGGCGCCCAGACCCTGCTGGCGCAGCTGAACAAGCAGGGTGTGCACAGCGCCCGCATCACGCCGCGCGGCCCGCAGACCACGCGCTACAGCTACCGCTTCCGCGACCTGGAGGCGGCGACGCGCGAGCGGATCGTGTCGGTGGCGGATGCGGTGTCGTCGGCGGAAGTGAAGAATTGCCGTTGATCGGCCAAGCCGCCGGGAAGCCGCTACTCCCTTTCGGCGCCGGGAATCTGCGTCTTCCGGCGCTCGGGCCTGGGGTCGGTTTCGTGGAAGCCTGCCACGAACATCATCAGTACATCCGGGGCGATCTGGGTGTGCCCCAGCTCCAGCACCTCTGCAGCGATTTTCGACAGGTCGTAAGCTTGCTGAGCTTCGTTCGTCTGGTACATCGCCTGGCGGGTGATGCGGCCCAGCTTGAACGCCAGTTCCGCCATCGCAGTCTTTTCGTGATCGAGCATTATTTCTCCTTTGCCGGCCGAGTATAGCGACTAGGAGACTTTAGCGGCCACACGCATGCGCCGCAGCAGCGATCAGCGCCGCACAACGATAGGTTTCAAGCCCAAAGAGGAAGGCAAGGCCCGCGCCGCCTCCTGCGCCATCGCGCGGGTCTCGAAGGGGCCGCTGTAGAGCCGGTTGACGGAACCCGAACGCACCACTTCCAGCGCCTGCGAAACGCCCGACTTCTTCAGCATCTCGCCGATCTCTTCGGCCTTGCCTTCACGCCCGTAGGCGCCCAGCTGCAGGTAGAAGCCGGACTTGACGGTCTTGGGAGCGGCGTCGGGACGCGCCACGGCGGCACTGTCCATCGCCACGCGGTCTTCCAGCATCAGCGCGGCGATTTCCGCCGGCGCCGGCGCGGCCTGCGCGGCCGAGGTTGCGGCGCGGCGCACGGTGGCGATGCGGGTCGGATCGTCCGGGAACAGGCGCTCGATCTCGACCTGGTGGCTGCCCTTGCCCAGCAAGCCGAGCTTGAGCGCCGCCGTGTAGGAGACGTCGACAATGCGGTCCGAGTGGAAAGGGCCGCGGTCGTTGATACGCACCACCACCGACTTGCCGGAATCCAGGCTCGTCACGCGGGCGTAGGACGGGATCGGCAGCGTCGGATGCGCGGCCGTCATCTTGTACATGTCGTAGGGCTCGCCCGACGAGGTGCGCTGGCCATGGAATTTCACGCCATACCAGCTGGCCACGCCGCGCTGGGTGAAGGGCTCGTCGTTGAGCAGCGGCGTGTAGGTCTGGCCGAACACCGCGTAGGGTTTGTTGGCAAACTTGGCGTAGGGCTCGTACTTGACGACCGCGTCCGCCAGGTCGCGCAGGCCGGGCGGCGGATTGTCGCCGGGACCGTCGTCCTGGTAGTAGCCGCCGCGGCCGGAACCGGCTGCGGGCAGCTTGGGCAGGCTGGGATCGATGTCGCCGTGCCGCGTTGCCACTTTGTGTTTCCAGGGCAGCGGGATCAGGCTTTTGTGTTCGCCGGTCTCGGTGGTGGTACTGCAGCCGGTAATCAGGGTTGCGGATGCTAACGTAATGACCGCTGGCAAAAATCGGCCTCGCAATGCGCGAACGGCCATCGCGTTCTCTTTCATGTCAGGTCTGCACCAGTTTGCGGTGTCTTTGAATGCTCATCAATATACCACTGCAAAGTCCCAAAGTAATCAACGCAGTACCGCCATAGCTCATGAAAGGAAGCGGAACTCCGACCACAGGCAGGATGCCGCTGACCATACCCATGTTGATGAAACAATAGGTAAAGAACATCATCGACACCGCGCCGGCCAGCAGACGCGTGAACAGATTCGGGGCGTTTGCAGCGATCATCATACTGCGCCCGATGAGCAGCAAATACAAGAACAGTAACACCAGGTTACCGACCAGGCCGAACTCTTCCGAGTACACCGAGAAGATGAAGTCGGTGGTGCGCTCGGGAATGAATTCCAGGTAGGCCTGGGTGCCCTTCATGTAGCCCTTGCCGCTCACGCCGCCGGAGCCGATCGCGATGGTCGACTGGATGATGTGGAAGCCCTTGCCCAGCGGATCCGAAGTGGGATCGATCAGCGTCATCACCCTGTCGCGCTGGTAGTCGTGCATCATCGACCAGGCCACCGGCAGCGCCGCGCAGCCGGCCGTGAACAGGCCCAGCAGGGCCTTCCACGACAGGCCGGCCAGGAAGATCACGTAGAAGCCGGACGCGCCCACCAGCAGCGCGGTGCCGAGGTCGGGCTGCTTGGCGATCAGGCCGAAGGGAATGATCAGCAGGATCGCCGCCACGATGAAGTTCTGCCACTTCATGAAGCCGGCCCGGGTCTGGAAATACCAGGCCAGCATCAGCGGCGTGGCGATCTTCAGGATCTCGGAAGGCTGGATGTCGACGCCCACGTGCAGCCAGCGCCGTGCGCCCTTCTTGACGGTACCGGCCACCGCCACCGCCACCAGCAGCGCGACGCCGAAGCTGTAGATCGGCACCGCAAGCCGCAGCAGCATCTGCGGTGGAATGTTCGCCGCGATCCACATCACGGTGAAGGACAGCAGGATGTTGCGCATCTGCCCTTCCATGCGGCCCGGGAAGTCGTGGCCGGCCGAGCTCATGGTCAGGGTGCCGACCGAGAACAGCAGGAACAGGATCAGGGCCAGCGGGCCGTCGAACACCAGCAGATAGGGTTTCAGGCGCCGGCTCAGCGAACGCCGTTCGGGAATATGGGCTGGCATCGCTTACTCCTTGTTGCCAGGGGTTTCACCGCCCGGCGGCTTGGGCAGGCCGGCGTTCGGACCAAAGGACTCTTCCGGCACCGCCAGGTCTTCCTTCTGTACCGCCACGCTCGGCACCGGCTTGGCCTTGTCGCCGGGGCGCTTGCCGAGCAGGTAGTAGTCGAGCGCCTTGCGCGCGATCGGCGCCGCGTACTGGGCGCCGAAGCCGGCGTTCTCGACCACCATCGCGATCGCGATCTTCGGCTTGTTGGCCGGCGCGAAGGCGGTGAACAGCGCGTTGTCGCGCATGCGTTCCGGCGTCATGTTGTGGTTGTACTTGGCGCCTTTCAGACCGACCACCTGCGCGGTACCGGTCTTGCCGCCGGCAAGGTAGCCGGCATTGCGGAAGGCCATGAAGCCGGTGCCGCTGTTATCGTTGATCACACCGACCATGGCGCGCTTGATGACGTCGATGTTTTCCTGCTTCAGCGGGATGCGCCCGGATTCCTTCGCCACCGTCAGCGTGCGCTGGCGGGTGCCGCCGTCTTCCAGGATTTTCACCAGGTGCGGCTTCATGATCACGCCGTTGTTGGCCAGGGTCGACACCGCGTGCGCCAGCTGCAGCATGGTGTAGCTGTTGAAGCCCTGGCCGATGCTGATCGAGATCGTGTCGCCGCCGACCCACTTCTGGGCCGCGCGGTTTTTCTTGAAGCGCTCGCGCTTCCACTCCTGCGAAGGCAGCACGCCGCCCTTCTCGTGTTCGAGGTCGATGCCGGTCGGCGAACCAAAGCCGAACTGCTTCATGAAGCTGCTGATCAGATCGATGCCCATCTCGTTGCCGAGCTGGTAGTAGTAGGTATCGCAGGACATCACGATCGAGCGGTACATGTCGATGTAGCCGTGGCCGCCCGGCTTGTCGTCGTTGAAGCGGTGGCCGCCGAGCATGAAGAAGCCTGGGTCGCTGATGCCCTGCTCCGGACGGCGCTTGCCGGCTTCGAGCGCGGCCAGCGCCATGAAGGGCTTGAAGGTCGAACCGGGCGGATAGGTACCGGACAGCGGACGGTTCATCAGCGGACGGTCGAGCGAGGTGTTCAGCTCCGTCCAGCTCTGGGAATCGATGCCGTCGACGAACAGGTTGGGATCGAAACCCGGGCGCGACACGTAGGCCAGCACGTCGCCGGTTTCCGGCTCGATCGCGACCAGCGCGCCGCGGAAGTCGCCGAAGGCTTCCTCGATCACCTTCTGCAGCTCGATGTCGATCGACAGGATCAGGTTGGTGCCCGGCACCGGCGGCGTGCGCGACAGGGTGCGGATGGCGCGGCCGCCGGCCGAGCGCTCGACTTCCTCGTAGCCGGTGACGCCATGCAGCTGGCGCTCGTAGCTCTTCTCCAGGCCTTCCTTACCGATGTGATCGGTGCCGTTGTAGTTGGCGGAGTCGTCGCTGTTTTCGATGACCTTGGCCTCGGCCTGGTTGATGCGGCCGATGTAGCCCAGCACGTGCGAAGCGATCTCGCCCAGCGGGTACTGGCGGAACAGGCGCGCCTGCACCTCGACGCCGGGGAAGCGGAAGCGCTGCGCGGTGAAGCGCGCGACCTCGTCGTCGGTCAGGCGGGTGCGGATCGGCACGCTGGAAAAATTCTTCGACTCTTCCAGCAGACGCTTGAAGCGCTTGCGGTCCTTCGCTTCGATCGTGACCAGCTTGGCCAGCTCGTCGATCACGGAGTCGAGATTCGCCTCCAGCTTCGAGGGCGTGATCTCGAGCGTGTAGGCCGAGTAGTTACTGGCCAGGACCACGCCGTTGCGGTCCAGGATCAGGCCGCGGTTCGGGACGATCGGCACCAGCGCGATGCGGTTGTCCTCGGCCTGGGCCATGTACTGGTTGTGCTTGACCACCTGCAGCCAGACGAAGCGGGCCACCAGCAGGCCGAAGCAGATAAACACGAGCACCACCAGCGCCGAGAGGCGCATGCGGAAGTGGTGGATCTCGCGATCGCTGTCTTTAATCTCGGTCATTCAGCACATCAGATTGGACGCGTGTGGTCCTTGTCGACCGCACGCCGTTGCGGCGCCAGCAGCAGCCAGGTCACGACCGGCCACAGGGCTACCGCGATCAGGCTCTCGATGAAGTGCAGCCAGCCCGGAAAACGCCCGGTGACGATGAAGCGCACCATCACCTGGATCGCCTGCGTCAGCAGCAGCAGCGGGAACACGTGGATCGCCTGGGTCACCAGCGGGAACCACAGCACGCGGCGGTGGATCATGATCGCCAGATAGGATAGCAGCGTATAGGCCAGCGCGTTCTCGCCAAGCAGCGTGGCGTCGTGCACGTCCATCAGCAGGCCCATCGAAAAGGCGATGCCGATGCCGACCTTGCGCGGCTGGTGGATGCCCCAGAAGACCAACACCAGCGCGACGAAGTCCGGCGCGCCGACCCAGCGGCCCCAAGGCATCAGGTTGAGCATGAAGGCGCAGATCAGGCTGAACGCGATGAACAGCGGGCTGACCGGCAGCAGGATGTAATGCGGACGGGGCATCAGGCGCCCTCCCCGGTACGGGCCGCGGCCGGCTGGCGGGCCGCGGCCGGCTGGCGGGCCGCGGCCGGCTGGCGGGCGGCGGGCGCGGCG